>JADIMH010000066.1 GCA_017694885.1 Candidatus Cryptobacteroides faecipullorum | reverse complement strand
GTGGCTATAGCGGCGGGGACCTACCTCTCCCCATTCCGAACAGAGAAGTCAAGCCCGCTTGCGCCGATGGTACTGCCCCACCAGGTGGGAGAGTAGGCAGCTGCCGCTTTTATATAGGAGTCCCGGACCATCTCTCGGTCCGGGACTTTCTTTTTATATGTAATCTGCAACTGTTTACGGCTTTCCGTGCCGAGTTAGAGAAATTAAGGTTATCTTTGTGAAATTTATTGTCAGTCAGTTTTGATTTTAAGATAAATATCTATGAAAGGAATCGTATTGGCGGGTGGATCCGGTACACGGCTGTATCCGATCACAAAAGGAGTGAGCAAGCAGTTGCTTCCTGTATACGACAAACCGATGGTCTATTATCCCATATCAGTCCTGATGCAGGCCGGTATAAGGGATATTCTTGTAATATCTACTCCGCAGGACCTTCCTGCATTCAGACGTCTTCTCGGTGACGGGTCGGATTATGGCCTGAGAATGGAGTATGCCGAGCAGCCGAGTCCTGACGGACTGGCACAGGCGTTCATAATCGGAGAAGATTTCATCGGAGATGACAGTGTCTGTCTGGTTCTCGGTGACAACATTTTTCATGGCGCAGGCCTGACCAGCATCCTGAGAGATGCTGTTGCAACTGCAGAGAAGGAATCGAAGGCAACGGTATTCGGCTACAGGGTGGAAGATCCGGAGCGGTACGGAGTGGCGGAATTCGATAGTGAAGGAAACTGTCTGAGCATAGAAGAAAAGCCGGAGCATCCGAAAAGCAACTATGCTGTGGTCGGGCTGTACTTCTATCCGAATAAAGTGGTTGATATTGCAAAGCATATCAAGCCGTCGTCGCGTGGTGAGCTGGAGATCACTACAGTGAACCAGGAATTTCTGAAAGCCGGAGAACTTAAAGTCCAGACCATGCAGCAAGGGTTTGCCTGGCTGGATACAGGAACGCATGATTCTCTTGCAGAAGCCTCTATATTCGTGGAAGTGATAGAAAAACGTCAGGGCCTGAAAATAGGATGTCTGGAAGAGATAGCGTATGTCAATGGTTGGATCAGCGAGGAGAAAATGCGGGAAACGGCCCTGCCGATGCTGAAAAACCAGTACGGACAGTATCTTTTGAAAGTCATCGACAGTTCAAAGGGACAGTAAAATGAATATAATAAAGACGGAAATAGAAGGAGTGGTCATCATCGAACCACGTATCTTTGAAGATTCACGTGGCTACTTCTTCGAATCTTTTTCACAACGTGACTTTGACCGTCAGGTACGGACAGCATGTTTTGTCCAGGATAACGAAAGCAGGTCCAGTTACGGGGTTATTCGCGGCCTCCATTTCCAGAAGCCTCCATATGCACAGAGCAAGCTTGTTCGGGTGATAGAAGGGACGGTATTGGATGTTGCCGTAGATATCAGGAAAGGTTCTCCGACATTCGGAAAACATGTGTCGGTAGAGCTGAGCGGTGAAAATCACAGGCAGTTTTTTATTCCGAGAGGTTTTGCCCACGGATTCAGCGTATTGAGCGAAACCGCATTGTTCCAGTACAAATGCGACAATTTCTATTCTCCTCTGAGCGAAGGCGCGTTGGCCTGGGATGATCCGGATCTGGGGATAGATTGGAGAATACCTCCCGACAAGATACTTCTGTCTGAAAAAGACCGCAATCACAGCCGGCTGAAAGATGCAGGATGGCTGTTTGACTATGAAACGGATTATTATGAATAGAGTTATCCTGAGCGAGGCGATGGATATGTCTGATATTAGAAAACCAAGACAATGAATATTTTAGTTACAGGGTCGAACGGACAGCTCGGTACCGAATTGCGCAACTGCGTGTCCGCGTCTTGTCCGGGACAGGGGGCAGGAGCATTAATGAAGTCCGCTGCAGGAAACGTGTATGTTTTTACAGATGTGACAGACGTCCCGGGAGCGGATACCGTCCATCTGGACATTACGGATCTGTCCTCAGTAGAAAAGGCGGTGAACGGCTGCCTGGAAGGCCCGGCGGAAGGGTTGGAAATAGACCTGGTCATAAACTGCGCCGCTTATACCAATGTTGACAAGGCCGAAGTCGAACGGGATGCGGCCGAGCTTCTTAATGCGGCTGCAGTAAGAAACCTCGCCGTGTCGCTCAACGCTCGCAATGGCTTTCTGGTCCATATTTCCACCGATTATGTTTTCGGCGGGACAGACAACAACACTCCATGCACGGAAGACCAGCCGGCAAATCCTACCGGCGTCTATGGTGAGACCAAACTGCACGGGGAGCAGGAAGTCATCGCTTCCGGATGCCGCCATATCATAATCCGCACTGCGTGGCTGTACAGCGAATACGGCAGGAATTTCCTCAAGACGATGCTGAATCTTACAGCTGCGAGACCTCATCTTGACGTCGTATTCGACCAGACCGGAACACCGACATACGCCGGCGATCTGGCAGAAGCTGTCTTTGATATAGTGGAGCACCGGAAATATGAAAACAAAGACGGCATATACCATTATAGCAACGAAGGGGTCTGCTCCTGGTATGACTTTGCGGAAATGATAGCGGAGTATTCGGGGCATACCTCATGCGATATCCGGCCGTGTCACAGCAATGAATTTCCGAGTCCGGTGAAACGTCCGTCATATTCTGTACTCGACAAGACCAGAATCAAGCAGGCTTTCGGTCTCAGGATACCGTATTGGACAGATTCTCTGAAGAAATGCATAGACAACATCAATAACGCGGAAAGTCATGGATTATAAAAGAAACATTTTGATAACGGGAGGGGCAGGGTTCATCGGCAGTCATGTAGTACGCCTGTTCGTAAACAAATACCCCGACTATCGTATAATAAACCTCGACAAACTCACATATGCGGGCAATCTTGCCAACCTCAGGGATTTGGAGGGCAGAGAGAACTATACATTCGTCAAGGCCGACATATGCGACTACGATACTGTCAGAACCATTATCAGAACGAATCATGTCAACGGGATTATCCATCTGGCGGCAGAAAGCCATGTGGACAGGAGTATCCGCGATCCATTTACATTCGCCCGCACTAATGTTATGGGGACGCTTTCCCTTCTTCAGGCGGCCAAAGAGTATTGGGAGCCTGAAGACTGGCATGTCGGTCCTGTGCCGTGCCGTTTTTACCATATTTCTACCGATGAGGTATACGGTGCCCTGGAACTGACTGATCCTGACGGTATAGAATCGCCGTTCACTACCAAGGCCTCATCAGAGCACCATCATGCATATGGCAGTGAATTCTTCACGGAAGAGACCAGTTACAGTCCTCATAGCCCGTATTCTGCGAGCAAGGCAGCCAGCGACCATTTCGTGAGGGCTTTCCACGATACCTACGGTATGCCGACGATAGTAACCAACTGTTCGAACAATTATGGACCATATCAGTTCCCGGAGAAACTTATACCGTTGTTTATTAACAATATAAGGCTTCGCAAGCCGCTTCCTGTCTATGGAAAGGGCGAGAATGTCAGGGACTGGCTGTATGTCGAAGACCACGCAAGGGCTATAGATCTTATCTTCCATGAGGGCAGGATAGCCCAGACATATAACATAGGCGGGTTCAACGAGTGGAAGAATATCGATGTCATCAAGGTTCTGATCAGAACGGTAGACAGGCTGCTCGGACGACCGGAAGAAGAGGACATGGATCTGATCACCTATGTTACTGACCGCAAAGGTCATGACATGCGCTATGCGATAGATTCCCGGAAATTGCAGCAGGAACTTGGGTGGAGTCCGAGCCTTCAGTTTGAAGAAGGGATAGAGAAGACCGTCCGGTGGTATCTTGAGCATCAGGACTGGATGGATAATGTCACTTCGGGAGACTATCTGAAATACTACGAGCAGATGTATAATGAAAGCCGGAAGTAAGCGACAGTGCATCAGGTTGTTGCATATCGGTTTGCGTGAAATTGCGGAAGATACCTTGTCATGAGACTGATAATCGAAAGCGGAGCTACCAAGACTGACTTCTGCCTTATGGACGGTTGCAGAACCGAACGTTTCAGAACTGCCGGAATCAATCTTGCTACCATGTCGCCGGACACAGCGGCATCCCGTATTCAGGACGCTTTGTCCCGTTTGGACGGGATTTCCTCCGGAGACTGGCAGAACCGGGTCGAGGAAGTGCATTTCTATGGAGCCGGACTTGTCGGCAGGGATGAACGGATCGAAAACATTTTCCACGGGATTTTCCCTTGTTCTGCGGTCGGTATGGAATCGGATCTGACAGCTGCATCGAGGGCACTCTGGGGAAGGAATGCAGGAATAGCCGCCATTCTTGGTACAGGTTCGAACAGCTGCGTGTACGACGGGGAAAAAGTCGTGAAAAACGTCCGGCCGTGCGGATACGTTCTCGGGGATTTCGGAAGCGGTGCCGCTTTGGGGCGTATGTTTCTGGCAGACTATCTCCAGGGGATAATGCCCCGATGGCTTTCAGAAGATTTTCACAGAGTTTATTCGGAAGATTATGCCTCTGTCGTGGCGGCAGTCTATAAAGGAGATGCTCCGGCAAGGTATCTGGCTTCTTTTGCCCCTTACATAGCATCGGTGGCCAAAGGCGTTGCTTCTGATTCCGGAGCACCGGACGAGGAAAGCCGTATCTATGCTTCATCTTTAATCGAAAGCAATTTCAGAACATTCATCGCAAGATGCCTGAAACAGTATGATCTGCCGGCATGCGGGACAGGAGTTACAGGCTCGTTCGCATGCGGGTGCCGGGAATTTCTGGAGAAAGCGGCCCGGGAAGAAGGGATTGTCATTGCAAAGTTCCTTCCTTCCCCGATGGACGGACTTATAAAATACCATAGTGACAGGAATGTATAATAAAGACAATTACCCTTCAAAGCTTCTTGAAGAGGCTGTAGAAGCTATAAATACTTTGCCTGGAATAGGGAAAAGGACGGCTTTGAGACTGGCCCTCCATCTGCTTGGACAGCCGGCGGGGAATGTCCATCATTTCACTGCGGCCATTGACTCGCTGAGAGACAATGTTCGTTATTGCAGTGTCTGCAGGATGATTTCGGACGAGGACATCTGTCCGATCTGTTCTGACCGGAAACGCGATCACAGGATAATCTGCGTAGTCGAGAATGTAAGGGATGTCATGAGCATCGAGAATACAGGCCAGTACCATGGCGTGTATCATGTGCTCGGAGGAATCATTTCCCCGATCAATGGCATCGGGCCGTCGGACCTTACCATAAAAGAACTTGTGGCAAGAATCTCGGGACTGTGCCGGGCCGACGGTACCGCGGTGAATGGCGGGGACGACTCGGATTCCGGAGAGGACCTTCATATAGAGGTTATTCTGGCCTTGAGCGGTGATGTCGAAGGGGAGACGACATCTTTTTATATCTACAGGCAGCTGGCACCGTTCAATGTGGCGGTATCGTCCCTTGCAAGAGGACTCGGGTTCGGCGATGATCTGGAATATGCGGACGAACTTACCCTCGGACGGTCGATAGCAAACCGCCAGCCGTTCAGACCGTAGGCTAAGGGATCCTCCTGAAAACTGAAAATTTGTATGGATATAATCGAAATCTTCCTGATGTCTCTGTCTCTCAGTGTGGATACCATAGTGGTTTCGATGAGCGGAAGCGTGACATTGGGTAAAATACGTCCGCCGAAAGTCTTTTCAGTCGCTCTGGTCTTCGGTCTCGTTCAGGCAGGACTGCTGTTTGGAGGATGGCTTGCAGGGGCTTCGGTCGCATCTCTGGTGCACAAGGCGGCGCACGTGATAGGCTTTCTCATATTATTATATATAGGTGGAACTATGGCCTGGTCCGGAATCCGGCCGTCCGGAGAGGATGATGTAAACCTGTGTGGGTTAAGGCATCTTTTTCTTGCAGCGGTCGCCACCAGTATAGATGCCTTTGCCGTCGGGGTCTCTCTTGCCATGTCCGGAGTCGCGGGACCGGACATTCGGGCTCTGACAGCGTCCGTCGGTACCGTTACCGTTCTGGCCGCTGCTGCAGGAGTTTCGTGCGGAAGCCTTGCCGGCAGGAAATTCGGCCGTCCGGCAAAGACAGCCGGCGGTATAGTACTGATTGCCATCGGAGTAAAACTATTGTGCGGCGCTATTTGATTATTGGACGGAAATCCCTACATTTGCGGACTTTCTCTGAAAGGACCGGATGTTAAACTTTCCGACGACTGGGCCGGAGCAAAACTTAGTGAGGTATGATAGACATCTTCTACAAGTCCAACGGACAGATACAGGTTTCCCAGTCGGAAACATCTTTCGGTTCCCTTACTCACGCGGATGTAATCTGGATCGACCTTTTTGTCCCGACAGGAGAAGAAAAGCGGGCTGCCGAGGCATTCCTCGGAACCACTATCCAGAGTCGTGCCCAGGCGGAAGAGATCGAGAGTTCATCACGTTTTTCCGAGACGGAAGACGCCCTTTTCGCAAACACCAACTTCCTTATACCTGGTCCTGAAGAATACTCCATGATTCCTGTTTCCTTTATCATTACGGACAATATTCTCACGACTTTGAGAGAGAGCCCTTTGAGAAGTATTACCGACATCCAGCGCAGGGTCCAGGCCTTTCCCAAGCTCTATCCTTCCGGTTATATGGTATTCGTCAATATATTGGAGCAGAGGATCGACCTTGATGCCGATATGATCGAGCTCATGTCGAAGGAAATAGAGCAGTACAACAGGAAAGTGAGTCTGGGAGAGGACATCAACGAAGAGTTCCTTCTCGATATCAACCAGCTGCAGGAAAATACAATGCTTGTAAGGGAGAATATCGTGGACAAGCAGAGGGTCGTATCGAGCATACTCAAAAGCAACCGTTATCCGAAGGCTCTGCAGTCCAAGCTGAATGTCATGCTCAAGGATATATCCTCACTTATCAACCATACGAATTTCAGCTTTGAAAGACTTGAATATCTTCAGAATACGGTCATAGGTCTTATTAACCTCGATCAGAACAAGATAATGAAGGTCTTTACTTTGGTATCCCTTCTTCTGATGCCTCCTACACTGATTGCCAGCTTTTTCGGCATGAATGTCAGGCTGCCTCTTACAGGGTCGGGATGGGACTGGGTCATTACTCTGGGGCTGATGCTTGTATCGTTCGCTATTATCCTTTTGGTTTTCAGGAAGAAAAAAATGTTGTGATTTTAGCTCTGAAAAACAGAAATTATTTGATAATACGGAATTTATGTATAAATTTGCGCGCCTTTTGACAGGGGACGCGCTTTTTTGTTCCCGGAAGGTACAGGAAATAAAGTTAAACCCGCTAATTTGTTTTTATTGATTTTATTATGGAAGAAAACAAGACAGTAGCTGCTGTAGAGGAGACTCCGGCACAGGAGACCGCTCCTGCAGCAGAAGAGACCAGGAAGCCTGTCCTTAACGCTTCGGTAGACCCGGACAAATTCGACTGGGATGCCTTTGAAGGTGCGGACGTCTATGGAGAAAACAAGGCTGAAATCGAGCAGATGTATGACAACACTCTCTCAAAAGTCGTAGAAGGCGAAGTCGTAGAAGGTGTAGTTACAGCAATCAGCAAGAGAGAGGTTATCGTAAACATCGGTTATAAGAGCGAAGGTGTCATCATGGCTCCGGAGTTCCGTTACAACCCTGACCTCAAAGTAGGCGACAAGGTAGAAGTGTATGTAGAGTCGACTGAGGACAAGAAAGGACAGCTGCTCCTTTCACACAAGAAGGCCCGTGCACTCCGCTCCTGGGATATGGTCAATGCAGCATATAACAGCAACGAGGTTGTCAAAGGTTACGTCAAGACACGTACTAAAGGCGGCATGATTGTCGATATCTTCGGAATCGAGGCCTTCCTGCCTGGTTCGCAGATCGATATCAAACCTATCCGTGATTACGATCAGTATGTAGACACTACGATGGACTTCAAGATCGTGAAGATCAACCAGGAGTTCCGCAATGTAGTCGTTTCCCATAAGGCCCTGATCGAGGCTGAGCTCGAGCAGCAGAAGAGCGAAATCATCAGCAAGCTCGAGAAAGGACAGGTACTCGAAGGTACTGTCAAGAATATCACCAGCTACGGCGTATTCGTCGACCTGGGCGGAGTGGACGGACTCATTCACATTACAGACCTTTCATGGGGCAGGATCAACCATCCTGAAGAGGTTGTCAAACTCGACCAGAAGATCAGGGTCGTTATCCTTGACTTCGATGAGGCCAAGAAGAGAATCGCCCTCGGACTCAAGCAGCTTACCGTTCATCCTTGGGATGCTCTCGATCCGAACCTCAAGGTAGGCGACAAGGTTAAGGGCAAGGTCGTTCTTATCGCAGACTACGGTGCATTCGTAGAAATCGAGCCTGGCGTGGAAGGACTTATCCATGTATCAGAGATGTCATGGTCTCCAAGGCTCCGCATCGCTCAGGACTTCCTGAAAGTGGGTGACGAAGTAGAGGCTCAGATCCTTACCCTTGACAGGGAAGAGAAGAAGATGTCTCTGGGTCTCAAGCAGCTCATGCCTAACCCTTGGGAGAACATCCGCGAGAAATATCCTATCGGTTCAAAACATTCTGCTATCGTACGCAATGTCACTAACTTCGGCGTATTCGCAGAACTTGAGGAAGGTGTCGAGGGTCTTGTTCACATCAGCGATATCTCATGGACAAAGATCAAACATCCGTCAGAGTTCGTTCAGCCGGGTGACAAGATCGATGTGATGATCCTTGATTTCGATGAGGAAAATCATAAGCTCAGTCTCGGACACAAACAGCTCCTTCCTAACCCTTGGGATGAGGTTGAAAGCACATATTCAGTCGGCTCTGTCCATAACGGAACCATCGCAAGCATTTCCGACAAAGGAGCGACAGTTACCCTTGACGGCGATGTAGAAGGCTTCTGCCACTCTAAGGATCTTGTTAAGGAAGACGGTTCTATGCCTGTCGCAGGAGATGTGCTTCCATTCAAAGTGATCGAGCTCAAACGCAGCACCAAGAAAATCACTCTTTCTCATGTGAAGACTTATGCTGCCGCTGAAGAGCCTAAGGCTGCAGGCAAGCCGGCAAGCGAGGGAGACAGTACCAAGAAGGCCATCAAGAAGATCAGCTCTAACCTCGAGAAGACCACTCTCGGTGACATTTCAGAACTGGCTGCTCTCAAAGACAAGCTTGAGAAAGGTGAATAATCTGTCCTGCAGATGAATTTCACGCTGAATATTCTGGGCACGGCTTCGGCCCTGCCCACTTCAGACAGATATTCCAGCGCTCATGTACTTGATGTGCATGGGCGCTTGTTTTTGATTGATTGCGGAGAAGGGACCCAGATGCAGATGCGCAGGATGGGAATATCTTTCCTTAAGATCGATACCGTGTGCCTGTCGCATATCCATGGTGACCATATTTTCGGAATTTTCGGACTGCTGAGTACGATGGGGATGCTGGGACGGACTTCAGTCCTGAATATTTTCGCGCCGGTCTCTTTCCGCCCCGTACTTGATTTCTTCCTGAAGACATTCGGTGAAGGCCTGCGTTTCGCAGTCGAACTTCATCCGCTCGAATGCAAATGTCCCGAGACCGTATTCCAGACCAGAACCATTGAAGTCCTGGCTTTCCCGCTGCATCACAGGATCGAGACATACGGTTTCATCGTCAGGGAGAAAGAGCCTGCTTTCAACGTAAAGAAAGACTGTATCGGGAAATACGGGCTGACCCTTGCTGAAATAGGTACCTTGAAAAGGGGCGAAGACGTAGTGCGGGCTTCCGTCACCGGAGGAACAGAGGAAATCATCCGGTCTGAAGAAGCCGCATATAAACCGTATGTGCCGCGCAGCTATGCATACTGCAGCGATACGGCACCTTTCCCGGAACTTTCCGGATGGGTAAGAGGGGTGGATCTTCTGTACCATGAGGCGACATACCCTGCAGAAATGAAGGAATTGGCTGTAAAGACTTTCCATTCTACGACTGAAGATGCGGCAAGATGCGCTCTTGAAGCCGGGGCGGGCAGACTTGTCATTGGACATTATTCTTCACGCTTTTCTGATCTGACTCCTTTTTTAGAACAGACAAAGGCAGTTTTTCCGGAGACGTTTCTGGCACATGAACTCGACAAGGTAGAGATACCGTTGAAAAAGTCGGAACTGAAATAAAATATCGCTATTTTTGTCACTCATTTTACGGGTATATGAACAGAATTTTCTCCAATCTATTCATTTTCATATCATTTGTGTCTTTCCCGCTGTCAGCTGCAGCACAGAAGCAGTCTGCCCAGGAGGCATATATAGAAAAATATGCCCAGATGGCAGTGGATGAAATGTTCCGCAGCGGAGTCCCTGCCAGCATAACACTGGCGCAGGGAATGCTGGAGTCAGCCAACGGACAGTCATATCTGGCGACCAAGGGCAATAATCATTTCGGCATCAAGTGCCATGACTGGAAAGGTCCTGGAGTGTATATCGATGCGGAAAAAAGGAATGAATGTTTCCGCAAATACAAATCCGTTTCGGATTCATATAAAGACCATTCCGATTTCCTGCGCTACAGGGACAGGTACAAGCCGCTGTTCGATTTGAAGACTACTGACTATAAAGGCTGGGCGCACGGTCTCAAACGCGCCGGATATGCTACCGATCCGTCATATCCGCGCAAGCTTATATCCATTATAGAAACATACGGACTTTCCCGTTTCGACCAGACGGATGCAAAGGCCATCCGCAGACAGAACAGGCTTGCGCGTAAAGAAGCACGCAGGCTCAGGAAGAAGGCTGCGGCAGTTCCGGTTACGGCCGGAGATACGACAGCTGTCGGAGTAGCCATGAAAGAGGAGAGGCCGGAAACGATCACCGTAGCTCCGGGAAGCAGGATTCCCGAATCTCCTACCGTGCTGGAAGAACCGCGCCTTTATGAAGGATCGGATTCGGAATTCAGGTTCTCTCTGTCACGCCACTTGTATTCCCAGAACGGAGTTGCATTCGTATATTCAGCCGAAGGCGAGACATACGCTTCCATAGCGAAGCTCTATAGCCTCTTCCCGCGTGAGATTCTGTATTTCAACGATGTCCGCAGCGACAAGGAGCTCCTTCCAGGTACTATAGTGTACCTTCAGCCGAAAAAAAAGAAGGCCGCTTCCCATCTTGACAAATACATCGCTGAAGGGAACGAAACCCTGGCCGACATTTCACAGCGTTTTGCGGTAAGGCTGAACTCTATCATGAAACTTAACGGATTTACCGAGGACCATATTCTCAAGGAAGGCGATACGGTCTTGTTGAGATGATATCCATAGCATTAACAGAAAACAGATGGGAGCTGACAGAAAAAAATACACGATCCTGACCGTAGCTGTGTGCCTTGCGGTTGTTTCAGGAGTTCTTGCCTTTATTGTATGCCGGTATTGGAATGATAATAGAAGACCTTGTTTTTCAAAGGATTATATCCTATATGTGTATCCCGATACAGGCGTTTCCGAGGCAATAGATTCGCTTGTCAGCGGAGCAGGGGCGCTGCGGCGCGGCAGTCTTGAGCGTGCATCCGGGAAAGAACATCTCGACACTGCCATAAAGCCGGGAAGATATGTCATCGAACCTTCATTTACCGCGATTTATGTCGCAAGAATGCTTTCCCGCGGATGGCAGACTCCGCAGAACATGATACTTTCCGGAACTATCAGGAACAAGGGCCGTCTTGCCGAAAAGATAGGCAGGCAGATGATGGTGGATTCATCGCAGGTGGCAAGAGCCCTTAATGACAGTTCGTTCCTTGCAGGATACGGTTTTACTCCCGAGACCGTCTTTGCCATGATCCTGCCGGATACCTACCAGATGTACTGGACTTCATCGGTAAAGGACATATTCGACAGGCTTAAGAAAGAATACGATGTTTTCTGGACGCAGGAGCGCAGATCGGCCGCTCAGGCCCAGGGACTGACTCCATATGAAGTGTCGGTGATGGCATCCATAGTCAGCGGGGAGACTCTAAAGGAGTCCGAGTATCCTGTAATCGCCGGCGTATACCTGAACCGTCTCCATAAAGGCATGAAACTTCAGGCGGATCCGACAATAGCATTCTGTTATGACTATACTCTTGACAGGATACTGAAAAAACATCTTAAAGTAGATTCACCTTATAATACTTATAAATACAAAGGATTGCCTCCCGCACCGATCAATGTCCCTCCCAAAGCATGCATCGAGGCTGTTCTCCATCCTGATGAGCATGGGTACATATATTTCTGTGCGAGTCCGGAATTTAACGGAACTCACAGATTTGCAGTGACTTATGGAGAGCATCTGAAAAATGCCAGGGCTTTTCAGAGGGCGCTGACACAGAGACAGAAAGAAAAAGCGGCTGCCTCAAGATAGGTTTTCGAGAATCATATTGCCCATTATTCTGGCGGAAATCCCTATCAGTTCTTCGCAAGGCCGCTTTTGATAATATTCCGGAGTCCTGTCCGACGGTTCCGGGGATTCTGCAGGAAGTGCGGACGGCTGGTACGCCGGTAGCGCTATTCCGTTTTTTCCTACCGGACTCTTCGGGACGATTCCAAGCAGTTCTTTACATATGATGGAGCCGTTTATCTCCCTGAACTTTGCCGCAGCTTCCTGTACGAGTGCATAGTTGGCCGTCCTGTCGGATTTTATCGTCGGATCGGCTGCCGGGTGGATAAAGCCGGTTATCATGAACATGGCGGTTACGCTGCCGCATACTTCCCGGAGGCGGCCCATTCCGCCTCCGAGTCCCGAAGCAAGGGTGGCGACAGTGTCTTCATCCAGTCCGAGCACATCGCTGTATGCCAGCAATACCGCCTGGCAGCAGTTATATCCGCGGCTTCTGAAATTTTCTCTGGCCATAGCGACCCTTTCTTCAACGTTGAAATCGGCGGGTAGGGATTTTATTTTCAGTCTGTTTGATGTCATAATAGTTGAAATATCCGGTTTTCGGGGTTGCAAATTTAGTTAAAATCATGTTATCTTTGAACTGAATAACGTGTACTGTAATGAATAGACCTAAAATACTGGCTGCAGTGACGGCTTTGCTGGCCATTGCAGTGTGTCTGTCCGTTTGGCTGTGTCAGAGGAAGAAACCGGCCGGAAATTCCGGAATTTCCGAAGGTCAGGTCGTCTATGTCGGCACTTACGGCAGCGGACTGTACCGGTATATCTTTGTCCCGTCGGACGGCTCTTTCACCTTCCTCGGCAAGGCGGACGTAGCCAATCCTTCCTATATAGCTCTTGGTGAAGAAAATGACAGGGACGGAATCTATGATGTGTATGCGGTTTCCGAAAACGGCGTGGATTCGGGCATATACTCTTTTGCAGATGACATAATGCTTTCCATGACAGGAAGCAATTCCGATATTGGACGGGATCCGTGTTTCCTTCTTTTTGACAGGGAGGGGCATACCCTTATGACTGCCGAATACGGAAGCGGCTCCCTGTCGGTTTTCCGTGTGGATGAAGACGGTGCAGTCGCGGAACTGCTGCAGCGTCTGGAATTCAAAGGAAGCGGTCCGGTTAAGACAAGGCAGGAATCTTCTCACATACATCAGCTGAAGTTCCTTCCTGCAGAGGACGGGGCTTCCTGCCGCTATCTCCTTGCCACGGACCTGGGAGCAGACAGGATAAGGGTCATGAAAGTGTCCGATCATATGGACGGTCCTGTCCTTGAATGCAGGTATCATTCCCCTGTCCTGACCTGCCTTCCGGATGCAGACATACTCTGCGGAGAAGGCAGCGGCCCAAGACACATGGCCGTAGACGCCGGAAGGCACAGACTTTATTGCCTTACCGAACTCTCTGGAGAACTGCTGGTTTTCAGTTATTCTTTCGACGGCGACGGAAACCCCGTCTTTGAGCTTGATTCCAGACTGCTGGCCGATGAGAACCGTGCAGGCGGAAGCGCCGATATCCGCATCCATCCTTCAGGCCGCTTCCTGTATACGTCGCACCGTCTTAAAAAAGACGGCATTTCGGTGTTTTCAGTGGCGGATGACGGCTCTGTCATAAAGACAGGATACTGCAGGACAGGGAAGCATCCGCGTAATTTTGCAATTACTCCTGACGGGACTGCAATGCTGGTAGCATGCCGGGATGACAGGACTGTCGAGGTATACGGCATAGACCCGGACTCGGGAGCCCTGACATATTCTGGGACGAAACTCAGGTTTGCTGAGGATATGCCTTCATGTGTGGTTATTGCTGAATAAATATTCTTTAAATAATATGAAAACGTTTGCCTATATGATTTTCCTGGTGGCTGCCGCCTGCTTTTCTCTGCAGGCAAGTGCTGCCGATGCCGGTATTGCCAGTAGTGCAGAACCCGGTTACAGACATTTGAAAGATATCAGCTATGTGTCGGAAGATGAAACAGATGCCTATCGTCTGGAAAGATGCAGGCTCGATATCTATTATCCGGAGAATACAGACGGTTTTGCTACCTTGGTGTGGTTTCATGGCGGCGGCCTCGAAGGCGGTTCCAAGTCGTTGCTGCAGGAATTCCGCGGTCAGGGCTTTGCTGTAGTCGATGTCAATTACAGACTTTCTCCGAAAGCCAAATGCCCTTCATACATAGAGGATGCCGCTCAGGCCATGGCCTGGGTTTTCGAACATATAGCCGAATATGGAGGTACTCCGGACCAGATTTATGTCGGAGGGCATTCTGCCGGAGGATATCTTACACTGATGCTGGTTCTTGCAAAGGATTATATGGCGGCCTGCGGTGCTGATGCCGACCGTATAGCCAAAGCCTATCCGGTCAGCGGCCAGACGGCAACCCATTATACGATCAAGGCGGAACGTGGTCTTTCCCGTGATATACCTCTCATCGATGAGTATGCCCCTTCCAACAATGTCCGCAAAGAGGGTGCCCCTCTGATGCTGATTACCGGTGATGATGATCTGGAAATGCTGGCACGCTATGAAGAGAACCTTCATCTGTATGCATTGCTGGAATATTTCAGTCATCCGGTCGAACTTTACCAGCTTGAAGGTTTCAACCATGGCAATGTCATAGGTCCTGCGTCCTATCTGATCCGTGATGATATCAAGCGGCTGTGGAAAGAGTATAAAGCATCTCGCTGAATGGTCTTACAATAAAAATAAAAAGGCTCTTAATCAGATGATTAGGAGCCTTTCTTTGTACTCGGCCGGAGAATCGAACTCCGATTGCAAGATTGAGAATCTTGAGTACTAACCGTTATACGAGCCGAGCGTTTTATTTTTGGGATTGCAAAGATATGGCAAGTTTTCTTTACTTCCAAATTTTTTTGCATCCGTGTCATGTTTTATTTCAGAAAAACGAAGAAAACCGCCATAATCAGACAGACGAACGCGGCAAGATGGTTCCACTGGAGACCTTGTCCCTTGAACATCAACGTGACTATTACCGTAAAGACTGTCAGCGATATGACTTCCTGGATGACTTTGAGCTGCATGAGCGAGAACGGACCTCCGTTTCCGTTGAAGCCGATCCTGTTGGCCGGAACCTGTGCGCAGTATTCGAAGAACGCCACTGCCCATGAAAAAAGAATTACAAGTATCAGAGGCCAACTTGAGGAAATCTTCATTTCCTGGAGCTTGAGATGTCCGTACCAGGCAAAAGTCATGAAAATGTTCGATGTTATAAGAAGAAGAATAGTCCAGACTGCTCTCATTGTCCTAATATTCAGTGTCGTATTTGCGACGGATTCAACATTTTCCCTGTGCTTTTCCGTGAAAGCGGCGGCAAAAATACTATAAAATTTGTAAAAATATCTTGTTTGTCGTATTTTTGTTTGTTTATGCTTTTCTTTATATGTCAGGTTTTTAATATTTCATTGAAATGACTCTTATCAAATCTATTTCAGGAATCAGGGGAACGATCGGAGGGGCTCCGGGCGAGGCTCTTACCCCTGTGGATATCGTTAAATTCACATATGCCTATTGTGTAAAACTGAGGGAGCGCAGACCGAAAGGACCGGGGGAGAGGTATCGCGTGGTAGTCGGTAAGGATGCCCGTATTTCAGGGGAAATGGTGGAGAATATTGTCTGCGGGACGCTGATTGCCTGCGGAGTGGATGTCATCAAGGCCGGTTTTGCATCTACCCCTACGACAGAGATGGCGGTCATTTTCGAGAAAGCCGACGGCGGAATAATCCTGACCGCATCGCATAATCCCATGCAGTGGAATGCCTTGAAACTTCTGAATGAAAAAGGCGAATTCCTGAATGCGGAAGAAGGTGCCGCCATACTTGCATGCGCGGACAGCGAAGAATTCGATTTCGCTCAGGTCGAAGAACTCGGAACCGTGTGTGAATCTGATTTTACCGACAGGCATATCGATGCCGTACTGGCACTCGAGGCAGTGGATGCCGAGGCTGTAAGGAAAGCCGGATTCAAGGTCGTACTCGATGCCGTGAACTCGGTCGGAGGCATCATCATGCCACGGCTGCTCAAGAGGCTCGGAGTCGAATGCATCGAGCTCAACTGCACTCCTGACGGACATTTCGCTCATAATCCGGAGCCGCTTCCGGCCAATCTTACAGGACTTTCCGAAGCCGTGGTGAAGAATCATGCCGACCTGGGGATTTCAGTCGATCCGGATGTGGACAGGCTTGCCCTCATATGTGAAGACGGGACACCTTTCGGAGAGGAGTATACATTGGTAAGCGTTGCGGATTATCTCCTTTCAAGGATATATGACAAGGCTTCCCGGACCGGTGCGGCCATTGAAGACATTGTTTCCCCTTATACTTTCACTACCGTTTCCAACCTTTCTTCATCAAGGGCACTCCGTGATGTGACTGAAAAGTTCGGCGGCGAGTATTTTTCCGCTGCGGTAGGAGAGGTGAACGTAACTACGAAAATGAAGGAATGCGGAGCGCTTATAGGCGGTGAAGGAAACGGAGGGGTCATCTATCCTGCCCTTCATTATGGCAGGGATGCAATGGTGGGTATCGCCCTCTTCCTGACAAACCTCGCATATAGGAAATGCAAGGTAACGGAGCTCCTCGGGACATATCCGCAGTACACTATCGCCAAGAACAAGATACAGCTTTCCGACAAATCCTTGATCGATAAGATCTTAAATAAGATGAAAGAAATCTATTCCTCAGAAAACATCAACGATATCGACGGGGTCAAGATTTCATTCGAATCAGAAAAGAAATGGGTACATCTCAGAAAATCGAATACTGAACCCATTATCAGGATTTATGCCGAAGCTCCCGATGCGGCCCAGGCTGAAAAGCTGGCGGAAGATATCATCGGTATTGCACGGGATATTATAAAGGAATAAAGGATGTTTTCTTTTAGGACGACACCTTTGGAGGAGCAGCTCGACAAGTCTCTCATGGAAGGGAAAGTCGGCTGCTTCTGTACGCAGAACTGCTGGGATGCCGACAAGGGCATGTATCTGTATGATCTGTTCCGGGAGCGCGGTAACCTTGCGCGGATATTTTCCCCGGCAGACACCGAACTTACTCCGGATACGAACCATATTGAGTTTTCCACCGATGAACTGAAAGGCCTCAGTGCTCTGGTAGTCGAAATCCAGGATACGGGATCGAGATACTTCAACTATACCAGGGATGTCTTCCGCCTGATGTCCTGCATGAAAGATATGGGTGAAGAAGCCCCGTCGCTTTATGTTGTAGACCATATGAATCCGGCAGGACGTACTGTTGAAGGGTCGATGCCGGTAGGGGAATGCGAGCAGTACGTGCCGAAGGTGGCACACCGTCACGGTCTTACATTAGGTGAACTGGCCAATCTGTACCATAGTGAGATAGGTGCGAAGTATCCTCTTCATGTCATTTCAGCCATGGCTTCGGAGTCCGGAAGGAGGCTGATGCCATGGACTATAGCTCCGGCGTCCGATATCCCGGGCCTTTTCACATGCGACATGTATAGCGGTGGCGGGCTTTGGAACAACACCAACGTCACTCCAGGGATCGGCACTTCCCGTCCTTATGAATATATCGGCGCTCCTTTTGTCAAGACTGACAGGTTCGAGCCGCTTCCGCAGCCGGCCGGCGTTCTTATGCGTCCGTGTTCTTTTACTCCTGCATGCGGGAAATATGCCGGTCATAAATGCTACGGCTATCAGATAATCCTGGAACCGGGAGCCGAATACCATTCGCTTATGCATACTCTCCAGCTGATGCGGCATTTTCATGAAAGATATCCGGTCTTCGAACTTTACGGGGAATTTTACTCCAAACTTGCGGACCCGGTGCTTGCCGGTTTCGTCGAAGGTACGGTTTCTGCCGAAGAGGCCCGTTCCCATATGAAGACAGAAGAGCAGAAATGGATACGCAAGGCCAAGAAATACGCCTTGTATGAAAATCTTCCATACAGAATCAAATAGAGGTTCATGCGCATTGATTTGTTTTAATGGAAAATAATATCTATCTTTGCAGCCCTTTTGAGGACTTTCCGTTCTGAAAAGGACTGTATTTATTAATAAAACAATTAATTACAAGCAAAATGATCAAACAGTACGAAACCGTTTTCATTGCAACTCCCGTTTTGTCTGAAGCTCAGATGAAGGAAGCGGTTGCTAAGTACGTCGGCCTCATCAAGGAAAATGGCGGTGAGGTGGTGTACGAAGAGGATTGGGGACTGAAGCAGCTTGCTTACCCTATCCAGAAGAAGACCACTGGTTTTTATTATCTTATCGAGTTCAAGGCCGATACTCAGTTCATCGATGTACTCGAGACCCAGTATCGTCGTGACGAGAGGATTATCCGTTTCCTCACATTCGCAATGGACAAGCATGCCATCGCCTATGCAGAGAAGAGAAGAGCTAACAAACAGAACAAGGAGTAAGAATCATGGCACAGAACAACGAAATACGTTATCTCAACCCTCCTACAGTAGAGGTAAAGAGAAAAAAATATTGCCGTTTTAAAAAGGCAGGTATCAAATATGTCGATTACAAGGACGCAGAGTTCCTCAAGAAATTCCTTAACGAGCAGGGTAAAATACTTCCTCGCCGTCTCACCGGTACTTCACTGAAGTTCCAGAGGAAAGTGGCTCAGGCCGTAAAGCGTGCAAGGCATCTTGCCCTTCTCCCATACGTAACCGATCTTTTGAAATAAGGAGGACAGATATATGGAAATCATACTGAAGAAAGATGTGGCTAATCTCGGCCACGCAGACGATGTCGTGGAGGTTAAGACAGGATATGCAGTCAACTACCTCATTCCTCAGGGATTGGCTATATTCGCTACTCCATCTGCAAAGAAGGTTCTCGCTGAAAATATCCGTCAGCGTGCCCACAAGGAGGCAAAACTCCGTGCCGATGCTGAGGCTCTTGCAGCCAAGCTTGGCGAGGTAGCAGTAAAAGTGGCTGTCAAAGTCAGCGAGTCCGGAAAAATCTACGGTTCCGTTACTACCGCACAGATTGCAGACGCCCTTGTTGCTGCAGGTGTTGAAATCGACAAGAAAGATATCACTATCGTATCAGACTCTGTAAAAGAGCTCGGTACTTATGAGGCATCAGTAAAATGCTATAAGGATATCAAAGGTACTGTCAAGTTTGAAGTTGTAGCTGAATAATACAGCGAAGAGCATATAAAAAATCCGGACTTCATCAGAAGCCCGGATTTTTTATAGTTGCAGTTCATTATTTTTCTTTCTTTTTCCCTTCCGTCTCGGAGGATGACGTATCCGAATCTTTCTTATACTTGAACCTGCGGATTTTCTGCGTCGCGGTCTTCTCGAAAGGCTCTTTCATAACTTCTACTTCGTTGATCTTCGAGAATTTGCTGACATGCTTGTTGACATAGTTCAGTATGGCCTTTTTACGTGCCTCCAGCTTCTCGAAAAACTGGTCCTCGCCTTCCTGATTCCAGTTTATGATATTGTCATTGAACTGGACCAGGGCCACCAGACGACCGTTACGTTCGACTACCAGTGATTCATTGACTTCGTCCATGTTGTTGATGACATTCTCGATTTCCTCAGGGTAGATGTTTTCTCCGGAAGGACCGAGAATCATGTTGTTGAGACGCCCCTTTATGTAATAGCGTCCTTTTTCGTCGACGGTTGCCAGATCATTGGTGCGGAACCATCCGTCATCGGTGAATACCGAACGGGTCCTTGCCGGATCCTTGTAATATCCGAGCATTACATTGTTTCCTTTGCAGACAATCTCTCCTTCACCGGTTTCAGGGTTCACATTCAGCAACCTGACCGTTACCCCATAAGCCGCGACTCCTGTCGAGCCGGGATTTGTATATTTGACTCCGGCATTGCAGATAAGCGGAGCAGTCTCGGTAAGTCCATAGCCGATAGCATACGGGAATCCGGCCTTTTTCAGGAATTTTTCTACCGTGATGTCGAGTTTCGATCCTCCGATGCCGAAGAACTTCAGCCTGCCTCCGAAAGTGGTTTTCAGTTTCATGCCTATCAGTTTGCACAGCAGATTGTAGGCATGGGCTTTCATCCATTTGAGAACACGGCTTCTCCTTATTGTAGGGACGACGCTGTTCCTGTAGATCTTTTCTATGATAAGAGGCACTGAAAGCATCACGGTCGGCCTTACGGTTTTCATTGCGGAAAGCAGGACCGAAGGAGTAGGGGGCTTCTGGATGTAATAAACGCAGGCCCCGCAGAATATAGGGTAGAGTACACCGATGCTAAGCTCGTATGTATGAGCCATCGGCAGGATGGACAGCCATACGTCCTTCTCAGTGCATTTATGGGCATGCAGAGAGGCTGTTATATTGGAACACAGGTTCCTGTGGCTGAGCATTACGCCTTTGGCGTTACCGGTGGTTCCGGATGTGTAGATGATGGTTGCAAGGTCGTCGGGAAGCGGCTGGGAGACTTTCCCGTCGCATGTGAAAGCCTCGTCATCTCTCTGGATGGTTTCAAAAGTTTCTATGTCTATCACCAGCACCATCCTGTCCCTGCATTCTTGGCTGACCTTGTGCAGCAGCCTTTTGGAAACGAAGATGGCCTTGCTTCCGGAATGCGTGAGAATATTCGTTACCTCGTTTTCGGACGAATCCGGGAGGATCGGGACGGAAACCCTGCCGAAAGGTACCAGGGAGAACATGGCCACTGTCCAGTTCGGCATATTCTGGGAAAGGATAGCCACCCGGTCGCCGGCGCCGATTCCGTACCGGGACAGATGGTGCGAAAGTTCATCGCACTTGCGCTTGAAACTTCCATAGGTATATCCCATGTCGGAGTCCAGCATCTGCGACAGCCTGTTCTTTTCATATACTGTGGTAGAGTATTCATATAGTTTGCCTAAAGTATCTATATATCTCTCCCGCAATTTCATCAGTCGTTTGGATATGATATTCATCTTGCCGGAATCTAATGTGTTACATATCCTTCCCGATGTTTGCCTTCCATATGCATCCGCTCATAGATTTCCTGGATGCGCTGCATGTCGGCTCTGGCATCATCGGTAATTTCGAATTTCTGTCCTCTGCCGACACGTTTGGTCTTCCAGTCGAAATAGCCCAGATATACCGGAATATTGCATTCCTGAGCTATGGTATGGAAACCTGTCTTCCACCTTTTTACGGCTTTTCTTGTGCCTTCAGGAGCTATGGCGAGGTGCATTTTCTTTGCCTTGTTCATTTCGTGGATAAGGCTTACCATCAGCGAGGTAGGGCTTTTTCTGTCGACCGGCACAGCACCCAGCGCCTTCAGCAAAGAGCCGAGAGGCCACCAAAAGAACTCCTTGGCGATCATCACGTTGGCTTTGCCTCCTACCGATGTATAATACAGATATGATACGACGAAATCCCACATAGAGGTGTGCGGAACACCGAGGATAACGCATTTGTCTTCAGGGACAGGGGGGTCTACGGCCGTCCATCCCATTGATCTGAGCAAGAATCCGCAAAATTTTTTCCACATAATATTAGATGTTGACATCTTCCAGTTCCTCTTCCGAACGGAGGTTCTGTCGGATGAAATTCTGTCTGTCGATAGTGTTGTCTCCCATGTAGAATTCCATGAGTTCGGCGATCGATTCCTCGTCGCTGAGCTGTACGAGATCGAGTCTGATGTCTTCGCCGATGAAATTCTTGAATTCCTCGAACGAAATTTCCCCGAGACCTTTGAACCTGGTGATTTCCACACCTGTCTTCAATGCCTTTATCGCCGCTTCCTTTTCTTCGATGCTGTAGCAGTAGCGGGTCTCTTTCTTGTTCCTTACCCTGAAAAGGGGAGTCTGGAGTATGTGCACGTGACCTCTGCGTACCAGATCAGGATAATATTTCAGCAGGAAAGTGACCACCAGCATGCGGATGTGCATTCCGTCATCATCGGCATCGGTGGCGACAATGATGTTGTTGTATCTGAGGTCCGCCATGTCATCTTCCACACCGAGAGCCGCTATCAAAAGGCTGAGTTCTTCATTCTCGGCGACTTTCTTACGGCTTTCCTTATAGCAGTTGATCGGCTTTCCCCGCAGGCTGAACACAGCCTGGGTCTCGGCGTTCCTGGCTTTGGTTATGGTTCCGCTTGCAGAATCCCCCTCTGTAATGAAGATGCTTGTCTGCTCTGCCAGCTCCTGCTTTCCTGCCGGCAGTCTGTCATTATAGTGCACCTTGCAGTCGCGCAGCTTTTTGTTGTAGACATTGGTGCGCTTGTTCCTTTCTTTTGTCTTTTTCTGTATGCCGGAGATTTCCTTCCGTTCCTGCTCGGATGCTATGATCTTGTCCTGCATGGCTGCCGCAACATCCTTGTGCATGTGCAGGTAGTTGTCCAGATTGGTCTTTATGAAGTCGTTGACGAATGACCTGATTGTCGGGCCCCTGTCTGTACTGAGAGATCCGTCATCATTTTTGACAGTCTTTTCCCACATGTAAGTGGAGCCGAGCTTGATTTTTGTCTGCGATTCGAAATGCGGTTCCTGGATCTGTATGCTTATGGCACCGACAATGCCCTGTCTGATGTCTTCTGGAGCGTAATCCTTCTTGAAGAATTCCTTTATGGTCTTGGCTATGGCTTCCCTGAATGCAGCCAGATGCGTTCCGCCGTCCCTTGTATTCTGGCCGTTCACGAAAGAAACGATATTTTCCCCGTAGCTGTTTCCATGCGTGAGAACTATTTCGATATCATCTCCTTCCAGATGGACCGGCGGATAGATCGGCTGCTCGGACATGCTGTCGTTTATAAGGTCCAGCAGGCCGTTCTTTGAAGAATATGCGGTGCCGTTTACATTAAGTGTGAGACCTTTTTTCAGATACGCATAATTCTTCACCATCGAAATCACATATTCCATATTATATGCGAAGTCCCCGAACATTTCATCGTCCGGAGTAAATCTGGTGAGGGTACCGTTCTTTTCCTTGGTATCGTCCATGCCGGATCCGAGCAGTTCGCCACGGCTGAAAGACGCAAAAGACACTTTTCCGTCACGGAAAGATTCCACACGGAATGAAGAGGAAAGGGCGTTGACGGCCTTCGTACCTACGCCGTTGAGCCCTACAGATTTCTTGAAGGCGGCATCATCGAATTTTCCGCCCGTGTTGAGCTTGCTCACGACATCCACGACTTTATCCAGAGGGATTCCTCTTCCGAAGTCCCTGACAGTCACTTCCTTTCCTTCAATGGTTATGTTTATGGCCTTTCCATAGCCCATTGTGAACTCGTCTATCGAGTTGTCGATTACCTCTTTAAGCAGAACGTAAATTCCGTCTCCCGGATTATCTCCGTTACCGAGTCTTCCGATATACATGCCCGCCCTTTTGCGGATATGCTCGTTCCACTCCAATGTCTTGATATTGTCGCCGGTATAGTTTACTGTCTCGTCAGCCATATGTCCTTTTAAGCCAAATTTCTGCAAAAATACTAAAAAAAATCGGACAATCTCATGCATAAAAACCGCCGGATGTGTTCTGTCAGCAGATAAATAAGCTGAAAATGTTGGATTTAAAAGAGGAATATAATACTTTTGTACCTTTATGTGAGACGTATAAGCTTTTACCATGAAATACAAATCGCTATTTTTGATCATTGCTGTCGCACTGGGTGCGGCCGTAGTTCCGGTCTACGGTGAATCTTCCGGATCGGCTTTGGAAAACGAGTCCATAGTGACCGCAGGGAAAAAGGCAAAGAAGCTGGTAGAGCCTTTCGACAGGGGAATCGGCCGGCAGAATTCGGTCTTCATACCTAAAGGTACAGTCGGAGCCGGCGTTTCGTTTTCATACAGCAATTACAGTATAGGCAACGGGGCTGCCGATTCAGGTTATTCGATGCTGTTCAACCTTTTGGGCGACATTCACGGAAACATGCTCTCTTTCGGTATTTCTCCGTATGTATCCTATTTCCTTAAAGACAATCTTTCCGTAGGTGTGCGTTTCGACTATGACCGTTCGACTCTGGGAGTGGGCAATCTCAGCCTTACCCTTTCCGATGACCTCGGTCTTGACGTGAAAGATTTCAATTATTTCAAACAGGCCTATACCGGCTCCGTCACCCTTCGAAACTATCTTCCTTTCGCCAACAGCAAACGGTTCGCAATGTTTACGGAAATCAGGGCAACGGGAGGATACGGCCAGGCAGAAAGCTATAAGCGCGATGAAGGCGACAAGTTCGGAACCTATCAGGACATCTACAGTTTCGAGCTCGGTCTTGTCCCTGGACTATGTGCCTTCATCACCAATGAAGTAGCCCTTGAAGTGTCTGTCGGTCTTCTCGGTTTCGACTACCA
The DNA here is from genome assembly GCA_017694885.1 of Candidatus Cryptobacteroides faecipullorum. Classification (GTDB taxonomy): domain Bacteria; phylum Bacteroidota; class Bacteroidia; order Bacteroidales; family UBA932; genus Cryptobacteroides; species Cryptobacteroides faecipullorum. Next base: position 9,914 of record JADIMH010000066.1, on the reverse strand, counting down.
GAAGGTGGTCCAGACCACGAATCAGGTCGAGCACAGCGAGATGGAGCAGAGCGGCGCAAATTTCAAACTGAATATCTTTTCCATAGGTTTCGGACTTTCATTCTATATCCCGACAGGGGATCACAGGATGAAGAAATCCGGCAATTAATTCATTTTCCATATGAAAAAAGCGATATATGTCCTTCTGGCTGTAGCGTTGGGAGGATTTCATTCTTGCCTCATTGAAAACGACATGTCGTATCCGAGAGTTTACGGCGACATAACGGCATTCGAGGTTTCGGGCCAGGTGAGGTCGGAAATTGATCCTTCCGGCCGGACTGTGCAGGTAGAACTGTCGGAAACTGCGGATATAACCGCTCTGGAGATAACCGAGTTCCGTCTTTCCGCAGGTGCCAGATGCGAAGACCGCTCATTCGCTGTCGGGGAAACCATAGACCTTTCGGAGCCTAAGGTGGTCGTGATAAGTACCTATCAGGATTATGAATGGACCATTTCCGCTACAATGCCGGTAGAACGTTATGTCAGGTGCGAGAACCAGGCGGATGAAGCTGTATTCGATTTTGAAAACAATACGGTTTCGCTGACGGTCACGCAGAACCAGAGCCTTTCAGATGTCAGGATAACTGCAATGAAGCTTGGTATTGAAGGTTCGGTGATTTACCTTGTCAAGGACGGTACCGGGATCGAATGCACATTCCCGATAACGCTTGACTGTTCTTCTCCGAATACATTCAGGGTGGATGAGAACGGTGTATCGACAGAGTGGACTCTCAACGTGACACAGCGTAATGTCAGACCGGAAATCACGTCGGTGATTCCATGGTGCTATCATGCCGATATAAAGGCTGAGTTTGCATCCGATGATCCGAATATGCTTCCTGTCATCCAGTACCGTACAGGTTCGGAAGAATGGAAAGATGTAAAGGTCGATGCATCATCTGTCGACGGGATTAACCTCTCGGCTTCCATTACGGATCTTGCGGCAGGGACAATGTATTCCGTGCGGCTTGTTTTGGATGGCGAAGCCGGTACGGCTGTCGACTTCACGACTGACAGTCCGCAGCAGATCAGGAATATGGGCTTCGACGAATGGTGGATGAATGACAAAGGAACATGGTATCCTAACTTGAATGAGACTGTCAAAATATGGGATACCGCCAATGGGGGGACTGCCCTTCTGAGAAGGAACCCGACTGTTCCGGAATATGAGTTCCTGGCGACGGATGATCCTGACAATAAGGCTGCAGCAAAACTTGAAAGCATGAACGTAGTGATGTTTGCCGCCGGAAACCTGTATACGGGCGAGTTCAGGCAGGCTTCGTTTTCAGGAAATATAGGTGCGGTTCTCGACTGGGGAACTCCGTTTTCAGGCAGGCCGTCTGCCCTGAAAGGGTATTATTGCTATAAACCTGCGGTGGTAAATTATGCCAAGGCTCCGTATGAGCATCTCAAGGGTACTATGGACAAATGCCAGCTGCTGGTTATTCTTACTGACTGGGATCATCCGTTCACTGTAGATACCGCACAGGGCATTTTCATGGACCAGACCCCGGAGAACGAAAGCATAATCGCATACGGAAAGTTTGAAAGCGATGAGGACACAGACGGCAAATACAGGGAGTTCACTCTCGATCTCGAATACTGGCGACCGGAGGCGACTCCGACTTACGCCGTTGTCATTTCGTGTGCCAGCTATAAAGGCGACTATTTCACCGGCGGACTCGGCAGTGTGCTGTATGTCGATGAATTCGAATTCCTGTATGAATAGACGCATTGAAAAAACGACACGACCCAAAAAGAAAACCATCCGGGCTTTTGAAGTCCGGATGGTTTCGTTTAAATATATATTCGAAAGGGCTACAGTCCTACCATGATTGATGCTATGAGACCGAGGATGGCATAAAGCTCAGGGAATGCAGCGTAGATCATGGTCTGGGTCATAACGTTGTGTCCTTGAGAAAGACCTACGATACCGTTTGCGCAGACCTGACCCTGACGGATGGCTGAAATAAGGCAGGCGAGTCCTACACTGATTCCTACACCGAAAAGGAGCGGTCCTTCCGTAGCGAAGTCTTTGTCGGCAAACAGCCATACGAGGAAGGCGACGAAGCCGTAAAGACCCTGTGTGGCAGGCATTGCAGAAAGAATCATGTAGCTGGTGGCTTTGTCAGGATTCTTTTTGAGGGCGCCTTCAGCTGCGTTTCCCGTGATTGTAGTTCCGATACTACTTCCGACCAGGGCGAGGCCCAGCATGAGGCCCCAACCGAGATATCCAAGAATTTCGTTCATAATGTTTTGTTATTAATAAATTTGTTTGTCTTTCAATTTTACTGTCGATTATAGTTCCTCTTTCCCCGGGGTAAGAGGGTTATACGGTTTCCCGCTGCCTTCGTATCCGCTGTTCTTGAAGAATTCCACGAATGTCAGACGAAGAGGGTGTACGAATGCTCCCAGACAGGACAGGGCTATGTTGAGCGCATGACCGATAACGAAGATCAGCGCGAAAAGGAGCCAGTTGAGTCCAGGTATAGGGCAGCCGTCCATGAGCATCCCGCCGAGCATGTTGAATGTGGAACCGAGCATTCCACCTGCAAGGCCGAGGGCGTACAGACGGATGAAACTGAGTGTGTCGCCGAGAATCCCCGTAGCCATGTTGTATGTATCCCACAGTCCTGCACCGATGTTTACCAGAGGGTTTCTCTTGATGTCATTGAGCAGATAGATGCCTATGCCGGAGATGATGGCCAGTACGATGAATATCCATTTGGCCGCTTCGAACTGCAGCAGTCCGAGAAGCGTCACTCCGCCAAGTATGACTCCGCCGACAACGAGCAGTGTCCATCCCCAGGTGCCGAGGGTGTTCTTGAATCCGAACCTGTGGGTATAGCACATGGCTTTCATTACCATAGCTACGCAGATATTGAAGATACCTATTCCGATTGCCAGTACCATTGCGGCCGGGAAGCCTGCAACTTCTCCTGACAGCATGCATTTCTTCAGCCAGTCAGGGATAAAGGACAGTTCCAGAAGGTTGAATCCGAAGAATGTGCCCATGAAGATTCCGATGAAGAACGATCCTATTCCGAGGGTCATTACGAGAGGGGCAAGGCTTGCCATGCCAGGAACTTTCTTCTTCAGGAATAAACTGATGGCAACCAGTACAATCCCGTATCCGGCATCGCCCAGACACAGGGCGAAGAACAGAAGGAAGAACGGTCCGAGTACCGGGGTAGGGTCGTATTCCCTGTATTCCGGCATGCCGTACATTCCTGTAAGGACTTCGAACATGCGTGCAAAGCGGTTGTTTTTCAGTTTGATAGGCGGATTATCCTCTTCAGTGGCTTTTTCGCTTAGATAGAAGATACCCATTTCGTCGAATTCCTTCTTCAGAGCGGCGTCGCATGTGACAGGAGCGAAGCCGACGAAGACATTCAGACGGTTTTCCGCGGCGGTTTCGCCTGTGGCTCCTGCAAGATACAGATCCAGTGCAGTGATTTCCTTCGTATATTCATTCCGGATTTCATCCACGTGGCCCTTGAGTTTGAGAAGCAGGCCTTTCTGCCTTATTATCTCTTGCTTTACGGTTTCCGCTTCGGCAAGGACATCCTCGTAAGATTCATCAGGTGCGGCACATTCGTTTACCGGAAAACCGTATTCGGATGAATTGTCCGCTATCGTTACGAACCTGACGTAGTTGCTGTCTTCAGAGACTACCTGTAGGGCATACTCGTTTCTCCATTCTTCCCTGAAGGATTTCCTGCTTACAGTATAGAACCTGACGGTGTATCCTATGGATGCGAGACCGTCAAGGGCTGCCTTGTCGAATTTTCCCCATGGCAGCAGATCCTTTGCCTTTTTCCTGAGAACAGCAAGTTTTTCTTCCTGTTCCGCCAGCCTGGAGGATGTCTGCAGGGTCGTGACACTCAGGTCCGTTCCTGTCGCAGCCTTTTCTGCTGCTTCCTTGATGGCCTGAAGGTCAGGATCTTCGGTGTAGTCTACCTTGTTAAGTATGCCGACTGCCTTCTTTCTTGAGGCAGCTTTTTCCATCATGGCAGAAGAGCCGGCATCGACAGGCTTCCTGGATCTGGTGATGTCCACCACACCAAGTTCCTGGAGCTTCTGCAGAAAGCCCTCAGTCTCCTCTTCCAGGAGAATGAAGGAGTATTTGGTCATTTCAATTACCATAGCTCATTTCCTCCTCTTCTTCCATTTCATGCCGTTGCTTTACTATCTTGGAAGCCGCCTTGCTCAAATTCTCTTCGTCTTCCATATAGCGTTTGATCTTTCTTATAGCCTCCTGATATCCTGGTATCTGGACTTTTTCGTAAAGATTCACTTTCTGTGTGGTCTTTTTCCTTTGGAAATCCAGAATCCTGCTCTTTTCCATATATACCTCGGATTCTATTCCGAGCCGGGAAAGTTCTTTCAAAATGGCTACTCCGTCTGCAAACCATGCCGGCTTGGTAAAAGCGTTGAACTCATGTATTTCATAGTCGATGCTTTTAAGTTCAGGCGTTTTCACTCCGGCCACTTTTACCGTCACGAGTTCGATGTCCCGTATTGATATAAGGCTTGGCTGGAATTCGTTCCACAGAGCCGCGAGGTAGTCATATCTTTTCAGAGAGGCATCAAGATCATCTATAAGTTTCTGCGAACAGGCTTTGGCTTTGCGCACTTCAAGACGCAGGGCGGACTCCTTGTTCTTCAGGGTAGGGAGTGCGTTCTGCCTCATCTTGAGCTGTTTGCCCAAGGCGGTCAGCGCGGTCTTGTTATATTGAAACTTGATTGCCATATCTTTTCCTTTTTGTTTCTTTTCGAAGATAATTTCGTCATATTCATTCCTTATTCTCTCCGAAAATAACCTAAAAAGTTGTGGTTGATTTTGTATTTCCGTTGATAACTTCGTCAATTCCGGAAACTTAGGAATGTAGGGGTGAATTGAATGCAGTAGAGGATTTCAAGGCATGCGATATCTCGAATACCGGAGCAACCTTTAGGGTTGTGAGGATTGAGAGATGAGCATAACGAAGAAATCATCACTGCATTCATTTCTCAGGCCAGTATTTGTCGATAAAGGCCTGTTTTATACCGGTTTCAGCCTTCGAGAAGTATTTGGCGAACAGTTCCCATGCAGTATCGAGCATTTCATCTATCTTGATGTTTACGTCGATGGCCAGCAGTCTGGTCGCATACTCTTTGGCATAGTCAAGACAGCGCAGGTCGTAGTCGCTCAGGTCGAAACCGTTCTCCAGTTTGGTCTTCGCATTCTGCGCATCGGCATAAAGACGTACTGCGGCATTCATCACCTGGCTGTGGTCTTCTCGGGTCTGTTTTCCGATAACCAGCTGTTTGAGTCGTGAAAGCGAGCGGAACGGGTCGATAATGATCTTTCCGGAATCAGGATCCGCACGCAGATATAGCTGTCCTTCAGTGATATATCCCGTGTTGTCTGGAATAGCGTGGGTGATGTCTCCGTCATTCAGTGTCGTTACGGCTATGATCGTGATCGACCCTCCGTCCGGCAGCTGAACGGCCTTCTCGTATATCTTTGCGAGGTCGGAGTAGAGGGATCCCGGCATGGAGTCTTTTGAAGGAATCTGGTCCATACGGTTGCTCACGATACTCAACGCATCCGCATAAAGTGTCATATCCGTCAGTAGTACAAGCACTTTCTCGTTCTTGTCCACTGCGAAGTATTCGGCAGCCGTCAGAGCCATGTCAGGGATAAGAAGCCTCTCGACAGGAGGCTGTTCGGTAGTGTTGACGAAGCTTATGATCTTGTCCAGTGCTCCTGCAGACTCGAATTCATGTCTGAAATACAGGTAATCATCGTTGGAAAGACCCATGCCTCCGAGGATGATCTTGTCGACATCGGCACGCAGGGCGACCATTGCCATCACATTGTTATAAGGCTGGTCAGGATCTGCGAAGAACGGGATCTTCTGCCCGGATACAAGCGTGTTGTTCAGGTCGATACCGGCGATACCGGTAGGGATCAGCTGCGAAGGCTGCCTTCTCTTGTAAGGGTTTACGGACGGGCCTCCGATCTGTCTTTCCTCTCCTTCGATTTCAGGACCTCCGTCGATAGGCTGTCCGTAAGCATTGAAGAAGCGGCCTGCCAGCTGGTCGCTGACTTTCAGTACAGGCGGTTCTCCCAGGAATGAAACTTCGGCATCCGTAGGGATGCCCTCAGTGCCGGAGAACACCTGCAGGGTAACCATGTCCCCTTTGGTTTTCACCACCTGGGCAAGCCTGCCGTCCACTGTTGCGAGTTCATCGTTAGCGACGCCCTTCGCCTTCAGGGAGACTGTAGCCTTGGTGATGGCCTCCAGCTGCGTATATGTCTTTTGGAATGCCTTAATTGTTGCCATTGTCCAATAAATTATCGAGTTGTTCGTGGAATTTGTTGAAGTTGTCGCTGTTGAACTCAGAGTAGTTCATCTGCCTGAGCAGGTTGATAAGTTCCTTGAAGTAGTCGCGGCATTTCTCATAATCATCGAAAGTGAATTCCCTGTCGCAGATACCCAGAACCAGTTCGAGCATATATCTCTGCCTGTCCATAGGCGTAACGCTGTCTACCGGGTCGAAAGCGTCCTGCTGCAGGATGACGAAGTCCACCAGTTCCGATTTCCAGAACATTTCGTGATAGCTCATAGGAACGCCGTCATCGCCCAGGATGTTGATCTGCTCGTTGGCTTCCTTTCCTTTACGTATGATGTTCTTGGTCTTTTCGACCATTTCCACCCAGCCTTCAGTCACAGTGTCCGACAGGTACCGGCGGATTTCCGGGTATTCCAGGTATTTCGAATAAGAGTCTATAGGGTTTACGGCCGGATATCTCTTTTTGTCGGCCCTGTTCTGTTCGAGCGCATAGAAGCATCGGGCGGCTTTCTTCGTAGACTCCGTAACCGGTTCTTTCAGGTTTCCTCCTGCAGGGGATACGGTTCCGATGAAAGTGACTGAACCGGTCTTGCCGTTGTTCAGGACGACCATTCCTGCACGTGCATAGAAACTTGAAATGATGGCTGAAAGGTCGACAGGGAAAGCGTCGGCACCAGGAAGCTCCTCCATACGGTTACTCATTTCCCTCAGAGCCTGCGCCCATCTGGAAGTGGAGTCAGCCAGCAGAAGGACTTTCATTCCCATCGCCCTGTAATATTCGCAGATGGTCATCGCCGTGTAGACCGATGCCTCGCGGGCTGCCACAGGCATGTTGGAGGTGTTGCATATGATGGTGGTCCTTTCCATCAGGTGACGGCCAGTATGCGGGTCTATCAGTTCTGGGAACTCGGTAAAGATTTCCACGACCTCGTTCGCACGTTCTCCGCAGGCGGCCATCACGATGACTTCTGCATCTCCCTGTTTTGCGATGGCATGCTGGAGCACTGTCTTGCCGCAGCCGAAAGGACCCGGAATGAATCCTGTCCCGCCTTCGGCGATAGGATCGAGAGTGTCGATTACTCGCACTCCTGTCTCCATTATCCTGCTTGGTCTCGGTTTCTCCCTGTAGCCCTTGACAGGTACTTTTACCGGCCATTTCTGGGTCATTGTCACGTTGACTTCCTCTCCTGCCTCACTGGTGAGCACAGCGATGACAGTGTCGATGTTGTATTGCCCTGCAGGAACAACGGATTTGACAGTATATTCCCCTTTGAATGCGAACGGCACCATTATCTTGTGCGGCAGCCATCCTTCCTTGACTTCTCCGAGCCAGTCTGCGGCGATGACCTTGTCCCCCGGCTTTGCGATAGGGGTGAAGTCCCACAGTTTCTCATGGTCCAGAGGATCAGTGTACTCTCCTCTTTTGAGGAAGACTCCGGTCATGGTGGTGAGGTCATTCTGCAGTCCGTCATAGCAGCTTGACAGCAGTCCAGGGCCCAATGTAGCCTCGAGCATCCTGTCCTCGAATTCCACTTCATTGCCGTTTTTCAGTCCTCGGGTACTCTCGAATACCTGCACAGCGGCATTCTTTCCGTTTACCTTGATTACCTCGGCCATCAGTCTGGTGTCTCCGATCTTGATGTAGCATATTTCATTCTGCGACACCGGTCCGTCGGTTTCTACTGTGACGAGGTTGGAAACGATTCCCGTAACCTTTCCAGTTGATTTGCTCATGTGATTATGATTTATTTTATTCTTATTATGCATCGAAACGGACGCCTTTGAAAGTTCCCCGCACCTCGTCGACGAGCTTGCGGAACATTTCGCGCCCTGTCTTCTCGTCCAGGATATACCACCGTTCCACTATATGCAACTTTGCCAGAAAACCCAGTATCGCTTCGATATCGAAATAGTCATAAGTGGTCATCTCGTCGATTTTATCCCACATCAGGTCGTCTATCCCTCTCTCCCTTTCCAGGATATCTTTCCCGTGAAGCACTGCATCGAGCTTTGAAACCTCCTCGAATTCGTCCCGGGAGTCGTCCTCTGTGAGGACAATGACATCTTTTTTCGGATCCCGTCCCAGAGCCTCGTTCAGATATCGCACCTTGGCGTTCCTTACATTCAGATCGAAACGGAAATAGTCCCGCACGAACCGGTTCCTGCTGGCCAGGGCCTGACGGTAGAAGTCTTCTGTCAGGTTCTCGTCGACAAACCCCTTTTCGAGCATACCTATCGTTTTCCGGTCCTTTTCAGAGCACTGCTCGAGGATTTCCGCCCGGATAGATTCGGGAGTATGTTCTCCGGGGTTCCAGTCATGGGAGAGGACGGGAAGGCCCGCTACTATGTAATGGTAATTGTTCATGATATGAAAATCAGTTTTCCCCGAAAAGAAGTCTGCGGGTGGCAGGGCGGAGGTATTCGCAGATGAGTTCCTTGAACGTCTCGTCCGTAAAACTGAGGAAATATCCTCCGTCTTTCGGTCCGATAGTGAAGCCTCCGGTTATTTTCTTTGAGAATGTAGCGGTAACGCCCGCATTGAGTATTTTTGAAAGTTCCCTGGTCACGAACGGAGTGAGTTCCTTTTTCATGTTTTCAGGAAGTATCAGGGCTATGTCTACCGGATCCTGATCTGCAGGGGAGAATGATTTGGCGACAGTCTCTATGACCTGTTTCACGAAATCTGCGGAACTTAGGGCCGATGTCGTTTCCTTGTCAGTCATCTTTGAAACGACCAGATTCTCGATGGTCTGTCTGGTAGCGGTTACGCTCTGCAGCGCGGCCATCTTCACGTCGCCGGTGATTTTCGTCTTCAGTTCATCAGCTTCTTTTAGAGCGGCTGCCTTTATTGCCGCTGCATCGCTGTTGGCCTTGGCGATGATTTCTTCAGCCTGTTTGCGGGCATTGGCGAGAATTTCCTCGCCTTCCTGTTTTCCCTTCGACAGTCCCTCATTGTAGAGTTTTTCTGTCAGTTCTTGCAATTTGTCCTGCATATGATGGTGTTATTTGATAATTTCAGTGTTTTAGTGCTTACATCCAACAAATTTAAATAAAACGAATGAAAAAAACAATTAATAATCAATGGTTTCTATTAATTTTATAATTTCGCAATGAAAATAACGTGTTTTTAGATGAAATTTTGCGGTTTCGCAATGAAATCGAGCTGTGCAAAAAAACGGGAGACAGATTTATGTCCTGTCTCCCGCACCTTATATATTATATATCGTCAGCCGATGGTTACGATAGGAACGCCTTCAAGCACGGAGTCTCCTTTATTTACGTGGATAGCTGTCACTGTACCGTCATGATCGGCTTCAATGGCATTTTCCATCTTCATGGCTTCGAGCACTGCGACCTGCTGGCCGGCCTTGACGGCATCTCCGACCTTTACAGAAATCTCTACTATGACTCCAGGAAGAGGCGATGTTACAGGCTTGCCGTTACCGGAAGCTGCAGGAGCCGGCGCTGCAGTCTGGGCGGACGGTGCTGCCTGAGGAGCAGGTGCCGGAGCCGGAGCCGGAGCAGCCTGCGGC
>JADIMH010000002.1 GCA_017694885.1 Candidatus Cryptobacteroides faecipullorum | reverse complement strand
CAGCATATATGCTTTAATCTGCACGATACTGGCGGCCGTATCCTGGAATACGGCAGGAAACGCCCGCCAGAGCGGCAGATTATTATCGGAGCGGAATCAGGACTTTACTTCGGGGTGGTCATTCATCCATGGGGATTCCGCAGAGTATAGCAGTCCCGGTTTCGATGACTCAAACTGGCGGGTACTCGATCTTCCGCACGACTGGGCCATTGAAGGCGACTTCAGCAAAGACAACCCGTCTACCGCAGGCGGTGGAGCCCTTCCTGGAGGGACAGGCTGGTACAGGAAATCCTTTTTCGTAGATACGGCAGACAAGGGAATGATGTTCTATATCGATTTCGATGGAGTCTATATGAATTCCACCGTATACATAAACGGGCATGAATTAGGCACACGCCCGTACGGGTACATTTCATTCCGCTATGACATCACACCGTATCTCGAATACGGAGAAACGAATACCATAGCTGTCCGTGTCGACAACAGCGACCAGCCGAATTCACGCTGGTATTCCGGATGCGGAATTTACCGTAATGTCTGGCTCAGCAAGACCAGTCCTGTCCATGTAGGGCATTGGGGGACATATATTACATCGGAAATGACGGAGGACGGATCAGCCGTAGTAAAGGTAAAGACATCCGTAGAGAATTCCTCAGAGAATGAAGCCGGCATAAAGCTCAGCACTGTACTTTACGGTCCTGACATGAAACAGGCCGGGAAGAAAAACTTTGCCGGACTTGTCGTCCCGGCAGGAGAAAACAGGGAAACAGAACAGTCCATCAAAGTGAGCAATCCTGCCCTCTGGAGCATAGACGAACCGCAAATGTACACTGCCGTAACGGAAATCATTAAGGACGGCAGAACCGTCGACCGGTATGAAACACCGTTCGGCATACGGTATTTCAGGTTCGATCCCGAGAAAGGTTTTTACTTGAATGGGAAACATTTGAAAATAAACGGAGTATGCCTTCATCATGATCTGGGCTGTTTAGGTGCGGCAGTAAACGGACGGGCGATCGAAAGACAACTGGAAATCCTCAAGGATATGGGCTGCAACGGCATCCGTACCGCCCATAATCCTCCTGCCCCCGAATTGCTCGACCTGTGCGACAGGATGGGGTTCATAGTTATGGACGAAGCCTTCGACATGTGGCGCAAAGGAAAAACCGCAAACGACTACTCGCGCTTTTTTGACAAATGGCATGAAAAGGATCTGGAAGACATGATCCTCAGGGACAGAAACCACCCGTCGATATTCATATGGAGTATAGGTAACGAAGTCCTTGAGCAATGGTCAGACGCCAGTGCGGACACGCTGAGCCTCGAAGAGGCCAACCTGATACTGAACTTCGGCCACAGCAAAGAGCAACTGGCAAAGGAAGGGGAAATGTCCGTCAATTCCATGCTTACGAGAAAACTGGCGGAAATAGTCCGCGGGCTGGACAAGACCCGTCCGGTAACTGCAGGCTGTCAGGAGGCCAGTCCCGACAACCACCTGTTCCGTTCCGGAGCACTGGACATAATCGGATTCAATTACCAGTACGACCATCTTGACAGTGTCCCGGACAATTTTCCTGGAATGCCGTTCATGATTACCGAAAGCGTCTCAGGACTGGCTACGCGCGGCTATTATCGTATGCCTTCAGACAGCCTGTTCATATGGCCCCACGGCTGGCCGTTCTATGACCCGTCCATGTCCTGTTCGTCTTACGATAATTGCCATGTCCCATGGGGCAGCAGCCATGAAGAATCCTTGCGGCAGGTCAGGAACAATGACTACATAAGCGGACAGTATGTCTGGACCGGATTCGACTATCTCGGGGAACCGACCCCGTTCGACTGGCCGGCCAGAAGTTCATATTTCGGCATCATAGACCTTGCCGGTTTTCCGAAAGATATCTACTACATGTACCAGAGCGAATGGTGTCCGGAAAAACAGGTACTTCATCTGTTTCCCCACTGGAATTGGACGCCCGGGCAGACTGTAGACGTATGGGCCTGTTATAACAATGCCGATGAAGTCGAACTTTTCTGCAACGGCAAGTCCATGGGGACACGCAGCAAAGGAAAGGACGGCTCCCATGTCTGCTGGAGAGTGGTCTTCGAACCCGGAACCATAAAGGCAGTAGCCCGTAAAAACGGAAAGACGGTACAGGAAACTGAAAGGTCCACGGCCGGCGCTCCGGCCAGAATCCGTCTGAGACCAGACCGCAGTATTATTCAAGCAGACGGGGATGACCTCTGCTTCATCACCGTAGAGATACTTGACAAAAACGGGACACTCTGTCCGCTGGCTGACAACAAGGTCACATTCAGCATCTCCGACAGCGGAACCATCGCAGGGGTGGACAATGGAAGCCAGACTTCAATGGAAAAATTCAAAGCCACAGAACGCAACGCATTTTACGGGAAATGCCTTGCAGTCGTACGCAATAGCGGGAAACCGGGAAAAATCACATTCTCAGCATCTTCTCCCGGTCTGGAATCTGCCGGAATTACCATTGAATGCAGGTAATCCGGCAGAAACCGGTAACATATAATGACACATTAAAACTGATACAATGAAAATTACAAGTCTATCCAATATCATAGCATATGCCGCCATATCGATGGGAGCAATATGCACCCTATCATGCAATCCGGAAAAGGGTCCTGAAGGAACCGAAGGAATTTCCATGGAACCTGAATTCTCCATAACGTATGAAGACGCCGAACTGACCTCGATGACCTTCAGCCGGAAAGAAGAATTCCGGATCATCGGCATTGAATCCAATGCAGCCTGGTCAGCAGAAATCTCCGAAAGCGGATCAGGATGGCTCACAGTAGACCCGGCGGAAGGCAAAGGAAATTCTTCGGTCGCTGTAGAAGTCAGCGAAAACACGGCCGAGGATACCAGAACGGCAGACCTGACATTCACGGTCGAAGGGCTGGATGAGCCGGTAACAGTCACCGTCAGCCAGTCCGGAAATCTTGTAGCCGGACTGAAGACCGGGCTGATTTTAGATGTAAAATTCAATGCGGACGGGACTGCGGAAGATATCTCCCCGCTGAAAAACCCGATAGAAACCATAAAAGGTCCTGAATTGCTCACCTATTACAACAGTATGTCCGGCAATTACGTAGCCAGATTCAACCATCGTGCCGGCCAGGCGGTAAATACGGGATACTATAAGATGGACTTTACGGCCAATCAGGGCCACTTCAAAGACAAGCTTGCCGACGGGCATTCCATCGAAACGGTGTTCATGGCCAATACGGACCTGCAGACCCCTGATGATGTCTGGGAAGCCAAGATGATTTCCTGCCATGATGCAGGCGGGACAGGAATAATATACAGTGACGATAACATTATTTTCTGTATAAACACAACAGACAACGGCTATGCAAAGCCGTACAGCGGCGTTTATCCTGAAAAAGGAAAATACTATCATGCCGTAGGCGTCTGGGATAAAGTTGCCGGTGAGGCGAAAATCTACATAGACGGTGAACTGAAAGCGACTGTTCCCGCTACCGGAGAATTCGTATTTCCCGGTGCACACAAATGGTTCGGCATCGGTGCCGATACGGGGGTGAACGGTGAAAACGCATGGAATGGAGATGTCGTGGTCGCCCGTGTCTATGACCAGGCCCTTACAGATGAAGACGTGCGTAACCTTTACAACGATGCCAGGGCAGAGTATCCACAAAATACCGTAAATATCCAGGACGTCCAGTTCATGACAGGAAGGGAAGTCTGCGCAGGAGCAAAATATCTCATCCTCGGCTCAGGCTATCAGGAAGGGGATTATGTCCTAATCGAATCCTCGGATAATTCTTCGTTCAGCAAGGAGTGCCGGGCCGAACTGGTACCGGAAGGCATTGTCATAGACCTTCCTGAAGACATCGTTTCCGGCATCTATAACCTTCTGCTTGAAAGAAGGGGCGAAACGTATCTGCTCGGGACCGCCAGTCTTACCGTAGTAAACGACCCTGCAGAAGTTCCAGTGCCGAAAGTAGTGGCACACAGATGTTTCCATAAGACAGCCCCTGAGAATTCCATGGCAGCCCTCAAGGCCGCCCAGGATCTCGGAGCGTTCGGTGCGGAAATAGATGTCTGGTGTACCAAAGACGGTAAAATCGTGGTAGGCCATGACGGTCAGATCGGAGGCGTTGCCTTTCAGGAACACAATTACAACGAAATCAAAGACCTCACGCTTGCCAACGGTGAAAAAGTACCTACTTTAGAAGCAATGCTTGACCAGATCGCAGCCTCTCCCGGAACAAAACTCATCATAGAAATTAAAGACCATAGCAGCGTCGATCAGGAAAACCGGGCAGTAGATGAAACGGTAAAACTGGTCAAGGCAAAAGGGCTGGAGGGCAACGTAGAATATATCGCATTCGATTTCAACCTGTGCAAACGTGTCCTGATCAACGATCCTGATGCCATCGTCGCTTACCTGAACGGAGACAAGGCCCCTGCCGAACTGCATGACGCTGATCTTAAAGGGGTAGACTATTCTTTAGATCCTTATGTCAGGAACCCCGGCTGGGTAGCTGAGGCACACGATCTCGGCATGCTTGTCAATGTATGGACACTCAATGACATGCCGTCATTCATGACTGCAATAAATTTAAAGACCGACTACATCTCTACCGATGATCCCGATGTACTGATGGATCTTCTCGACATGCTTTTCACGAAAAAATAAATTTTATAACTTTACTGCTGAAAACGGCCGGAGTCCGGCCGTTTTCAGCAGTATTCATATCCGGTTTCAAATGAAGAAATATTTTATTCCGGCAGCATTGACATTCTTCCGGCTGCTCTGCATCACCTGCGCTTCCGCTCAGGACATCGACCCTCCGGTGATGGGATGGAGTTCATGGAACACGTACAGGGTGAATATAAACGATGAGCTGATACGCAGACAGGCCGATGCCGCAGTCCGTCTCGGACTCAGGGACGCAGGCTATATCTACATCAACATCGATGACGGTTTCTTCGGAGGCCGTGACAGTGAAGGCAACCTGGTAACCCATCCGGAAAGGTTTCCTGAGGGGCTGGAAGGAACAGTGGATTATATCCATGCCAGAGGAATGAAGGCCGGGATATATTCCGATGCCGGATGCAACACGTGCGGCTCAATGTGGGACAATGACGCCCTGGGCGTAGGAGTCGGATTCTACGGGCATGAAAAGCAGGATGCCGACATGTATTTCAACCGCTGGGGATTCGATTTCATAAAGATAGACTACTGCGGGGCGGGGCAGCACCTGAACCTTGAAGAACAGGAGAGGTACAGTACCATCTGCTCGGCTATCCGTGAAGTCTGCGGCAGGGACATCTCGATAAACATCTGCCGCTGGGCATTCCCCGGCACATGGGCCCGCGGACTGGCGCGTTCATGGAGGATCAGCGCAGACATCAACCCTTCCTGGGCTTCCGTAAAGAGCATCATCGCCAAGAACATGTATCTCTCGGCCTTTGCAGGCGGCGGTCACTACAACGATATGGATATGCTGGAAATAGGCCGGGGACTCTCCCCCGATGAAGAGCAGACCCATTTCGGGATGTGGTGCATCATGAGTTCTCCCCTGCTTGTCGGATGCGACCTGACGACCATTCCCGAATCCTCGCTGGAACTCCTGAAAAATCCTGAACTCATCGCCCTGAATCAGGATCCGCTCGGACTGCAGGCCTATGTAGTCCAGCATTGCGGAGAAGGTTACGTCCTGGTAAAGGATATCCGGGAGAAACGCGGTCTTGTACGCGCTGTGGCGCTCTACAACCCGTCAGACTCCGTCATGCATTTCTCTGTCCCGCTTTCCACGGTGGAGCTCGGCGGGAAGACCCGTGTACGGGACCTGGTACTCCGCACTGACCTGGGCAAAGTGTCAGACCGGATCGAAGCGGATGTCCCTGCACACGGGACCGGAATCCTGCTTCTGGAAGGGGGAAAAAGACTTGAACCTTCCCTATATGAGGCAGAATGGGCTTACCTGCCTCTGTTCAATGACCTGGGACGAGACCCGAAGGGGATCTGTTTCAAACCCTACGAAGGCGCATCCGGAGGAATGACAGTCAGCAATGCCGGCACCAGGAAGGAAAACCACATGGCATGGGACGAGGTCTACAGCCGGGAAGGAGGGGCGTATGAAATGGAAATATCATATATCCCGGCTCCTCCAGGCGATTTTTCTGTCGATGACCAGCGCATAGAAGTCGAAGTCAACGGACATAAGACCGTTCTCAAGGATATAGAAAAGGACAGGACCAAAGGACTGTGCCGCATCTCCGTCCCTATAGAACTGGACCCGGGATACAACAGGGTCACAATCGGCAGCTCCTACACATGGGCACCTGACATCGACTGCTTCAGACTGAAAAAACTGTAGACAAATATAGAAATTATGGACAGAAAACGATTTTTGCAGATATGCGGAATGGCCATCCCCGCTGCTGTCTTCGGATTTCCGACCGGGCTGAATGCCGCTGAAAAGACAGGAAAAGCGAAAGCCGCCAAAGAAAAGTTCTCTTTCGCCTTCTTTACCGATGTCCATCTGAACCGTGGAAATGAGGGGAACTGCGATGAAGGATTCCGCACGGCCCTTGCCGACGTGAAAAAGAGAGGCGTCGATTTCATATTGTTCGGAGGGGACAACGTGGAAGCCAACTATTATCCCGGCCCTGATCACGAGCATGAAGTCGTTGATATGTATACCAGATTCAGAAAGATTGTCGATGAGTCCGGTATCCCGTGCCATTTCACTATAGGCAACCACGACACGTTCGACCGGTTCGAGGGAAAGGAAGCTGTTACGGGTTATGAATATTTCGAAAAATTCTGCGGTCCGGTACGCCGGTCGTTCAACCATAAAGGCGTGCATTTCATCACCTTGAACAGTCTTGTGCCAGACAAAGGCGGCCATTTCTCAATCGGAGAAGAACAGATGCAGTGGCTTAAATCCGCTCTGGACTCCGCCGGGCGCGACACCCCGTCCATAATTTCCCTCCATGTTCCTGTACTGTCTCTGTACTATCCTGTCGTGGAAGGGGACATTACCGCATCGAAAGCAATGACGGACATGATAAGCGATACGCGTCAGGTTATCGATCTGATCAAGAACTATAATGTAAAACTGGTTCTTCAGGGACACCAGCACATCCATGAGGAAATCCTTGAACGCGGACAAAGGTTCATCACGGGCGGGGCCATATGTTCTTCATGGTGGTACGGACCTCTTGCCGACACCCAGGAAGGCTATGTCCTGGTTCATGTCGGGACAGACAACTCTCTGACATGGGAATACATAGACTATGGATGGGAAGCCATAAGGAAATAGCAGGCTCCCAAACGATATGTAAAATACACAAAAAACTAACCTCATGACAATGAAGATATCCGGATTACTGCGCAATCTGCTGATTGCGGCATGCCTGTGTCCCGCTGCGGCATGCAGCGTTTCTAATGAAAGCGGGGACAAGGAAATGGACAGGTTCGTCTCTGACCTGATGGACAGGATGACGGTCAGGGAAAAGCTCGGCCAGCTCAACCTCCCTACCGGAGGGGACCTGGTGACAGGAACTGTCATGGAAAGCGACTTGGGAGAAATGATCAGGAACCAGGAAATAGGAGGATTCCTGAATGTCAAGGGAGCAGATAAAATCAGGGAGCTGCAACGCATCGCAACCGAAGAGACATCACTTAAGATACCTCTTCTGGCAGGTGCAGATATCATACACGGATATGAAACCGTTTTTCCTATCCCTCTGGCCATGTCATGCAGCTGGGATCCGGATGCAGTGGAGAAGATGGCAAGGATTTCCGCCATTGAGGCCAGTGCCGCCGGAATCAACTGGACTTACAGTCCGATGCTGGACATATGCAGGGACGCCAGATGGGGAAGGATAGCGGAAGGTAACGGAGAAGACCCTTATCTGGGCTCAGTGCTTGCCAAGGCGTACATACGCGGTTATCAGGGAGAAAAAATGTCCCGTAATGACGAAATTCTGGCCTGTGTAAAGCATTTTGCGCTGTACGGGGCATCCGAGGCCGGAAGGGACTACAATACCGTGGACATGAGCCGCTACAGAATGTTCAACGGCTATCTGCCTCCGTACCGCGCCGCCATCGAGGCGGGAGCAGGGAGCGTAATGAGTTCGTTCAACCTGGTGGACGGCATACCGGCTACCGCCAACAAATGGCTGCTTACAGACCTCCTGCGCGACAAATGGGGATTCAAGGGCATGGTAGTCACAGATTATAACTCCATCGGTGAAATGGATTCCTTCGGCATTGCCCCGATAAAGGAAGCCAGCGAGAAAGCTCTTGCCGCAGGCACCGACATGGATATGGTTTCAGGCGGATTCCTCAACTACCTGGAACAGTCCCTCAAAGAAGGGAAAGTGACCATGGAGCAGATAGATGCAGCATGCAGGAGAGTCCTGGAAACCAAATACCGCCTCGGACTTTTCGAAGATCCGTACAAATATTGCAATCCTGAAAGGGAAGCATCCGAAATCTTCACGCCGGAGCACAGGAATGCCGCAAGGGAAATAGCTGCCGAAACTTTCGTCCTGCTCAAGAACCAGGGAAATGTGCTTCCGTTGAAGCCAAAAGGCAGAATCGCCCTTGTGGGACCGCTCGCAGACGCTGCCGACAACATGTGCGGAATGTGGGCATCGACATGCCGTCCTGAAAACCATTCTTCTCTGCTGGAAGGAATGCGCAAGGCGCTTTCAGGCAAGGCGGAAGTCCTGTATGCCAAAGGTTCGAACATATACGGAGACCCGGAAACGGAAAGGAATGCCACTGGATACAAATTCGTGTACGGAAACAACAGAAAACTGCTGGACGAAGCCATCGATGTGGCATCCAAAGCAGATGTCATCGTAGCTGCGCTCGGTGAAGGTGCCGACATGAGCGGAGAATCGGCTTCCAGGGCGGATCTGACTCTGCCTGATGTCCAGCACGAGCTCCTGAAAGCCATGCTCGATACGGGCAAACCGGTAGTGCTTGTCCTGTTTACCGGACGCCCTGTAGTCCTTTCGTGGGAGGACAGCAATGTACCGGCTATCCTCAACGTATGGTTTGCAGGAAGCGAAGCTGCCGATGCCATCCCGGACGTACTTCTGGGCAAGGTATCCCCTTCCGGAAAACTTACTGCCACATTCCCGCGCAGTGTCGGACAGATTCCGATATACTACAACCATCTGCAGTCATCCCGTCCGGACAATGAAGATTACAGTTTCCAGCGCTTTGCAAGCAACTATATCGACTCCAGGACATCCCCCCTGTATCCGTTCGGCTACGGCCTCAGCTATACGACATTCGAATACGGAAAGCCCGAACTCAGTTCGGACATCCTCCCAGCAGGCGGCACTCTGACTGTCTCCCTGGACATAACAAACACCGGGAATTTCGACAGCCATGAAATAGTGCAGCTGTATATCAGGGACAGGTATTCGGAAATTGCCCGCCCTGTAAAAGAACTCAAAGGATTCAGACGGGTCTTCATAAAGAAAGGGGAAACCGTACATGTTACGTTCACGCTTACCGGTGAAGACCTGAAATACTATGACAGTGACATGAACCTCTCATACGAGCCAGGGGAATTCGACGTGATGGTCGGAGCCAACAGCAGGGACGTCCAGACCCTCACATTCACTGCGGAATAAAGTTTCAGCCGACTTCCGTGCGGAGGATAACGGAACAATCGAAAAATAAGGTATACCTCAAATCCGCAACCTATAGGGTTTAGTGGGATTTTGCTTGCAAAGCGACAAAATTCATTTTATTGTACATATTTCTTGCACAACAGAAATGTCGCAGACACAAAATCCCCTTACCCCATAAAGCG
>JADIMH010000065.1 GCA_017694885.1 Candidatus Cryptobacteroides faecipullorum | reverse complement strand
CCTCAAGGGCTCGCCGCAAAAAGATTCTCAAGAGAACCCGCGGTAATTTTCTTTCAAGAAAGAATGTCTGGACAGTAGCGAAGAACACCTACGAAAAAGGTCTCACATACGCTTATCGTGACCGTAAGGCCAAGAAGCGTTCCTTCCGTGCGCTCTGGATCCAGAGAATCAACGCTGCTGCACGTCAGTACGGTATGAACTATTCACAGTTCATGGGCAGGATAGCAAAACAGAATATCGGCCTTAACCGTAAGGTGCTTGCAGACCTTGCCATGAATAATCCTCAGGCATTCGAGGCGATTATCAACTCTGTAAAATAATCTTGTAAGGTGAGCTGGAAGGAATTTTATCACAACAGGTGGACGAGGTTCAGTTTCTGGGCCTTACTCTATCTTTTGTGGGTGATCTGGCTTGGAAATTACTGGTGGCTCTTCGGTCTTGTCGTCATTTTCGACCACCATATCACCAGAAAGGTGAAATGGGTATTCTGGAAGAAATACTATAAGGAAGGGGAGAAGCACAATATCCTGCTTGACTGGCTTGATGCCATCATTTTCGCAGTTATTGTCGTCACTTTTTTGAATACTTTCTTTTTCCAGGCATTCAAGATTCCTTCTTCATCAATGGAAAGTTCGCTTCTGACAGGTGACCATCTGTTTGTGAGCAAGCTTGCATATGGTCCGAGAATACCGCAGACACCGCTTACTGTGCCTTTCACGCACAATGTACTGCCTTCTGGAAAGGAATCCTATTCGACTCTTATCCAGAATGACTACAGGAGGCTGAAAGGTTTCGGACATGTAAAAAGGGGCGATTATGTAGTGTTCGGCTTTCCTAACGGAGACACTGTCTTGACCAAGGTACCTGCAGAAGATTACTACATGTTCTGCAGACTGCTCGGAAGGGATTATGCAATCCGTCAGTACGGACCGGTGAAAGTACGCCCAATGGACAAGAAGGACCACTATGTGAAAAGATGCGTAGCCGTGGCAGGTGACACGCTCCAGGTGATTGACGGCAAGGTGTATGTCAATTCTATCCCTCAGGAGGAATATCCTGGCATACAGAATACCTATACTGTCATAACGAACGGAGGAAAGATCAACCCGAGGAATCTTGACAGGCTTGGGATCAACACCGCAGAGCTGGAGTACAGTCCCCAGTTGCCCGGGTATCCGGCGATGCCTCTGACAGAGGCCATGAAAAAAGAGGTCTCCGGGTATGCCAATGTAATTGACATAAGCCGCAACATCGACAGGTATCCTCCGGATTATGCAGACTCATATCTGACCCTTTTCCCGTTCAAGGAGAATTTCCGGTGGACAAGAGACAACTACGGGCCGATATGGATTCCCCGGAAAGGAGCTACTGTCGGGCTTGACACTCTGAACCTTCCTCTGTACGAGAGAATCATCACGGCTTATGAGGGTAATGATCTTGAAGTCACAGGTGACGGAAGGATTCTTATCAACGGGACGGAGAGCAGCAGCTATACTTTCAGACAGGATTATTATTTTATGATGGGCGACAACAGACACAATTCCCTCGATTCAAGATACTGGGGATTTGTCCCTGAAGACCATATTGTCGGAAAACCGGCTCTTGTATGGTTTTCGTCTGACCGAAACAAGTCGTTCCCAAAGAATATCAGGTGGCGCAGATTCTTCAAGTTTGTATAGGAAACTCTTGTTTTTCAGGATTTTTTATACGATATTTGCAGCCCCAAATTGTGAAATAATTAAAAAAGTTATATATAATGGCAAAGGTTTGTCAAGTTACAGGAAGAAAGAGAATGGTCGGAAACAATGTTTCCCATTCCAAGAGGCGCACGAAGCGCATTTTCGCCCTGAATCTCAAGACCAAGAAGTTCTGGTCTGAGGCAGAGCAGAGGTTTGTGACTCTTAAAGTATCTTGCAAGGGCATAAGGACTATTGAAAAGAATGGTCTCGATGCGGTTATCAAGGATGCTCAGAGTAAAGGATTTATTAACCTTGTTTAATTTTCGTCGGATATGGCAAAGAAAGCAAAAGGCAACAGGGTGCAGGTAGTTTTGGAGTGCACTGAGCAGCGTGAAAGCGGTGTACCGGGTATATCAAGATACATCACAACCAAAAACAAGAAGAATACAACTCAGCGTCTGGAGCGTATGAAATATAATCCGTACCTGAAGAAAGTGACTCTTCATCGTGAAATCAAATAATTGGAGGATTATTACTTATGGCAAAGAAAGCAGTCGCAACCTTCAGTGCCAAGTCTGGTGCTAAGAGTATGGTAAAATGTATCCGTATGGACAAATCTCCAAAGACCGGAGCATACATGTTCAAGGAAGAACTCATTGAGGCTGATAAAGTGAAAGATTTCTTCGCTAAGCATTAATTCAGTCAAAAGTCATATGAAAAGAGGAGACAGCAACTTGTTGTCTCCTCTTTTGTTTAAGTTATGGGCGTCTTATCCTTTTCTGCCGTTTAGGATTCTTCTCCGGTCATTCTGCGGTGTTCTGCCTGTGCCTTTTCAAAGGCAGAGGATCTTTTCAGTATGAAGTTGGAACCCAGATATTTGGTGCGGACTTCATCATCTCCTGCCAGTGCTTCAGGAGTCCCGCTCTGAAGGATATTGCCTTCATAGAGCAGATAGGCTCTGTCGATAATGGCCAGGGTTTCACCTACATTGTGGTCGGTGATGATGACGCCTATGTTCTTGTATTTCAGCTTTGCTATGATATACTGTATGTCTTCTACCGCTATCGGGTCCACTCCGGCGAACGGTTCGTCCAGCAGGATGAATTTAGGGTCTATGGCAAGAGCCCGTGCTATTTCGCAGCGCCGTCTTTCTCCTCCCGAGAGCTGTATGCCGAGGCTTTTCCTTACTTTATGCAGGTTGAATTCATCGATGAGCGATTCGAGCCTTTCTTTCCTCTCGGCTTTCGTATAAGAAGACATTTCCATGACAGACATTATGTTTTCTTCGACAGAAAGCCTTCTGAATACCGAGGCTTCCTGTGCCAGGTATCCGACGCCTTTCTGGGCCCGTTTATACATCGGAAGCGATGTTATGTCCTCGTCATCGAGGAAAATCCTTCCTGCATTAGGGACGATCAGGCCGGTTATCATGTAGAAGCTGGTGGTTTTGCCGGCACCGTTAGGCCCGAGGAAACCCACGATTTCACCTTGTGATACCTCCATTGAGACTCCTTTTACGACAGTTCTCACTCCATATTTCTTGACGAGGTTTTCGCAACGCAGTTTCATAAAAAATTCCGGTTAAATTATTTTACATCCAGTTCGAAGTCCTTGATGAGGTTTTTGACTTCTTCGTTCTTTGACATCAGATCCTTTGCCTGTTCGCTCGGCATGTATATGGTCTGTTTCACCTCTGTATCCGGAATGACGGATACTCTCAGGTAGATCCTGTCCGAACCGGTCAGCCTGCGGAAAGATTTCTCCAGTTCATGCAGGAGCTTTGATTCTATCCAGTCTTTTTGGGCGACATTCAGAACACTGAATGTCATATATTTCGCCCCGTCCTGAAGAGATATTTCAAGCGTAGAGGAGTTCAGTGTGTTGGAAAGTCTCGGCTTTGACGCATACAGTGCGGCAAGGTCTTTCCATTTGAGTCTCAAGACCTCGTCATCAGGGATTTCGGATGACTGTACGGCCGGTGTTTCTTTGCCTGAAAGCGCTTCCTCCTTTTCGCTCATCAGTGACTTGATGGACAGGGATGCGGACGGAGATGAGGCTCTTCCCGGACGTCTTTTGGGCATATCGTTCCTTAAAGTTTCCCTGTCTGTTTCCGTACCGGTGGCGGCCGTTGCCGGTCTTTCAGCAGTTTCCTTACGGACTGCTGCCGGCTGTTCCTTCGGCGAGGCGGCGGGAGTTACTGCTGCAGCGGGGGCGGCAGCCGCCTTTACGGGAGCCTGCTGCATTTTCTGCATAAGGAAACTGAGTTTCATCAGAGCGAACTCGATATGGAGCCTCTGGTTTATGCTGGCTCTGTAACCTGATTCACAGGCCGTAGTTATATTGAGTGCTTCGTACAGAAATTGCATAGGGCATCTTCCTGCCTGTTCCCTGTATTTTTTCTTCAACGAATCCGGAAGATCAAGAAGAGCTTCGAGTCCGGCGCTTTTGCTTACCGCGAGGTCCCTGAAATGGGAACTGAGGGCAGCCATGAAATGGAGGGCATTGAATCCTTTTGATAGGATTTCATCGAATTTCAGCAACGCAGCCGCATAATCCCCTTTCAGGAAATCCTCCACCAGCATGAAACAGTGCTCATAATCCAGTACGTTAAGGTTTTTGAGTACATCCTGGTATCTGACGTCAGTGCCGCAGAAAGCGACTGTCTGGTCGAAGATAGTCAGTGCGTCCCTCATCGCTCCGTCAGCCTTGTGTGCTATTACATGCAGGGATTCGTCATCGATATGTATGTTTTCCTTGTCCGCTATGTTTCTCAGATTCCGGACGATGTTGTCGACTGTGATCCTGTTGAAGTCGTATGTCTGGCACCTTGAAAGGATCGTAGGGAGAATCTTGTGCTTTTCCGTAGTGGCCAGTATGAAAATAGCATGGGCCGGCGGCTCTTCAAGGGTTTTCAGAAAAGCATTGAAAGCGGCCTGCGACAGCATATGGACCTCATCTATTATATAGACGCTGTATTTCCCGACCTGTGGAGGGATGCGCACCTGGTCCATAAGCGCCTTGATGTCATCTACACCGTTGTTTGACGCAGCATCGAGTTCATGGATGCAGTAGGATCTGCCCTCGGCGAATGAGATGCAGGACTCGCATTTCCCGCAAGGTTCCATATCCGGAGTGGGGTCGGAACAGTTTATGGTCTTTGCGAATATACGTGCCGTACTGGTCTTGCCGACGCCTCTCGGCCCGCAGAACAGATATGCATGGGCAAGCTGTCCCCTGAGAATCGAGTTTTTAAGGGTCTGGGCTATGTTGTCCTGGCCGATAAGCGTCTCGAAACTGTCCGGCCTGTATTTTCTGGCTGATACTATATAATCTGACATAACTGACAAGATATCTTACAAAGTTATTAAAATTATATCTAACTTTGCGGAGTTTGACGGATAAAGTTATTCTTTTACTGATTAGACGAGGAATCGAAATGAAAAAAATATTGCTGTCTGTACTTACCGTGCTGTGCATCCAGGCAAATATGTCGGCACAGGCACAGCTTACGACAAAGAAAGTGAAGATTGAGGATTTTACGGAGAAAGTGACCAAGGTTGTACTTTCAGGAAACATATTCTATGATTCGTCCATACAGGAGGCGGTAAGGGAGAACTGGACGGTTTCTCCTTATGAATTCTGCTCTCTTGAGGATTTCCGTCAGCTGAAGACGAATCCTGACTACTATTTCCTGATCAAGGTGAAGGGCCAGTTCAGACGGGAGAGCGAGCCCGGTATCGAATTCCTGTCCCTGGTAAAAGGGGGCCAAGGTGCGGAAAAGGGCATAGACGGGATGCTCGACCTTATAACCTTTCCTTATGCCGCAGCGGATTCTCCGACAGGCAGGGAGACGGTTTTCCTTCCTCTTATTTTGGATATTATACAGCAGCACGTGCTGTCTTCTATAGCTACCGACTTCGTTGCGTACAGTTCTCTGATCGCGTATTCCAACAATATTGACGAGATAAAGGGCAAACAGCTCGTTATGGCCGAAGAAGATCTTTCGGACGAGGTGACCCCGGTGCTGAGGGAAAGGTATCTGGGAGCGCCTGTGATTGTTGCCGATACCGATTCCGCCGATGAATATGTAAGCGGGAATGCGGCAAATACGGTTGTCAGCTATATCGTATGTCCTGAAAATCCGCAGCCTGGATCTTTCTGTTATAAGATGCTGATTGATGTCGGGACCGGAGATCTGTATTACTTCAGAAAGCACCGCATTACCAGAAAGGTAGGGCCCGGCTTCCTGGTAGAGGATGTCAAGCGGATTGCCGATGTTATTGACTGATCCATCTTTTCTTCATCTATGATTATAGGAGTGACTGACTGCGGGATGAAATATGCGGTCAGGAGAAGCGGAAGCTCGGTCGCTTATTGCGCCCTGAGCATAAAATGCGGGACAAGGGACGAGGACGGGTATCATAGCGGTATTGCGCATTTTACCGAACATACCTTGTTTAAAGGGACCGCGCGTAAAAGTGCTTCGGCAGTCAATTCGTACCTTGACAGGCTCGGAGGCGAGCTGAATGCATATACTACTAAGGAAGAGATAGTTATACATGCCACTGTCCTTAAGGAGGATCTTGGCAAGGCGGCATCGCTTCTGCTTGAACTCGCTACATCCGCGACTTTTCCCGAAAAGGAAATCGAGAAAGAAAAAGGAGTGGTAATCGATGAAATCAATTCATATAAGGATTCCCCTTCCGAGGAGATATATGACCGGTTCGAAGAACTTCTTTTTCAGGGACATCCTCTGTCCCGCCCCATATTGGGGACTTCGGCTTCCGTAAAAAGGATAACCGGCAGCGAACTGCACAGGTTCATTGCCGAAAAGTTCATCCCTGGTGATATGGCCTTTACTGTGGTGGCCGATGTATCTGAAAGTCAGATGGCGGACCGCATAGAGCGGCTTTCCGGAAAATTCTTTACTGCCGGGACAGGTATTCCGGCCCCGGTGGAGCCGCCATTGCCGGAAGTATTTGCTGCCTGCCGTTTCGACAAGACCCTGAACAAGCATAATCATCAGGTTAACTGTATCATAGGCAATACCGCTCCGTCTCTGTACGAGGATCCCGACAGGATTTCGGCAGCCCTTCTCTGCAACATTCTCGGCGGGCCGGCGAGCAATTCCATATTGAATTCCGCTCTTCGGGAGAAATACGGATGGGTCTATGGTGTCGAATGTTCATATACCCAGTATGCCGATGCCGGAATAGCCGCCATAAGTTTCGGTTGCGACCGGAGCAATTATGAGAAATGCCTTGAAGTCATCGGGAAGGAGGTCCGGAAACTGCAGGACTCGGAACTTAGCCAGACAAAACTGAAAGCAGCCAGAAAACAGTTCCTGGGCCAGCTCGCCATAGCTTCCGACAACGGTGAATCGCAGTGTCTGTCGATGGGGAAAAGCCTGCTGGCATACGGCACGGTCATGTCCGACATCCAGACCAGGGAAAAGGTAGAAGCGGTTACCGCCGCCGCAATACGCGATTCTGCCCGGCGCATATTCGGCCAGACGGACTGCAGCCGGCTGATATATCTGTAAACTGTGGTCTGACAGACCGTAAAAGATATAAAAGATAAAGAGGCTGAATTTCACAACTCAGCCTCTTTTCACTATAACCCTATTATTAACAACTAAACTAACCGGTTTAAGAGTTTTGCAATTACTGTGCCAAACTACTGTATCCGTTCTATTTTCAACTGTTGGATTTTATAAGAAGTGTCTTTATAGCTTACGAAGATCGTAACTACGAATATCTCGCCTCCTGCATTGAGCGAACCGAGAGCGTATTTCATGTTTGCCCTTCCGGCCTTGTGGGTGATGTCGAATGATCTGGGCGTATAGGAATTGAAGAATGTCTTGAGGATCTGTCTCGCCTGGCTGCGGCTCGAGTCGTTCGTGACCGTGAATATGGTTACTTCAAGGTTGTCTGCGAACCAGGCGGAAAGCTTGTCGGCATCACCGGCCTGAAGATATTTGGTAATAGGCACAAATACGTCATAGCCGCTGTCCTGAGCCGATGAGACTGTCCCGATGAATAGGGAAATCAAAGCCGATGCGATGTTTAAAGCATTCTTCATCTGAAATACTGTTCACACATTCAAATATAGCCCGGCTGAATATTGCAAATACCGAGCCACGTTTATATATTTGCAAAAGGGGAACTTTATGAATATCACATTGCTTACTGTCGGGAAAACCGATCGGAACTGGATTTGGGAAGGTCTGCAGACGTATTGTGCCAGACTGAAACATTATATGCCGTTTTCCGTTGTCGAAATTCCTGACCTGAAAAATATTTCGGCCCTTTCAAAGGATCAGATAAAAGAGAAAGAGGGGCAGCTTATCCTGAAGAATCTGAAAGATGCGGATGAGGTGATATTGCTTGACGAGAAAGGAAAGGAATATACTTCAAAAGAGTGGGCCCTCATGCTGGAGAAAAAGATCTCCTCGGGAGGACGGAATATAGTTTTTGTCATAGGCGGACCGTACGGTTTTTCTTCTCAGGTATACAGCCGGGCAAACGGCATGATCTCGCTTTCAAGGATGACTTTTTCCCATCAGATGGTCCGTACGATATTCACGGAACAGCTTTACAGGGCGTTCACCATAATGAAGGGTGAGCCGTATCATCATGAATAGTAGCAATTCAATGGGGAAACTGGAATATATAAGGACAAAGGCAAGCACAATAGCGGTTCTGCTGGCTGTCGTTTTTTTCTTCATGTCGCTGATGGTGAATACCGAATCCGGCGACTCGGACAGGATAGCGGCCAGGACGGCACTCCGCCTGGAGAAAAGGATTGCGCTGCTGGAAAAGCATATGACCGTGGCCTTGAACCAGGACAGCAGCCGCTGGGGTGAAATCGATGACCTTCCGGAAGACATGGTCATTTACAGGTATGTCTATGATACTCTCCAGTCATGGAGCAACCAGTTTCCCGTGATAAACGACGATATAGGTTCCAGGCTTATATTCTACCGTCTTTCTAATCTCAGGGGCAGCCTGGCTTCGCCGCTTGCGGACGTCAAGGAAACCCCGGCCTATGTCAACTTGGGTTCCAAATGGTATGTCATCTATTACATTACCGATAATGTAGGCTGTAAGGTCATAGGCGGCCTTGAGATAAAGGATAATTTCTATTCCGACGTAAACAGCGCTGAAAACGGTGTCAATCCTGAACTGAGGCTGCCGTCGAATTATTTTATAATGCCTGTCAGCTATGACGGCGGCTCGACTGTCTGTCTGGATTCTGAACCGATGTTCAAGGTCATAGCCGAGGCCAGGCCGGACATGCCTCCTGTAGATGCTTCGATGTTCCGCTGGCTTGCCCTGGTGTTTTTTACCGTATCCGTTGTCCTTTATCTTACTACGCATAAAAGTGCCAGGATATACTTCTTTGTCCTGGCTGTCCTTTTCGGGATGACCGCAACGGCATATTTCTGGGGGCTGCGGCTTCAGAATTCCGTATCTTTTTTTTCTCCGAACGTATATGCGGACGGCCATCTGTTCTACTCTTTCGGTTCCCTGCTGATTGTAAATACCTATATTTTCCTGTATATACTGTGCACGTATATCATGCGCAATGTCTTTATCAGGAATGCCTCGCGCAGCAGGTGGAAGTACAGCAGGGTGTCGTACTATGTGATAATTTCCACATTCTTCATCCTGACAGCGGCATATATACATTTCAGCCTGAAGAGCCTGATACTGAACTCCAACATTTCGCTGGAACTGTATGCATGGAACAGCATTTCGATGAATACACTGTGGGTTTATGTCTCGTATACCTCGCTGTTGCTCGCCCTGCTGCTGCTCGTGCAGATGCTCAAGCCGGTGGTATCTGAAATCGCAGGCTTGAGGTACAATGTCTTTTCCCGCCGGTTCCTGTTCGTGTATGCCGGGATCTGTGCATTGTATTTTACATTGATAGCGGGAAATCTGGGCTTCAGGAAGGAAATGGACAGGATGATGGTCTGGACCAACCGGCTTGCCATAGACAGGGACCTCGGGCTGGAACTTCAGCTCAGGTCCGTTGAGAAAAGCATTGCCAACGACCCTCTCTTTTCTACGCTTGCCGTAGACGCCGCGAACGACATCATAATAATCAACAGGCTGACGGAGAATTATCTTAGCCGAATCACACGCGATTATGACATTTCCGTCTCGACATGCCGGGATTCCGATCTAAGACCCGGCCCGGGAAGGAGGGCATCGACATCTGCGATGGAGAATCTGGACTACTTCAATCAGAAACTCCGTTCAGGGACCCCGATCGCAGACAATTCCAGGTTTTTCTATACTTATGACAATGCCGGACGTTCCAGCTATACCGGATGGTTCATCTATTATTCCCATGAATGCGGCATAATCAGGATGTTCATTGAAATCGAGTCCAGATCCGCAAAGGAGGGAAGCGGCTATTACAGCATAATCGGAGCCGATTCAAGGCTCGGCGACGTGGTTATACCTCCGCTCTATTCCTATGCAAAATACATTTCCGGCAAGCTTGTCAACTATAAAGGTACGTTTGCGTATCCTACGGTGCTCGACAGCAGCATAATGAAAGATGACGTACTGGGAGACGGACATACGCATTTCAAGGCCGGCGGTTACCTTCATTTTGCAAATCAGGTTTCACAGGACGAGGTGATCTTCATATCCAGGCCTGTCAGAGGCGTGATGACCTACCTTGTGACATTCTCGTACCTGATATTGATAGTGTATGCCGGACTGTTGCTTGTGACTCGGCGCAGGAGGAAAAAGGAGCAGGTTTTCCGGAAAAACTATTTCCGCTCCAGGATCAATACCGTCCTTTTCTGTGCCCTGTTCTTTTCTCTGGTGAGTATAGCCATAGTCAGTACAACCTTTGTCTATAAGAAGAACGAGCAGAATCTGTTTAACATGATGTCGAACAAGATCAGCACCATACAGGCTCTTCTGGAGTCCAGATGCATGTATGCGGAGAGCTACAGGGATCTGGGATCGCAGGATTTCTCGGCACTTATGGAGAATGTCGCCAATACGACAAAGACTGATGTTACCATATATACTCCTGGAGGGAAGGTATACAAATCCACTTCTCCTGAAATTTTCGACAGGATGATAATCGGCTCCAGAATAGACAAGGATGCATACTATAATATCAAGTACAGAAACCAGCGTTTCTATATCCACAAGGAATATCTTGCAGGGCACAGATATTATGCGTTGTATTCCCCTCTGTTCAATGCGGAAGGGAACATGGTGGCGATCCTGAGTTCCCCGTATGTGGATACCAGTTATGATTTTACCAGAGACGCCCTGTTCCATGCGGCCACTATCGTAAACCTGTTCTTTATTCTTCTGGCTGTAACTCTTCTGATAAGTACTACCATAGTCAATTCCATGTTCCGGCCGCTCATCGAAATGGGAAAGAAGATGAATTCCGCTGATCTTCACGGGCTTGAATATATCATATACAGGCAGGATGACGAGATTTCGGGCCTTGTCGACGCCTATAACAGGATGGTGCACGACCTGTCTGACAGCAGCCGTCAGCTGGCCCAGGCCGAAAGGGACAAGGCGTGGAGCGAGATGGCCAGGCAGGTAGCTCATGAAATCAAGAATCCTCTTACTCCTATAAAGCTTGAAATACAGAGGCTTATAAGACTTAAGCAAAAGAACGACCCGGCCTGGAACGATAAGTTTGACAAGGTGGCGGCAGTAGTCCTGGAGCATATAGACATACTTACTGATACCGCCAATGAATTTTCAACCTTTGCCAAGCTTTACAGTGAGGCCCCGGTTCTTATGGATCTGGATAAGACCCTGACGGACCAGATCGTGATTTTCGACAACAAGGAAAACATCGAGATATCCTATCTCGGTATGGAGGATGCGATGGTAATGGCTCCGAGACCTCAGCTGATCCGCGTATTCGTCAACCTTATAACAAATGCGATCCAGGCAATAGAGATCCAGCAGAAAGAAGAGTTTGAAGAAGGTGGCGCTTACAGACGGGGAATGATACAGATCTGCCTGCGCAACAGTATGAAGGACGGATATTATGATATCGTATTCGAGGATAATGGCCCGGGAGTCAAGGATGAGAATCTCGGCAAGCTGTTCACTCCGAACTTCACGACGAAGAGTGCCGGAACCGGACTCGGTCTGGCGATCTGCCGCAACATAGTCGAGAAATGCAACGGTGAGATAATGTACCAGAGATCCTTTGTACTCAAAGGAGCATGTTTTACCGTAAGACTGCCTAAATACACCGGCTGAGCCGGTCTTTGCCTTATTTCTGCCTTATGAAAATCTGCACGGGACAGCCGCTGAAGTCGAATTTCGATCTCAGTTTGTTCTCGAGGAATCTCTTGTAAGGGTCTTTGACGTATTGCGGTAGATTGCAGAAGAAGGCGAATGACGGAGACCTGGTCGGAAGCTGTGTGACATATTTGATCTTCACGTACTTGCCTTTCCATGCAGGTGGAGGGTAGTTCTCGATTTCCGGCAGCATGGCATCGTTGAGGACCGAAGTGGATATCTTGCGCGAGTAGTTTTCATAGACCTGTCTGGCGGCATTGAGCACATCCATGATCCTCTGTTTGTTTATGACTGAGGTGAAAATGATCGGCAGGTCGTTGAACGGGGCCAGTTTGGCTTTGAGCGAGTCGGTATACTCTTTCATCGTGTTGCTGTCCTTTTCGATCATGTCCCATTTGTTGACTACCAGAACGCAGCCTTTCCTGTTTCTTGAGATAAGGTTGAAGATGTTCATGTCCTGGGCTTCGAGACCGCTTTGGGCATCTATCATCAGGATGCAGACATCGGAGTGTTCTATTGCTCTGATAGAGCGCATGACAGAGTAGAATTCCAGATCTTCGTGCACCTTGGACTTTTTTCTCATGCCGGCCGTATCCACCAGCATGAATTCATGTCCGAATTTGTTGTAATAGGTGCTTACCGCATCGCGGGTAGTTCCCGCCATAGGAGTGACTATGTTCCGCTCCGTTCCGAGCAGTGCGTTTGCCAGGGATGATTTGCCGACATTCGGTTTTCCTACTATCGCTATGTGCGGAAGATCCGCCCTGTCATCGATTTCGGACGCCTTGTCGTCCGGAAGCCTGCGTACGATTTCATCCAGCAGATCTCCGGTCCCGCCTCCGTTGGCTGCGGAAATGCTCCATATGTCACCGAGTCCGAGGGCGTAGAACTGATAGGTGTCGTACATCTTGTCCCCGGTATCTACCTTGTTTACGGCAACCACGACCGGCTTGCCGCTTTTCCTGAGCAATGACGCGATTTCTTCGTCATAGTCCGTGATTCCCGTGCCGGGTTCGACCATGAAGAGTACAAGGTCGGCCTCCTGAATGGCGATGACTACCTGTCTGCGGATAGCCTCTTCGAAAATGTCATCGGAATTGAACGTATAGCCGCCGGTATCCACAACAGAGAATTCGTGGCCGCACCATTCACATTTGCCGTAGTGGCGGTCACGTGTTACCCCTGCCGTCTCGTCAACTATTGCCTGACGCATTCCGACCAGACGGTTGAACAGTGTCGATTTGCCGACATTAGGTCTGCCTACAATAGCTACAAGGCTCATTTCAAGTCTCTCCTAATAAATTTGGGTTTTACTTAATGTCAAAATTTCCGGTGGCGGTGTTTTTCTGCGGCAGGGATTCGGAATGGGCCGGATCCCTGCCGCGGAAATTATTTTTTGTCAGGGGAAAAGTTACAGCTTGCCGAACAGCTGCTGCATCCCAGGTCGCTGCACGTCGGGTGCTCCTTTCCGTTTTTCTTGCCCCACAAGCGCAGCTCTTCTTCTTTTGCACACCTGATGCCGAGTTTCCTCATTTCCTTGTTATTGCTTATTTCGGTTTCGGGGAAATGCCCGTTTTTCCGGAAAATGATGTTGAAACATAATCCGATGATGCTCAGACCGACGAGAAGAAGTGCCGCTAAAAAGATTTTCATGTCCGTATTGTTGGAAACCGTAATCAGAAGATGAAACTGTCGCTGATAGGTTCGTAGTTGTAAACCTTTTCGATGACATTGGCGAATGTATCGGCTACGGACAGTACCGTGATCTTGCCGGTATCTTTGGCCGGATCACTGGAAAGCGGAATGGTGTCGGTGACGATGACTTCCTCCAGAGCGGATTCCGCTATCCTTTCGTATGCGTTGCCGGAGAATACCGCATGAGTCGCGCATGCCTTCACGCTGAGCGCTCCCATTTCCTTGAGTACGTTGGCTGCCTTGGTCAATGTGCCTGCCGTATCTATCATGTCATCTACTATGATCACATTCTTTCCGGCCACGTCTCCGATGGCTGTGATCGATCCTACGACATTGGCCCTTTCCCTTGACTTGTGGCAGATGATTACAGGACACTGCAGGTAGCGTGCGTAGGCATTCGCCCTCTTGGCCCCTCCCATGTCCGGTGCGGCGATGGCCAGGTTTTCGATATGCTTGTCCCTCAGGTAAGGAAGGAATATGTTGCTCGCATAGAGATGGTCGACAGGGAAATCGAAGAATCCCTGGATCTGGTCTGCATGCAGGTCGCAGGTCATGACCCTGTCGCATCCTGCTGCATGGAGGATATTCGCCACGAGCTTGGCACCGATTGACACCCTCGGCTTGTCCTTCCTGTCCTGCCTTGCCCATCCGAAGTACGGCATGACGGCGATGACTGTGTGGGCCGATGCCCTTTTGGCGGCATCTATCATCAGAAGCAGTTCAAAAAGGTTTTCTACAGGAGGGAAAGTCGACTGCACTATGAATACTGTCGCTCCTCTGACACTTTCATTGAAAGACGGCTGGAATTCTCCGTCGCTGAATTCCAGGACTTCGGATTTTCCGAGCTCTGTTCCGAGAGCCTTTGCGATTTTTTCTGCGAGGGGCTTGGATTTCCTGCAGGCAAAGATTTTCATTTTATGTTCGTTGTGCATCGTATGAGGGTTTATTGGTCTGTTCCTTTATTGATGTTGTCAAGGACGTTTCCTATGTAGTCGAGGATCTCTTCTTTGCCGAGACCCGTTTCGGAGGAGCTCACAAAACAAGGAGGCAGTTCCTCCCAATGCTCCAGAATCATCCGCTTGTCCTTTTCGATTTGTTCTTGCAGGGCGACAGGTCCGAGCTTGTCCCCTTTTGTGAAGATAATCCCGAAAGGTATCCTGCTCTCCCCGAGTTCGAACAGGAAATCCATATCGATTTTCCCGATGTCATGCCTTGAGTCGATAAGGACGAACAGCATTGTAAGGTCGGGGGACAGATTGATGTAGTTCCTGATCATCTGTGCGAGCTTCTGCCGTCCGCTCATGGACATTTTTGCATATCCGTATCCCGGCAGGTCCACCAGGTACCACTGCCTGTTGATCAGGAAATGGTTTACAAGGCGCGTCTTTCCCGGCGTGGAGGAAGTCATCGCAAGTTTCCGGTTGTTGCAAAGCATGTTAATCAGAGATGATTTGCCGACATTCGATCTTCCTATGAAAGCGAACTCAGGGAATTTCTGCTTTGGCTTCTCGGAGATCCTGGTGCTGCTGCCGGCAAAAAGTGCTTCGGTGATTTTCATGTCGATTCCCAATCAGAATTAGTGCGCAAAGGTACTAAAAAGCTTGATAGTGTGCAATATTGTAGTGCGTTTTGTTAAAAATATATTAAATGGTAAGCGGCAGATAGGTTTTTTTATTAAATTTGTAGGAATTAGAATGGAAATCCGGTAAATGGGAAAGGAATTCATAACCTTGTATGAACTTCAGTCTGCGCTGAAGGAGGGGGTGGAGCGTCTTTTCCCTTCCAGTATATGGGTAAAGGCGGAAATCAGTGCCGTAAAGGCACGTGTCGGCAGCCATTGCTATCTGGAACTTTCCCAGAGCGGTGAAAACGGTATGATCGCCAAAGCCCAAGCTGTCGTATGGAGTTCGAAATACAGATTCATTGCACCTTATTTTGAGTCAGTTACAGGATCCCCTCTTCGAGAGGGGATGCTTGTGCTTATACAGGTTCAGATAAGCTACAGCCAGCTGTATGGCTTTACTCTGGTCGTAAATGACATAGATCCGGACTTTTCGCTCGGAGAACAGGAAAGGCTTAAAAGGCTTGCCATAGAAAGACTTGAAAAGGAAGGTCTTATGGATATGCAGCAAAGCCTCGGACTTGCGAGGCTTCCATATTCTCTTGCGGTAATTTCGGCTCCTGACGCCGCCGGATACAGGGATTTCATGCGGCACCTTCATGAAAATGAATACGGTTTCGTATATCATACCGACCTGTTCCCTGCGCTGATGCAGGGAGCGGGTGCCCCGGAGTCCATCATTGCCGCATTGGATGCCGTTGCTGCTTCGGGCCGGGAATATGATGCCGTCGCCATTCTGCGAGGGGGAGGGGCGAGGCTGGATCTCGCATGCTATGACGACTATGACCTGGCTGCGCATATAGCGCAGTTTCCGGTTCCTGTCTTTACCGCTATCGGTCATGACCAGGATACGCATGTGGCTGACATGGTGGCATTCATGTCGGTAAAGACCCCTACCGCACTGGCGGATGAATTCGTATCGGCATATGCCGATGAGGACGCATTCCTGCAGTCGCTTGCTGAGCGTCTGAAACTGTCGGTTTCGGGACGGCTGTATCAGGAGGAAAACCGCCTTTCCGGTATGGCGCACAGGATCGCCGCGGCTTTTTCCGGGAGGATAATGTCTCTGGAGAACAGCCTGTCTGTGCTGGAGACCAGGATGCGGGCCTCGGATCCGAGGACGCTTCTGAAGAAAGGATATGTGCTTGCGGTAGGTTCTTCCGGCGTGGTGCTCAGAAGCGTTGCGGGTGTACGGGCCGGGGACAGGGTGTCTCTGATAATGGCTGACGGACGGCTGGACTGTACTGTAGATTCTGCGGCCGTGGCCGCAGACGGGATGGATGACAGGAAGATAAACTGAATTTGCAATGGAAGAAAAGAAGTTTGATTATAAGGCTGCAGTCTCTGAACTGGAGGCATTGGTGGCGAAAGTGGAGGACCCGTCGGCGGGAATAGACGATATCGGCGAAAATGTTGCCAGGGCAGAGGTGTTGCTGGAAAAGTGCAGGGCGTATCTCAGACAGGCACGCGGGATTCTGGACGGTCTGGATACTGAAAAATGATTATGACGGAAAACGTAACGGAATATTGACATAAAACCATGACTGATATGGGCAAGACGGAAATAAAGAAAATATACGAAGGGGATCAGTGGCTCAAGCCATATGCCGAAGCCATTGAGGCGAGACATGAGCGGATACTGGAGGAGAAGGAGCGTATCTCTGCCGGACACGGCGGATCTCTTTCGAAAGGGATCAACAATCACCTTTATTATGGCCTGCACAGGCAGGAGGACGGATCGTGGGTGTTCCGTGAATGGGCTCCAAACGCACTGAAAGTATATCTCATAGGCGAGTTCAACAACTGGAAGAAGACCGAGGCGTATGCCCTTCATCCTGTGGGAAACGGCAACTGGGAGATAACCCTCGAAGATATGTTCCTTTCGCACGGTACGCTCTATAAATTATATATAGAGTGGCATGGCGGCGGGGCTGAACGGCTGCCCGCCTATGTGACCAGAGCCGTCCAGGATCCGGAGACCAAGGCTTTCTGCGCCCAGGTTTGGGATCCGGTCCCGTACAGGTGGAAGCACAGGAATCCGTCGAAAAGGGAGCATCCGTTCATATACGAGTGCCACATCGGCATGAGTTCTGAAAAGGAGAAGGTCGCCACATTCTCCGAGTTCAGGAAAGATGTCCTGCCTTATATCCGTTCCCTCGGCTATGACACGATCCAGATCATGGCCCTGCAGGAGCATCCGTACTACGGTTCTTTCGGGTATCAGGTATCGAATTTCTTCGCACTGAGTTCCCGCTTCGGCACTCCGGAGGAATTCAAGGAACTTGTGGATGAGGCCCACGGCATGGGGATAGCTGTCGTGATGGATATCGTCCATTCCCATTCGGTCGACAATGAGGCCGAAGGTCTCAGCAGGTTCGACGGCCGCGAAGACCTTTATTTCTATCCCGGAGACCGCGGACGCCACCCGGCATGGGGGTCGAGGTGTTTCGATTACGGAAAGCATGAAACGCAGCAGTTCCTTCTGTCCAACTGCAAGTTCTGGCTTGAGGAATATCATCTTGACGGCTTCCGGTTCGACGGCGTCACCAGCATGATGTACTGGGATCATGGTCTGGGAAAGGCTTTCAGCGGATACGATTGCTATTTCGATGGAGGAGTGGATGAGGCTGCGGTGACTTATCTTGCGCTTGCCAACATGCTTATAAAGGAGGTGAACCCCGATGCGATAACCATAGCGGAAGACGTCAGCGGCATGGCGGGACTGGCCGCCCCGTTCGAGGCAGGGGGCGTAGGGTTCGATTTCAGGATGAGCATGGGCGTGGCCGACAACTGGATAAAATGGATAAAGACCCAGACTGACGAGCAGTGGAGCATGGGGGAGATGTGGTGGCAGCTGACCAACAAGAGGAAAGACGAGAAGACCATAAGTTATGCCGAATGCCACGACCAGGCGATGGTAGGGGACAAGACCATAGCGTTCCGCCTGATGGACAAGGAAATGTATACCCATATGGACAAGAATTCCCATTCGGACGTGATAGAAAGGGGGCTTGCCCTCCACAAGATGATAAGGCTCGTTACCATGGCTACGGCCGGGGACGGCTATCTGAATTTCATGGGCAACGAGTTCGGGCATCCCGAATGGATAGACTTTCCTCGGGAAGGAAACGGCTGGTCTTACAAGTATGCCAGGAGGCAGTGGTCGCTTGTAAAGGCTGACTATTTGAGGTACAGGCCTTTGATGCTTTTCGACAAGGCAATGGTGTCGCTGGCCCGCAAAGAGTTCCTGCTTTCGGCCCCGCCTGAACTTCTCGTACAGGATGAAGAGAAAAAAATATTAATATTCAAAAGAATAAATTGTATCTTTGCGCTCAATTTCAATCCGGTATCATCTTTTGCCGATTACGGGTTCGCCGCACCTGCCGGAAAATATACGGTGATCCTCGACAGCGATGATCCGGAATTTGACGGTTTTGACAGGGTAAAGAGAGGCGAAGAGCACTTTACGGTCCCTGAAAAGTCAGCTAACGGCAACCAGACCTATGACGATACTCTGTATCTTTATCTTCCTTGCCGCAGTGCGTTAGTTTTGGAAAAATGTAGTGATAAATAATAATGATATGGCTTTTTTAACATTCAACAAGTCTGAGCTTGTCAACCTGTCGTATTCATTGAAACGGGAAATCATTTCCGCGAACAAGACAGGTGCGTATTGCAACACTTCCATAGTCACCTGCAATACGAGACGCTACCACGGGCTCCTCGCTGTTCCTGTTGACCGTTTCGGAAAAGGCAAGTACGTGCTTCTTTCCGCACTCGATGAAAGTCTGCTGCTTAACGGGAAACAGTTCAATCTGGGCATCCACTGCTATGGGGATGTCTACGAACCGAGGGGACACAAGTATATCGTAGACTTCGATCTTGACCCGGTACCTGTGATTACCTATAAAGTCGGGGAGATCGTTTTCAGGAAGTCACTCATACTCGCTCCTGACAATGACCAGGTGCTCGTAAAATATGAACTGGTGTCCTCTCCGGAGAAGATACAGCTCATACTCAAGCCTTTCCTTGCCTTCAGGAACATCCACAGCCTGACCCGCCAGAATTCAGAGGCCAATACCGAGTACAAGGAAGTGGAAGGCGGCGTGGCTTTCAATATGTACAGCGGCTTTCCCGATCTCAACATGCAGCTGAGCTGCAAATCCACATTCCGCTATATGCCTTACTGGTATAACGGAATCACCTATTCCGACGAATACCGCAGAGGTTTCGACTGTACCGAGGATCTTTTCGTGCCTGGAATGTTCATGATGAACATGAAACCTGGCGAAACCATTGTCTTCTCCGGTTCAGTCAATGAGATCAACCCGAAGCAGCTCAAGAGGAAATGTACCGATATCGAGCGCAAGCTGACCGACATTACTGACTATCATGACCTTCTTGTCCACAATGCGGACCTGCTTATCTGCAACCGTAACGGCAACAAGCAGATCAATGCCGGTTTCTCATGGCTCGAGACAGGGCTTCTCCGCGAGACGATCATCGCTCTTCCGGGCCTTACCCTTTACGCGGACGGCGATACCAAGGAGTTTGAGGAGATTCTGGACAACCTTATCTCGAACGAGCAGAACCGCCTTACCAAAAAGACCACACAGATCGAAGCTCCTCTCCGCCTTACCGATACTATCCAGCAGTATATAGATTTTACCGGTGAAGAGAAACGCATATGGGAAAAATACGGCAAAGTCCTTAAAGCCATAATCGACAGCTATGCTCCCGGGAAACGTGCCGAAATCACGATGCATCCCAACGGCCTGCTCTGGGCACAGATGGACAGAGTGGCCCTGTCATGGATGAACGCTTATGTGGACGGCCGTCCTGTTACGGAAAGGGCCGGTTATCAGGTCGAGACCAATGCGTTGTGGTACAACGCCCTGTGCTTTGCCCTCGACATGGAAGCCAAGTACGGAGCCAAGAGAAGCGCCTTCACGTCGAGATGGGCGCATGTCCGCACGCTCGTA
Source organism: Candidatus Cryptobacteroides faecipullorum (assembly GCA_017694885.1). Classification (GTDB taxonomy): domain Bacteria; phylum Bacteroidota; class Bacteroidia; order Bacteroidales; family UBA932; genus Cryptobacteroides; species Cryptobacteroides faecipullorum. The sequence continues at coordinate 65,165 of JADIMH010000065.1, read as the reverse complement.
GAAGAAAACTTCCAGAAAACATTCTGGGACAAGCAGGCAGGCTATCTTGCCGACTATGTCGACAATAACGGAAGAAATCTGGATGTCCGTCCTAACCAGCTTTTCGCGGTTTACCTTCCGTATTCTCCGATCAATGACCTGAAGAAGATGTCCATAATGCAGGTTATAAACAACGAACTCGTAACTTCACGCGGAATCAGGACGCTTTCTCCGAGGAACGTCAAATACCGTGGCGTATATGAAGGATCGCAGACCGAAAGGGACCTTGCCTACCATCAGGGATGTGCCTTCCCTTCACTGCTCAGCCCTTACATAGATGTCTGCTTCCGCATGATCGGCCCGTCTTTCTACAAGAAGGCGGAATATCTTACCGAGGGATTCTACAAGGATATCAATAAGCATGGTGTCGGGGCATTCTCGGAACTTTATGACGGCGATCCGCCTCACGAGCCTCACGGCGCGATTTCTTCTGCATGCAGCACTGCAGCACTGCTCAGGGCGGATTATCTCATGAATAAATACAAGGAGGAAAAGAAATGAGAGTCTTGATGTTCGGATGGGAGTTCCCTCCTTATATTTCAGGAGGACTCGGTACGGCTTGCTATGGTATGACCAAAGGCCTGGCAGCAAATGGCGTTGAGGTCCTGTTCGTGATGCCTTCGGCATCAGGCGACGAGGATCAGAGTGCGGTTTCGATCATAAATGCCAGCGATGTTCCTGTGGATACGGTTTCTGCATCTGTCGAGGACTTCCTCGACAAGGTGAGATTCGTCCATATCCATTCCAATATGGTGCCTTATGTCGATCCTCAGGCTTTTTCGGATATGGTCGAGGAGGAGAAGAAAAGGCAGATCAAGAGTTTTTCTGTCAGCTATGGGCAGAAATACAAGTTTTCAGGTAAATATGGCGCAAACCTTATGGAAGAGGTTGCCCGCTATGCAATGGTAGGAGCCACTATCGCCCTTCAGCATAAGGATGAATTCGATGTGATACATGCGCATGACTGGCTGACTTATCTGGCCGGAGTGGCTGCGAAGGAACTTACGGGAAAGCCACTTGTAGTCCATGTGCATGCCACTTCATTCGACAGGAGCAGCGATGACAAGATAGATACCCGTGTCTATGACATAGAGCGCAAGGGAATGGAAGGCGCCGATAAGGTAATCGCAGTGAGTGAACTTACCAGAAACATAGTGATAAACAGATACGGTATTGCTCCTGAAAAGGTAGTGGCCGTACACAATGCCGTGGATTTCAGCGGACGCACCAACCTTCAGGTCGAGCGCGGAGTCAGGGACAAGGTTGTTACCTTCCTTGGCCGTATCACTTTCCAGAAAGGTCCGGAGTATTTTATCGAAGCTGCTGCGAAAGTGCTCAAGAGATGCGACAATGTCCGTTTCGTCATGGCCGGAAGCGGCGACATGCTCAACAGGTGTATCAGACACGTGGCGCGTCTGGGCATTTCCGACAGATTCCATTTTACGGGATTCCTCAGAGGGGCTGATGTCCAGAAGATGTTCGCCCTGTCCGATGTCTATATCATGCCGTCGGTTTCCGAACCGTTCGGCATATCTCCGCTGGAGGCCATGCAGACGAATGTGCCTACCATCATTTCCAAGCAGTCAGGCGTAGCCGAGGTCCTGAAATATGCCATCAAGGTGGATTTCTGGGATGTGGATGCTATGGCTGATGCCATTTACGGGTTGCTGAACTATAGCGCGATGGCTGATCTGGCTGCACGTTGTGGTTACGATGAGGTGAATACTCTCAAATGGAACAATGCAGCCTATAAGATAAAGAAAGTGTACGAATCAGTGATAAAATAGTAAAAACATAATAGCCATGAAAAAAAGTATTTGCCTATATTTCCAGGTACATCAGCCAAACAGGTTAAGGTTATACAGATTCTTCGATATAGGTAAGGATTCCCATTATTACGATGATTTTGCAAACAGGACTATCCTCCGCAGGGTATCCCAGAGATGCTATCTTCCTACCAATGCCCTGCTTCTTGAGCTTATTAACAGGTACAAGGGGCAGTTCAAGGTCACTTTCTCCATTTCAGGATCTGTCCTTGAGCAGTTCGACCGTTATGATCCCGAGGTCATCGAGAGCTTCAGGAAACTTGCCGATACGGGCTGTGTGGAGTTCCTGTGCGAGACTTATTACCATTCATTGGCTTCACTCGCTTCACCTGCCGAGTTCAGACATCAGGTCGAAAAGCATAAGGCTGCCATCAAGAACTATTTCGGCGTGACTCCGAAGGCTTTCAGAAATACCGAGCTGATCTATTCCGATGCTATAGGGTCGATGGTCTACGACCTGGGATTCAAGACCATGCTTACTGAAGGCGCCAAGCATGTCCTCGGATGGAGAAGCCCGAACTATCTGTACAGCGGGGCGCAGGCGCCGGGCCTGAAACTCCTTCTCAAGAATTCTTCCCTGAGCGATGACATCGCTTTCAGGTTCTCTGACAAGAGCTGGCAGGACTGGCCGTTGACCGGAGAAAAGTACCTTTCATGGATCAAGGCCTCCGCAAAGGACAGCGAGATCGTGAATCTGTTTATGGATTATGAGACATTCGGAGAGCACCAGAAGGCCCAGAGCGGCATTTTCGATTTCATGAGATTTTTCCCTGAAGTCGTCCTTAAGGACGGGGAATTCGAATTCGTGACCCCGACACAGGCTGCCAAGAAGCATAATCCGGTAGGGGAGCTCGACGTTCCGGATGCGATATCATGGGCAGACGAGGAAAGGGATGTGACTGCATGGCTCGGCAACGAACTCCAGAACGATGCATTCAACAAGCTTTACGGTCTTACAGAGAAGCTTTCTCTGCTGAATGATCCGGTGCTATGGTCGGATTTCGGCCATCTTCAGGAGAGCGACCATTTCTATTATATGTGTACCAAGTTCTTCTCGGACGGTGCGGTTCATAAGTATTTCAACCCGTATGATACTCCGTATGAGGCATTTATAAATTATATGAATGTTTTGAGCGATTTTATTATCAGGGTAGATGATGCTATTTCATTTTCTGATGCTAAATTTGCGGACTCAAAAACACAGAAAGCGGTAAAAAAGGCTCCTGCGAAGAAACCTGCCGCCAGGAAGAAAACGGTAAAAACAAAAACTGACAAATGAATAAAGAATTGATCAAGCCGGACTATCTTTTTGAGGTAAGCTGGGAAGTGTGCAACAAAGTAGGCGGTATCTATACCGTCATTGCCACCAAGTCGCTTTACCTTAAGAGCGAGCTGAAGAGGCATCATATCCTCATAGGCCCTGATGTCTGGATGAATGTTGAAAACAACCCTGATTTTATCGAAGACCCGCTTCTCTACAGGATGTGGAGAGAGCAGGCTGCACAGGAAGGGCTGCGCATAAGGGTCGGCAAATGGAACGTACCGGGAAAGCCTACGGCAATCCTGGTCGATTTCAAGCAGTATCTTACGAGAAAAGATGAATTGCTGACCGAGATGTGGAAGGATTTCGGGGTGGATTCCCTTACAGGCAACTGGGATTACGTGGAGTCTGCCCTCTTCGGCTACACTGCCGGAAAGGTGATCGAAAGTTTTTACAAGTTCAATCTTACGCCTTCCGACAAGGTAGTCGCACAGTTCCATGAATGGATGACCGGTGCCGGACTCCTTTATTTAAAGAAGACCAAGTTGCCGGTGGCTACTGTCTTTACTACACATGCGACTGTGGTAGGCAGATGCGTTGCAGGGAACAACCTTCCTCTGTATGATTCCATGAAACTGTATGACGGAGACGCCAAGGCCCGTGAATTCAACGTCCTCGCACGTCATTCCCTCGAAAAGCAGTCTGCCTTGCATTCCGACATTTTCACTACGGTCAGCGGAATCACCGCAGCGGAATGCAGACAGTTCCTTACCAGGGAGGTGGATATCGTAACTCCGAACGGTTTCGAAAACAGTTTCACTCCTTCGACGGATGAAGAATACGATACGATGAGGAAAGCCGCCAGGGCGAAATTCGTCGAAGTGGCTACTGCCATGTCAGGGGAGACTGTTCCGGAAAATGCGGTATTCGTCGGAATAGGCGGTCGCTACGAGTGGAAGAACAAGGGTATCGATGTCTTCATCGATGCTCTCGCCAAACTCAATGAGACAGGATTTGAAGGAAAGACCGTTCAGGCTTTCATCCTGATACCGTCAGGACACAAGGGCGCTGACAAGGAGCTCGTGGCGAAGATGAACGGTGCTGACAGCGGATATGTTACCCAGGTTTCCCATTATCTGATGGATCCTGAATACGATATCATAACACGCCGCCTGCGTGAAGTGAAACTGAACAATGCTGTCGGAGACAAGGTCAAAGTATACTTCATCCCGTCTTACCTTAACGGGGATGACGGTATCTTCAACATGAAGTACTACGATCTTCTGGCCGGTCTTGATCTTACGGTATTCCCGTCATACTACGAGCCTTGGGGATATACCCCGCTCGAGAGCCTTGCTTTCAAGGTGCCTACCCTGACTACGACCCTTGCGGGATTCGGCGTATGGGTGAAAGACCATTACGGTAAGGAGCATCCGGGAATTTCCATCGTGGAGAGGAACGATACCAACTACAATGATGTCGTAGAAGGGGTAATCGGCCGCATGAAGGAAATCGCGAACCTGGACAAGTCAGGAAGACAGGTGTATATGTCGAACGCCAAAGAGGTGTCCGAGATAGCTCTTTGGGAAAACAATATAGTTTATTACAAGCAGGCGTATTCAGAAGCGCTTGAGAAAGTCATATCAGAAAAAGGAGCATTCCCTGAGACAAGGAGTGAGAAATCAATGCAGTATAAAATAGATGTCAACAAGCCGTCCTGGAACAGCGTATTCTTCTTGCGCCATCTTCCGGACAGTCTGAAGGATCTTGAGGTCCTGTCGAGAAATTTGTGGTGGTGCTGGAACGAGTCAGCGAAGGATCTGTTCAGATCCATAGATCCGGATGCGTGGGAGGCCTCAGGCGAGAATCCTATAGCCATGCTCGACAAGGTCAGCCTCAAACGTTATCATGCCCTTGAAAAGGACAGCGGCTTCCTTGCCAGACTTAAATCCGTTGTCGACGAGTTCAACTCCTACATGGCACTCAAGGCCGAGCGGAAGAGTCCGTCGATAGCCTATTTCTGCATGGAATACGGACTGGATACCTCGCTGAAGATATATTCGGGAGGTCTGGGTATCCTCGCAGGCGACTACCTGAAGGAAACCAGTGACATGAATACCAATCTCGTAGCCGTGGGACTTCTTTACCGTTACGGTTATTTTACCCAGATACTTTCCGCCCAGGGCAACCAGGTGGCGAAATACGATGCCCAGGATTTCATGAAGATTCCGGCAATTCCTGTAAAGGATGCTGAAGGGAACTGGATGACGGTCAGCGTGGCATTCCCCGGCAGGAACCTTAATGCAAGGCTCTGGAGGGTGGATGTAGGCCGTACCGAACTGTATCTCATGGATACCGACTATGAGGACAACCTTCCTGAGGACAGGTCGGTCACGCATCACCTTTATGGCGGCGACTGGGAAAACCGTCTGAAACAGGAACTCCTTTTGGGAGTCGGCGGTATCCGTGCCCTGAGAAAGCTCGGCATTAATCCTGAAGTTTACCATTGCAACGAGGGGCATGCCGCTTTCATCGGCCTGGAGAGGCTCCGTGAGTATATCCAGCAGGACAACCTCGATTTCCCTGAGGCAATGGAAGTGGTCAGGTCTTCTTCCCTGTTCACTACCCATACTCCTGTCCCTGCAGGACATGACGCATTCGATGAAGGCCTTCTGAGAAAGTACATCGGACATTACCCGCAGCGTCTTAAGATCGATTGGGAGACAATGATGGGACTGGGCAAGATAAACGGTTCCGACCCTAACGAGAAGTTCTCCATGAGCTACCTTGCTGCCAATATCTCGCAGGAAGTAAATGGTGTTTCATGGCTCCACGGCGAGGTCAGCAAGGACATATTCGCCAATATGTGGCCTGGGTATCTCCCGGAGGAACTCAATATCACTTATGTCACTAACGGTGTCCACTACCCTACATGGACCGCTCCGGAATGGAAGAAAGTCCATGCCGAAGTCTTCGGTGACGAGTTCGCTACGCATCATTATGACAAGTCATGCTTCGAGGGAATCTATAAAGTGGATGACAAGGTCGTCTGGAATGTCAGGACTGCTTTGAGGGCAAAACTTATCTCTGCCATCAAGGAGCGCCTGTCCGATCCTGCGGCAGCCAACCACTATTCTCCACGTCAGATAGTTACCATCAAGGAGACGCTTCGTGACGATGTCCTCACTATCGGATTCGCAAGGCGGTTCGCCACATACAAGAGGGCTCATCTCCTGTTCCGTGATCTTGACAGGCTCAATGAGATAGTCAATGATCCAGAGCATCCTGTGCAGTTCATCTTTGCCGGAAAAGCCCATCCTGCCGACAAGGCCGGACAGGATCTCATAAAGATGATTGTCGACGTATCCAAGATGCCTCAGTTCATAGGCAAGATCGTGTTTGTCCCTAATTATGATATTTCTCTGGCCAAAATGCTCGTCCAGGGAGTGGATGTCTGGATGAACAACCCTACAAGGCCTCTTGAGGCTTCCGGCACATCAGGAGAAAAGGCGGCCATGAATGGAGTGATGCATTTCTCCGTACTTGACGGATGGTGGGTCGAAGGTTACAGGCAGGGCGCAGGATGGGCACTTCCTCGCGAGCGCACATACGATGACCAGAACTATCAGGATGAACTCGATGCAGCTACGATCTATACCATAATCGAGAATGAGATCGCCCCTCTGTTCTATGACAAGAACAAGGAGACCGGCCTTTCAGCCGGCTGGATCGGCTATATCAAGAATACCGTGGCTCAGGTGGCATGCAACTTCACTACGAACCGTATGCTTACCGATTACATTAACCAGTATTATGATCCTCAGTCCAGGCGTACGGCCATGATGGTAGCCGACGATTATAAGACAGCAAAGGATATTGCTGCATGGAAGAGGCATATGAGACGCGAATGGCCTAATGTAAGTGTCGTTTCCGTAGTGAAACCTGACGGTTCTTACGACTATGTATCTCTCGGCAAGGAGTTCAAGGCTGAAGTAGTCCTGAACATAAGCGACCTTCATCCGGACGATATAGGCGTGGAGATGCTGTTCGCGACTACCGACAACAAGGGCAAGCTTCATATTCAGGAGAAGTACGAATTCACCCCTGTCGAGTATCATGATGAAACAGCCAAGTATCAGGCATCGGTAATGCCTGAAAGGGCAGGTCTGTATCAGGTGGCGGCAAGGATTTATGCAAAGAATCCGCTGTTGCCTCACAGACAGGATTTTGAACTTGTAAGATGGTTGTAGCGACCGGATTTTTCGACGGTGTCCATCTCGGGCACCGTCTTGTAATATCGCAGCTGGTAAAGGCTGCAAAAGCACGCGGGGAGGAGAGCCTGGTTATCACATTCTGGCCTCATCCCCGTAATGTGCTTCAGCTTGAAGCCCGGACTTTCAGGCTGCTGTCTTCTCTTCATGAGAAAAAGAAGATGCTGGAAGAACTCGGGGTCGACAGGGTCGAGGTGATACCTTTCACAAGGGAATTCGGATCCTTGACCACCGGAGAGTATTTGAAGCAGTATGTCAAGGAAAAGTTCAACGGTACTGCAATCATTCTCGGATACGACAACAGAATGGGATCCGACTCTATTCCTCCGCAGGAGGTGGCTTCCGTCGCTGAAAGCCTCGGTCTTGATGTAATCAGGACCGATATGGTGGAGGGCATGCCCGGAACGGCGGTAAGTTCTACAAGGATCAGGGCTCTGATCTCTTCCGGAGACGTATCGGATGCCGCTGCCATGCTCGGCTATGACTATTCTCTTTACGGTGTTGTCGTAGCGGGCAACAGGATAGGCAGGACGATGGGATTCCCTACGGCGAACATGCAGCTGTATGAACCGTTGAAACTCATTCCCGGGAACGGGGTATATTCCGTTAAAGTGCAGACGCTCGGAAAGGAATGGAAGGGAATGTGCAATATCGGCAACAGACCGACGGTAGGAGCGGGAAATGCATGCACGGTGGAAACCAACATTTTCGGCTTTGACGAGGATATCTATGGCCTGGACATGAAAGTTACTTTCATACGTAAGATAAGGGAGGAGATCAGGTTCGCTTCATTGGAAGCCCTGAAGAACCAGCTTCAGAAAGACAGGCAGCTCTGTCTTATGTCTGATTTTTGAGATATTCATTGGAGATTGGAAAAAATTTCTGAAATTTGGAAAAAACCGGATAAGGCATGGATGGTATTATCACTGTACTTACTGTATTGTTATTCATTATTCCTGTTATCGCCAAGGCAATAGAGAAGGTCCTGATCCAGGCCGGGAAGCAAGGTGCTGCCGGCAAGGTCCGCGGTTTCAGGGAAAAGCTCGAAGGGGAAGTGGATAAGGGACAGGAACCTTCCGACCGTCGCATTCTTGACGAACCGTTCCCGACAGTAGTCCATGCTCCGGAAACTCCTGAAAAGGACGTTCGTTCCGCCGCGGCCCTGACTTCCGAGGCCGCTTTCCCTGTATCCTCGGTGCCTGAGGACCTTCTCGATGACGGTTACAGGTCCATAAAGGATATCATTGCGCAGAGGACCGGAAAATCCGTACCCGGACCGGCCTGTCATGAACCCGAGAGGAAAAGCCGTCTGGAAATCGATCCCAGGAAACTTATCCTTTATTCTGAAATAATGAAGACCAAGTTTTAGTACATTATTTGTTTTCGACAATATAAATTCCTATATTTGCAAAGACAGAGGTCGGCCAAAAATGTGATTTTTGGTCGATTATATTTTTGCCAAAGTATGTCATGCCGGAGAAGAATCCCGCAGACACGCTTCGGTTTATTGCATCGGAAAATTAAATTGAAATATTATGGAAGTACATTACATGACCCAGGAAGGTCTTGACAAACTGAAAAAGGACCTTTCTGAAGCGATTGCACAGAGGCCTGTGATTTCTGCCCAAATTGCGGAAGCAAGGGACAAGGGCGATCTGTCCGAGAATGCAGAGTATGAAGCGGCTCGTGAGGCACAGGGGCTGCTGGAACTCAAGATTTCCAAACTGCAGAACCTGGTGGCCAATGCCAGAGTCATCGACGAATCCCAGATAGGAACCGATAAGGTGCAGATGCTTAACAAGGTAAAAGTCAAGAACCTCAGTAACAACCAGGTAGTAGAGTTCACCCTTGTCGGTGAGAGCGAGGCTGATTTCGCATCTGGAAAGCTCGCCGCTACTACTCCGATCGGCCGTGCCCTGATGGGCCATTCCAAAGGCGAGATCGTGGATGCGAAAGTGCCTTCAGGCATAATCAGGTTTGAAATTCTGGATATAACACTTTAAGGACCATGGCGACTGTATTCACAAAAATTGCCAAGGGGGAGATCCCGTCCTACAAGGTTGCCGAGAGTGAGGATTTCTACGCATTCCTCGATATAAACCCTTTGGCTCAGGGTCATACTCTGGTCATTCCCAGAAATGTTGAGAACGATTATATTTTCCGTCTCGATGACGGTACTTACATGGGACTCTGCGCTTTTGCAAAGAAAGTGGCCCTTGCGATAGAAAGGGCGATTCCATGCAAGAGGGTCGGAGTGGCAGTGCTCGGCATGGAGGTACCCCATACCCATATCCATCTGGTACCTCTGAACAGCGAGTCGGATCTGGATTTCAGGAAGAAAAAACTGGAGCTTTCTCCGGAAGAGTTCAAGTCTATAGCGTCTAAAATAGCTGCCGAGTATGAAAAACTGTAGAGTATCAAGGATTCTGGCTTTCTTTACTGCAGCCGTGTCGTTGGCTTCTTGCGGCGGCAAGGCGGGTATAAAGGGAAACATAAAGGATCTTCATGATGGTGAAGTTATCGTGAAGATCTTGGATATCAACCAGTACAATGTCGTAGATACTGTCACGACCGATGCTTCCGGCGATTTCTCCTATAAAATGGATCTGGAAAAAGGACAGCCGGAGTTCGTATATCTTTTCCACAACGATACCAGAATCGCTTCCCTTCTTCTGGAGCGTGGGGACAACGTGAGGGTTTCGGCCGATACGTCGGGAAACTATACGGTAGAAGGGTCGGAGGAAAGCATCAGGCTGGCCGGTGTAGAGAAGGATTTCGCGGACTTTACCGCAGAATTCACGCCTATGATCGACAGCCTTTCCTTCCTGGATGCATCTTCCGGCACGGCTGCGGATTTGAGGATCAGGGCGGCAAAGGCATATACATCCTATTACAGGAGCAGGGTCAGGTATATCCTTGAAAATTCGCATTCGCTCACCGTAGTGCCCGTACTGTATCAGACAATAGGTACTGACCTTCCTGTATTCTCGCAGCAGACGGATGCCATCCATTTCAAAAATATCTGCGATTCACTGGAGACTGTCTATCCTGATTCGAAATATGTAAAAGCCTTGAAAAATGAGGCGAAAAGGAGATCCGACCTGCTTTCATTGAGCCTGAGACTGCAGAATGCGCCTCAGCTTTCCTATCCTGACCTCGATCTTCCTGATGTCAATGCCGAAAAAGTCAGATTGAGCGGAGTGAATGCCAAGGTCATACTTCTTCACTTCTGGACGTCTTCAGACCCGGCCCAGAAGATGTTCAATCTGGATGTTCTGAAACCTCTTTATAAGAAATACCATCCTAAGGGCCTTGAAATTTATCAGGTAGCCCTGGATACGGATAAGGCCGGCTGGGCAAGGACGGTCAAAGACCAGGGGCTGGAGTGGATAAATGTTTGCGATGGTCTTGGAACCGACTCCTCGTCCATTCTTCTGTATAACCTTGGAGCTTTGCCGGTTTCATTCATAATCTCCGGCGGGGAACTTGTCGACGGCCAGTTCTCGGACGAGGCATCGCTCAGAAAGCTGCTTGACAGTCTTCTGTAACATGCGCCGGGAAATTATTTCCCGAGCACCGATTTTTTGCTCACGGTCGCAACGAATTCTTTCAGATAGAACGGTTCAAAGTATGCTGTATCTTTGAACCGTTTTTCTTTATATTCTTCCATGGCCGGAACAAGCATTGCCGAGGCCTTTGGACAGCACTGGCAAAAGCTGGCGGACGGATGTCTGATTATGGAAGATGCCTTGCCGGCTCCGTCCCCTATGAAAAGGACAGGACCTTCATCGAGGATGCTTCCGAAGCTGTTTTCATCAAGAATGAGAGGCTTTGTCTCCGCGGTCTGTCTGCAGTCTCCCGTGAATATTGCTGTATAGACCTCCATCCGTCTGGCATCGATCATCGGCACTATATACCTGCATCCGTCCGGAACCAGTCCTTCCGTCCTGGCCTGCCATACCAATGTGTCCAGTGTCCCTACTGCCAGAAGCGGTTTCCCTGTTCCGAAGCACAGTCCTTTTGCCGTTGATACCCCAACACGCAGTCCGGTGTAGGAACCGGGGCCCATGCTTACGCATACTGCAGAGCAGTCGTCAGGGGTCATGCCGCATTCATCCAGCATTTCTTTTACGTAGACTGCAGTCAATGAAGCATGTGCCCTGGGAACAGAGCTTTCCTTGTATGAGATCAGTTTTCCGTTGTGCGCCAGGGCTGTAGAGCACAGTTCGGTAGACGTTTCGATAAGTATTATGTTGGTATCCATGTCTGTCTTATTTGAAAAGAAGGTCTTTCAGGTAAGGGAATATGCAGTTGGCCAGATCCTTTAATGGGGGATACAGTATTGATTCCGACAGGGTCTTTTCCGGCACGGCATGAAAGTTTCCGTTTATGGAGTCGAACATTATTATTACGAGTCCCAATATCAGAGCGCATTTCAGAATTGCGAATATCAGTCCGAGTATTCTGTTGAGCCACCCGAGCATTATTATTTTGATGCTGGCTTCTATGACCTTTCCTATGGCAAACAGCCCGAAGATAACGGCTATCAGTATTACGGCGAATGCGATAATATTCAGTATGGCCGGAGATGCTCCGTCGAACCAGCCTGCCATCCAACCGCTTACAAGAGATGAAAACTTGAAGGCCAGCCACACTCCCAGAATGATGGAAATGATTGAAACGACTTGGGCGATAAGTCCTTTTCTCAATCCTCCGATTATGGCCGGGATGAAACATACGAGGATTATTATGTCAAGGATATTCATTTTTTCTCAAAGTTAATGCTTATATTTGCAAGTTGAAAAAATCCGGGATGCAGCCGGCCTGCAAAAATAGAAAATTTTTGCAAAAGCCGGCTCGGTACGGATTGTAAACGGAAGAAAAAATTATCATATATGGGATTTAAAGAGTATAAGGGATTGGACCTGGTGAAGATCGGGAACGAGGTTCTTGACAGGTGGAAGAAGAACCATGCCTTCGAGCGTTCTCTGGAAGTCAGGGAAGGAGCTCCTGAATTTGTTTTCTTTGAAGGTCCGCCTTCCGCCAACGGAATGCCAGGTATCCACCATGTGATGGCGAGGTCCATAAAGGATGCGGTCTGCAGATACAAGACCCAGAGCGGCTATCGTGTAGAAAGGCGTGCAGGGTGGGATACACATGGCCTTCCTGTCGAGCTCGGCGTAGAAAAGATGCTCGGCATAACCAAAGAGGACATAGGTACCGGCATAAGCGTAGAGGACTACAACAGGGCCTGCCGCAAGGAGGTGATGAAATATACGCGTGAATGGGTGAACCTGACCGAGCGTATCGGATATTGGGTGGATATGGACGACCCGTATATTACATATGACAACAGGTATATAGAGACTCTGTGGTACCTGCTTAAGGATATATACGGCAAGGGACTGCTGTACAAGGGATATTCCATACAGCCATATTCTCCGGCAGCCGGAACCGGACTCAGTTCGCACGAACTCAACCAGCCGGGATGCTACCGTGATGTGAAAGACACTACGGCAGTGGTACAGTTCGAGGTTATCAAGGATGAAAAGTCCCAGATGCTTTTCGGATGCGAGACTCTTCCTGTATATTTCCTGGCGTGGACCACGACTCCGTGGACCCTGCCGTCGAATACGGCTCTCTGCGTCGGTCCCGGTATCGATTATATAAGAGTGCTTTCCTTCAATCCGTACACCGGTTCCCAGGCAATCTACATCATAGCCGAGGCTCTTCTCGATTCCGTGTTCAACCCCAAGGCCAAGGGGCTGTCCATCGAGGATTACAGACCGGGTGACAGACTTGTGCCTTATAAGGTGCTGGACGGAAGATTCAAGGGAACGGATCTGGTAGGGGTGTCATATCATCAGCTGATCCCGTGGTTCAGACCTGACGCCGGTGCGTTCAGGGTAATTCCGGGGGATTATGTCACCACGGATGAAGGGACGACAGGTATAGTCCATATCGCGCCTACGTTCGGTGCAGACGATGACAAGGTGGCAAAGGCTACCGGCGTACCTCCTCTGATGGTGATAGACCGCAACGGTGACCGTCAGGCCCAGGTAGACCGCAAAGGACGCTTCTTCAGGATAGAGGATATGGATCCGGACTATGTGGCGGAAAGGGTGGCGCCGGAATATGCCGAGTTTGCGGGAAGATATGTCAAGAATGCCTATGACGATACACTCGGACCTGATGCCCCGACCCTTGACGTGGATCTTTGCGTGATGCTCAAACAGCAGGGAAAGGCCTTCAAGATAGAGAAACATGTCCATACTTATCCGCATTGCTGGAGGACGGACAAGCCGGTGCTCTATTATCCTCTCAATTCATGGTTCGTCAGGACCACTGCGGTAAGGGAAAAGATGATGGAGCTGAACAGCACGATTGTCTGGAAACCGGAATCTACCGGTACGGGACGTTTCGGCAAATGGCTTGAGAATATTCAGGACTGGAACCTCTCCCGCAGCCGCTATTGGGGGACTCCTCTGCCTATATGGAGGACCGAAGACGGCAGGGAAGAGAAGTGCATAGGGTCACTGAAGGAACTCTACGCGGAGATCGAAAAATCGGTCGCTGCCGGTGTGATGTGTTCTAATCCTTTGAAAGAAAAGGGATTCGATCCTGAAGACATGTCAAAGGAAAATTATGACAGGATAGACTTGCACCGTCCGTATGTAGACGGAATATATCTTGTCTCCGACAGCGGGAAAAAGATGGTCAGGGAAGCGGACCTTATCGATGTCTGGTTCGATTCCGGCTCCATGCCTTATGCGCAGGAGGGGTTGAGGAATCTCGGAAGCCCTAAGTTCGGCTGTACCGCGGACTTCATCGCGGAGGGAGTGGACCAGACCAGAGGATGGTTCTATACCCTGCATGCCATTCATACGATGGTGAGCGGCACCTGTGCATTCAAGAGAGTGATTTCCAACGGCCTTGTACTCGATAAGGACGGAAACAAGATGAGCAAGAGGCTCGGGAACGCAGTCGATCCTTTCAAGGCTCTGGATAAATACGGACCGGATGCATTGAGATGGTACATGCTCACGAACTCCCAGCCATGGGACAACCTCAAGTTCGATGAAGCTGGCGTGGATGAAGTACGCAGGAAGTTCTTCGGTACGCTGTACAACACATATTCGTTCTTTGCCCTTTATGCCAATGTGGACGGATTCGCTCCGGATTCGCATGAAAGTGTTCCGGTTGCGGAACGTCCGGAGATCGACAGGTGGATAATATCCCTGCTGAATACTCTCGTGAAAAACGTCGAAGACGCATACGAAGATTACGATATCACCACGGCCGGACGCCTTATACAGGATTTCGTCTGCGACCATCTGAGCAACTGGTATGTCCGCCTGAACCGCAAGCGATTCTGGGGAGGTGAAATGGATCACGATAAGCTTACCGCCTACCAGACCCTGTATGAAGTCCTTGTAGATGTGGCACTGCTTTCTGCCCCTATAGCTCCGTTCTTTATGGAGAGACTTTATCTTGATCTGGTGCCTGGGGCCGAGTCAGTGCATTATGAACCCATGCCGGCTTATGACGCTTCCGTAGTGGACAAGAATCTGGAAGAGAGGATGGAGCTTGCACAGAGGGCGTCGTCTATGGTGCTTGCCTTGAGACGCAAGGTCAATATAAAGGTGCGCCAGCCTCTTTCAAAGCTGATCATACCTGTCATCGACAGTACCGTAAAGGAGCAGCTGGAGAAGGTGAAACCGCTCCTTCTCGGAGAGGTAAATGTGAAGGAGGCCGAATTCATTTCCGATACGGCCGGCTTGATTACCAAGAAGATAAAGCCTAATTTCAAGACTCTCGGAAAGAAATACGGCAAGCAGATGAAAGAGATAGCAGCTGCGTTTGCCGGTCTTTCCCAGGAGGATATATCCAGGATACAGGCCAGCGGAGAAGCCGGCTATGAGCTCCTCCTGCCTTCAGGCAATGTATATCTGTATCCGGGAGATTACGAGATATCCTCCGAGGATATGCCTGGCTGGCTCGTCGCTTCCGACGGTCCGCTTACTCTGGCCCTTGACGTTACCATAACTGATACCCTCAAGCGCGAAGGTACGGCCAGAGAGCTTATAAACAGGATACAGAACCTGAGAAAGGACAGCGGATTCGATGTTACGGACAGGGTGAATGTCTCTGTCTCTGCATCGGGGGAGGAATTTTCCGAGATCGGGGATTCACTGCAGGAATTCAAGGATTATATCCTTGCGCAGACTCTGGCAAAAGATATAGTGCTGCAGAAGACCGGAGACGCTCCGGCAGGCAAGGAAGTCGAATGGGGAGATGCACCTATATACATAGATGTCAAGAAAATATGATAATAATAAACTAAAACTTTATATTATGGCTGAAGAAAAGAAAAACAACGAGCCTGAACTCAAGGTCCGTTACAGCGACGAGGAACTGCAGGAGTTCAAAGGTATAATCCTCGATATGCTTGCAAAGGCCAAAAAGGAGTATAAGACGCTCAGGGATGTCGTTACTCACGGATCAAGCAATGACATAGAGGATACGTCGCCTACATTCAAGGTCATGGAGGAAGGTGCGTCCACTCTTTCAAAGGAGGAGGCCGGACAGCTCGCCCAGCGCCAGTACAAGTTCATCCAGAATCTTGAAGCTGCACTCGTGAGGATAGAGAACAAGACTTATGGCGTCTGCCGCGTTACCGGAAAGCTGATTCCTAAGGAGAGACTCCGTCTTGTGCCTCATGCCACATTGACAGTAGAGGCCAAGGAGATGCTGAACAAGAACAAATAAGATGAAGATATCGAAGGGGAAATTCCTGATATTCTTGGGTGTGCTTCTGGTTGTAATCGACCAGGTGATCAAGGTGCTCGTAAAGACCAACATGTCGATAGGCGAGAGTATTCATGTCTTCGGAGACTGGTTCCAGATCTATTTCATTGAAAATGAAGGAATGGCCTTCGGGATGAAGTTCGGCGGGGCAGTGGGCAAGTTCCTGCTTTCCCTGTTCAGGATAGTGCTTTTCGGCTTTCTTGTATGGTGGATAGGCAGGCTTTTGAAGAAGGGGGATACTCCTTTCGGCGTGACTGTCGGCCTGACAATGATTACTGCGGGTGCTATGGGGAATATTATAGACTGCCTTTTTTACGGACTCATATGGGATTATGCTCCGTTCATGTTCGGCAGGGTAGTGGACATGTTCTATTTTCCGATAATTGATACGGTCTTTCCGGACTGGATGCCTCTGATAGGCGGACATCCTTTCCGTTTTTTTGCACCGGTATTCAATTTTGCCGATAGCTGCGTGACTTGCGGAGCCCTGTATCTGCTTTTCTTCCAGTTCAGGTTCTTTGCAAAAGAAACCAGGTAGACCGGTCATCTTACGGATAGCAGAAGTTCGCCGAGTTCTGCTATGTCGCGGACAATAAGGTCCGGAGGGAAAAACTCCGGATCTTTTTCTTTTTCTGCTTCAGCCTTTACGTCCAGGGCCGTTTCCAGCGTGGTTTCGCCTGAAAGGACCAGCACTCCGAATGCGCCTGCGTTATGAGCCATCGCTATATCAGTGTATATTCTGTCTCCGACCATGGCTATCTCGTCCGGAGCAAGACCGTGCCTGTCGAGAATGCCTGTAAGCATATTGGGATCCGGTTTCCCGAGAGTGATGTCCGGTTTGCGTCCCGTTGCGTGTTCTATGCATTTGCATATGGAACCGCAGTCTACGAGCACTGTCCTTTCGCCGGTAGGGCATACTCTGTCCGGGTTTGTCGCTATGTAAGGAATCCCTTGTGAAGCCCACCAGGCTGCCCTGCATAGCCTGGAATATGTCAGGGTCATGTCGAACGAACCGACAAGGACATCCGGCACGTCGTCAGGGTCGTCCGCACATTCCTCGAATCCTGCTTTTCTGAACTGGGATACCATGCTCGGAGTCCCGAGCATGAACAGCCTCCGGGCTGAAGGGTAGTGCGATCTTATATAGTCTATGGCGGCAATGGATGTGGTATACATATTCTCTTCAGTCGCCATTATCCCCATGCCGGCAAGTTTTTTCAGATAGTCTTCTATGGATTTTGTGGGGTTGTTGGTCAGAAAAGAGTATCCGATGCCGTTGTCGGACAGTGATTTCAGAAAATCCAGCGTAAAAGGGAACAGTGTGTTTCCCAAATATATCGTTCCGTCCATGTCGAGGGCGACATGCTTTATTTTCCTGAGTCTTGAAGCCAGCGCCTGGCTGAGTGCGGAGTTGTAGTTGTTTTCCATTTTGCTTATGAAAAAGAAGTCATACGGTTTCATATACTTTCGCAAAAGTACCAAAAATGTTTGGAATGAAACCGTCAATAGCTATCTTTGTGCGTCTTAATCTGAAAATACCGGTATCCTATGACCGTTGAGCAGCAGAAAAAATACAACTACTGGCAGTGGAGGACCTTGATCGTCCTGATGCTTGGCTATGCGTTCTATTATTTCGTAAGGAAAAACTTCAGTGTGGTGATGCCTGCGCTTGAGGCTGAGCTCGGCATTACTAAAGTCCAGCTGGGTCTGTTCCTTACCTTGAACGGAATAATCTATGGCCTGTCCCGTTTTGCAAACGGATTTCTGGCTGACAGGTTCAGCCGAAGGAAGCTAATGTCAGCCGGACTGTTCCTTTCGGCGGCGGCGAACTTTTTCATTTGCTTCAGCCCCGCGATGGATTCTTTTGTGGATGTGCTCGATACGGAAGGCAAGGCTACTCTTGCTCTCGTATATGTGATAGGTTCGGTCTGGGTACTGAACGGATATTTTCAGGGAATGGGTGTCCCTCCGTGCATGAGCCTTATGGCTCATTGGATAAAACCGCAGGAACTTGCCACCAAACAGTCTGTCTGGAATGCGTCCCATTCGATAGGGGCAGGTCTGATAAGCGTCATATGCGCTTTTATACTTGATCATTATGGCTATAGTGCCTGGCAGATGTGCTTTGCCGTACCTGCGTCCATCGCTGTAGTGGGGGCATTCGTCCTTCTGTTCGCATTGAAAGATACTCCGTCTTCCGTAGGACTTCCCGAACTTGAGGATATGGATGACGCAGCGGCTTCTCCGGCTGAACAAAAGAAGGAAACCGAGCTTACAGGGGCGGCATTCAAGCGGTTTATAAGCAGGCTCGTGTTCAGAAACCCCCTTATCTGGATCCTTGCCGTATCCAATTTCTGTATTTATGTCGTACGTTTCACTATCCTTGACTGGGGCGCTACGTTCCTTACCCAGTATAAAGGGATGGAGATATCGCATGCCGGATCAGTTGTGGCCGCCTCTGAGATAATAGGAGGCATAGCAGGAATGCTTATCGCCGGATGGTTTACGGACAGGTTCATGAAAAGCAGGGCACACAGGACCTGTCTGTTCTGCACAATAGGAGCAACAGTTTCATTCTTCCTGTTCTGGAAAACGCCTTCGGACATGAACTGGCTCGCATCCGTTTTCCTGTGTCTGTCAAGTTTCTTCGTGTACGGGCCGCAGGCTCTGCTCGGGATAGCTGCCTCGAATCAGGCGACAAAGCATGCCTGCGCTACGGCGAACGGCATACTCGGCGTATTCGGATATGCGAGTACGACGGTTTCCGGTCTCGGCTTCGGTTATCTTGCACAGCATTTCGGCTGGAATTCGGTCTTTATGGTGTCGGTAATAGTAGGAGTCATCGGGTCCGTGGTCATTGCCACTATGTGGAAAGCGAAAGCCGACGGCTATGAAAAGGCCGAGGAGATTCTGCAGGAGATAGACAGGGAGAATCTTCGATAAGACCTTTTCCTAAAGATTTGAAAAAAACATAAAGAAAAAGAAAAATATCGTATCCCGGGCATTGCTCCTGGATACGATGTTTTGTTTCAGGCGTATATTTGCCGGAAAAAATAATGAAGATAAAAGAACTTGGAACAGATGACAGGCCGCGGGAGAAAATGGCCTGGAAAGGGGCCGGTGCATTGAGCAACGCTGAACTGGCGGCAGTTCTTATAAGGACCGGTTGCGGAAGCGAGAATGCCGTGGACATATCGCGGAAGCTGCTGAAATCTGCCGGAGACAGCCTTGTCTGCCTGTCCGGTATGACGGCTGGACAGATGTGCCGGACAAAAGGGATGGGGCCGGGAAAGGCAGCTTCTATAATCGCTGCCTTTGAACTCGGCCGCAGGTTTGCAGTCGAGTCCAGCAGTGTCGAGAAGGTCTCGATAACCGGACCGTCAATGATCTACAGGAACATGCTTAACCATATGAAAGGTCTCGGACACGAGGAATGCTGGGTCATATACCTTAACAGGGCGAATTACATAATAGGCAAGGAAAGACTCAGTTCGGGAGGCTTGTCTGCGACTGTGATAGATGTCAGGATGATCATAAAGAATGCACTGGAAAAACTTGCCAGCGGAATCATCCTGGTGCATAACCATCCTTCAGGAAACCCGCAGCCGGGAATCAGCGACATAAAACAGACCGGAATACTGAAAAAAGCGGCGGAGACATTTGACATTTCGCTTGTCGACCATATAATCATAACGGATGACAGCTTCTACAGTTTCGCCGATGAGCGGACAGAAGTTGTTCGCTGACGGAAAATATCGTATATTAGCGCAAATAATGCCTATAATCATGGAAATCATCAATCTTGGAGAACAGAATTCTATTCTTAACAGTTTCATCGCCCAGATGAGGGACCGGACTGTGCAGAAAGACAGCATGCGCTTCAGGGCGAATCTGGAGCGTGTCGGAGCGGTTTTCGCCTATGAAATCAGCAAGCGGCTGCATTATTCTGAAAAAAAGGTCGTGACTCCGTTGGGAATTGCAGACGTGCCCACATATGATGACCAGATCGTCGTCGCCACTATCCTCAGGGCAGGACTTCCTTTGCATAGAGGTATCCTGGATTTTTTTGACAATGCCCAGAATGCATTTGTCGCCGCATACAGAAAATACGACAAAGGGGATGATTTCCATATAAACATAGAATATGTTACGGCTCCCGATCTGAACGGTAAGGTGCTTATTCTGGCGGATACGATGCTGGCGACAGGAGCGTCCCTGGAACTGGCATACAATAAACTTCTGGAAGAAGGTACCCCGTCGCATACGCATCTTGTATGCCCTGTTTCCAGTGTGTATGCCGTAGAATATCTTCAGAAGCATCTTCCATCCGAAAGCGTAACACTATGGATGGCTACCGCCGATGAAGAGCTTACCAGTCATTCGTACATAGTCCCGGGACTCGGCGATGCCGGGGATCTTGCTTACGGGGACAAGAAATAGAAGGCTCTGTTCCGTTTTTGAAATATCTACAGTATCTGAATATATGTTGGAAATAGGAGATAAAATGCCCGAGTTCGAGGCAGTCGATCAGGACGGCAATACCGTCAGGTCATCGGACCTGAAGGGAAAGAAGACAGTCGTTTATTTTTATCCGAAGGACAATACTCCGGGATGCACTGCCGAGGCGTGCAATCTGAGGGATAACTATGGGGCTCTTGTCGGAGCCGGCTATAATGTGGTCGGCGTGAGCAAGGACAGCGAGGCTTCCCACAAGAAGTTCGCCCTGAAGAATTCCCTTCCCTTCACTTTGCTTGCAGACCCTTCAACGCAGATCCTCCAGGCTTTCGGAGCGTGGGGTGAAAAGAAAATGTACGGCAAGGTTACCGTCGGAACCTTGCGCAAGACTTCCATTTTTTCTGAGGATGGCACTCTCGAGAAGATAATCGAGAAAGTGGATACGAAGAACCACGCGGCTCAGATTCTGGAATAATCGGCCACGCTTTGCCTGTAGACGGCCATAAGGTCTGAGACTATGCGGGTGCGGTCGTGCCTGCGTGCTGCAGTTTCAGCCGCCTGTTTTCCAAGCCGTACGGCCAGGCGGGGTGCAGCCGCAATCTGCAGTATCCTGCCTGCCAGTGCGTCAGCATCGCCGGGTGGAAACAGCAGGCCTGTATCTCCGTCCCGGACGAGAGTCGGCACCCCTCCTGTGGCGGATGCTATGACCGGCATGCCGGTCATCTGGGCCTCGCATACACTGTTGGGTGAATTGTCTATATAGGACGGGTGGACGAACATGTCTGAAGCCAGCATAAGGGATACCAGCTGTGCCGGAGTGGCGACCCCGCACAGCCTTATTCCGTAAGTGCCGCAGTCTATTCCGTATTTGTGTCCGAAAACTTCGGCCAGATGGGATCCCGACGGTATTCCCGCCACATCCCATTCGACATCGGTTCCTTCCGATTTCAGAATACGGGCACAGTCCATGATGACGTCAAGCCCTTTGTACGGGGTTTCCGAAATGGTGGAAAGTACCCTTGGCTTTCCGCTGTTTCCGTCTCTGACGGACCATGAGCCGGCAGCGGCATAGAACTCATCCCGAAGTACTTCATCTACATGAAAGTACTCTGCATTCGAGTATTCACTTGTTTTCTGTCTGTCCCAGTCTGTCCTTCCCATGGCGAACTTCAGTGCGGACAGATACTTTTTTTCTGTCCGGGCCCTTCTCATGTAATCTTTCCGAAGGTGTATGAACCCGTTCATCAGGACAGCTTCATTGAAGAAAGTCTGCGGCAGGATGAAGTCGCTGTCCTTTATGTGCGGCGGATAGAAAGATTCAAGACATTCATTGAGGATGCCCTGTATATGGGTGATGACCGGAATTCCGGAAATGGAGACAATGGCGGACGCCAGTTTCGATTCGCATCCGAAAAGGTGGATTATATCCGGAGAAAAGTCATCTGCGATATGCTTGATTTCGGAATCATAATTCTCGGCAAAGAACCCGGTCCAGTTTCCGATCAGTTTTTTCACTCCGCCGGGACTTCTTTTCCTGATCCGGTAATAAGTAACCCCGTCCTTGTCCAGACGGGAAACGGGACTGTCCCCTTCCGATGACAGGAATGCCACGGCAAGCCCAATGTCCTTGCCTGTGGAACAGACCGCCTCCTGCAGGGAGGCTATCCAGCCTTTCCCGTTGTATGCCCTGTCTCCTTTCTCATCAGAAAGGGTGTTTGCGGATGATAGCCACAGAACTTTCATTTCCGGTTCGCGTTAGAACATCAGGCTTATTCCTCCGTTGAGCGACATCTGCCAGCGTATCGGCCTGGAGTAATCTTCTTTCAGTATCGGGTGGTAAGTCCTGAAGTTGTCCGTCAGGTAGTAGTGTACGGCAGGAGTGATGTTTACCGAAAGCCTCCATATCCTTATCACCAGCCTGATGCCGGCGTCGGCGGACAGGAAGAACCTGTGCGGTACGACTATTCCGGTCGGGTAGTATTCTCCATGGTTTATGTCCGGCCGGCTTTCGTAATGCAGGTTGTCCTCGCCGAAAATGTATCCTGGCGTAAGTCCTCCATACAGTTCGATGCGGGAAACCAGATTGGCGAGAAAGGTGATGAAGCGGGATGCCGCATCTTCAGCCACTTCTCTGCCAAGGTCGTAGTAGGGATCGTAGTAATCAGGGCTTTCAAAAAGGTCGGTATCCGCTTCAAGGGCATTTCTCGCCGCATTGATGTACTGGTCTTCGAATCCCCATATCCTGGTGCGCCATGCGAAAGCGAGAGGAATTCCGGCGGAATGTCTGATCCCGACATTTTCAGGCATATAACATGCCCCGACCCGGAATCCGATACCGTTATTATAGAAGTGTCCGCAGGTGATGTCTATTCTGGCACCGACATTTTCGCCGCTTCTGAAGTCTCCCTGGAATCCTGCGCTCACTTCAATGTCATTACGGAAACCGTTGGGATTGAAATACTGTGCAGAAGATTCAAGCGCGGGGAGCAGTACTGCGGCCATCAGAACCTGCACGGTTATCATTACATGTCTTTTCATGCCGAGACGCTTTTGGATTTTTTTCTGGTAGGCCTTCCTATCAGCTGGATGTCGATGTCTTCAATCCTGTAGCCTTTGAATTTTCTGCGGACAAGGTGTTTTTCTACCAGAGCCAGCAGGTCATCGTCTATTATATCCTTGAACTCGTGGTTCTCGCAATCATAGATGTGAAGGTGCCTGAAGGTGTTGACATCGAAGTACATCTTGTTGTTGGCGCTCAGCCTGTGGTCGTATATTCCCAGCAGGGCGAGGTTTGAAAGGATGTTGTAGACTGAGGCGACCGTTACTTTCGTAGTCCCGTTTTTCCGGATCTCTTCAGTGACCATGTCCGCAGAGGCATGTCCGAGCTTCATCATGGCTTCGTGAACGGCAAGCCTCTGGGGAGTGGCTTTCAGCCCATGTCTTTTCAGGCTGGTTTTGAACGTTTCTATATTCGTATTTCTGGAATTGGTCATATATTTGCAGCTCGAATTGCGCAAAATTAGGAATATTTTGCCCTTGCGCCAAATAAAATTGAACAATTCAAATTTAGAATACGAGTTTCTGATACGGTTATGAAAATAGACAGTCAGAATTTTAAAGAGTATCAAGCCTTTGCCCTTGTCACCGGAGCCGCCTCCGGAATGGGGAAACTATATGCCGGAAGGCTTGCCATGATGGGGTACAGCCTTGTAATAGTTGACATCAGTGCGGACAGGCTGGAAAAAACCGCCGATGAGTTGAGGGAGCAGGTCGCCTCTCTGTCGGACTGGAGGATTCCGTACAAGTCTTCTTTTAAGGTCCTGCCTTTGGTACAGGACCTTTCCAGGCAGGACGCCGCCGAGAAAGTCTATGCGTTTACCGGACAGCACGGATGCGATATCGAAGTGCTGATAAACAACGCCGGACTTTTCTACTATCAGGAAATAGCCGAGACATCTCCCGCAGCCCTTGCCAGAATGGTCATGGTGCATGATTATACGCCGCTGCTGCTTTGCCGGGCGTATGTTCCGGACATGCGTAAACGCGGATGCGGCTACGTACTCAATGTCTCGTCCCTTGCCGCATGGATCCCGTGGCCCGGGCTCGGGATGTATGCCTCTACCAAGCGCTTCGTAAAAGATTTTTCACGCGCACTGAGAGTGGAATGCCGCGGAACCGGAGTGAGTGTGACCAACGCATATTTCGGCGCAGTGGATACCCCGCTTTTCAACCTGAAGCCTTCATACCGGAAACTGGCACGGGCCCTGCGGATAATGGTACCGGCGGAAACGGCGGTGGAAAAGGCCCTGAAAGCCACATTCAAAAGACGTAAAGGTACAATGCCAGGTCTTCTGAACCATATTTTCAAGCCTGTGGTAAGAGTCCTTCCCGACCCTGTGCTGGCATGGATATACAGACTTCTCTCTCCTATAAGGATGAATGTTTGATAAAAACCATTATATTTGCAGGCTGAACAGATTGATAATATCTTATTTATGGCAAGAGAAATAAAATTCTCCCTGGTCTACAGGGACATGTGGCAGTCTTCAGGCAAGTATGTGCCTACGGTCAGCCAGCTTAAAGAGGTAGCTCCTGCGATTATCGACATGGGATGCTTCGACAGGGTTGAAACCAATGGTGGAGCATTCGAACAGGTCAACCTCCTGTTCGGAGAGAACCCTAACAAGGCCGTACGTGAGTGGACTGCTCCATTCAACAAGGTCGGAATACAGACACACATGCTTGAACGCGGACTCAACGCACTCAGGATGAATCCTGTACCTGCTGATGTCCGCGAACTTATGTATAAGGTAAAGTGCAAGCAGGGCACCAACATCTCCCGTTCGTTCTGCGGCCTTAACGACCACAGGAACCTGCGCCTTTCCGTAGAATACGCGAAGAAGGGCGGAATGATTTCCCAGGTGGCCCTTTCCATAACCAATTCTCCTATCCATACGGTCGAATACTATATGGGTATAGTGGACAAGGTAGTGGAATACGGGTGCGATGAGATCTGTCTCAAGGATATGGCAGGTATCGGACGTCCTACATTCCTGGGCAAACTCACTTCTTCCATCAAGAAGAAATACCCTCATATCAAGGTACAGTATCACGGACATACGGGTCCCGGTTTTTCTCCTGCCTCAATGCTTGAGGTGGCAAGGGCCGGCGCCGACTACCTCGATGTGGCGGTAGAGCCGCTTTCATGGGGAAAAGTGCATCCGGATGTAATAACCATCCGCGAGATGATGAAGGCTGACGGTTTCAAGGTAAAGGACCTCAATATGAACGCCTACATGGAGGTACGCCGTCTGACCCAGAAGTTCATGGACGAATTCCTCGGGTACTGGATCGATCCGAACAACTCCCATATGAGCTCCCTGCTCGTAGGATGCGGCCTTCCGGGCGGCATGATGGGATCGATGATGGCGGACCTGAAAGGATTCCATGGCGCAATCAACGCTTCCTTGCGCGCCCAGGGCAAGAAAGAGATGTCTCTTGACGAACTGATGGTGATGCTGTTCCAGGAGGTGGAGTATGTATGGCCTCGTCTGGGCTATCCTCCGCTTGTTACACCGTTCAGCCAGTATGTGAAGAATACTGCCCTGATGAACCTTATGAACATACTCAAGGGACAGCCGAGATGGTCTACGATCGACAAGGATACCTGGAATATGATTCTCGGCAAGATGGGAAAACTGCCTGGCGAGCTTGCTCCTGAAATCGTGGAACTCGCGAAGACCAAAGGTCTCGAATTCTATACCGGCAACCCTCAGGATGCATTCCCGAACGAACTTGACAAGTACCGTCAGATGATGAAGGAAGAAGGCTGGGATACCGGAGAGGATGATGAGGAACTGTTCGAGTTCGCTATGCATGAGCGCCAGTACCGTGACTACAAGAGCGGCATAGCCAAAGAGCGTTTCAAGAAGGACCTTGAAGCAGCAAAGGAAAAGGCAGGTGCTCCGATAGTGATTGTCCGTCCGGTAGTGGAAATGCCGAAATACGATGTAGAGAAGATTGCGGAGAAATATCCGAAGGCTACCCCTGTCCAGGCTCCTGTAAAAGGACAGCTGCTGTGGCAGGTCGATGTAGATGACGCTTCGACGGCTCCTGTTGTCGGCACGGAAGTCAAGGCGGGCCAGGCCATGAGCTATATCCAGACATACTATGGAATGGAAGAGGTGGTTCCTGCAGTCGACGGCCGTATTGTCGCAGTATGCTCAAAGCAGGGCGATATGGTGGCCAAAGGTGAAATAATAGCATTTGTAGAATAATCCTTGAATAAAAAGGATATCGTTTCAGGCCTGTTTGCCGGAGATTTCCGGGAACAGGCCTTATTGCTATTGTTAGTTTTATTCTTACCTTTGCCTGTAGACTAACCATATAATTTTTCAGATATGAATTTAACCCATCTCAGAATTGCGGCCGCAGGGGCTTTCCTTGCGGTATTGTTTTCCTGTTCAGGAAATGGCGGCACTGTGACCGGCGACCTCGATGTCATTCCGAAGCCACAGGTACTGATAGAGAAGGAGGACGCTGCTCCGTTTGCAGTAACACGTTCGACGGAGATTGTCTATCCTGCAGATAATGAAAAGCTTGCCAGAACAGCGGAATTCCTTGCTTCATATATTGAGGAAGTGACCGGCGTAAAGGTAAGGCTTTCCGATACTCCGGGGAAACATTCCATAATTTTAAGCATAGATCAGTCGATACCGGAGAAAGACGGGTACAGGCTTGATGTTTCAGAAAACCGGATAACGGTGGAAGGACAGAGCGAAGCGGCCGTTTTCTATGGCGTGCAGACTATCCACAAGGCTCTGCCGATAACTGTAGAAACAGGGGGGCGCCCTGCCGTTCCTGCCGGATCGGTGTATGATTTCCCGAGATTCGGCTACAGGGGCTTCATGGTGGATGTCGGCAGACATTTCTTCTCTGTCGATTATCTGAAAGAACTTATCGATGTGATGGCCCTGCACAACATCAATTACTTCCACTGGCATCTGACCGAAGACCAGGGATGGCGCATCGAGATCAAGAAATACCCTAAACTTACCGAGATAGGATCTGTCCGCAAGGAAACGATCACCGCACCGGGATCCGGCAAATACGACGGTGTGCCGGTCAGCGGATTCTATACGCAGGAAGAGGCCAGGGAGATAGTCCGTTATGCAGCCGAGCGCTTCATAACCGTCATTCCTGAAGTGGACATGCCGGGACATATGATGGCGGCCCTGGCGGCATATCCCGAGCTCGGATGTACCGGCGGCCCATATGAAGTCCAGACCCGTTTCGGCGTATTCAAGGAAGTCCTGTGCGGGGGAAAAGAGCAGACACTGCAGTTCGCAAAGGATGTCCTTTCCGAGATTATGGACATTTTCCCGTCCGAATATATACATATCGGCGGAGACGAGTGTCCGAAAGCCCGCTGGAAAGAATGTCCGGTATGCCAGGCCAGGATCAGGGAGCTCGGCCTGAAAGATACTCCGGAGCATACTAAAGAGAATCAGCTGCAGGTGTGGTTCATGGGAGAAGTGAAAAAGGAAATCGAATCGAGAGGACGCAAGATGCTCGCATGGGATGAAATCCTCGACGGCGACCCCGATACTTCGGTAACTGTAATGGCATGGACGGGAGAGGATGCTTCCATACGTTCGGCACGGCTCGGACACAAGACCATCGTCTGCCCTATAAGCCATCTGTATTTCAGCAATCCCGGGTATAACCGTCTGAAAGGAGTCTCGAGCGTGCAGCGGGTATATGACTTCAACCCTGTTTCGGACAAGCTTACCGATGAACAGAAGAAAAACATTATCGGAGTCCAGGCCTGCATCTGGACTGAGTGGACCAAAGACAGCACCAAGATGGAGTGGCAGATGATGCCCCGGATTGATGCGCTCAGCGAACTCCAGTGGTCCGACCCTTCCGGAAGGAATCTCGGGGATTTTCTCGCAAGGCTGCGTCACCAGCTGGACCTTTACCGTCTTATGGGCCTGCATTACAGGCCTGATATAGAAAATCCGGTAATCGACCTGGCTCCTTCAGGAGAAGCCGGCAAGGCGGTAGTCACGCTTTCTACATTTGACGGTGCTGCAGTATATTATACGCTTGACGGCACGGACCCTTCATCTGCATCGGAAAAGTATGCCGGACCGTTCACCGTATCCGGAGAGACAGTGATAAAGGCAGTGGCGGTTAGAAACGGCAGGAATTCGGAGACCGTAAGCGAAACCCTTAAGGCCAATAAGGTTACAATGTGTCCGATAGAACTTTCCTGCGAGCCTGACCCCCAGTTCACTTATAAAGGCGCTTCCATCATGAATGACGGCCTGTTCGGGGATGACAGTTACCGTTCCGGAAGATATCTCGGAATTTACGGACAGGATCTTGACGTGACTTTCGACCTGTTGTCCGATCAGACGGTTTCTACTGCTTTCGTCAATACCATGCTCGTGCCTGGAGATTTCATTTTCGGCCTTACCGGCCTTGAGGTCTATGTCTCTGAAGACGGAAAGTCTTTCAGGAAGGCTGGCTCCGCCCGGTTCCCTGTGCTGGAAAAAGGCTCGAAGAACAATGTCCCTCACAAATATGAGATATCATTTGCTGAAACCCCTGCCAGATATGTCCGCATCGTCGGCAAATGTACTCCCGAACTCCCGGCCTGGCATCCGGGAGCCGGACGCAAGGCTTTCCTTTTTGTAGATGAAATAGGTGTTGATTGATTATTTTTTTAGCGAATTCTCGGAATTAGTATAAAAAATACTATATTTGTCGAAATAGCACTTTAATAACTAACTAACCGTTATTCATATGTTTCTAAAAATTAAGTCTGCATTCAGGCTTGTCTGTGCATTCGTCGTGTCTGCACTTGTCCTGAATGTTTTCGCCCCTCAGGCTTTTGCTCAGGGGGGGTCAGGAACTCTTACAGGTGTCATAACAGATGAAAGCGGCCCGGTAGTGGGCGCCGCCGTCTTTGTAAAGGATACCAACAATGGAGTTACATCCGATTTCGACGGAAGCTATACTCTTTCTGGTCTTAATCAGGGAGACATTATCGTATTTTCTCTTTTGGGATACAATACCCAGGAAATCACATGGAACGGCCAGGCTACGCAGAATATCCTTCTCCGTACCTCTATGGACTTCCTTGACGAAGTAGTGGTTGTGGGTTACGGTGTTCAGAAGAAAGTGAACCTTACCGGTTCGGTCTCTACAGTGGAATCAGAGGACCTCGATATGCGTCCTGTCGCGAATATCACGCAGAGTCTGCAGGGTCTTGTTCCTGGTCTTACCGTGAACAACAGCAACTCGGGACGTCCTGGTTCCAAGGGAACTCTCCAGATCCGCGGTCAAGGTAACCTGTCGGGCACTTCCAATCCTTATGTCCTTGTAGACGGAGTGGAAATGGACCTTTCAGATGTGAATCCTAACGACGTTGCGAGCATTTCAGTCCTCAAGGATGCTTCCGCCAGTGCCATCTACGGAGCACGCGCCGCATACGGTGTGATCCTCGTGACCACCAAGAGCGGAGAAGAAGGCAAGATGAGGGTCAGCTATCACGGAAACCTCGGCTGGACGCAGCCTACAGTCCTTCCGGACATGGCAAATTCCGTTGAATTCGCCAACTTCTGGAACGAAGGTGTAAGGAACACGGGAAGTACCAGGCTTTATTCAGATGAAAAGATAGCATTGCTTCAGCAGTTCATAGACAACCCTTCAAGCGTTGACCCTTGGGCTGAGCTTCCTGCCGGTTCATCGATGAATCCTGCTTTCGAAAACTCTGAAAGCGGTGTCGGAAATACAGACTATTTCGATCTGCACTATAAGAATTTCGCCTTCAAGCAGGACCACAACCTGAGTCTCAGCGGCGGAACCGACAAGGTACGTTACTATGTTTCCGGCGGCGCCTATACTGAAGACGGTATTCTCCGTTATGCGGATATCGATTACAAGAGGTTCAATATCAACGGAAACCTCAATGCCGATCTTACCAAATGGCTGCGTCTTAAATTCAATGCCAAGTACAGCCACCAGGAGACCAACACTCCATTCGGTTCCGGCGGTCTTTCCGAAGGATTCTACCACTCTCTCGCCCGTTTCCGCCCGACTGTCCATTACAAGGATCCGAACGGACATTTCACGGAGCTGTCCCTGGTGCCTTATCTCCAGAGCGGCACATTCACCAACAGTCTTGACGATGACTTCCTTTTTACTCTCGGTCTGGAAGTCGAGCCTGTGAAGAACTGGAAGATTTTCGCTGATTACACCTATAAGCAGAATAACTGGAACTATAAGGCGATGAATCAGGCTCCTGATATCTACGCACTTGACGGGGTCACTACGAGCAAGGGTACCAGAGGCGAGATGGGTGTTGTGGCAGACGGCGCCTACACAAGAAAGATGGATATAATCCGTTACCAGTCCCTGAATCTCTATACTTCCTACAATTTCTCTGCAGGCAAGAACAACTTTGCCGCTACAGTAGGTTTCCAGGAGGAAAATTATGACTATAACTACATGTACGGTTATACGACCGACCTTGCCACATACACCAACTCGGGTCTTAATCTCGGTATGTCTGATGACAACAAAGTGGTGACCGAGACCCGTAACGGCTGGGCCACAAGAGGTTTCTTCGGCCGTATCAATTATGACTATGACGGAAGGTATCTGGTTGAGTTCAGCGCACGTTATGACGGGTCATCGAGATTTGCCAAAGGAAACCGCTGGGGCTTCTTCCCTTCAGTGTCTGTCGGCTGGAATATTGCCAGAGAGCCTTTCTTCGAGCCGGCAAACCATATATTCGATGAACTGAAGCTGAGAGCTTCATGGGGACAGCTCGGAAACCAGGCGGGTGCCGCCCTTTATACTTTTGCCTCTACAATCAGCCCGGGTGCGCAGACCAGTTGGTATTTCCAGAACGGACGCGAGATGTATTTCTATGCTCCGGGTGTTGTCAACCCTAATACTACATGGGAAAAGGTGGACAGCAAGAACATCGCCCTCGACTGGAACATGTTCAAAGGCAGACTGACCGGTAGCCTGGAGTTCTTCCAGAGAGATACGAGGGATATGCTCGGCCCTGTAGAAGAACTTCCTGACATGTTCGGAGCTACGCCTCCTCAGACGAACAATGCCTGCATGCGTAACCGCGGATGGGAGTTCTCCGTACTCTATAGAGGCCAGATTGCCAAGGAAGTGGACTTCTCGATAGGCGGATCGGTATATGACGCTACGGCTGTAGTTACCGAATATTCGAACCCTACCGGAACGAACCCTGCCGGTGCATGGTATAAGGGACGTGAAGTAGGCGAGATTTGGGGATACCGCGCCGACGGCCTTATCCAGACCCAGGAAGAAGCCGATGCCTATAATGCCGCTTACGACCTTACTTATCTTTCCAGCCAGCCATGGCAGCCTGGAGACGTGAAGTATAAGAATCTGAACGGAGACGAAAGAATCGATACCGGCAACAATACTCTGGACGATATGGGCGACCGTGAAATCATAGGCAGCACTACTCCAAGATACAACTACACTATCCAGGGTTCGCTTTCATGGAAAGGAATCTCCCTGAGCGTGATGTTCCAGGGCGTAGGGAAACGCGACTGGGCTCCGAGCGGAGTGTATTTCTGGGGTGCAAGTTCCTATGCTCAGACTACAGTCTTTACCCAGCATCTCGACTATTGGACCGAGGACAACAGGGATGCTTACTATCCGAGACCTTATATCAATGCTGCCGGTGCCGCTACTTCGCAGTACACAAACAAGACCCAGCAGACATGCGACCTTTATCTTCAGAATGCTGCATACTGCAGGCTCAAGAACCTGACCCTCAGCTATGACTTCCCACAGAAGATGATAAAGAAGATAGGTCTTACCAAACTCCAGGTCTATTTCTCCGGCGACAACCTCGTGACATTCACCAAGCTGGCCAAGATGTTCGACCCTGAGGCCGTCTTTACGGGCAACAGCTACAACGGAGAAGCAGGAAAGAACTATCCTATGAACAGGATATATTCAGTAGGTCTTATCGTTAATCTGTAATTATCACGACAATGAAAAAAATATATATTCTATTTGCAGGTCTTGCGTTGCTTCCTTCCGTAACAGGCTGCTTCAGTCTGGAGAAGGAACCGGAGGTTGTGATATCGACCTCTACTGTATTCAGGACTACCGGAGAGATGGAAAAGTATCTCAACAATTTCTATAACAATGCTTTCCGCGGTCATCCTTCTACTGTAAACGGAACCGGCATAGCTTTCGGTGACGTTCAGAGCGACAATATGGTGTATTCTTCTGTAGACACCAGGCTGAACGGCGCCCTTTCTGTCTCCAACGGAGCCGAACTTACGGCATACGACTGGATAAGGGCCGTGAATTTCCTTCTGAACAACCTTGACCATTACACAGGTTCGACTGAGGATGCCGCCTATAAGCAGTGTGTCGGTGAAGCCTATTACTTCAGGGCATGGTATTACTATGGCCTTCTCAAGGATTACGGCGGAGTCACATGGATAGACAAGGTGATGGATCCGGACCTGGAGCAGCTGCAGCTTCCTCGCGACAGCAGGACATTCATTGCTGACAAGATTCTTGCAGACCTCGATATGGCCATCGAGAATCTCCAGACCCAGTCGAGCAGCGCTTCGATGAGAGTCCATAAGGATGTGGCCCGCATACTGAAGAGCGAAGTCGCCCTGTTTGAAGGTACATGGGAGAAATACCACAAGCTGAAAGACGATGCTTTCTATGATCCTGAAGTTACAGACGATAAGATCGACGACTATCTCCAGCAGGCAGTCGATGCCGTCGCTCCTATAATCGACGGAGCAGAGGCCGGAAGATGGAGAATCTACAGTACGGGAAACACCCTTGACGATTACAGGTCCCTTTTCGTAACGTACGATCTGTCATCCAATCCGGAAGTCCTTTGGTGGAAGAAATATGACATAGCGGACAATATCGGCCATTCGGTTACACGTTTCCAGAACCTCGGAGGCGGACAGAAAGGCATCACTGCATCCCTGGTTGACGATTATCTTACTATAGACGGAAAGCCTTACAGCAAGGAAGAAAGAATAGAGGCAAAGAAGGTGTACGGTACAGAGCTTCAGCCTACTGTGCGTGACCCGCGTCTTTCCCAGACGGTTTGTATCCCGGGACAGCAGCTGCGTCCGAATACCGCAGGTGATGAAGAGCCGAGCAATGCGTTTATTTTCACATATCCGTTGCTTCAGGGAGACCCGTCCGGGGCATACCACTCGAATGCTACCGGCTATGCGCTTCTGAAACATGTGGAGATAGATCCTGCAGACCTCTCTACGATAGAAGGAGAGTACAAGAGCCAGGCTCCGGCTATCCAGTTCCGTTATGCGGAAGCTCTGCTTAACTTTGCCGAGGCATTGGCAGAACTTGACGGACCAGGCAATGCCGAGAGGATCAAGGCTGCGCTGAAACCGCTGCGCGACCGTGTAGGAATGCCTGAGGTGGATTTCGACAGGGAGTTCAACAGTGATTCTGATTACCCTATGATGAATGTCGCTGGCGGCGATGACAAATACATCCAGGCTGTACGCCGCGAGCGCAGGGTGGAACTTGCCTGCGAAGGCAAGCGCATGTACGACATCTTCCGCTGGGCTGCCGCCGATGTTCTTATCAAAGGGTATACCCCTTCCGGTGCGGTATTTACCGGCAGTGATCTGGAGGGCAATGAATTCTACGGCGATGCCCTCAGATATGACCAGCCTGCGGACAATAACCTGTTCCTGACAGAAGCAGATGAAAACGGCTTCAGGTATATCATTCCTTACGGCAATCTTCCGAACGGATATCAGTTTAAAGTAGACAGGGATTATCTTCTTCCTATCAGAGATGGTATGATCACCCTTACAAATAATCTGTGGGTGCAGAATCCTGGCTGGTAAACCGCTTTGGGAATCAGATCTTATGACAAGGCCGGTCATTCCGGATTCCGGAATGGCCGGCTTGTCTGTTAAATTTGCAGCAATAATCAGTTAACATACATATGATGACCGGAATCAACATTATCAAGACCCTTTCAGGAACGGCCGTCCTGCTGTCCCTTACCTCCTGCGGGGCCGACAAAAAGGCCGATACCAGGTACAATATCGTTTATATCATGACCGATGATCATACAGCCCAGATGATGAGCTGCTATGATGACTCCAATGTGCATACGCCCAACCTTGACCGCATTGCCGCCGATGGCGTGAAATTCGTCAACAGTTTCGTGGCCAATTCTCTCAGCGGCCCGAGCCGGGCATGTATGTTGACAGGCAAGCACAGCCATGCCAACGGTTTTACCGACAACACGACCTGCATTTTCGACGGCTCGCAGCAGACTATGCCGAAACTGCTTCAGAAGGCAGGCTATCAGACGGCGATAGTCGGCAAGTGGCATCTGATATCGCTTCCTACCGGATTCGATTACTGGGAGATACTTCCGAACCAGGGCGATTATTATAATCCGGATTTCATAACCATGGATAATGATACTGTCCGCGTAGAAGGATATGTGACAGATATCGTTACCGACAAGGGAATAGACTGGATCGAGAATAAGAGGGACAAGGACAAGCCTTTCTGTCTTTTCATACACCATAAGGCCTGTCACAGGGCATGGCTCCCGGACCTCAAGTATCTGAACGAGTACGAGGATACCGTATTCGATCTTCCGGAAAACTTCTATGATGACTATCAGGGGCGTCAGGCGGCGGCAGCGCAGGAAATGAGCATATGGAAGGATATGGATATCGTCTATGATACGAAAATGGATACAGGAATCGATACCCCTCTTGCATCCACTTACCGTTATATGGTAAACAGGCTCTCTCCTGAAGACAGGAAAACCTATCATGACGCCTATGCTCCGATAATCGAAGAATTCAAGGAGAAGAATCCGCAGGGGAAAGATCTCGCCGAATGGAAATTCCAGAGATACATGCGTGATTATGCAAAGGTCGTCAAGTCTCTGGATGACAATATCGGCAGGGTTCTGGATTATCTTGAGGAGAAAGGTCTGCTGGACAACACCCTTGTCGTCTACACTTCAGACCAGGGATTCTATATGGGTGAGCATGGCTGGTTCGACAAGAGGTTCATGTATGAGGAATCAATGCGGACTCCGCTGGTAATGAGGCTCCCGAAAGGGCTCAAGGCCAGAGGCGATATTTCACAGATGGTCCAGAATATAGACTATGCCCCTACGTTCCTTGAACTGGCAGGAGCGCCTGTCCCTGATGATATCCAGGGCGTTTCTCTTCTTCCTCTTCTGAAAGGGGAGAACCCGTCGGACTGGAGACAGTCTCTGTACTATCATTTTTATGAGTACCCTGCAGAGCATATGGTAAAGCGGCACTATGGGGTAAGGACCGACAGATGGAAGCTCATGCATTTCTATAACGACATCGACTGCTGGGAACTCTATGATCTCCAGTCCGATCCTCATGAAATGAACAATCTCTACGGGAAAGAAGGATATGAGGAGATAACCGAACAGTTGAGGACCGAGCTGAAACGGCTTCAGGACCAGTACCATGATCCGATAGAAAGCAAACTCGCGGCCAGGGCCCGGTAAATGGGAATGAAAAAAGCCTCTCGCAATCGTGAGAGGCTTTTTTGAAGGGTACCCAGTCGGATTCGAACCGACGACATTCAGAACCACAATCTGACGCTCTAACCAACTGAACTATGGGTACCATATTGGTTTTGGGATTGCAAAGGTAGTAAAAAAATCGTACACTGCAACACCTTATCCGATTTTTTACCTAAAAGAGAATCTTATTCCGAACTCAAGGTTGAAATTAAGAGGCTTTTCCTTGTAGACTGTACTGACAAGGCTTCCGTTGTCGAAATGCCAGCTCGCTCCGGGCTCGATGTATATTCCGATAAAATCGTTGATGTTCCCCTGAACTCCCGCTTCTGCACTTACAGACCACTGCAATGGCTTTATGTTTATCCTGCCGGCAGTATTGTCTGTCTCTGTGCCGTTTATTTCCACTATTGTCCTGGCTGAGCCGGAAATGCATTTCTCGGCCATTCCTCCGGCACTTGCATAGACGGTAAGATATTTGGAGTCGAAAATGTTATAGCTTAACCGTAGCGGTATTCCGAGATAGTGCAGCTGCTGGTCGGTATTGCTTGCGTACATGGTCGAATTTACGGTTTCCATCCGGGACGCCAGATAGGAATATACAAGTCCGGTTTCTACTCCCCATTTGTCGGAAAGATAATACTTGAATGTTACTCCGGCCCGAACAGGCTGTCTGTGCCTGATTTCGGTGCTGGATTCGTTCCCTCTGTTCAGAAGCAGTATTCCGTTTCCGGGAATTGCGCTTATGGCATTCTTGACAGGTATCCCATTGAAAGACAATGCTGCCGGCTGGATTGTCCCGTATCCGCCATAGGCCTGTCTGGATCCGGTCAGATTGGATATGGAAAGGCTTGTGCTGAATCTTTTCCTGTTTCCTCTGCTTTTCCGTCCCTTCTCTTTGTAGTCAAGGTCCTGAAAATAATCTCCGCCCATGGTGAAGCCTTCGTCTTCTGCAGGCTTTTCCCCGCTTATATGCGTGTCCCGTCCATCATTGTCTTCGTGTATGTCACTGGCTGCCGCTTCCTGTATTCCTGTCGGGGCGCCGTTTTCATTTCCGCTACTGCGTTCTTCTTGCTTTTTTTCTGTATAATAAGGTCTTTCCAGGCTTCCTGCAGGTACAGGCGACGGTATTTCCGGCAGAGATACCTCGGCGGCATCCGCCAGTATCGCAGCCCTGCCGGCCGGAGAACCCGGGTCGGATGCACCGGTGCCTTTCATGACTATAAAGAAGGCGGCGACGGCCGCAGCTGCTGCAATAAACGGCAGCAAGAAAACATTCTTGCTTTTCCTGTGCGGTTCAGTCTGTATGGGTCTGATCTCATCCATCCTGTGCATGATGTCTTCCCAGAGTCCGTCAGGTTCGCTCTGAGAATATTGCGACATCTTCTCGCGCAGCTGTTTTTCCCATTGTCTGTCCATAGCTTATCCGTTTGTCCGTTTTCTGTATTCCTTGATTCTGGCGGCAAGAATCTTCTTTGCCCTGTGGAACTGCGATGCCGATGTGCTTTCCGTAATTCCGAGCATTTCCGCTATCTCCCTATGGCTCTTTTCCTCAAGGACATAGAGATTGAATACACTTCTGTATCCGTCAGGAAGGTCGCGTATCATCTGCTGCAGGACATCGGCCGGGATATCTTCCACCTCCGGATCCGCGTCATCCGATTCTTCCGCTTCTTTGAGAATACTGTCCTTGAAGGCGTCATCTTTTCTGTTCCGGTGGAGGAACCTGAGCGATTCATTGACAGTAATCCTGCTGATCCATGCTTTCAGGGAACCCTGGCCCCTGTACTGGAACCTGTCCATGGAAGTGAATATCTTGATGAAACATGACTGCAATATGTCGTTGACATCGTCATCATCGGTGACATATCTGGAACACAAGGCCCTCAGGTAACCTATATAATAACGGTACAGGTCTGACATTGCAGACCTGTCACCTTTCCTTATATCCGTTACGAGCTGTAATTCCCTGTCCTGTCCCATTGATATTCAGGTCCCGGAGCTGTTATTTGAGCTTCAGACTGTAGTCTGCTCCGGTATCTATTTTCCCGGGCTCCGTGGTTTTCCGGGTGCAGTATTTGAATTTTATTGACTTTTCGCCGCTGTATGACTTGTATTTCAGCGTGAGATCCACCGTTTTGCCTTCGGTATCCGGAAGACCCAGCCCGTTTTCAAGACCGTCGAGTCTGAAAGCCGCTATGCCTGATGCCAGAGACCCGCTGTAGTCTCCATGTGCATTATGCCTGAATTCCACAATATACGGGTCGGATTCGGTTCCGGCATTGAGCAGGTTGACTTCATGTGCGATTCCCGAATTGCCGAAATAGGTCAGGAACTGTAGCGTCAGGTAACCGTCTTCAGCGATGTTCACCCATGAATCCGCAATTTCCACCGGATCGGAACCGTATTTGCCGTCATTCCCGTCTCCGGCGTCCGCAACCATGTCTTTGGTAAGGACGGGCCTGATCCAGTTGACATGGACTTTCCTGTCGTACTTTTCGCTT
This sequence comes from Candidatus Cryptobacteroides faecipullorum, assembly GCA_017694885.1. Taxonomy (GTDB): domain Bacteria; phylum Bacteroidota; class Bacteroidia; order Bacteroidales; family UBA932; genus Cryptobacteroides; species Cryptobacteroides faecipullorum. The sequence goes on along the minus strand of JADIMH010000065.1, from coordinate 26,886 downwards.
GCCTGTCCTGTCTCTGAAAAGTTCATGAGGGCCCTGCCTTCCTTGTCTCCGATAGGGGAGGACAGGATGTTGACAGGTTCCAGGGTGGTGTTGTCATCGAGCTGTATATAGAAGGATGGTGTACCTTCTGCCGGCTTAAGCGTTACGATGGCATTGGGCATGAGCAGCGACATGTCATACCCTTCGTTTTTCGAACATGACTGAGTCGCAAGTCCGAGTGTGATGAGCGCGGAAAAGGCGCAGATCCATTTCATGTATTTTTTCATAATTGTCCTGTTTTATTTGTTCCAATAAGATAAATCAGGTATTGCCTGAATCTTGCATGCAAAGATAAAAAAACGTATATAACAAATAAATCATTATATTTGCAGTTTGTGCTGGATTACGTTTGAAATTTTAGAAATATAGCGATGGAACACGTACAATGTCTGATAATAGGAGGCGGACCTGCCGGTTATACGGCGGCCATCTATGCCTCGAGGGCAGGTCTTCGGCCGGTCTTGTATGAAGGCCTGCAGCCCGGGGGCCAGCTTACGACAACGACTGACATAGAGAATTTTCCCGGCTTTGAAAACGGTGTCGACGGACAGGGGCTTATGGATTCGATGAGATCCCAGGCCCTGAGGCTCGGGGCGGATATCCGGCTCGGGGCCGTTACGGATGCGGACCTTTCTTCTCGTCCTTTCCGGATCACGGCGGATGGAGAGACGGACATTGCCGCCGATGCCATCATCATAGCTACGGGAGCTACAGCGAAGTATCTCGGCCTGCCGTCGGAAGAGAAGTTCAAGGGGATGGGCGTATCCGCATGCGCCACCTGTGACGGTTTCTTTTACAGAGGCAAGAAGGTCGCTGTCGTCGGGGGAGGGGATACCGCATGCGAAGAGGCGACATACCTGGCTTCCCTGTGCGAGAAAGTATACATGATAGTCAGGCGGGATGTCCTCAGGGCTTCGGAAGCGATGCAGGAAAAAGTCCGCAGGACAGACAATATAGAGATACTCTGGAACTGCAACACGAAAGAGATCCTCGGGGATGCCTCTGGCGTGACAGGCGCCCTTCTTGTCGGAAAGGACGGCTCGGAAAAAGAGATAGGCATCGACGGCTTTTTCCTGGCCATAGGCCATCATCCCAATTCCGAACTTTTCAGCAAATGGGTCAATGTGGACGGAAACGGATATATCATCACCGAAGGCAAGACCTCCAGGACCAATGTCGAAGGAGTCTTTGCTGCCGGTGACGTTCAGGATCCTCTTTACAGACAGGCCGTTACGGCGGCAGCTTCAGGATGCAGGGCAGCACTCGACCTCGAAAAATATCTTTCTTCATTAAAATGAGAACTATGAAACAGACCAGGTTTTTCCTTATCGCAATGGCAGTGGCTATGCTTGCTGTATCATGCAAGTCCCAGTATGAAATGCTGTTGAACAGCAATGATGCCGATACCAAGTTCGAAGCTGCCTTCAAGTATTTCGACCAGGAAAAATACCAGAAGGCGGCCGCACTGTTCGAGTCCCTGTCGGTGCTTACCAACGGAACGGAACGGGATGATACTGTCAGGTATTATTGGGGCCTGAGCAATTACAGGGCGTCCGACTACTATACTGCAGAAACGAATTTCTCGGATTTCGTAGAAAGTTTCCCCAGAAGCCCGTTCGCCCCTCAGGCAAGGTTTCTCAGGATAGACTGCCTGTACCGGTCGACGCTCAGGTACGAACTGGACCAGTCCCCGACAAGGGTCGCAATTGGCGCCATTAGCGAATATATATCGGAATATCCCGACAATGAGAATATAAAGGTCTGCAATGAGATGCTTGACGACCTTAACAGGAGATTGGATACAAAGGCTTATGAAGCGGCCCGCCTGTACTATAAGATGGAAGACTACATCGCATCCAGAGTGGCTTTGAAAAATGTCCTGAAGGATAATTCCGAAAATGTCTACAGGGAAGATATATTGTACTACATAGCGATGTCCTCATATAAATACGCGCATTTCAGCGTCAGGGCAAAGCAGAAGGAAAGGTACCTTACGTTCATCGATGATTATCTGAACTTCATCGGCGAACTTCCGGATTCCCCTTACAGGAAAGAACTTGACGTACTGTACCGAAGGGCCCAGAAGGCTCTTGGAAGACCTGTCGACACCGAACTCTTCGAAGATGTGGATGAGAAGGATTTTGCGAAAGAGCGCAAGCAGCTTGTACGGGATGCAAGAAAGGAGGACAGAAAAAACCGGAAACTGATCGAAGAATCCAAGGAGGATGTCGTTGAAGGTGCGGTTGCGGATGAGAAAGATATAAATGCAGCCGAGGGAGCGGAAAAAAATTGAAACCCGTATTTCCTTCAGATGTATAATTAATGTAGAGACAAGAAATTTAAAGATATGGTAACTAAAAAGATTCCTACAAACACGATTACACGGGACCTGTGCGACCTTGCGGCTCCGACAGGCAATATTTACGAGACTGTGGTTATCCTGTCCAAAAGGGCGAACCAGATAGCGATGGCTGAAAAGAAAGAACTGACCAAGAAGCTTGAAGACTTCAAGAATGACAGGGATACCATGGAGGAAGTCTTCGAGAACAGGGAGCAGATAGAGATCTCGAAGTATTATGAAAAACAGCCTAAACCGGGACTCGTGGCAATCTCCGAATTCGAGTCGGGCGAAATCTATTACAGAATGGCGCAGAGCCAGGATACCAACGACTGATCCCTGAGGCATTTCAGATGCTAAAAAGCTTACATGTCAAGAACTATGTGCTTATAGACTCTCTGGATATAGATTTTCCGGAGGGTCTTGTCATAATTACCGGTCAGACAGGGGCTGGAAAATCCATAATGATAGGAGCGCTGGCCCTGGTGTCGGGAGCCAAGGCTGATCCGTCTTCCATAGCCGTTGGGGCCGACAGTTGCGTAGTCGAAGCCGAGTTCGACATGGGCGAAGCCGATGCCTTTCTCCGAAGTACGGTCGAGGCAGGCGATGTGGAGTGGGATGGAGGCAGGCTTATTGTCAGGAGGGTGATAAACCGGTCCGGCCGTTCGAGGGCATTCATCAATGACTGTCCTGTATCTATACAGGTGCTTTCATCGGTTTCTTCCCATTTGCTGGATATACATTCCCAGCATCAGACCCTCCTCCTTTCAGACAGGGGTTTCCAGCTGAAAATGCTTGACAGTTTCGCAGGCAATGCCGCAGTCCTCGAAGAGTTCGGAAAATCCTGGGAAAGGTTCAACGGACTGAAAGCGGACCTGAAATCCATAACGGATTCCATTTCGCGGTCTTTGGCCGAAAAGGAGTACAACGAGGCTTTGTTCCGTCAGCTCGACGAGGCCCGGCTGCGCTCCGGAGAGATGGAAGAACTGGAGGAAGAACAGAAGAAACTTGCAAATGCCGAAGATATCAAATCTGCGCTCTGCAGCATAGAGTCGGCCTTCGAAGGGGACATGAACGGAGATTCAGGCTCGGTGTCTTCTACTCTGAAAGGTATCCAGCGGAATCTTGACAGGCTTTCATCCTTTATCGGCGAAGCGTCTTCCTTTTCATCCAGGGTAGAGTCCTGCCGTCTGGAACTGGATGACATTTATTCCGGAATATCGGAAATAAATTCTTCGATAGACGTCTCTCCTGAGCGTCTGCAGACCGTTGAGGCAAGGATTTCATTGATATACGGCCTGATGCAGAGGCATTCATGCCATAGTGTCGGGGAACTTATCGCATTGAGGGATTCTCTGCGGACCTCGATATCCGGTCTCTCGGAACTTCAGGAGAAAAAAGAATCCCTCGAGAAGCAGCTGTGCGAAGCTGAAAAGGAAATGAAAGCCAGGTCTGATGCTCTCAGTAAATCGAGGTTGGAGGCGGCTCCTTCCCTGTCTGCGGCCATTCAGGAGAAACTGCATTTCCTTGAACTGCCTTTAGCCGTTTTCCGTATAGACGTCCTTCCTGCCGGGATTTCTTCGTTGGGGCAGGATTCTGTCATGTTCAGGTTTTCTTCTACAGGCAAGGATCCGGCGGATGTCGCCAGATGCGCTTCAGGAGGCGAGCTTTCCAGGATAATGCTTTCATTGAAAGCCGTAATGTCGCGTTTTTACAAAATGCCTACAATGATTTTCGACGAGATCGATACCGGAGTCTCAGGCAGCGTGGCCGACAGGATGGGCTCACTGATATGCGAAATGGGGAATTACATGCAGGTGTTTGCCATTACCCATCTGCCGCAGGTGGCAGCAAAGGGCAGTGTGCATTATCTGGTATCCAAAACGGTAGATCCTGTCTCCTCTCAGGCTGAAACCACAATAAAAAAACTCTCCGGGGAGCAGAGAGTCCTTGAAGTCGCACGCATGCTCAGCGGTTCCACGCTTACGGAAGCTGCGATAGCAAACGCTAAAGCCCTTCTGAAAGGGTGACGGAATAGTCCGGGCCGTAGATGATCCTTCTGACAGCGGTGTTTGTGAAACCGATTTCCGATTCTCCTGTACGTACCCTTGAAAACCTGAATCCGGACTGGAGCATTTCTTCCTCCTCGAGCGGAATCACTGAAGGCCATGCTTTCCCGTATTTGGAACACATTTCGGAGAAATACATGGTGATGTCATAGCCCTGGAATGCAAACGGGGTAGGCTCGGTGTTGAACAGCGCCCTGTATTCCATAATGAAATCCTGTACTTCTTTCTGATCGTAATCGATATAGTATGAAGTGGATACATGAAGATTTGCGTTATGCAGATTTTCCACCTCGATGGTTTCGAAACTTCTTATCCTTGACGATGCATACAGGGAGACATCGTATTTTTCATGAATCATCAGGTTGATGTTCCTTACAACGTCATTTACGAACGCTTCGCTTTCAGATGCTATCACCAGATGGTTCTTTCCGGTAAGTGTCATCTTTTCCTGCAGCGAATGGAGTATGTCCCTTCCTTCCAGAATGCTGTATGAAAAAGTCCGGTAGCTTACCCCGTTCTCTTCCAGTCTGCGGGAAAGAGTGACGAAATTCGATTTGTCCTTTACTCCCTTTTCATAGATTACCAGTACGGAGTCATGCGGATTCCTTTCTTCCCTTATCCATTTTGCCAGGTCCGCATACTGTGTAGAATAGGATGCGGGGGCCTGTATGAAGTTCCTGTATGAACCGGCGAGCTGTTCGGCCCTGTGGTCGAGAGGGGAGACTACATATGTGCTGTTCGGAGCTACCGACATGAGCCTTCCGAGGTCGCCGTATGATACCGGGCCTATTACGACATCGCTTTTCTTGAGCCTGTCTTCCGTAATGTGCATCTGTCCGTCGGACACATCATAGACGTTGAGGTCTATGTTCAAGCCTTTTTCACCGAGATTTCTGGCAGCAAGCAGCACGCCGCTGTAGAAATCCATGTTGCTTCTGCTCCCTGCAGTACTGTCTTTTGCATTCAAAGGCAGCAGGAGGGAGATTTCAACGGAATTCGTCCTGAACATCGGAATGGCTTCCGAAAGCGGCCGCCCTGCATCCTGTCCGGTTGCGGAAGCGTCTGAAACATTTTCGGATGCTTCCCGTGAAGTCTCTGCTTCAGCATTTTCCTTCAGCTGATCGGGAACGGCATATGCCTGCGGGTCTGACGGTATCCTGAGTTTCTGTCTGTTCTTGAGTTTTCTTCCGGTAAGCCCGTTGACTTCCATGATGGTTTCCACAGGAATCCCGTACTTTTCTGAAATCACGTCAAGATCCTCGTACCATCTTACCGTATGGGTAATGAAACCATCATCGGTCTTGTCTTTCTTCCTCTTCCTGCCTTCTTCGGCAGGGGCGCTTGCCTGGATATCCGGAATGAGTATTACCGCATTTTTCTTCAGCCCGGATTCCTTCAGCCCTGGATTGGCCTTGTATATGTCTTCTACCGTTACTCCGTATGCCTTGCTGATGGAATAAAGCGTCTGTTTTTCAAGTACTATATGTGAATAGTACAGTTTGCCCCCCATCCTGGTCTTTTCCTTGGAAAGGGTTACCTGAGGCGCAGTATAATCCTGGGCATGGGATACAGGTGCGTTCGATATTATCAGAAAAACTAAAGCCAGAGCGGCTGAAAATCTGTTGGTCATCATAAAGAGTTCTTGAGCTGGGAAGAGAAGTCAGTCAGCTGCCTGCAGAAACTGCTCCAGGACAGCCGCTCTTTCTCTTTCCGTATCTCTGTTTTACATTGTTCCCGTATATCTGTGTCGCCGAAATACTTCAGGATAGCTCTCCTGATAGCGTCAGCGTTGCATCCGTCTGCAAGAAGTCCTGTCCCTTTGTCTCCGACAGTCTCTTTCATGCCCCCGACATCGGTCACTATCATAGGCACTTCGAAATGGTACGATATCGAGCTTATGCCGCTCTGGGTCGCACTCCTGTAAGGCAGGACAGTGACATCGGCTGCGGAGAAGTAGTCTTTCACTTCCGAGTCCCTGATGTAGTGGAGAAAGGTATGGATACGGTCTTTGCATCCGGAGCCGTCGATCTGATCCTGGTATTTTGAGAAGGAACCGTATGGTTCTCCGGCTATTATGAGCTGATATCCCTTTCCAAGACCTTTAAAGGCATCTATCAGTATATCGAGCCCTTTATAGTCTCTGATAAGACCGAAAAACAGGATATTCTTCATTCCTGGCACAAGTCCGAGTTTCTTTTCCGCTTCCTTTCTTTCTGTCTTTTTCCCGAAATGCGAATACAGCGGATGCTGGATTACCTTGTATCTTGCCCCGGGATCGATTTCCAACAGATCTTTTGCGACGGCTTCGCACAAGGTTATGTGTCCATGGCTTCCTTTAAGGAAGTATTTTGTGAAAGGCCTGTCGAAAAAATGAGGTTCATGCGGTATTACATTGTCCAGGATGGAGATTACCGTACAATGCTTTTTCATATGTCTTGTTATGAACCCGAGAGACGGGGCGAAATACGACATCCAGTACCGTACTATCAGAAGATCGGGCTTCCAGTCCCTGATAGCTTTCAGGGTAGCGGCATATGTAAAAGGATTAGCCGTATCCAATAGAGATATGCTCTCTACCGGTACGGCTTCATCGTCGGCAGTCACGTACTGTGTTTTCCCCGGAAACAGGAAATCCGGATATTGTCTTTTGAAATTGAAAGCCTTGACAACGTGCTCTTTCCCCAGTTCCCCGTACAGACAGGCGTTGAACTGGGAAATTCCACCTCTATAAGGATAAAAACACGACAGTATGGCTATTTTCAAAATCCGGATCAGTCTTTCTTGTTCTTATTCTTGATGTATTCCTCATTGAGTTTTACAAGGACATCGTCAGTGATATCGAGTGCAGGATCGCCTGTGATGACAGGAGCGCCGCCCTGATTGGTCAGGATCATCGCATATTTCTTGTCCTCGTTATATTTGTCGAGGAAAGTCTTGATGGCATCGGCAAGCTGGTTCATCATAACGGTCTGCTCTTCCATTATTTCGTTCTGCTTCTGGTTTGCATAGTTGTTGAAATCGGCTTCCTGCTGTCTGAGCTTCTCGCTCTGCACTTCCGCTACAGACCTGGTCATGAGTCCCTTGTTGAGCTTTTCCTGGAATTCGTTTACGTCCGTTTCCAGTTTCTTGCCCCTGCGGTCTACTTCTGCCTGGATATTCTGTACTTTGGTTTCAACTACTGACCTCAGATCGTTTGCCATGTCGTATTCCTGCAGAATGCGGTCGAGCTGGATGTAGACTATGTCGCCTTTGGCCGCCGAACCGGCTTCAACAGTTCCTTCCGTAGTGCTTTCAGCGGCTGTGCCCTTGTCTGATGTAAGCAGGATTATTCCGAATGCAGCGGCTGCCAGTATGGCAACAATGCTGAGGATTAAAGATACGTTTTTCATTATAATAAGCTGTTTTCGTTGTTATTTCGGATTTTTACCCGGCTGTGGAAAGCCGGATATCGCGCAAAGATAGTCAAAAAATCTTTACCTTGGTGAGGTATGCCTGGATTGTTCTTTCCAGACCCATGTATAGAGCATCGCAGATGATGGCGTGGCCTATGGACACTTCGTCGGTCCATGGAATGGTTCTGATGTAGAACTCAAGGTTTTCAAGGTTGAGGTCATGGCCTGCATTGAGCCCCAGACCGCATTTCCTGGCGGTTTCCGCCGTTGCCAGATACGGGGCTATTGCGGCCTGTCTGCCGTTCCTGTATCCGGAGGCGTATGCTTCAGTGTAAAGTTCCACACGGTCGCATCCGCATTCCGCCGCACCTTCGGCCATGGCAGGTGACGGGTCGATGAAGATCGATGTCCTGATTCCGTTGTTCTTGAATTCCTTGCAGACTTCGGTCAGGAACTCCCTGTTTCTGACCGTGTCCCATCCCGCATTTGAAGTCAGTGCGTCTTCCGCATCCGGGACCAGGGTCACCTGGGCGGGCCTGACCTCATTTACCAGATCCATGAATTTGGGAATCGGGTTTCCTTCTATGTTGAGCTCTGTAGTGACGATCGGTCTGATCGCGCGGACATCGGAATACCTGATATGCCTTTCATCCGGTCTCGGATGTACGGTTATACCTTCCGCCCCGAACCTTTCGCAGTCGGCCGCGGCCTTTTCCACATCGGGCATATTGCCTCCTCTGGAGTTTCTCAGAGTCGCTATTTTGTTGATATTGACACTTAATTTTGTCATGTCTGAAAATATTTTCGCGCCGCAAAAATATATATTATTGTTTAAAGTTTGGCAAAATAGTGTTAATTTTGAACCCCGTATGACGAATCATCGGATGGCATCGGATAAGAAACTGGCCGTATTTGTCCGGGAAGGTCGCTTCCTTTCCGACAGTAGGTATGCCGGTCTGGAACTGGGTCTTGAAGATCTGGGGTATAGCCTGTACCCTGTCAGGACTTCCGGGGATATCCTCCCAGGTACAGAAATGATTCTCAGCGTGGGTGGCGACGGGACTTTCCTTTCTGCCGCGACAGTCGCCGGAGGAAGCGGCATTCCCGTACTCGGGGTCAATTTCGGAAGGCTCGGCTTTTTATCTGAAAACAGACCGGAAGACATCTGCAGAGCCATTTCTTCCGGTGGCTATACCGTAGAGCGGCGGACACTGCTCCATGCCGGACTTTCTCCGGTATCCGGCTGTGAGCAGATAACCTCCTGGCCTTACGCCCTCAATGAATTCACCGTCCACCGTTCCGGGGCGGCTACTTTGGGCGTAACCGTAAAAGTGGACGGGAACAGCCTTCCCGTATATTGGTCTGACGGTCTTCTCGTTGCCACGAGTTCCGGTTCCACGGCATATTCCCTGAGCGTTGGGGGACCGATCGTCCTTCCGGAGTCTAAAGTGCTCATTATCGCTCCGATCGCACCTCATAACCTTAATGTCAGACCATTGATTGTCCCGGACTCTACCCTTGTCGAAATCGGATTCGTTGCCAGAGACAGCTGCGTGCTTTTCACCGCCGACAACCGCAATGCCGAAATCGGCGCGGATACCGTGATACGGATTTCCAAGGCAGGCTTTTCTCTGAACAGGATAAAATTGGACAGTTCTGATTTTATCAATGCCCTGACCGGAAAACTCTTCTGGGGAGAAGATATCAGAAATGGCAATAATCAATAAATAGAATATGGTGGTAAACAGCAAGATCCCGGTTCACGTATCCATTATTATGGACGGGAACGGAAGATGGGCAAAAGAACGCGGAAAAGAACGCTATTACGGACATGCCGAAGGCGTGGAAAGCGTAAGGGCCTGCACTGAAGAGGCTATCAGGCAAGGCGTAAGGTATCTGTCCCTGTTTGCGTTTTCCGAAGAAAACTGGAACAGGCCGGAAGAAGAAGTCAAGGCATTGATGGAGCTGATGGTCAAGGCGATGGTGAATGAGCTTCCTTCCTTTCTGAAAAACGGGATAAGGTTCATGGTCATCGGGAACAGGGCCCGTCTGGACAGCTCCTTGAATGAACAGATCGATGAATGCATGCGGAAGACTGCGGACTGCAGTAACCTTTCCCTCGTAATCTTCATGAGCTACAGCGGCCGCTGGGACGTGCTTCAGGCTGCCAGGCGTCTGGCTCTTGAAGCCGCATCCGATCCTGCCCGGGCAGAGGCTCTCGGGAACATGTCGGCGGATGACTTCAGCAGGTATCTTTCTACCTCCGGCATACCGGACCCGGACCTGATCATAAGGACTTCGGGCGAAGTCAGACTGAGCAATTACCTGTTATGGCAGTGCGCCTATTCGGAACTGTATTTCACGGACATCCTGTGGCCTGATTTCAGGGAAAAGGAATTCGATGCGGCGCTCGCCGAATATGCAAAACGGGACAGACGCTATGGAAAAGTCAAATAATTGCTTATATTTGCACGTTTGTTATGTTAAATAGCTATAATTGACGATGAGAGCTTGTCGGATAATCTTTTTCTTTCTTCTGGTCGCAGTTTCTATCCCCCTGCCGGCCCAAGACGGAGAAGACGGTATTGTGGTAGATTATAACAATCCGAAGAAATATAAAGTCGGAGGTGTTACTGTTGAAGGAAACAACTATTTCAGTGACAGACAGATAATCCAGCTGACAGGTCTCCAGAAGGGAATGGAGGTCACTGTTCCGGGCGATGATATGTCTTCGATAGTGAACAGGCTTTGGATGCAGCGCTACTTCGAGGATGTCGCTATGGTAGTCGATTCCATAGTCCCGGCCACCGATACCGCTTTCTTCAAGATTTCCATAGTGGAACGTCCAAGGGTTTCCCGCTGGACCTTTTCCGGAGTGAAGACGGGGGAGCAGAAAGAACTGATGGAGCGCCTGAACCTGAAGAGGGGAGGGGAATTTTCCGATTACGTGGCCAAGACGGCCTCCGATATAATCATAAGGTATTTTAAGGAAAAGGGTTTCCTTTTGGCAGAAGTCGATGTCCAGACAAAGAAAGATACGGTGGTAAAGAGCGCTATCCGGGTGAACTTTGCGGTAAACAGGGGCCAGAAGGTGAAGATCAAGAAAATCACTTTTAACGGCAATGACCATGTAAAGGAATCCAAGCTCGCGAGGTCGATGAAGAAGACCAAGGATATGCGCATACTTAACTTCTTCAGTTCGAAGAAATTCAATGAAAAGGAATATGACAACGACAAGCGGAGCCTTATCAGTGCATTCAATGAGGCCGGTTACCGTGACGCCAGAATACTGAAGGATACCATATATTATATAGAACCGAACAGGCTTCAGATAGATTTCGATATAGATGAAGGTAAGCAGTATTATTTCAGGAATATAACGTGGACCGGAAACTCGGTTTATTCTACGGATGACCTGAACAGCATCCTGATGATCAATAAAGGGGATGTCTATGATGTCGTCACTATGGAGAAGCGTCTTTTCGGCGGCGGCAAGCAGAACGAGTTCGATGTCTCCAAGCTTTACAGGGACAACGGCTATCTGTTTTTCAATATCCAGCCTGTCGAACTGAATGTGGAAGGGGATTCCGTCGATGTCGAGATGAGGATAGTCGAAGGAAAACCGGCCACTCTCAACAATATCGTCATTAACGGCAACGACCTTACCAACGAACGGGTGGTGCGCAGGCAGATATTCACCAGACCGGGATACCTTTTCAGCCAGACTGACTTCGAAAGGTCGATCAGGGAAATCGCTTCAATGGGGCAGTTCGATCCGGAGGCCATTACGGATCCGGCGAAAGGATACTCGATAATACCTAACCAGGCGGACAATACTGTCGATCTGGTATACAATGTAACGGAGAAGCCGTCCAGCCAGCTGGAGCTTTCAGGAGGATGGGGCGGAAACACGTTCGTAGCCACTGTCGGTGTCAGCTTCAACAACTTCTCTACCCGCCGTCTGTTCGACAAGTCCGCATGGCGGCCTGTTCCGCTCGGAGACGCGCAGAATCTTGCCATCAGGTTCCAGACCAACGGAACATACTATACGAGCCTTTCCGCAAGCTTCATGGAGCCATGGCTGTTCGGCAAGAAGCCTACCTCGCTGAGCATATCGCTGTATTACACGAGACAGACCAACTCCTATATAGCTTTCAACATCCTGAACGATGATGAATTCATGGAAGTGTACGGAGCTGCGGCCGGAATCGGAAACAGGCTTAAATGGCCAGACAACTATTTCGTCCTTTACAACCAGATCAGCTGGCAGACCTACCGTCTTCAGAACTGGAACTACAACTTTCTGTTCAATACCGGTATTTCGCACAACTTGAGTTATACGCTGAGTCTCTCCAGAAATTCTACGGACCAGCAGATATATCCGAGACAGGGATCGGACTTCTCGTTCTCTCTCCAGCTTACTCCGCCTTATTCCCTTCTGCGGAAGAAGGACAGGGGCGTGCTTGATGCCAACGGCAAACCGACGCGTGTGAACAGCTGGCGGGACATAGATTACAACAGGCAGTCTTCCGAAGACAGATACAAGTGGATCGAGTATCATAAATGGTCTTTCAAAGGAACGGTATACACGAAACTCGTAGGAGATCTTGTCCTGATGGCCAGGGCGCAGTTCGGATACCTCGGATATTATAACAGGAACTGGGGTTATTCACCGTTTGAAGGATTCCTTCTCGGAGGCGACGGTATGTCGGGTTACAATACATACGGTTCCGAAGTAATCTCTCTCCGAGGATATGAGAACTATTCGCTTACTCCTCAGGTCTATGCCCCGTATGCCAACGGTTATGCATACTCGGGTAACGTATATGACAAGTTCACGGTAGAGCTGCGTTACCCTGTGGTGCTTCAGCCTCAGTCGACGATATTTGCGCTCGTATTCCTTGAGGGAGGTAACGCATGGTCGGATATCAGGGACTTCAATCCGTTCCAGATCAAGAGGTCGGCCGGTGTCGGCGTGAGGGTCTTCCTGCCTATGATCGGACTCCTTGGCGTAGACTGGGGATACGGATTCGATGATAGCCAGTATGGCGGCAGCCAGTTCCACTTCGTGATCGGACAACAATTCTAAAAAGGATATATAATTTGAAAATTTTATAGGTATGAAAAAATTGATCATCATTGCGGCAGCTTTTCTTTTTATAGGTGCAGCTGCTTCAGCACAGGGCCCGAAGTTCGCCCATGTTAATTTCAACGAGCTTGTTCAGCTCATGCCGGAGATGGATTCAGCAAGAGTGCAGATGGATGCTTCCCAGAAAGAGATTCAGGATACATACCAGAGCATGATCGAGGAATTCAATTCAAAGTATGCCGAATATGGCGAGAAACAGGCTACATGGACACAGTCTGTAAGGGAAAGCAAAGAGCGCGAAATCCAGAGCATCCAGGCCAGGATACAGGAGTTCGAGCAGTCAAGCCAGCAGGATCTTGCCCAGCTTCAGAATACTCTTATGGCCCCTATCTATCAGAAGGCCCAGGATGTAGTCAATAATCTTGCAAAGGCTCAGGGATTCATTTATGTATTCGATTCATCGCAGCTTCTTTATATCGACGAGTCTCAGAGTACGAACCTTACCCAGAGCGCCAGAGAGGCTCTGAATATCCCTGCAGGCAGGACAATGGAATCGCTTCAGGCTGAACTTCAGACAAAAGCCCAGGCTGCACAGCAGTAGTCTTCGTCTGACGATTTTTTTTGAATTCGCACAAGATACCGGCCCAAAAGTCACTTTTGAGCCGGTATCTTTGTATTTGGAGGTGCTTTTGGCATAATTGCCATTTTGGGTTGGAGAGAATGACAAAAGTGGTTGGCGGGATGCAGCTGTCCGCATATGTTCCCGCAAGACATTCAAGTCTTTCTTCCCGCGGAGGCGTGCCTGCTTGCCTCGCCACCCGCGACATACCTGCAGTTGGGCAATATGCATAACATCTTGTAAGTGAATGTATTCCAGTGACAGACCATTTACAGGTGTCGCACTTTTATGCACACCTGCAGTAACGGATGTGCCCCACAGGTGCGTGTAGCGAGGTCTCACTACTGCAGGTGTGTCGGGAAATGTTACACCTGGAATTGATACTTTTGCCGAATCATTTAAATATCAACGGCTTACGCATATAAACTATTTCCAGGTGTGCGCGGCATTCTTCTGCATTCCGGGCAGCGCTGGCGCCGTCTACAGGTTTTACCAACCATTTTTGGCAATTATACCCAAAATGGCTCAGTGAAAGACAAGTTTGTTAGTCAAATAAAAAGAAAAAGGAGTTGCGAGAAATTCGTAACTCCTTGATTTTTAGTGGCTCCTGAAGCAGGACTTGAACCTGCGACCCTCTGATTAACAGTCAGATGCTCTAACCAACTGAGCTATTCAGGAATTTTGTGTCATCCGGTTGTTTTCCGAATGGGATTGCAAAGGTACGCATTTTTTCTTAACGTGCAAATTTTTTGATGTTTTTTTTGATTTTTTTATTTATCTGCGGAATGGGGATTTTGTTTAATATATGTTAACTTTGCCGTGAAATTGTTTGGATATGGATATAGATCTTTTGTCGAAGATGATTAAAGAACTGATTCTGGATCATGATCGGGTAGATCTTCCGGGGTTGGGGACTTTTGTAGCAGAGACTGTCCCTGCTGCGTTTACGGATAAAGGTTATACTATAACACCGCCTTACAGAAAGCTTTCGTTCCGTCCCGGGCAGGGCGGCGATGGTTTGCTGGTCGCTTTGTATGCATCCGTAAATAATGTCAGCGAGAAAGTGGCGCTGGCGGCTTTGACGGATTTTGTGGCAGGGATGAAAGAAATTCTCGAGAAGAAGAAGAACGTCGTTTTTCCGGGACTGGGCCGTCTTCGTGCAACGAAGGAAAACAATTTCTTTTTTGTCTCCGATGAAGATCTCGATATCTATCCGGAAGGTTTCGGCCTGGAGCCGGTGTCCCTTAAAACGCATGAAGAGACGAAGGCCGAGCTTTCATCTGCGATAGGAGACCTGAAGAACATCATTTCCGGGCAGGAGGAACCTGCGGAAGAGCCGCTGCCTGAAGAATCCATGTCGGACGAGCAGATAAAAGAATTAGAGGAGATGCCGCTTTTGGTGACATCCGATACACCGGACTCCGAATCAGTTCAGAACCGTGAATCAGAACCGGGACCTGATCCTGAACCGGAATCGATGTCAGAACCTGAGCCGACCCCAGATCCTGAACCGGAATCCGTCTCTGAATCGGCAATGGAGCCGGAGCAGGAACTGAACCCGGAGCCTGAAACGGAACTGAAACCGGAGTCAGAAACGGAATCGCCGTCGGGACAGACCTGCGAATCCATGCAGGAATCCGAACCTGCTACTGCCGGAAAGGCCACAGCACCGGATACGGTGCCGGGCTGGAAGAGGAAAGTGCTGTATCCGGCATTGGCCGTATTGGGTACGGCCATATTGCTCCTGGCGCTTTATATCCTTGTGGCGAGACTGTTTCCGGGAGTTATGGACGGTCTCCTGTATAATAATGAGGATTATGAGATTCTCCATAATATTTCTCAATTCAAAAATTAAATGCTACTTTTGCAGGCCGCTTGATTTCAGCGCAGGAAAATGATTCGATATGGAGAATAAATTCAGACAGCATATACTGATCCCGTGCTACGATACGGATATTTCACAGTTGCTTAAGCCGGCCTCTTTCATGGATCTGGCACAGGAAGCGGCAAATCTTCATGCCAACATATTGGGATTCGGATATGACAACCTCATGGAGACCAGGACTGCCTGGGTGCTCTCAAGGATGCATATCCGTTTTTTGCGTCTTCCCCGCTGGAGAGAGGAAGTAGACCTTGCCACCTGGCACAAGGGACCGGAAAGGCTGTTTTATCTGAGGGATTTCCTCATGACGGATTCCCAGGGAAACAGGCTTGTCGAGGCCACGACTTCATGGCTGGTGCTGAATATCGACACCAGGCGCATAGTCCGTGAAGCCGGGATATGCGAGGACGGCATATGCCGGGACAATGCCATTGCCGAACCGTGCGGAAAGGTCCAGAAGCCGGACGGCTGCATAATGGAAAAGGCGTGCGTCCATACGGTTTCATATTCTGACGTGGACATGAACGGCCACACGAACAACGCCATGTACCTTGTCTGGGCCATGGATGCGGTCGGTTATGACATCACATCGTCCAGGCCGTTGAAGGAGATGAAAATCAATTTCAACCGGGAGACCAGACCGGGAGACGAAGTAACTATCTGCAAATCATGCATGGAGACTCCCGACGGGCTGGTATTCCATATAGAAGGAGAAGCCGGCGGACAATCCGCCTTCAGCGCAGAACTGCTTTTTTGAAAAGAATAAAAACTAAAGCTTAAAAGATATGAGAGATTTGTTTTTCGGTCAGGGGACAGGGCACTCTATCATGTTGCTCGCCTTTGTCATTGCAACCGGAATCTACCTTGGCAAGTTCAAGGTCAAAGGGATTTCTCTCGGGACCACATGGATTCTCTTCGTGGGTATCGTCCTGAGCCATTTCGGATTCCGCGCAGATGAGAATCTGCTTCATTTCCTCAAGGAGTTCGGACTTATACTGTTCGTATTCTCTATCGGTCTGCAGGTCGGCCCGGGATTTTTCCACTCGTTCAAAAAAGGAGGCCTGACCCTCAACATGCTGGCTATATGCCTGGTGCTGCTCGGAGTCATAACCACGTATGTCCTGCATCTGATTACCGGCGAAAGTCTTGTGACTCTTACCGGCGTAATGTCGGGTGCGGTAACCAATACTCCCGGTCTCGGTGCGGCGCAGCAGACATTCTACGATGTGACAAGTTCAGGGTCCTTCCTTTCAGAGGTCGGGGCTTCCGACATATCGGCCTCGCTGGCATCCGGCTATGCCGTGGCATATCCGCTCGGTGTGCTGGGCGTGATAGCTGTCCTTATGATTGTAAAGGCTGCTTTCAGGATAGACCTCAAGAAAGAGGAAGCGCAGCTTGACGGAGAGGAAGCCGGAATCGAAAGTGCGGTGCGTGTAGCTTTCCAGGTCGAGAACCCTGCTATTTTCGGGAAGACCCTCGTAGAAATAGACAAGGAGATAACCAACAAGTTTGTCGTGTCGAGGATACTGCGCGACGGCGCCGTTGAGGTTCCTCTCGCTTCCACAGTCATAAACAAGGATGACAAGGTGCTGGTAGTTACCTCCCAGGCTTCGGTCGATGTGGTGACCATGCTTTTCGGCAAGGTTATCGACATGCCTAAAGAAGTATGGGACAAGCTGGATACTTCCATGTCCGTAAGGAAGCTCGTAATCACGAAATCTTCCCTTACCGGAAAGAAGCTCAAGGAACTGAAGATACGGTCCACATATGGTGTAAGTATCACAAGGGTATCGCGTGCCGGCGTTGATCTGGTCGCCAACCCTAACCTTACGCTCCAGCTCGGAGACGTCATCCTGGTGGTAGGTCCGGACAATGCCATAGACAAGGTCGCAAAGGCTGTAGGAAATTCAGAATCCACACTGAGCCATCCTCATCTGATCCCTATCTTCTTCGGTATCGCTCTCGGTGTCCTTCTCGGTTCCATCCCGATGAAGTTCCCTGGCATTCCTCAGGCAATCAAGTTCGGTCTTGCTGGCGGTCCGCTCATCGTCGCCATTCTCATAGGCTACTTCGGACCGAGACTCAAGATCACTACGTATACAACAACGAGTGCAAACATGATGCTCCGTGAACTCGGTATCTCCATCTTCCTGGCTGCTGTCGGTCTCGGTGCGGGCGAGAATTTCGTAAGCTCTATCGTCAACGGCGGTTACTGGTGGATTCTTTACGGAGCGCTTATCACTATCATACCTACGTCCCTCATAGCAGTAATAGGCCGTCTGGTATTCAAGCTCAACTTCTACCAGATCTGCGGTCTGCTGTCAGGCAGCTGCACCAACCCTCCTGTCCTCGCCTTTGCCCAGAACGCATACGGTACGGATTATACTTCAGTAAGCTATGCTACAGTATATCCTTTGGCCATGTTCATGAGGGTGCTTGTGGCACAGGTACTGATCCTGATAGCTGTAGCTTAAAGATGACTCAGGAATACGTAAACGACATAGCGGACTTCATATCCGGATATGTTTCTCATATGCTCGGCGCGGGGGTTCATACTTCCCGCGTCGTGCGTAACAGCAAGCGCATAGGAGAGGCACTCGGAACCGATGTGAGAATCCACACTTCACAGAAGACGGCCACGCTGACCGTCTGCGAGAAAGGCGGAAAAACCATGAGTACGAGAGTGCTCGACATTCCTGGACTGCCGATCAGTTTCGAATGGAACGCCGACCTCAGCGCCCTGAGTTGGGCGGCATATGACAACGACATGTCTCTCGATGCCATCCGGCACAAGTTCGAAGAGATAGTTGCCAAGCCCAAGATGAATCCGTGGTTCGTGCTCTTCATGGCCGCTCTGGCTAACGCATCGTTCTGCCGTCTTTTCGGAGGCGACATATGGGCCATGCTCATAGTATTTACCTCGACTCTCGTCGGATTCTTTACGAGACAGCATCTGACCAGACGCGGGGTGAACCATTATATAGTATTTATAGTTTCTGCATTCGTTGCGTCTCTGTGCGCCTCCTCTGCCCTCGCTCTCGGACTGAATACGGCTGAAATCGCATTGGCGACGAGCGTCCTGTATCTTGTTCCGGGAGTTCCTCTGATAAACGGGGTCATAGACATTACGGACGGCCACATACAGATAGGAATCAGCCGTCTGGTGAATGCACTTATGCTGATAGTCTGTATTGCCATAGGTATGTCGGCAACACTTATGCTGGTTAAAGACAGTCTGTTATGATAGCGGTAGATATTATTTCCGACGGACTTTTCGCCGCTGTCGCGGCAATGGGGTTCGGGGCCATTTCCGATCCTCCTCTCAGGGCGTTCAAATTCATCGCCCTGCTGGCTGCAGTAGGGCATGCGGCAAGGTATTGCCTTATGACTTTTCTCGGGGTGGACATCGCCTCCGCCTCCCTGGTAGCCGCTCTGATAATAGGCACGGGAAGCGTATGGTGCGGAAAGAAAGTCTATTGTCCGATGACCGTGCTGTATATTCCTGCACTTCTCCCGATGATCCCGGGGACTTATGCCTATAAGACGGTGTTTTCCCTGATAATGTTCCTTCAGAACATTTCTTCTCCTTCGCAGGGCTTCGAATATCTCCAGTCCATGATGTTCAACGGGGCGGTTGCGGGAAGCGTGCTGTTCATGCTTGCTGTAGGGGCGACCATACCGGTGTTTCTCCTGCACGGCAAGGCCTATTCTATGACCAGGGACTCTAAATATCTGTAGTATGGAAGTATTCTGGAACTCGATAGCTGAATATAACGCACAGACCTGGCCCTGGCAGCTGGCTTTCATTGCTGTGGCTGCCTTGTTCACGGTGTTGCTGTGGGTGAAACCTATGACATGGGTGAAAATAGCCACCAAGGTCCTTATGGTGCTGGAAGCTCTCTGGATAGCATTCGTATATTACATGAAATTCGCCGGCGGACGCGATTACTCCAATGTAATGACCATTTTCTGGTGTCTTGTCGCTGCGGCCTGGGTCTATGATCTGGCCACGCATTTTTCATCTTTCCAGAAGTCCGGGAAATACAGGCCGTGGGGAGTGCTCATGATACTCCTTCCTCTGGTCTATCCGTTGATTTCCCTTTTCAGGGGGATGACTTTCCCGCAGATGACCACACCGATGCTTCCGAGCGCAGTCGCTCTCTATATGCTCGGGATGCTCATGGCATTCAACAGGAAAATCAATTTCTTCGCGTTTATCTTCATAGTGCATTGGGCTGTTATCGCGATTTCCAAAATCGTATTGTTCAATATTCCTGAAGACACACTCCTGGCGGCGGCCTGTCTGCCTGCAATGTTCATATTTTTCAAGGAAGCCGTGGACTCCTCTGCCGAAGAAGTCGGAAGCAAGCCGTCCAAACCGGCGGTAAAGGCACTGATCCTGGCTGTAACCGTCCTCATAGGGGCATGTATGGTGATTGAATATGTTTGATCTGATCTATCCTTCATGGCTGCCTCCTGTACTGCCGCCGAGAAGGGCGTGCGATGCAGAAAGTCCGGAGACAGGGACAAAAGCCGAGATGTTCCCGGTGGTGGAGCCTACGGGAGAAGTGGTGGCCAGAGCCTCGCGCTCATACTGCCACAGCGGAGCCAAAGTCCTGCATCCCGTAGTGCATCTGCATGTGCTGGACAGGTACGGGCGGATTTATCTTCAGAAGAGGTCCATGGAAAAGGACATCCAGCCCGGGAAATGGGATACCGCTGTCGGAGGTCATGTAGATTATGGGGAAATATTGCTGGAAGCGCTTTACAGGGAAGCCTCGGAAGAACTCGGACTGAAGGAATTCAATCCTGTCTATCTTGGGTCCTATGTCTTCGAATCCGAGATAGAGAAAGAGCTTGTCAATGTATTTGCGGCGGTCGGTTCGTTCATCCTGTCCCCTGATATGGAGGAGGTGGCCGAGGGACGCTTCTGGGATATGGAAGAAGTGGAAGAAAATTTGGGCAAGTCAGTTCTGACCCCTAACTTTGAACAAGAGTTCGTAAGGATCAAAGACAGGCTTCTTGCCCTTCTCTGACAGGAACTCGCAGTTTTGTCATCCTGAACGCGGATCCGCTGCCGAACCCGGAGGAGCAGCAGAAAAACAAATATGATTATGCCAGGAATCGAATGCTTCATTTTACCGATGCCGTGCGAACAGGACATGTCCTGTACTCTCGGGTCCCTGTCCGGCAGCGACTCTTTCGACGGAGTTACGGTCATTCCGCAGCACTCTTTCGGAGCTACGGAAACGTTGCGGTCCATAGCGGACGCGGCCAGATCTGAATATTTGCTGCTTTATACCAAGGCGCAGCCGCTGGAGATGGGTTATCTGGCCCTGGACCGGTTTGTGAGGATCGCGGAAGATACCGGAGCGGACATGCTGTATTCTGACCACTATGACCAGGGAAGGAAACATCCTCTGATAGACTGCCAGAAAGGGGCATTGAGGGATGACTTCGATTTCGGGTCGGTGCTGGTATTCAGGACCAGGTCCTTCCGGAGGGCAGTGGGCCTGATGACGGAGCCGCGTAAATGGGGTGCGCTGTATGAACTGCGCCTGAACATGAAAAGCATAGTCCATGTCAGCGAGTTCCTGTACTCGGAAACCGAGACCGACCATCGCAGGTCGGGAGAAAAGATCTTCGATTATGTAGACCCGAAGAACAGGCAGGTGCAGATCGAAATGGAGCAGATCTGTACAGCATACCTGAAACGTATCGGCGCCTGTCTCGAACCGGTGTTCAGAAGCGTCGCGGAAAACGAACCCCAGGAAGCCGGTGAGGTATTCCCTGTAACGGCTTCAGTGATCATACCTGTATTCAACAGGGTCAGAACCATTGAAGACGCGGTCAGAAGCGCTCTTTCACAGGAGTGCGACTTCAGTTTCAATATAATCGTAGTCGACAACCATTCTACCGACGGAACCACGGAAGTTCTCGAGCGTATGAAAGCCGGCTGCGGAGACAGACTTGTGCATCTGGTTCCGGAAAGGGATGATCTGGGGATAGGCGGATGCTGGAATCTGGCGGTAAACAGCGTATATTGCGGCAGATATGCTGTCCAGCTGGACAGTGACGATGTCTACAGCGGACCGGACACTCTGTCCAGGATCATCGCAAAGTTCGGGGAAGAAGACTGTGCGATGGTCGTAGGTTCATACCGGATGACAGACTTTGCCATGAAGCCCATTCCTCCTGGAGTCATCGACCATAGGGAGTGGACGCCTGATAATGGCAGGAACAATGCCCTGAGAATCAACGGGCTCGGTGCCCCGAGAGCATTTTATGTGCCTGTTCTCAGGCGCATAGGGGGATTCCCCAATACCAGTTACGGAGAAGATTATGCGGCGGGGCTCAGGATAAGCCGCGAATACCGGATCGGCAGGATATATGAAGTCCTGTACTGCTGCCGGAGATGGGAAGGGAACTCGGACGCGGCCCTCAGCATAGAAAAGACTAACTCCAACAATTTCTACAAGGACTGGATCCGCACCTGCGAACTGGAAGCCCGTCTCAGGGGTAAGGGAGGCCCGACTCATGAAAACCGGTAGGAAGCCAATAGAAAAATTCATAAACGACCAGCTCTCGCAATGGCCTCTGGCCTGCGACAATTTCCGGGCTTTGAAGGATGCCCGTATCAGGCCGGTGTCCATAGGCGGACTGGAAGTCCGGATACAGTTCAATCCGGCAAGGATCGTTTCCTCGGCGGCGGATGTGTCTGAAAAGGCAATAAAAGAGCGCAGATGTTTCCTGTGCCGGGAAAACAGGCCTGCCGGACAGATCAGCCTCAGGTTCGAGGGCAGGAAATCCAAAAAATACGACATTCTGGTAAATCCGTATCCGATTTTTCCAGGGCATCTGGTCATCGCCTCGGACAGGCACGTAGACCAGAGCATATGGAAACGATATGTGGACATGCTCGACCTGGCCAGGGCGCTTGGCGGATATACCGTATTCTACAATGGTCCCTGCTGCGGAGCATCGGCCCCCGACCATTTCCATTTCCAGGCGGCATCGAGAGGCATGATGCCTCTCGAGTGCGATGTGGACGGCATGCTGGATTCGATAAGGGACAGCGATCTCGAATACCTTTCTTCGGTCCAGGATGCTGAAGTGTTCCGTTACAGGAAATTCATCCGCGGTGTATTCGTAATAAGGGCCGCAACGGCCAAGTCCGCAGCCAAGATGTTCTATCGTCTGCTGGACTGCGCCCCTGCTGCCGAAGAGGGGAAGGAACCCATGTTCAACCTTCTGACCTGGTACGCTGCAGGAGAATACCGCTCGGTAGTGATATTCAGGGCTGCACACAGATCCAGCCATTATTTTTCGGATAATGAAGACCGGCTGGTGATAAGTCCTGGATGTGCGGACATGGCCGGGGTCATTGTTACGCCGCGTCAGGAGGACTTCGACAAACTGACCCCTGAACTCCTTGCAGAGGTCTATGATGAGGTCTCCATGTCCGAGGAGGCCGAAAGCCTTCTTCTGTGGAGGCTTACCAGGAGCCAGACTATGCTGTCCGTGGGCATAATGTCGGCAAAGGAGATAGAATTCGAGATCATATCGGACGGGGCCGGTCCCAGAAAGGCGGTTTTCAACGGAGGCAAGATCGAATATGACGGAGCTCTGTATGATGAGCTTTATTTCGACTCGCTGACCCCGTCGATGATGTTCGCAGAGCCGGCTTTCATACTGTACGGAGTGACTATAGGCAACAGTTTCCATTGGCAAAGGAAAGAAAACCAGAAATTTGCAGGTGCCCTGAAGATAATCGTCGAGAAAGACGCTCTGACTGCCGTAAATGTCATAGGTGTCGAGGACTATCTTCTGAGCGTGATTTCTTCTGAGATGAAGTCCACTGCCTCGGAAGAGTTCCTAAAGGCGCATGCGGTCATTTCCAGATCATGGGTGATGTCCCTGATAGGGCGGCGTAACGGGAATCCGGCGCACGGCGGTCAGGCATCGGGATGTTTCCCTGAAGAGGTAAAGAACCTTCCTTCCGTGGTTACATGGCTGGATTCATTGAAAGGCAGTGAAAAGGAAAGGCATCCGGCATCGGAGAGAGGGGAATGGATCGATACCGTAGAGCACATAAAGTGGTACGGACATGATGACCATAAGTTGTTTGATGTATGTGCAGATGACCATTGCCAGCGTTATCAGGGGCTGACACGGGTTATCGGGAACAAGGCCAGGAAAGTAATAGACGCTACATGGGGACAGGTCCTGACTTATGGCGGCAGGATCTGCGACGCCAGATTTTCCAAATGCTGCGGAGGCAGGACGGAAAAATTTTCCGTCTGCTGGGAAAATGAGGACTTCCCGTATCTGCAGAGTGTCGGGGATTCCCCTGAATCCTGCTCTGCGGCAGGGATCCGTCCTGCTCCGGGACCCGTCGGGGAACAGTGTACGGGATATTTCTGCAACACTTCGGACATGTCTGTCCTGACCCAGGTGCTGAATGACTATGATCTGGAAACAATGGATTTCTTCGAGTGGAAGGCGGAATATGACCGAAGGGAACTCTCCTCCCTGATTTCCGGGAAACTGGGAATCGATATAGGGGAGTTGCTTGCCTTGATTCCGCTTGAAAGAGGGGATTCGGGAAGGATTTCACTGCTGGAGATAATCGGCACAGGATGTTCGGTAAGGGTAGGCAAAGAGCTTGAAATCAGGAAAGTGCTTTCCGATACCCATTTGAAGAGCTCTGCATTCGAGGTGTCTTATTATGACTCTGTAGGCATGATGCTGCCGGCCGATGCCGTAGCAAAAGAGGCGGCCTGTTACAGGAAAACCGGCCGGAAACCGGTCGCCGCATTCGACAGGGTGGTTCTTTCCGGACGCGGATGGGGGCACGGTGTCGGTCTCTGTCAGATAGGTGCGGCCGTGATGTCGGAGAAAGGATACGGCTATAAGGACATTCTGGCGCATTATTATAGGGGAGCAGAGGTTTCGGATGCCTTCCGGGAAAGGCGTGACGGAATGGAAACGCTCTATCGGCCATGATTTTAAATATCTGACTGTATGGAAAGAAGTCTCGGAGAAAAAAGGAGGACTCCATGGGCATGGGTGCCTACCCTGTATTTTGCGGAAGGGATTCCGTATTTCATAGTGAATGTCATATCGGTGATCATGTTCAAGAATATGGGCATGTCCAACGGGGATATCGCCATGTATACCGGACTTCTTTATCTGCCGTGGACGGTCAAGCCTCTCTGGAGCCCTTTCGTGGACATCATCAGGACCAAGAGATGGTGGATACTGGCCATGCAGGCCATTATAGCCGTGACATTCGCCCTGGCGGCGTTTTCCCTTCCCCATCCCTCTTCGGAGACCATATCGGAAGGGCACGCACCGGTATCGCTTTTCGTGTTGACTCTGGTCATTTTCTGGATTACGGCCTTTGCATCGGCCACCCACGATATTGCCGCCGACGGGTATTACATGATAGCCCTGGATCAGAGGGAGCAGTCGTTTTTCGTAGGGATAAGAAGCACTTTCTACAGGTGTGCCTCGATTTTCGGACAGGGTGTCCTGGTGGTCATCGCCGGACTTTTAGAGACGCATTACGGTGACGTACCGAAGGCATGGACAGTGACCTTAGTGCTGTGTGCGGTACTTTTCGCTGCGGTTTCGCTTTATCATGCATTCCTTCTTCCGAAGGTTGAATCCCCCTTCGGACAAACTGCCGGAAACGAGGCTTCCGGCGGTTTGCCCGGTGTGCGTCCGGTATCCGGAATCATGCGTGAATTCGGCCGGACGTTCGTGACATTCTTCCGGAAAAAGCATGTATGGATAGCTATACTTTTCATGTTGCTGTACCGCCTTCCTGAGGCATTTTTAGTGAAAATGATGAACCCTTTCCTGCTTGATCCCCGGGAAGCCGGCGGACTGGGGCTTTCTACGGAAAGCGTCGGAATCGTATACGGGACGGTCGGGGTGGCGGCGCTTACGCTCGGAGGTATAGTCGGCGGTGTAGCGGCATCGCACTGGGGCCTGAAAAAATCGCTCTGGCCCATGGCGGCAAGCATGACCCTTCCGTGCCTGACTTTCGTGTATCTGAGCATGGCTCAGCCTTCAGGCTTCTTCATCATCAATCTTTTCGTCTTTATCGAGCAGTTCGGCTACGGATTCGGATTCACGGCCTACATGCTCTATCTGATATACTTTTCACAAGGGGAATTCAAGACAGCCCATTATTCACTCTGTACTGCATTTATGGCCTTGAGCATGATGCTTCCGGGCATGGCGGCGGGGTATCTTCAGGAATGGCTCGGGTACACTGGCTTTTTCTGGATGGTCATCGTATGCTGCCTGGCGACCGTTGCAGTCACATGTTTTATAAAAGTTGATCCTTTATTCGGTAAAAAAGCGTAACAAATTGAAAAATTGTTGTAAATTTGCAACGCTAGTGTGAATGTGAAAAGGTAATGCTTGGAATAAGACAGATTCTAAACGTATCTGTTCTCGGGGATTTCCCTTTATGTAACGAATCTTCGGCTTTGCTTGCTTTGTCGCCGGATTCGGTTCTGAGAGCAGACTCCCTGACAGGGGTGGACATTGGGTCCTTGCAGTCCGGTAATGCTGTTTCCGAGGCTGCGGATTCTCATGTCGTGTGGTCATCTGTCGGAAAGATGACCGCTGATACCTTGCATTCTGAAGTGGGGGGGGTTACATTAGCCTATTGTTATTTAAGGAAAAAAGTAGAGAAGACCGGCAGGCCCGTCAGGCCTGTACCCGGTCTGGTGCTGCGTATGGCAGACAGTCCTGAGAAAGTCAGGATGTTTCTACCCGATAGGATTTAAGACCGGTTGCCAACGTTTGCGCGTCGGCGGCCTATAGTGATGCTGGATCTTATAATTAGCTGAATTTCATTGATTTATATGAAGTTCGGCACTCCGGATAGTATCCATGGCTGAAAATTATGGGCGCAAAAGGAAAACCCGTATGGTATGCGATGTATGTGACGTACGGAAGGGAACTCAAGGTCAAGGAAATGCTTGACAAGGAGTCGGTCTTGAGTTTTATTCCGATGCATTATGTCGTGAAGGAAAAATACGATAAAAAGAGAAAAGAACTGGTCCCGGTAATCCATAACTTTATTTTCATATATACGACTGATGCCATAATGCGTCGCCTGAAGTCCGAGATCCCGTTCCTGCAGTATGTGATGAACCGCAGGGCAGGAGAGAAGATCATAGTTCCGGACGAGCAGATGCGGGTCTTCATAGCGGTGACAGGTTCATATGACGACCGCCTGCTGTATCTGAAGACCGACGAGCTGAATTTGAGCAAAGGTACCAGGGTGAGGGTTACGGGCGGAGAATTCGAGGGGTACGAAGGAATCTTCCTCAAAGTCAAGGGAGCACGTGACAGGCGCGTAGTCATCGCGATCGAAGGTGTCATTGCAGTGGCCATGGCATCGATACCTCAGGAACTGATCGAAGTGGTGCAGGAG
>JADIMH010000064.1 GCA_017694885.1 Candidatus Cryptobacteroides faecipullorum | reverse complement strand
GTACCGAGCTCCGCTTTTGCCTCTGCATAGTTGAGAAGCACTTCTGCATAGCGGAATACAGGAAGATCGCAGTCGGAAGAGCCTGTACGGTCGTTGTTACTGCTGTTTGCAGTAGGATCCTGGACGAACTTGACAGGCTGGTAACCGGTAGAGGAGGCTCCGAAATCAGGAGCAAGGACCTCGCTCTGCCCTATGCGCGTGTAGCCTGGAGTACGGATACTCTGGGCAAGACGAGGATCACGGTTCGCAGTCTCATCCTTGAATTCCATGATTTCATAACCAGGCTGATCCGTAAAGCGGCTGCCGTCTTTCATCAGATAAGTATTGATGAATTTTCTTGTCAGGCCAGGATTCCCCTGATTATCCAACAAAGTATATGCGGAAGCATTGTGGCGCGCACCTCCGGCATAGTCGAAGTTGATAGCCAGAATATACTCGTCCACGTCAGCCTCGCTCTGCGCGAAGAGTGTCAGATAATCCTCATCCGGGTTTCCGGTATCGTGCAGTTTGTATGGTCCGCTTGTCATGATTTCATACGCGGCCTTTGCAGCCAGATCCAGATAGTCTTCTGCAGTATGGTCTCCTTCAAGCTGCAGGTTATGGTATTTGCGGTATGTTCCTTCGAAAAGGCAGAAACGAGATTTCAGGGCCAGTGCCGACCAGCGGTTGACATGGTAAGTGCTTACAGCACTCGGAAGATTGGCTATGGCGTAGTCAATGTCTTCCAGCATCTTGGTCATGACAAGCTCCCGGGAATCACGTGGCTTGTAAAGGTCTGCATCATCGGAATACAGCTGTACGTCATACCACGGAACATCCCCGAAACGAACGATCTTCTCGAAATAAAAGTATGCACGGAAGAAACGTGCCACCGCAGTATAGTGGGCAACGGCCTCTTTGTCATCGCAGTTGTCTGCATATTCGATCAGAGTGTTGGCACGCCTCAGATCTTTCCAGCTCCATCCGCTGCCGGACGCCGGCACGGTACGGCGGTTGCCTCCTTCCATTATTTCATCGAGGATCAGCTCGACAAGGACATCGCTCTGGTCATTGAAAGGCTCCTTGTCCAGAAGGTTGTTGTAGAAAGGATTGGAGAACATCTCCAGATCGCTCTCTGTCTTGAAGTAGTCATCTAAAGACACTTCGCTTTGAGGCTCGAGATCCAGCAGGTTGCATGCAGTCAAGCCCATAGCCATTATTATGATTGGAAATATTGATCTTTTCATCGACACCTAAATTTAGAAAGTTATGTCTATTCCGAACATAAACGTCTTTGGCCAAGGATAGAATGCATTGTTCTTGGCTTCATCAACGTCGCCGCTGGAATTTTTACGGGTGAATGCTGCTTCCGGATCCACATACAGCGTATTCTTTTTCAGAGGAGACCAGTAGCACAGGTTTTCCCCTGAGAAATATACGCGGATCTTGTCGATGTGGATCTTCCTTGTAAGATGTTCCGGAACAGTATATCCTACAGTAAGGCTTTTCAGACGCAGATAGCGCAGATTCTGGAGATACCTGTCGTTGACTTTGGACAGGTAGCCTCCCGTTGCTGAATATGCACGTGCACGAGGGAAATACGAATCGGTATTGTTCTCGTCCCATACCTTATCTATGAAGTTCTTAGGAAGGAATGACACGTATGAAAAGGAGTAGGCTCCCCAGAAATTCATGTTATGACCACTCGGATACCAATAATGGTTTCCTGTACCCTGCAGGAAAACGGAAATGTCGAATCCCATCCAGTCAATCCCGGCATTTATACCATACGACAATGTCGGATTTTCATTCCCGAGTATCTCCCTGTCTCCAGGTTCATCGACGGTATTCTGTCCTATACCCCATTTCCCGTCTCCGTCAAGATCCAGGAATTTCAGGTCACCGGCCTTCCAGCCTCCGGTAAGACGTCCGGAACTGTAGCTCAGATCGACTTCTTCTGCGTAGGCGGCAGCCTCCTCGTCGGTGGCAAAGAAACCGTCAGTACGGAATCCCCATATCTCGCCTATCTCCATGCCTTCATAGTATTTTTTGGCAAAAGTCTTTTCCTTGTTGTCGTACCTTGTGATTATACTCTTGTAGTCGCTGAGGTTGAAACCGATATTGTATCTGAAAGGCTTTCCGGCAGCCATGAACTCGTCTCTCCAGTTCACGGTTATCTCGTATCCTGAAGTACGCAGGTCGGCAGTATTCATTTTAGGCGGGTTTGCTCCGTAAACGGCCGGAAGTTCGACTCCGTCTGTCAGCATGTCCTTGGTATCACGGATATAGGCGTCTGCAGTAATATTGAGACGATTATTGAACATATCCAGGTCTATACCGAGGTCCCACTGGTTTACGGTCTCCCAGGTAAGGTTTCCGGCGACAGGGTCATCCAGAGAAGAATACCTGCCTACACCGTTACCGTCGAAAGTGAACGAAGCGAAATCATGGTTGCTCACAAACCTTGCAAAAGTATAGTATGAAGATACGCTCTGGTTACCGAGCGAACCGAAAGAAGCACGCAGCTTGAGGTTGTCTATCACTTTTTTTGCAGGTTCGAAGAAAGGCTCCTCCGAGATACGCCATCCGGCCGATGCGGAAGGGAACATGCCCCATCTGCTGTCTGCGGCGAAACGGGATGTACCGTCATAGCGTCCGCTGACCTCGAAAAGATATTTTCCCTTGTAGTCATAGTTGATGCGGGCAAAAAAGCCGAGAAGCGCGTATTCCGCCTGACCTCCGCCATATGCACCTTCCTCCGCAACGGTCGTGGCAAGATCAAGGTCATCCAGGTCTATCGATGAAAGGTCCTGAGCCGCCACAGAGATTCCCTTACGCGAAAATTTTTCGTAGTTTCCTCCGGCAGTGACAGTTACATGGTGCGCATCCCCGAATGTCTCGTCGTATGTCGCGAAGATGTTGGTCGAATAGAAATGACGGGTGGATGTGCTTTCAGAAAGCTTGTTGAGTCCGGCACCTGTATTATACGACTGCAGTTCGGAGTCAGGGTATTCCCTGTACCACATAGGCGAAGACCTGTGTGTATCACGGGACTGATAGAACCTGTACGTAAAGTCTGCCGTAATGCTGAAGGTCTTTACAGGGGTTATCACCAGACGCGACGTGTTGGAGAAGTCGCTGACCTGCTCCACATTGCGGTGTGTTCCTTCATTTATCAGTATGTGCCTTCCGTTCGCCACCTTGTAATTAATGTAAGGCGTACTGTAAAGCCATGAGCCGTCCGGATTCTGCATAGGGAAACATGCGAGGGCATGACGCGCGCTGTATGCTATGGTATCGTCAATGCTGCCGTTACCCAGTGAGGTGTACCTGGAGCTGAAGAATGAAGAGTTATTGGAAAATTTAGCCCATTTGTTAATGTTGAAATCGAGCTTTGCGCGCAGGTTGTACCTGTTGAACACATCAGGGTTCGCACGCAGCATACCCTGCTGGTTGTTGTAGTTTCCTGAAACGAGGTATTTGATATCCTTGTTTCCTCCGCTGATGGACACGTCATGGGACTGCGTAGGACGCCTCTGCCTGTACAGCATGTCCCACCAGTCGTAGTTTCCGTAATAGACCCACTGCCTTCTTCCGTTTCTGACGACTTCCATAGTCCACGGACGGCTCGGGTCCTCGGTCTTGTCGTTCACACGGGCCAGAAGCTGGTACATGTCTTCGTCCGTGTAATTGATGTAGTTCGTACCGTTGTCGGCCTGCCAGAATTTGTTGACCGTGTACACAGACCAGTAGCCGCGGTTTTCATAGTCGGTGGAAGTAGTAGGTTCCTCCCAACCGAAACGTCCGCTGTAGCGTATGGTAGCCTTTCCGTCCCTGTCGGTTCCGGACTTGGTGGTAACGAGGATCACACCGAAAGCGGCACGCGCTCCGTAGATTGCGGCAGCGGATGCATCCTTGACAATAGAAATGGATGCCACGTCATTCGGGTTGAGCCTGTTAAGGTCACCGGAATCACCGGTCACACCGTCGATAACGACCAAAGGCTCCGCAGAGTTGATAGAATTCGTACCTCGGATGTTGATAGAGCCTGATGATCCCGGCTTTCCGGAAGATGTGGCCACATTCACACCGGCGGCGGCACCCTGGAGCATGTTGGTTACGGAATGGTTGATACGGTTTTCAAGCTCTTCGCTTCCCACAACAGAGATCGAACCTGTCAGGTTGACTTTTTTCTGGACACCGTAACCTACCACGACCGTTTCTTCAAGCATCAGGTTGTCTTCCTGAAGGATGACGGTAATGTCAGAGGTATTTGCAGGGACATTGATATTCTGGTCGACATAGCCGAGACAGGTTACCAATATCGAAGCATCACCTTCCGGTACGTCAAGAGAGAATCTGCCGTCCACATCGGTGGTATTGCCTATCGTAGTTCCCTGCAACATTACGGCAGCACCGATAATCGGCTGTTGGCTGGAGTCAAGAACTGTTCCTGACACCGTTCTGTTCTGGGCGGCCAAAGGCAATATGCTTAATGCCCACCCCAACAGAATAACAGCATTTTTTTTCAATATTCTCATAAATAATTATTTAGTTAGTATGTTGTCTTATGATAAGGCTTTACTCGGACTTGTAGGTCTCTATGGTAAAATCTTTCGGCCTCTGCATCGTTTCCTTAT
>JADIMH010000063.1 GCA_017694885.1 Candidatus Cryptobacteroides faecipullorum | reverse complement strand
TACAATCCTTTCAGCCTGCTCAATGCCTTCGGAAAGAAACAGCTCCGTAACTACTGGTTCAGTTCAGGGACTCCTACGTATCTGATTCGCCTGCTGGCACATTTCAAGGAGAACATGAACGAGCTGACGGGCAAGTATTACCGTCCGGAGGAGTTCATCGACTACAAGGCGGATGTGGAGCAGCCGCTTCCGATGATCTACCAGAGCGGTTACCTCACCATCAAGGACTACGACATGCGCCGGAACCGCTTCCTGCTGGATTTCCCGAACAACGAGGTGAAGGACGGTTTCCTGACTGCCTTGGCTACATCGTACCTGCAACCGAAGAAGCGTGTGGAGGGGTGGGTAGACGACGTGGTGGATGCCCTGGAGGCCGGTGAGACGGATACCCTGTGTACGCTGTTTACTTCATTCTTGGCAAGCATTCCCTACACGATGCGCCGCAAGGAGGATGAACCGGAGCGTGAACGGTATTTCCAGTATACCTTTTACCTGATTTTCCGTATGCTGAGCGTCTACACGGTCTATGTCGAGAAGGCGCAGAGCCAGGGACGGGTAGACTGTGTGATAGAGACCCCGCAGTATGTCTACATCTTCGAGTTCAAGCTG
Source organism: Candidatus Cryptobacteroides faecipullorum (assembly GCA_017694885.1). Lineage (GTDB taxonomy): Bacteria > Bacteroidota > Bacteroidia > Bacteroidales > UBA932 > Cryptobacteroides > Cryptobacteroides faecipullorum. The sequence goes on along the minus strand of JADIMH010000063.1, from coordinate 2,107 downwards.
GACGGAACGGCTGCCGAGGCCTTGCAGCAGATTGAAGAAAAAGGGTATGCCCGCGAATATGTAGCCGACACAAGAAAGCTGTATAAGATAGGAGCATCCTTCTCTTCGGAGACAGGGACTATCGGTGAATGGCAGGTGCTTCCGTCATTCTCTCGTCAGGATACAGATTAAGTAATAGATGGGGGTTGTCATTGACGGACCTTACTGTGCGAAATGTTTTATCTTGAAATCTTTTTTGCTAACAGTTACTCTATATTACGGTAGAAGACTTCCCGGTTGGTGAAAGTCTTGATAAATCTAGGCGATGTCAGCCGCTCCCATCGCTATCAGAGGGCTGTGGATGGTAGTGATGAAATGGATATTCGGGAAAGTATTTGACAGTACCTTCAGGAACGGCGTTACCAGGACAGATGTAGGTCTGCTTTGTCTATCAGGACGATTCCTTTCCCCTGTAGCGGGTCTGCCAGTTGCGGATTGGCCTCAGCCAGTCTGGAAGTGATATCCGCCACCAGCGCTACAATAATACGTAACCGTCACTCATTTGTTCGATACGTACAGTACGACAGTTCTTTCCCCATGGCAAACCGCATAGGTGACAGCAAGATTCCGGGATTCCTGTAGTGTCCGTTCAGCATGCTGTACAGGGCATTCCGTACAGCTTTCAGTGTAGGAGATTCATACTGATAATCTTCCCGTTCCACCTTTTTCCGACGTTCCATATCCTCCTGATAGGCGAACCATTGGAAGAATTGCTTAACCTATAAGCAATCTTCAACACATATCCGCTCATTAATTGAGCAATTTTATCGATATTTCTGCTTATTTGTTGAGCAGAATCATTATCTTTGCAGAAACGCATTCTTCTAATAACTATGGATAGACTACAGGAAAGATTCAGCAAGCTACTGTCGGAAACCGGTTCGGATTTCCACCGCTATATGTATCATCGTATCAACTGGAACAGCCGGATGATTGGGCTGACCGGTCCACGCGGTGTAGGCAAGACCACGCTTATCCTTCAATACCTGAAGGAGAACCTTCCCCGTGAACGGTCACTCTATGTTACGGCAGAAGATTTCTATTTTGCGGAGCACCGGTTGCTCGATCTGGCCGATGCGTTTGTCAGATATGGAGGCAAATACCTGTTCATTGATGAGATACATCGCTACAAGGACTGGTCGAAGGAACTGAAGCTGATGTACGACTATCACCCCGAACTGCAGGTGGTCTTCACCGGTTCGTCCGTGCTGGACATCCATCAGGGAGTTGCCGACCTGAGCCGTCGGGCGGTGATGTACCACATGCAGGGGCTTTCGTTCCGGGAATACCTCAACCTGTTCCATGGCTTTGACTTCCCGGTACTGTCTTTCGAGGACATACTTGCGCTGAAGATGGATATCCCTTCCGGTTTCCATCCGTTCGAATACTTTCCTGAGTATCTCCGGCAGGGGTATTATCCGTTCCCGCACGATGATTTCGATACCCGGCTCATGCAGATGGTCAACCTGAGTATCGAGACGGACATTCCCCAGTATGCGGGTATGAACATTTCCACTGCACGTAAGCTCAAGCGCCTGCTGGCGGTCATTGCCCGGAGCGTCCCCTTCAAACCGAACATCAGCACGCTGGCTACCGTGCTTAATGTCAGCCGGAACAGTGTAGCGGACTATTGTCTGTATCTGGAAGAGGCGGGTCTGATAGCCCAACTGCGTGACGATACAGGAGGTATCCGTGGCTTGGGAAAGGTGGACAAGATTTACCTGGACAATACGAACCTCATCCATGCCTTGGAACGGGAGAATGCCGATACCGGCAATGTGCGTGAGACGTTTTTCTTTAACCAGATGCGGGTCAATCAGGAGGTAATCACCTCATCGGCTTCTGATTTTCAGATTCAGGGTTGTACGTTCGAAGTCGGTGGTCGCAAGAAGGGACAGAAGCAAATCGAAGGCCTCATCCGAGGGTATGTGGTGAAAGATGAGATAGAGTACGGACACGGGAATGTGATTCCGCTCTGGATGTTTGGGTTTGGCTATTGAATTTTGAGTTTAATAAAAAAAGTAGAGGCATAAAAAAAGCGACTCATACGAGTCGCTTTTTTTATATA
>JADIMH010000062.1 GCA_017694885.1 Candidatus Cryptobacteroides faecipullorum | reverse complement strand
TTTGCCCTTTCGGGTGGTGGGAGCAGAGGGAGTCGAACCCCCGACCCTCTGCTTGTAAGGCAGACGCTCTGAACCAACTGAGCTATGCTCCCTTTTTTCGTTTCTTTTTGGCGACTACTGCGTTGGACTGCGTATCGTCGGTCAGTCATTTACATGAGTAAACTCCCTTCCTCCTCACTTGTCCGCCTTGTTCTCACCAAAAATAAACTTCAAAAGAACTTAATTTATTCCTGGAGATTTCTACGTTATGCTTCGTATCATCAGTCAGTCATTTACGAAAGTAAACTCCTTTCTTCTTCACTCGCATACCTTGAACTCTCCTAAAATAAACTTCAAAAATTCAGTTTTGTCTTTCAGGAGATTACTGCGTTGAATCTCCGAATCTTAAAGAACTTCGTGGTAGCGGGTCGCAGGATTGAACTGCGGACCTCATGATTATGAATCATGCGCTCTAACCAGCTGAGCTAACCCGCCATCATTGGCTTTTAGTCCTTGTCGACTTACCGTCCGATGTGACGGTGCTGTCTGGATTTTGTTGAGATAGAAGGACTCGAACCCTCACTGACAGAGCCAGAATCTGTAGTGCTACCATTACACCATATCTCAATTTTACCCTCGCGCCAAAGCGGCGTTTTTGTTTTGGGATTGCAAAGGTACAAAGGTTTTTTGAAATTGCAATATTTTGTTAAAATATTTTATATTATTTACAGAATATTGCAGTTTGCCGGAGCCGGCATGTCATTTCAGCAGCAGTACGGTTGCGTAAACTTCGCACCCTTCTCCCCGTCCGACAAATCCGAGTTTTTCTGTGGTGGTGGCCTTTACGGATACGTTTTCCGGTGATGTTCCCATGAGGCCCGCCAGGGTTTCCCGCATCTCTGTTATGTATGGGGCCAGTTTCGGTTTCTGCATTGCGATGGTTATGTCGGCATTGCCTATACGGTAGCCTTTCTCTTTTACCATTTCCATTGTTCTCTGCAGCAGTATCTTGCTGTCTATTCCCCTGAATTCTTCCGAAGTGTCGGGAAAGTGCTTTCCGATGTCTCCTAAAGCGAGGGCGCCAAGCAGGGCGTCGCACAGGGCATGGATGGCTACATCGCCGTCCGAGTGCGCTATGCACCCTGTCGGACTTTCGATTTTCACTCCTCCGAGAAACAGCGGAAGAGCGGCGGCAAGGGCATGTACGTCATAGCCGTTGCCTATTCTTATATTAGTCATGTCTTGAAGGTTTTGATATTGCAAATTTAGATGCTGTTTTGAATTTTTGAAAAGAATCAATAAAAAATCAGTACATTTGTATTTTGCCATTAAACGGAATATTATGGGATTTAATTTCAGTTTCTTCGGAACGCCGGAGCACAGGCAGTTCAACTACAGGCCCCGGTATTACGATCCTGAGAAGGAGGCTTTAAAAGAGAAGTTCGGCAAAGTGGACGGCCGGCTCGAAAAGGAAAAGTATGTCCCGGGAACCTATATCAAAGGTAGTTTCCGGAATGGGAATTACCAGAAAATGCGCGGAGCCAACAAGGCGCAGAAGATAATAGGTGCTATCGGGCTGGTGATATTCTTTATCGCACTCGTTTATATAGCCAAGTTCTATTCGTTGCTCTGGTAGTTGCCGCGGGAAGTGTCGGGAGAGAATGAGAATGGACATCAGAATATTACCAGCCAACATAGCCAACATGATAGCTGCAGGAGAGGTCGTCCAGCGGCCTGCTTCTGTGGTAAAGGAACTTATGGAGAATGCCGTCGATGCCGGTGCGGACCATATTTCCGTGCTGGTCAAGGATGCCGGGAAAACACTTATCCAGGTGATAGACAACGGGTGCGGCATGACTCCTGACGATGCTGTCGTATGTTTCGAAAGACATGCGACTTCCAAGATCGCATCAAAGGAAGACCTTATGGGCATAACGACCTTCGGTTTCAGGGGTGAGGCTCTTGCCTCGATAGCCGCAGTGTCCGAAGTTACGCTCAGAACCCGCAGAAGCGGGGATGAACTGGGCTGCGAAGTCGTATTTGCGGATTCAGGACACGTCTCCACCAATGAGGTGGCTGCCCCCCAAGGGGCCAATTTTGCAGTGAGGAACCTTTTCTATAATGTGCCTGCCCGCCGCAAATTCCTCAAATCCGACAATGTCGAGTTCAAGCATATAGTATCGGAATTCACCCATGTGGCCCTTACTCGTTACGGTATAGAATTCGATCTGGTTCACAATGACAGGGAGATTTATGTGCTGAAACCGGCCAAGTCTCTCAAGTTCAGAATACAGGATATGTTCGGCAAGTCCGTTGCGCAGAATCTGGTCGATATCCAGGCCGGAACATCCGTTGTTAAAGTCTTCGGATATGTAGCCAGACCCGATTCTTCTACCAAGACCCAGAACCATCAGTACTTTTTCATAAACGGACGCTATTTCAGAAGCCCGTATTTCCATAAGGCCGTAATGCGTGCCTATGAGAAACTGGTCCCTGAGGGCTGCAGTCCGTCTTATTTCATTTATCTGGAGACGGATCCGGGAGCCGTGGATGTAAATATCAGTCCGACAAAGACCGAGGTCAAGTTCGAGGACGACAGTGTCATTTTCCAGGTGCTGTACGCATGCATAAAGGAGGCTTTAGGGAAAAACTCGTTCGGCGCCGCGATCGATTTTGATACTGAGGGCGTACCGGAGATCCCTGTGTTTGGACGGCATTTCGACGACCTTTACCGGGCGGAAGAACCGGATGCACGGACGGATTCCGGATACAATCCGTTCGACAATGACGGTTTCCCGTCCGAAGAGCAGCATTATGCCAATGTGATAGGGGATTTCCCTTCTCCCGGCTCTTCCCGGGATGGTTCCCTTTACGGGGCGGAAGCCGCAGGGGACCGGTCTGGGGAACATTACGGTCGGACTTCCGCTCCCTGGACATCGGAATATGTGGACAGAAGGGATGATTACGGAAAACTTTTTGAAGATAAGACCCTGCCGACCAAATCTGTCCTTGTCCTGCAAGGGAAGTACATACTCACACAAGTAAAGTCAGGGCTTCTTGCAGTGAACATCAGGAGGGCTACGGAACGTATCCTGTTTGAGAAATTCCTCCATGCATATTCCGGGAGCAGTCATGTTACGCAGACAACGCTTTTCCCTGTGTCCGTTCAGGTGGGAGTCGAGAATGTCCTTCTGTTTCAGGAACATGCAGACATGCTTGCTTCATTGGGGTTTGATATAAGCCCGTTCGGCAATGATACCATAGTGGTGAACGGGGTGCCGGAGGGATATTCGGCTGAACCAGGAAAGGTCCAGATGATGGTTACGGACCTGATAGCGGTACTGTCTGATGAAAAGAGCCTGCTCCCTGAGACGATGGCCTCTTCCATAGCCGAACGCTTCGCGAAAATCGGCGCTGCCGGAAGGGATCCTCTGACATCTCCTGTAGAGGCGCAGAGACTGATAGATTCCCTGTTTTCATGTGCCAATGCCGAATACACCAGTTCCGGGCAAAGGACCATGATCATATTGCCGGTTGAAGAAATTGACAGGAAATTCTGAATTTTTTAACAAGATAATCATAGAGACAAATGAGTTATTACAGCAGTAGGGGAGGCGGATTCTTTTCTTCAATCCCTCCCGTTACCAAGAACATCATCATCATCAATATACTCATAATGATCATGGCGTCGTTGAGGCCGGATTTCATGTATGAGACATTCTCCCTTTTTTATCCTACATCACCGTATTTCAGACCGTGGCAGATCATCACGCATATGTTCATGCACGGAGGGTTCTGGCACATATTCTTCAATATGTATACCCTGTTTATTTTCGGATGCGTACTGGAAAGGATGTGGGGGCCGAAGAAATTCCTTCTTTTCTATTTTGTCACGGGAATCGGAGCGGCTTTGCTTCATACCGGAGTCCAGGCCATAGAGATGCAGGTGTATATGTCCCGGGCGGCAGAAGGCTCAGTGTCGGCCATACAGGCTATCCATGCTCTTAAAATGACTCCTACCGTAGGTGCTTCAGGAGCCATATATGGAGTCCTGATAGGTTATGCCATGCTTTTCCCTGATTCTGTCCTTACGTTGATTTTCCCTCCGGTTTCGCTGAAAGCCAAATGGTTCGTCCTTATTTTCGCGGGAATAGAGCTTGTTACCGGAATTTTCGGAATGGGCGGAGGCGTCGCTCATTTCGCCCATTTGGGAGGAATGCTTTTCGGCTGGCTTCTGATTCTGTACTGGAAAAAGAAGCATACTTTATATACATACAGATAGACAATGTCAAGGAACAGATTCACAGGTATTACAGCCCGTATCCTGATGCTTGCCGCTGCAGGAGTGCAGGTACTTACGTACCTGTCTGTATTCGTGAATCCTTCCAAGGTATGGCTGATGACGGTATTCGGGCTTTTCTTCATTCCTGTGTCCCTTCTCAATGCCGTCCTGCTGGTATGGGCCCTGAAGCGGAAGTCCAGGGCTTTTCTGATCCCATTGATGGCGTTGCTGCCGTCTGTCTTTTTTGTCGGGAAATACGTCCAGTTTTCCGAGCCGGATGAAGATCTCCGGAAGGCCGGAAGTTCGGACAGAAATGAAATGATTAGGATCGTTTCATATAACGTCGGACGCTTTTCATCTTCCTCGGACATAGACGGATGGCAGGATTGTGCCGATTCTGTGGCAGTGTTCCTCAAAAGCTGCGATGCGGATATAATATGCCTTCAGGAGGTCCGTTTCCGCAATACGGCTTCGCTGAAAGCCTTTCTGGCATCGGAATTCAAAGGCTACAAGGCGGAATATTATATGAATATCGGATCCGGCGGCTGTTTCGGCAATGTGACGCTCAGTCGTTTCAGGGCAGTGGACAAAGGCGTTGTATCCTTTGAGAAAAGCACGAATATGGCCTTGTATACGGATTATGCCACGGCTAACGGCGATATGAGGATATATAACTGCCATCTTGAAAGCTATGCTTTCTCCCTGCCCAAATTCGTCAAGTCCATAAGGAACCATGACAGGGAATTTTTCCGGAAGACGGAGGAAAAGGTAAAGATGTCCATATCGCGCAGGCCGAAACAGGCGGACATGATCCTTAAAGACATCGCCTCCTCTCCCGTAGAAGCTTTTGTCTGCGGGGATTTCAATGACAATCCTATGTCTTATACGTATTTCAGGCTTTCGAGGGACCGCTCCGACAGCTTTGTAGAAGCCGGTTCAGGTTTCGGCGCGACATACTCTTTCCTGTGGCCGATGCTAAGGATTGACTATATCCTTTATCCGGAACGCTTCCGTGCTGTAATGCATAAGACATTAAAGGTCAGGTACTCTGACCATTATCCAATAGTAGCTGATATTATCATATGACAATAATGATGAAGAAATCCTGGTTTTGCATGCTCGTCATATCCTTTGTCCTGTCGGCAGCCGTTTCATGCGGAGACGGATCCCGGGAAAAAGAACAGGCCGTGGAAGTGGCGGATAAGCCTGATACTCCGGAAGTGTCCGCTGCACTCGGTTTCGATCCCGAAATGTACGTTCTAAGAGAGGACAAGGTGCGCAAAGGCGAATTCTTTGCCGGTCTTCTCATGAAACTCGGTATGGAAACCCAAGACGCCTACAATCTGTCCTCGTCATGCGATACCGCCTTTGATGTCAGGTCGTTGAGGGTCGGGAATCCTTACAGGGCATATTATTCTGCAGACACTCTCAAATTTCTGGTATATGAAAAAGACCGTATAAACGGCGTCGTATTCAAATGTACCGAACCGTACTCCGTATATAATACACGGAAAGCCGTGACGGTAGAGCGCAGGTATGCGGACGTTACGATCGAGCATTCATTGTGGGAGGACATGACGGCTGAAGGCGTTTCCCCGTTGCTGATATTGAGCCTGTCTGACATCTATGCATGGACGGTGGACTTTTTCGGGCTCCAGAAAGGGGACCGGTTCCGGGTATTCTATGATCAGAAAATGTGCGAAGGTGCAGTCATATCCGTTGATACGGTGAGGTATGCCGTATTTTCACACGCAGGAGAGGAATTCCCTATGGTAATGTTCGACCAGAAGGACGGGGGAAACATCTACTGGAACGAGAAAGGGGAGAGCATGAGAAAAGCCTTCCTTAAGGCTCCTCTTTCGTATTCACGTATCAGTTCCGGTTTTTCCTATGCCCGCAGGCATCCTATCACGAGGAAAGTACAGCCGCATACCGGAGTTGATTATGCAGCACCGAAAGGGACACCGGTCATGTCTATCGGTGACGGGACCGTGACCAGCATGAAATATGAAGGCGCCGGCGGGAATGTCGTGAGGATCAAGCACAATTCAGTCTACCGTACGGCCTATCTGCATCTTTCCGGATTCGCTGCCGGGCTGAAACCCGGCCAGCGCGTGCGGCAGGGAGACGTAATCGGCTATGTGGGATCGACCGGCCGCAGTACAGGACCGCATCTGGATTTCAGGGTATGGAAAAACGGTTCTCCCGTCAATCCTCTGAAAATGGACTCCCCTCCTGCCGAGCCGGTGAAAGCCGAACTGAAATCTGAGTTCGAAAAGACGGTGGCGGCTTGCCGGAGCATGTCGGATACATTGAAGGCAAAAGAATTGTCTTCGGAAATATTCGAAATGCTGTAAAGAGTTTCCGGATAGCCGTTGATATGTAAATTGTTAGTCTTATTGAAAATTTAATTAAGATTCTTTTGCGATTGTCCCCTATTTTGATATCTTTGCCGGATAAACGTTTGATAAAGTATTAAACATTTAATATCAATTATTATGAAAATCAGACATTTATTCTTCGCTATGATGGCGGCGGCTTCGGTACTGGTATCATGCGAGGAGAAAGAGGAAAACCTTGGGGCTCCGGAGATCACCCTTGATCCGGCGACTCTCGAATTCGGTGAAACGGGGGGGGCTGACAATGCGCAGACTCTGACCGTCACTTCTACCCGTGACTGGACTATAGAGCAGGATGAAAAGTATGACTGGGTGACAGTCTCTCCGTCTGAAGGACAGGCTTCTTCCGAGCCGCAGACAGTCACTGTGACCGTAACTGACAATACTCAGTCGGACAGGACGGCAACAATCAGATTCACGGCTACCAACGGAACGGTCTACAAGGATCTTACCGTAAGGCAGACAGGTCCGGAAGCTGCTGTCTATACTACTCTGGCTGAAGTAAGGGAGATGGCTCCTGCCGATCCTAACACAAGTGAAAGCGTCACATTGGGCGATGATGTAAGGGTAAAGGTTACAGTGGTGTCCAATCATGATGTCCTTCAGAACCTGACTTCAGGTGCAAATGTATATGTGCAGGATGAAACGGCCGGCATAATGATCCGGTTCAGCGGTTCGGCAAAGGAACTGAACACGTTCGGCAAACAGCTGGAGATCGATCTGTCAGGACAGAAAATAGGTTATTACCAGACTGCCATGCAGATCAATAACGTTCCTTTGGAGAATGCGGTGCTTCTGAATGACGGAGAGGTGATTGATGTCGAGCCGAAGTCGATTTCCGTTCAGGATCTTATAGACAACACCTATGAAAGCCAGTATGTGGCGGTCCAGAATGTCCAGGTAGCGGAAAAGGATCTTGGAAAGAACTTCGTAGAGGGTGACAGCTATACTTCCATTACTTTTGAAGATGCAGAAGGAAATGATTTCGTGGTGTTCTCTACAAATTATTCCGATGCATTGAAGGATACCAAGGTTCCGGAAGGTTCCGGCGTATTGGAGGGTATTGCTTCTATCAATAAATCCAATCCTCAGATTATCCTTACGCAGCTTTCGGATATAGATGGCCTTACCGGAGCACGCTTCGAAGGGACAGAGCCTGATCCGGTTTCAGGTTCCATTGCTGATGTAATCAATGCTGAAGAAGACACTCCTGCAACTACTGAAGGTGTTGTTGCCGGTATCTACAAATCCGGAATGGTTATAACGGATGGTACTGATAATCTTTTGGTATATAACGACCAATCGAATTTTGTGGCGCCTGACGTAAAGATAGGAGACAAGGTTTCGGTATCAGGCACACGGGCTTCCTACGGGGAACTGCCTCAGCTTAAGGCCTCTTATGATGATATTAAGGTCATTTCCAGCGGGAATGCCGTTGAGTATCCTGAACCTATAGTCGTTACAGGGGCGAATATTTCATCTTTCGATAAATCGGTATGCTCTTATTTCCAGTATACAGGTACTTTGTCCGTATCAGGGAACTATTACAATGTAGCCATTGACGGTACTTCTGTCCAGGGTTCTCTTTCTTATCCGCTCGATGAACTGAACCTTTCTGAGTATGAAGGCGTTGAGGCTACATACGAAGGTTATTACTGCGGAGGCAATAACGACAAATATCTTAATATGCTTGTCGTAAAGGTCTCTTCATCAGGAGAAACTCCCGAGCCGGAGCCTGGTGAGCCCGTAAAAGCGACTGTCGCAGAATTCCTCGCCGCTCCTGTCAGCTCTACTCAGTATTATATTTTGACAGGAACTATGTCGAATATTGTGAACACTACTTTTGGTAATTTCACCCTTACCGATGAGACAGGGTCGGTTTATGTGTACGGCCTTACAAAAGAGCAGTTGGAGTCAAATGACAAGTCATTCTCTTCACTCGGCCTTAAGGAAGGCGATATCGTGACCATTTGCGGTACAAGAGACGAGTACAACGGGAATGCTCAGGTCGGCGGACCTGCTTATTACATTTCGCATGAAGCAGGCGAAGAGCCTGAGCCGGATCCGGATTCTCCGTTCACATCGAATGTGACATGGACACTTGGAAATAAAGCCTATACGCAAAAAGCCAATATTAATGGAGGAGGACCGTATGATGTATTGAAACTCGGTACTACCGATGTAATAGGTGATGCTACAATCACTATACCTGCCGGGACTAAATCAGTGGAATTCTATGCCGTTGCTTGGAAAGGTACTACAGCTACCTTGTCCTTTGAAATCGCAGGCACCCAGTTCGGTACCCAGGAAGTTAAAGGTAATGATGGGGCCAGTGGCAATCCTACTTATACGATTACCGTAACTGATGATGACCATTATGTAGTCAATTCTCCGATGGCGGCTCCGACTGAAATGGAAGTGAAGGTCACTACTGCAGGAAAAGGCCGTGTCATTCTCTGGGGAATCAAGGCCATTACCGAATAATAGTGCAAGTATATTTATGACATAAGGGGATGCCTGTCTCGCAGGCACCCCTTTAATGCTCTTAATGATATTGTCATATTTGCAGAAGGGACATGGCTTGTCAAGGGTGTCGCGTCTGCAGTCGTTAAAAAATAAGGCGTATTGGAAAAAATCCTGTTATTACTGTCCGTCTCTATCCTGCCTTTCCTGCTTAATGCATTTGTCTCATGCGAAAAGGTGGATACAGATGTCGAGAATATAAGCATATCACTCAGGCACGGCGAAGTGGAACCTTCACAGGGAAGCCAGTTCGTTTCCGTTCAGGCTGAAGGGGACTGGGTTATTACCCTGTCTTTTCAGGGCGGGGAAAAGGACTGGGCTGAAACGGATGCGGTTTCCGGTCATGGAGACAGAAACGATATTCTGCTGAGATATACCGAAAATACTTCTTCTTCAGACCGTTCGGTGTTGCTTGTACTGACTTCTTCCGGGAAGGACGCGACCTGCGGACTGTTGCAGAAGGGCTCCCGGACAGGCGGTGGCGATACGCCGGGGCCCGGCGGGGATGATACTCCGGAACCGGTTCCCGGCTGGATGGAGCTTCCTGATGTCCGGCAGACCGAAGATACCAGATTCGTTACCCATGACATGACGGTCGGTGGCATTCCGACCAGGAATTATTCCCTGTGCTGGGATGACAATGCCCTTGTCGCCCACTGGGTGGCGTATCCTCTCAGCCGCTGGTCGATAGGGACCGAGGACGTCGGAAGGACCGATGACTGGCAGTATGACCCTGAAATTCCTCAGGAGTTCCAGCCTTGCCTTTACAAAGGCTTCCCGAGCGGCGGTTCGTACGGGTACGACAGGGGGCATCAGATCCCGTCTGCCGACAGGCAGAACCGTAATTCGAACCGTCAGACTTTCTATTTTACCAACATGACTCCGCAGCGCAGCGGATTCAACCAGAAAATCTGGGCGAATCTGGAGGGACATGTCAGGCGCATTGCCGACGGAGTGGATACCCTTTATGTGGTGACAGGATGCGTAGTCTCCGGCAGCACCGAGACCGCCTATGACAACGAAGGCAAGGAAGTGACCGTCCCTTCCGCTTATTTTAAGGCGCTGCTCAAATATCAGAAAACCGGAGCCACATCCGGAGTCGGAGGTTATTCTGCTGCGGCATTCTATCTTGAGCACAGGAACTTCAGCCAGGATTCTCCGGATGCTTCCATGCTGATATCTATCGATGAACTGGAAGAAAAGACCGGAATTGACTTTTACGTGAATCTTTCTTCTGTCCTCGGTGCATCGAATGCCGCCAGAGTCGAGGCCGAGCAACCCGAACCGAGGATATGGCTATGAGATAATTGAAAGAAACAAACTGTTCATATGAAAAAAATCATCTGCTTATTCGCCGTTGCGGTCCTTACCCTTTTATGGGTGCCGGCACAGGCGGACACACCTTCAAAGAATTATGTCATAGGATTCTATAATCTTGAGAATCTTTTCGATACTTACAACGATCCGGCAAAGAACGATGAAGAGTTCCTGCCTGACGGAAAGAACAGGTGGACCGATGCCAAATACCGGAAAAAACTCCATAACATGGCCACGGTCATCAGTACCATGGCAGAGTCTAACGGCGTATTCCACACTATACTCGGAGTCAGTGAAATCGAGAACAGGCTCGTGCTTGAGGATCTGGTATCCCAGCCGGAAATAGCTCGTGCCAACTATCAGATCGTCCACTATGACAGTCCAGATGCCAGAGGTATCGATGTCGGCCTTCTCTACAGGCCGGACCAGTTCGCATATCTCGACAGCGAGTCCATACCGTTCACATTCGACAGCGATATAGAATTTTCGATGTCTGAGGAACTGCAGGCCGGTTTCAAGACGAGGGATATCCTTATGGTACATGGCCGGATCGACGGAGAGGATTTCGCAATCTATGTAGCGCACCTTCCGTCCCGTGTAGGAGGCAAGGGCGGCGATCTGAGGAGCAGGGGAGCGGAAATCATTTACGGCCATGCCTGCGGAATGATGGAAAAATACCCTGGAATCAAGATAGTAGTCATGGGTGACATGAATGACAATCCTACGGATATCAGCATGTCGCAGTACCTGCATGGAAAAGAGAATCCTTCCGAGACAGGCAAGGACGACTTTTTCTCACCGTTCTTTTCCATGCTGAAAAAAGGATACGGTTCCATCGCTTACCGCGGTGAGTGGAGCATTTATGATCTGATTCTGGTGAACGAAACTCTGCTCAATGCTCCTGACGGGGGCTTGAAAATCAAGCAGGTAGGAAAGAAGGGAAATTACGGGGTAGTCTTCAAAAGACCGTTCATGATCACCAAGAGCGGACAGTATAAAGGCTATCCGTTCAGGACTTTTTCCAACGGTTCTTTTATCGGAGGCTACAGTGATCATTTCCCTACATTCATAGTGGTAGGGAAGTAACGCTGCCGGCGGATATTCAGAATGGTATAATTTATTTAATAAGAACAATATGACTAAGATCTACTTATTGTCGGCAATATTTTCGCTTGCCCTGGCGATGCCTGCTGCGGCACAGAATACCGGTGGGGGAAAAGAGATTGATCCGCCTATAGGCACGAGGGATCTCCCTGATTCGTTGCGAAGAGAATTGAGGCAGAACTCGATGGAGATGGTATGGACCCGGAGGGGACAAGAGACCGGAGGTGTGAAAGGAACTGTGGTGAACCGCTCCGGAAGGGTCCCGGTTGCCGGAGCGGAACTGCAGATTTTCAAGGGCGCGGACCTTATGGAGACGGTATATGCTTCATCAGACGGTTCTTTCCTGTTCGACGGGCTTGACAACGGCCTCTATCTTATGAAGGTGTCTGCTCCCGGATTCCTTCCTTCCCAGGTCAATGTGACCGTGGAAGGTTTCATGAAGGATCTTATGTTCGTTTCTCTGGTGCCTTCGAATGTCGTGAATGATATAGACGATTCGAATTTTGCGGATTTCGATATGGATGATTCAGGATATGAAGATGCACCTTCGATCCTTTACGGAAACGATGTCTTCGCCAATATAGCCGGATACGATTTCAGTGCAGTAAGGTTCAGGAACAGGGGTTATAACAGTGAAACCCAGGATGTCTATCTGAGCGGTATACGCATGAACGACGCGCTTACCGGTTATACGCCATGGTCGCTCTGGAGCGGTCTTAACGAGGCCATGAGAAGCAAGGAGACCACTATGGGGCTGGAGGTATCGGAATACGGGACAGGCGGCTTCAACGGGGTAACCAACATTCTTGCAATGCCTTCGACCGTCCGTCCCGGTTTCAGGTTCAGTGTCCTGACCAACAGTGCGCTGTACCGGCTCAGACTGATGGCTTCATATGCTTCGGGAGAACTTGACAACGGATGGTCGTATGCTTTCAACGTGTCTGCCCGTCTGGGTGGCAATGACTGGGTAGACGGAGTCTACTATCGTTCTTTCGCTTATTACGGCGCTGTGGAGAAGAAGTTCAATGACGTGCACAAGCTCGGATTCGTCATTTTCGCCACACCGGGAAACCGCGGGGCGCAGAACGCGTCCACACAGGAAGTCTATGACCTGGTAGGAACGAATACCTACAATTCCAACTGGGGATACCAGGACGGCAAGATGCGTAATGCCCGTGTCCGCAAAACCCACGAACCTGTCATGATACTGAAATATACGGCTACCCCGAGCGACCGTCTGGAAGCCACTGCCACTCTCCTGTACCGTACAGGAAAGAACGGCTATACCGCCCTCGACTGGTACGACGCCCCGGATCCGAGACCGGACTATTACCGGTATCTTCCGAGCTATTTCTACATGGAAGATCCTGACTATGACAGGATCGATATAGAGAAAGCCGCATGGGCGACAGAAGCCTGGCAGAACAATGTCAACGGCACCCGCCACATGAACTGGGACCGCCTTTATAACGTCAACTACAACAATGTCACTGCCGACGGCCGCCGGTCGAAGTACACGATCGAGGAGAGGCGGACAGACCAGAATGACGTGAATCTGGCAGGATCGGTGAAATGGAGGGCCAAAGACTGGTTCACTCTTAACGGCGGAGTCAATCTGAAGTGGAACCGTACCGAGTATTATAAGATCATGAATGACCTGCTGGGCGGCGATTATTACCTGAACATAGACCAGTTCGCTGAAAGGGACTTCGCTTCCAGCCCGACCATGATACAGAACGATCTGGACTATTTCCTCGCTCACGGAGAGGCACAGACGCTCCGTCAGGGCGACAAATACGGATATGACTATTATGCGCATGTACGCAATGCCGGAATCTGGGCTACCGCAAATTTCGAAAAAGGGAATTTCAAGGGTTACGCATCTCTTGAAGGCGGATATACTTCCTTCTGGAGGGAAGGGCTTGTAAGAAAAGGCCTTTTCGCCGGTCTTGATGACAACGGCCAGGAAATAAAGTACCAGGACAAGGTTCTGACCACTTACGACAGTGACGGAAAAGCGATAACATCCAAGGGGAAGTCGGATGTATCGCAGTTCTTTACCTATACGGCCAAGCTCGGAGCGGCTTATTTCATCCCCGGCGGACACAGGGTATATGCAAATCTCGGCTATATGACGGATGCTCCGACCTTTTCACAGGCGTTCGTTTCCCCGAGAACGAGGAATACGCTTGTTCCGGATCTGAAAACCACCAAGACCTTTTCCGCCGATCTGAACTACCAGTTCAGCCGTAACGGATATGATATCAGGGTGACGGGATTCTATACCAAGATCAATGACCAGACGGACGTGATGAGTTTCTATGATGACTCCCAGAACTCTTTCACCAATTTCGCCATGAGCGGCATAGACCAGCGCCATGCAGGAATCGAACTCGGATTCAAGATTCCTGTTCCGGTCCAGGGCCTTTCAGTGCAGGGTGTCCTCAGCTGGGGCGAATATGTCTATACTTCGAATCCGCGCATGACCCAGACCGTGGACAACAGCGCTTCTGTCATCTTTAACGATGACCTGGTGCCTTACTGGTCCTCCCATCCGGTATTCAAGAAAGAAGTTGTAAACGGCGTGGTCACTTACGCCCGCGACGAGAACGGGAATTATGTAAAGGACAAGGATCAGAAACACTATGTCCCGAGCACTCCGCAGCTCGCGGCAAGTCTGGGGCTTAACTACGCATCCAGTTCATATTGGTTTGCCGATCTGAACGTCAACTATTTCGGGAATACTTATCTGGACATGAACCCTCTATACAGGACGGATATGGCAACTGCAGGTCCGGACGGCATAGTAACTCCGGCGGAAATAGAGTATATGGCTGCGCAGGAAAAATTCGATCCGGTTTTCCTTCTTAATGCAAGTGTCGGGAAATCCTGGTATATAAACAGGAAGTACAATATCGGTTTCTCCCTTGAAATCAAGAATATCCTGAATAACCGTGCAGTCAGGACCGGAGGTTACGAGCAGACCCGCCTTATCGACAGCAAGAGCGGGGAGCGCTATTACCGTTTCGATTCGAAGTACTTCTATATGAGCGGGGTCAACTATATGCTGAACCTGTATTTCAGATTTTAGTATTGTATCCTGAGCGAAGCGAAGGATCTGATAAATGGAATTTGTCGTATAATAAATGAAAAAGAATATGAACCGTATGAAATATATCGCAATACCGGTGCTGGCTGTCATGCTGGCGGTATCCTGCGATGAGTTTCCTCCTGTGAACTATGATGATCCGCAGCCGTATAAGGTATATACGGACGAGGATTTTGCAGGAAGCCGTCTGGTGACTGTCCGGGAGCTCAAGGCCATGTACAATTCTTCTCCGGTCAATATCGATGAAAATATCTACATCAAGGCACAGGTGATCTCTTCCGACCAGTCCGGTAACCTTTACAGGACAATGTATATCCAGGATGCGACAGGGGCCATCGAACTGAAGATGGGGACCCGTAACCTGTATAATGACTACAAGCTCGGGCAGTGGATATATGTCAAATGCCAGGATCTCACCCTCGGGGACTATAACGGTATGGTGGGAATAGGCTACCGTTCGCATGATCCCAAGTATGAGACCGCCTATATTGAGAACCAGTATATTATTGATACCCATATTTTCCGTGGCGAAACCGATGACCCTGTCGCTCCTCTTGAGCTGACTTCGGACAGTCAGGTAAAGGATAAGGCGAATTTTGGCAGATATGTGACACTCAAGGGTCTGACTTATCAGAATCTGATTTTCGTTATCCTTTATTATGATCCGGACGGGGACCATCAGGATTACCAGGGCAACTGCCTTTTCCTGGATGAGGAAGGAGGGGCTGAGGGATACGGTAATTACGGCATCGACACCTGGGCTGTTTCCGAGAATGCTTTCCAGTCTTTGTTGGATGACCCTGAATTCGATTTCAACGGTTATCTGCCTGCAAACGGCATTGACAAGTCCCGTTTCACGGCCCCGTATTCCTATACGATAAGCCAGTATTTCAAAACGAGTCAGGAAATGGGCGGGATGGACCTCCAGATCCGGACCAGCGGCTATGCGAGATTCGCGGATACGCAGATAGACCAGAGGATTCTGGACGGAGCGGCATTCAATGCTACCGGAATCCTTACCTATTACAACAGCGGCAGCGAGCCGAACTATCAGTTCACCCTCCTGGATCTCGGCGGTATCGAAATACCGGAACAGTAATAGTCCCGGCATTTCCTTTTCCCGGACTCCGGCGTACACTACCATAGTACGCCGGAGTCCGGATTCTGTTGGAATCGGATAAATTTTGTAATTTTGACAGTGCAAAATAAAATTTGTGTAAATGAGTAAATTATATCCGGTAGGTATCCAGAACTTCGAAAAACTTCGGAAGGACGGTTATTGTTATATCGATAAGACTGATTTGATATACAGGCTTGTAACTACAGGTCAGTATTACTTTTTGGGTAGGCCGAGGCGTTTCGGGAAAAGTCTTCTTATAAGTACTATAGAGGCGTATTTCCAGGGAAAAAAGGACCTGTTCAACGGGCTTGCTGCCGGTAGTCTTGAAAAGGAGTGGAGGCAGTATCCTGTATTGCATTTTGATTTGAATGCCAAGAAATTCGATGATACTGATGATTTATACTGCCTCCTTGACCGCCAGTTGCTCGAGTATGAAAGGGTATATGGGAGCGAGGCTGATGACGGCAGTCTTGAAGGCAGGTTCATCAAGCTCATACGGACAGCTGTGGAAAAGACCGGGCTCAATGCCGTGGTGCTTATCGACGAATACGACAAGCCTCTCCTGCAGGCGATCGGAAACATAGGGCTGCAGAATGCTTATCGGGACACTCTGAAGGCATTCTACAGTGTACTGAAAAGTGCGGACGGATACATAAGGTTCGCTTTTCTGACAGGTGTGACCAAATTTTGGAAAGTAAGCATATTCAGCGACCTCAACAACCTTGAAGACATCTCCATGAATCCTTGCTATTCATCTCTTTGCGGCATTACGGATGCCGAGATACGTGAATATTTCCAGGATGAGGTGGAGTATCTTGCGAAAGCCAACAGACAGAGCATAGAGGATACCTATGCAAAACTGAAAGACAGTTATGACGGATATCATTTCTGTGAGGATGTTCCCGGGGTCTACAATCCGTTTAGCCTTCTTGTGACATTGAAAAACGGGAAGTACGGAAGTTACTGGTTTGAGACAGGTACTCCGACATACCTTGTCGAACTTCTTAAACGTAACAGGTATAATCTTGAGAAAATGTCTTCTATGTTGACCAGCGCCGCTGTCATTAACGGCCTGGACTCTCCATATGGGAATCCTATAGCTGTAATCTACCAGAGCGGCTACCTTACCATAAAAGGGTATGACAGGGATCTGCGGCTTTACCGTCTCGGTTTCCCGAACCGTGAGGTTGAGGAGGGATTCATGAATTTCCTGCTACCGTATTATACCGATACTACAGAGGATCAGGGCCCCTATCAGATAGGCATGTTTGTCAGGGAAGTACGGGCAGGGGATATAGATTCTTTTATGGAACGCCTCCAAAGCCTTATGGCCGACACTCCATATGAGATCGTCAAGGATCTGGAAAACCATTACCAGAATGTTATTTTCATAATAACGGAACTGCTTGGTTTCTATGTCAATGCCGAGTACCATACGAGCAATGGACGTATAGACCTTGTTATAAAGACGCCTGACTATATCTATGTCATGGAGTTCAAATTCAACGGTACTGCAGAGGACGCTCTTCGGCAGATAGACGAAAAGGGGTATGCACTTCCGTTTGCAAAGGACAGGCGTGAAGTCTACAGGATAGGAGTGAATTTCAGCGGTGAATCCAGGAACATAGACCGGTGGATCGTAAGTAAGGGAGCAGGAAAACAGGAATTATGATAAAGAACATTATTTTCGACTTCGGAGGAGTCCTTCTGGACTGGAATCCGAGATATCTTTATAAGGATTATTTCAGGGACGGGCGGGAAATGGAGCATTTCCTGGCTGATGTCTGTACGCCGGAGCGCAATTCGGAGCTGGACTGCGGCTTCCCTTTTGCGGAATGGGTAAGGAAATACCAGAAGATGTATCCTGAGTATAGCGAAGCTATCGCCTTGTACCATACAGGCTGGCCGAAGATGCTTGGCGGGCTGCTCCCTGACGGGGCGGCCCTGCTTCGTGATATGAAGTCGGCAGGATATGGCATTTACGGGCTTACCAACTGGTCTGCGGAGACTATCTGTTATGCGTATGAGGCTTTCGGGGACCTGAAGCCGCTTTTTGACGGCATCATCGTTTCCGGCGAGGAGAAGACGCTGAAGCCCGGGCCTGAAATCTACCGTATTCTTCTGGACCGTTACTCTCTCCGGCCTGAAGAATGTGTCTTTCTGGATGACAGCCGGCAAAATGTGGACGGAGCCATTGCTGTGGGAATCAACGGGGTTCTTTATGATGACATCGCACGCGTCCGCAGCGAGTTGTCCGGATTGCTGAAGTGAGCTCAGAGTCTCCATTGCCGGAGACCGGACATGACTGATCAAAACGATGTCAGGACCCTGTCACAAAAGACCGGGTCATCCGTCTATATATGCAGAATGGAAGGAAAGACACTGGAAAATACTTTGGGCAGCATCAGACCGCGTCTGCTTTTTTACGCCACGAGGCTGCTGCATGACGCATCGATGGCAGAAGATATAGTCCAGGATGCCGTACTTTCATTTCTCAGGTCGCTTGACAGGGGTACGGAAATCCGGAACAGGGAGTCATTCCTGATGAGGACGGTGCGGAACGCATGTCTGGACAGGATAAGATACGGTTCCGTGCGGGTGACGGTTCCGGTAGAGGAGTTGAAGTCTTCCGGTCCGGCCGTGCAGGGTGAAAAAGAGGCAGAGCTTTCCGACCAGGTCGCACTGGTGGCCAGGACGGTGGAGAAAATGCCTGAGAATTACCGCTCCATATTCATCCTCAGGGACATGATGGGATATGAACTGTCCGAGATAGCCCAGATGATGGATATGAAGGAGCCGGCTGTCAGGAAGGCCCTTTCCAGAGCCAGGATGCAGATCAGGAAAACCCTTATGGAACCATAAAAAGGACATGGAAATTAAAGATACACATATCAGACACCTTATAGACAGGTACTTTGAAGGGCAGACTTCCCTGGACGAGGAAAAGGAGCTTTCGGAGTATTTCCGCGACGGGGAAGTGCGGGAGGAATTCCGCAGGTTCGCCCCTCTGTTCGCTTTCAGGGACGCCTGTGCATACCGCCAGGCCATGTCTGAAAGGAAAGCCGGGATACGCCCGAAGGCAGTGAAGGCACTTGTCGCCGCTGCGGCTGCTGCAGCTGTTGTCTGCGCCGTCGTTATCCCGCGGTCTTTCAGTAAAGACCATGAAGCGGAGACGGGTGTCATCAGTCCGGCCTGCATGGCGGAAAACTTGCAGCGGGTCATGGAACTTGGCGGAGACGGTATTTCATCGCTTTCTGCAAAGCCTGCCGGCAATGCTGCCCTTGTTACGGCTACCATGGCTGACGGAACGGTAAAGACATATATCATGACGTGTGATGACGGTGAAGGATCCGCATCGTTTATCGCATTGAATGAATGATTAAGAAGCTGTTTTGAAATTTCCTGAAAATTCTTTTATGGATCTTTTCGGTATAATTTTTCAGAATTCTTTCAGTCAGATAGCTCTGCTATCCTTTTCAATAATTCTGAAAATTTCTCCTCGGAAATCTCCTATAAAATTTATGTCATTAAATTTCAAAACAGCTTCTAAAACAGTTTCTAAAATAACTTCAAAAAAAGGAAAAGACATGAAAACTCTGATAATCTCGGCATTATGCGCCCTGACGCTGTGCTCCGTACCGTACGGTGCGGAGGCGAGACCTGCACAGTCCGACACTCTTGACAGGTATGTGATAGACGGTGAGGATGTCACTGGCTTCGACGGAAGCCAGCTGGTAGGGAAAACAATTCAGTCATATGATGTTTCAGTCTCCAAATCCGGCAGGACCGTCTATAGGGTACATACCGTAACGACCGCGCCTTCTCTGTCCGGTCTTCAGGGGAAACTTTCCGGCATAAGCCTGAATCTGGATGCCCTGAAAAAATTGGAAGACATTAGTTTTGCGAAAATTGTGGAGATGGGAGACGAAGATCTGGATAGTCTGAAAGGATTGGAAGATATCTCTTTTGCAGAGATCCAGAAAATGGGGTACGGCAAGCTGGAGAAGCTGAAAGAACAGATAGACGACCTGAAGGATGAACTGGAGATATACAGGAACATCTCGGCAGATGTGATGCACCGTCCGCTGATAATTGTAGACGGCACGGAGACCGGATCAATTCCGGATCCTCAGGATATCGCTTCGGTCATAGTCATCAAACCCGGTTCAAAAGCAGCCCTGGAGTATGGGGACAAGGCCGGGAACGGCGTCTTGGAGATAAACACCAGGAAGAACGCTTCGCTTGATGCTGCCAATCCTGTGGTCATAATAGACGGTAAGGAAGTCTCCTCTGATGTCATGAATACTCTTGACCCCGAGAAAATACAGTCCGTCACCGTGCTCAAGAATGCGGAAGATGTCAAAAAATACACCGATGTCCCGAATCGAGGTGTGATAGTGATCAAGACGAAAGGCAAATAGCTGGCTCCAAATAGTCGCCATGCATATCCGGAAATTGCATTTTCCGGATATTTTTTATCTTTGCACCCGCAGTTTGCCTCCTGTGCTTTGCATAAGACGGGCAGACAGGATCCGTAAAACCGTCGAACTGACGTAAAATATGGAGCAGGGCAAGGTCCTGCGACAGGGCCCCCGGAGAGGGGGCGGTCGGGGGGAGACGCCCCTTAAGAAGGGGCTGTCGCTTCAGCGACCGGGGTTTAAGACAACCGGATTTCGGAGAAATCCTTGACGTCAGTCCGACGGATTCCGGTTGTTAAATGGTAGAATACTGAATATTAGGATAATATAATTAAATAAAACCGTCGAACTGACGTAAAATGAGATGAATAAGGTAACCGTTACAGCCATAGGGGCATACCACCCTTGTGACAAGATCACTAATGAATTCTTTGAAAGCCGCCTGGACACTTCCGACCAGTGGATCAGGGAGCGGACAGGCATCGAAAGCAGGTATTTCACCGAAAAAGACGAATATACAGGGGAAATGTGCGTAAAGGCCGCCCTGGACATGAAAGAAAACTACGGAGTGGATTTCTCCGATGTAGACATGATTCTGGTGGCTACCATGACCGCCGACCATGTAGTCCCGAACGTCGCATGCCAGATACAGGCCGGTCTCGGGATAAAATCCACAGGCGCGATAGACCTGACATGCGCATGTTCCGGCTTCTGCTATGCCATGGCCCTGGCAAAAGGCCTTATAGCCAGCGGGATGCATAAGAAAATCCTGGTTTTCGGAGCGGAGACCATGTCCAAGATCCTTGATTTCACCGACAGGAACACCTGTATCCTTTTCGGAGATGCTGCCGCCTGTGTCCTTGTAGAGGCTACGGATGGGGAGAACACAGTGTTCGAGTCCATCTGCGGAACGGACGGCAGTATGGGCAAGGAACTGTATATGAGCATGAGAAGCAACCGTGCCAACGGCGAGGAAATCCTGGCCGACGGATTCGTCCACCAGAACGGGAGGGCAGTCTACAAATGGGCTGTCACCACTCTTGCACAGGGACTGGAAGACCTGGCCGCGAAGAACGGACTTACGCTGGATGATGTGGACCGCTTCGTTCCTCACAGCGCCAATTACAGGATGCTGGAGGCTGTTTTCTCCAGACTCGGCATCTCTATGGACAAATGCGTTGAAAGTGTCCGCAAATACGGGAACACTTCCGCCGCATCAGTACCTCTGGCGTGGTATTACGGCATTAAGGAAGGTCGCATAAAGAAAGGTGACACCATGCTGATGCTCGGCTTCGGAGCCGGTCTGACCTATGCAGGTATCTGCGTAAAGAATACTTTGTAGGAGGGATTTCAGGATCTGCTGATCTGCAATCCCTTATCGGAAAGACTCATTTCCACGAACCGGGCACTGCCGTTGGCCGGAGAGGATATGAGTTCTTTTTTTATCCTTGCGGCCGCTTCAGGATCCTTGGCTACCATATACAGATATCCTCCGCCTCCTGCTCCCGGAAGCTTGTATCCTGCAGTATAATCCTTTATGCGGGATATGACGGCTTCTACTGCCGGAGGGTTGGTCCCGGAATCCAGAATCTTGTTCTGTTCCCAGCTTTTGCCCGTGAGACGCCCGTATTCTTCGAAATTTCCGGTCAGTATCGCTTCATACATGTCGAGTGCATGTGCCTTCATCTCCGAAAGCAGATGGAGGTGAAGACCGCTGTTGAGGAACATCTTGCGCACAATCTCGGCAAGTATTCCCTTGGCCGTACGGGTTATTCCCGTATAGTACAGAAGGTGGCATGCCTGATATTCAGGCTGTGTGAAGAGGTATTCCGGAAGCCATTTTATAGAGGGTATCTGGTGCATGCCTTCGACTGTCTGAAGAAGCTTCACCCCGTGCATGATTCCTCCATACTGGTCCTGCCATCCTCCTCCGGTCGTGAGGAGCTGTTCAAGGATGAGGGTCCTGTTGCCGATTTCGCATTTGTCCCATGCCAGTCCGTAGAAGTCCGACAGCGCCCCGAGTACTGTCGCTGCAAGGATTGAACTCGTACCGAGGCCTGAGCCGGCAGGGATTGCCGCAAGCAAAGTCACTTCGATGCCGCATCCGAACGCTTTGAGCCGGTCTTCCAGCGATTCGAATTTTTCTGCCGAGAATTCCGGAATGAATCCGGCAAGAGCAAGTGCCGCTTTCGGTATGGAGAACGGAGAGCCGATTTTCCTGTAGTCGCGCAGTTCGTCCCACGAAGCCACCTCTTCAATGGCTCCCAGATCTATCGACCTCAGGATGATCTTATATTCGCGCGAAGGCTTTACATATACCTGCAGAGGCGGCTGGCCGTTCAGTTCGATGGCCAGATTGACGACGGACCCTCCTGCATAAAGACAGTAAGGAGGGGTATCGGTCCATCCTCCCGCGAGGTCTATCCTTACCGGGCTTCTTCCCCATACTATCTGGTCCCTGTAGACATTCAGCCGGGGCGACTGCCTGTCGGACAGGATAGAGTCCGTAAGGCCTTTTCTAAGGAGAGAGAACGCCTCCTGTCCGGCCTGCACATATCTCTGGTCGTTTCTTGTCTTCAGTACCTGAGACCTGAACATGCTGTCCTGTATCCTTTTCATCAGGGGAGCATCCTGAGGCAGCTCCGGGGGAAGGGGAATGTCGTCCTCTACGAATTCGGCTGCTGCATCGGCCAGGTCAAGCTGGTAGAATACGCTTTTGCCGTAGTTGGCGGCAAGCATCGGCCAGTTCGCTTTCCGGAAATTCTTTCTCTGGTTGAAAAGCCGGTGCAGGTTCGCCTTGTCCGAGAGCTGGTTTGCTGACAATTTTTCTGCCTGTTCCCATATTATGCGGCCTTCTTCAAGCGACGGCTCCGATATCATCCATCTCAAGACATTGCCCGCCTGCCGGATATTCCGGCATACAGGGAACAGTCCGGCATTCTGTATGTCAGGGCAGTCAGGCAATGATACTCCGCGCTCTGCAGCCCATTCGGTTACCGGACGGCCCATGAAAAGCGTTCCGGAATCAGAGGTGCTACCTTTGAACGGGTCATAGAATCCGTAAGGACGCACTGCCCAGTTCTCCGGTCCGACAGGTACGATGTCTATGCACGCTCCGGACGGGAGCCGGACGGTCCAGTCGTTTTCCGGTACTCCGGTAATCACATGATGGTCGGAAAGTTTCCAGCCGCTCCCGATGAAACTGTTTTCTATCCACAGTTCGGAATTCTCCGATTCCAGCTGCCTGTGCAGGACGGCGTTCTGTACGAACATGGCAGGATGCGGCTTGATGCTCCTCTGCATTATGACTCTCTGGTCATGCACCAGGTTCTGTATGGCCAGCGTCGATGAAATCAGTTCCCTGCTCGTGCCGTAATGGTAAAACTCTCCTCCGGGCAGCGGCAGTATCGCTACGCTGAGAGAATTCAGTTCATTGTCTGCGATACGCGGGGACGATCCCAGCGACAGCCCGAATTCAGAGTAAAGATCATATTCTTTCAGTTCCTTTCCGTCAGGAGTGTACGACCTTCGCACAAGCATATCCACCGCCTTGTCGCTTAGCAGCCATATCCCCGTGTCGATCATGAAGTAATGGGTATCGGCAAGCTTTCCCAGCTCATTCAGGGACGGTTTCTGCAGCATGAAGTCGAGCTGTCCCGGCCTGTCCCTTCTGGTAACGAATACTCCGTGCCTGGTCGCCAGGTCGGGATCTTCCCACAGTCCGTAACATACCACATCGGCTTCCGGGATGTCCTGCAGCGGTTCGGTACACCGTATATACACATCTCCGCTTGCAATCAGGGTATGGAACGAGTCCGGAGCTTTCTCCATGATTTTCTTATACAGAGGCAGCTGGAGTGAAAGCAGGTCCTGCGACAGTTTTTGTCCCCGCTCCCATCTGAAGACAGGGACCGGAGTCAGTATCTTGCCGGAGGGCGCATATGCAGGTACCCTGCGTCCTTGCCCTCCGGCATGAAGCAGTATCCTTTTTTCCTTTCCTGCCCATTCTGCCAGACTTCGGCATCCGTCCGGCCCTTCCGCCCTGCGGCATGATTCGAGCAGCCATGTCGTACCTCCTCCGGAACCGAGGCGTGCGCCTGAGGGGTCGCAGCAGCAGAACCACTCTGCCGGGTCATACTTCGTTACCTCATGAAAGCAGCCGACCAGATTAGGCGGCAGGGAAAGCAATTTCTTCATTGTGGCGGGTCTTTGTTTTACGACCGGTAAAGATAAACAAATATATCGTTATTTCTTTTTCCCTTCGGCCTCAATGAACTTCAGAAAATATTCATTTAGTTCATCCTTATCGACAGACTGTGCCTCTTTACCGAGCTCTTCATACAGGATATTGAGGTAATCTTCTCCGTTCAGGGCCATGACGATATAGTTTGTAAACATGCCTGTCTGTTCATCCTTGTTCCATCTGTCATAGACTATGATTGCCCCTTTGAGCGCCTGGTTGACAGATACGGTCGTCTTTGAAGTAAAGAGCGTTTTCGAATCCGAGGACATGCCTTCCGAAAGGTCTGTCACATAGTTGTCGACTGTAGAATTCACTACTCTCTGGAGGGCGGCGGCAAGTTCCGCGGATGCCTCGGCCATGGCTTTTTTCCTGGCTACGGATTCGTTGTCGGACCTGCCTATGCCCAGGGCGCGGATGACTCCGCCTCCGCTCAGGTATTCATTCCCTGGCATAACAAATGTCGATACAGGAGTCGTTTTGGCCTTTCTGGCGGCTCCGCATCCTGTCAGCAGCAGAAAAGTCGCAGCGAAAAGGGCCGCGATGATGATTCTGGATTTCATTTCGAGATAGTTTATTTTGTTATACAATAGTTACATTACCTTGACTTTCCCTAACTTGGCCGGAAGTTCACGGTTGACTCGTTTCATGACTTCCCTCACGCACATGGCTATAGTCGCTTCTGCGGATTTGTGTACCGGTGCGAGTACCTTGACATTGTTGACAGAGTAGTCGAGAAGAAGCTCTTCTGTAGAGTTGTCATAAATCTTCAGTGAAAGCGAGCAGTAGCAGACATTGAGGTCGTATGTGCCCCCGGAGACTGTTTCCCCCATGTCTATAACGGAAGAAAGGTCTACGAAGCACTGGGCCGCATCCGGATCTTCAGTAAGGGAGAAGTAGTTGTTGGCAAGCAGGCTGCCGATGTATTTTTCACAGCCTTCAAGGTCGTTGTCTCCGACATGCAGGTAGGCCGAAACAGGTCCGCTTTCAAGAACAAGCGTGATTTTGGCTGACGGAATGTTCTGCCTGCCGACCATATACGAGTAGGCTCCCGGAAGATCGCTCCAGACGGAATCGTCGACGGTTATCCTGATTTCCTGTACCTGTTCCTTGGATGTGATGTTTGTAATGTAAAACTCCGCCGTACCCGTGTAGTCCGTCGCGGCAGGCGGGGTTATGACTCCGCTTCCCGTTTCGAAATATGCCTTGAGCTTTATGTTAGGGACGACATCCCCGTTTTTTGAAAGGCAGCCTGCGATAGGTTCCGGTACGGGCTTATACATTTCTCCGGAAATCTGCAAGGTATTTACCGTTATCGCCATTCCGCTGAAAACTCCCAGCAGTGCATTGTAAAGTTCTACGGGAACATTTACCTGCCTGCCCCCTGAAAATGCCGTCAGATCCATGAAAAGCCATGGTTCCACTGTCTCGAGTCCTTTTGCATAAAGATGCACCGCCTGGGTCAG
Organism: Candidatus Cryptobacteroides faecipullorum; assembly: GCA_017694885.1. GTDB lineage: Bacteria > Bacteroidota > Bacteroidia > Bacteroidales > UBA932 > Cryptobacteroides > Cryptobacteroides faecipullorum. The sequence continues at coordinate 14,494 of JADIMH010000062.1, read as the reverse complement.
GTCCATTGAATTTTCGGACTCACGACCTTTCTGCAGATAGTCGAGTCCGGCAGAAAGGACGCTTTCCCTTTTCTGTGCGGCTTTCTCTGCATATAGCTTTTTGTCAAGGGTATAGCAGACATAATACTTGTCTTCGCCGGAATAGGAACCGGCCAGTTCCTGACCTTCCAGCCAGGCTGTCATTGAACCGTTGATCCTGTCTTCGAACATTTCCCGTGCATGCCCGTCGACATCCACCTGATGAAGGAATGATGTGCTTTCGACTTTTATCGCTATCTGTGAGGCAATGTCTGCCAATGCCTCCTGAGTCGCTTTCCTGACGTGGTCAGGGTCATCGAGAGAAGCTGACCCTACGCCGATGTATTCTTTCTCGGATACGGGATGCTGTCTTACCCAGTCGGGTGCCTGTGCTGAGACTGCGGTTATTCCGGCTATCAGGACAAACAGGCTTATGATGGCTTTTCGCATGATTCGGAAAATTGATTAAAGGTCAAGTATAAGGAACATGACATTGCCTTCAAGACGGTATGTAGATGAAATGCCACGGTCGGAAAGTTCCTGTCTGAGTTCTCCGGCAAATTTGTCCGGGGTCATCCGGTATCCGTCCTTGTCCTGGTTCGGCAGCATCACATAGTCGAATATGGCTTTTTCGTCAACGATACCCTGAAGATGGTAGTCCCCTTCATTGGCATTCCTGTCAAGCCAGTTCTGGATAAAGGTCATTACCCTTGTCCCGTCGGAGCACAGGGCTTCTCCTATAGTGTTCATCGACATCCCGCTGAGGGAAATCTGAAGTGAAGCTCTTACCGGCATCGAGTAATTCTTTACTATCTGGTCGAGGAATTCAGGCAGATTGTCCTTTATTGCATAGGAGCAGAGGACATCTGTGGCATCGGTCTGGAACCTGTTGGTCCATCCGTCCTGAGATGCCCAGACCGTTCCGCTGGCAGTTTCATAGGCTTTCATTATAAGTGAAATCCTGGAACCGTTGTCGGCTACATCTTTCATGACATCGACAGTCACATAGACATCCGCACCGGAAGATTCGAGAAGCTGTTTGTCGTTCGAATCTGCAGCACCTGCATTTTCCTCATATTGGGCGTTTCTCTTGATTCTGTCGATCCGGGCCTGCAGGTCGATTGTCTTGATATCGCAATCTTCAAACCCCCTCTGGACCGCACTTACGGCTACCCTGAGATCGTAGTTGTTCTGGAGTATGGCATCGAAGCTTTCCCCGGCTTTCTTGTACGGAACGACTATTATCGTCGGCTTTGGAAGCGTACGCTGTACTGCGGCTTCCATTTCTTCATAGCCTGTATTTTTCTTTACATCATTGACAAGCTGACGCAGCCGGACCGTAATCCGTTTCGTTCCCTGGAAAGCATTTCCTATCTTTTGCGGCTTTGCCGCATCTTCAACGCTCAAGACATATGAAGCGTATCTTGCCGTTGAGTTGAAAAATGAGTTCGTATAGCCCGGATTCGGCTTGCCGACAAGAGGTTTCCCGTCATTTACGCCATCTACACCCGAGAAAAACAGAGTATAGAAAAGCGACTTTATCGCATCGGTTTCAATGTCTTTCTTGTTTTCGGCGCTCCCGGCGGACGTAAACACGCCCTGGACTCCGTTGTCGGACTCAAGGGACACTACCTGCAGGTACTCTTGTGCGCCTGCTGCGGATGAAAGGAAACCGGCAAGAATGATTCCGGCTGCGGTTGCTGTGAATTTTCTCATAACGGATTTGAAATGGATGGAGACCGGAACCTGTCAGGGCAACTGTCCCGGCCGCCATCCTGTTATATTATTAAAGTCAATATATTAAAGGCCTATTTTACCCAATACGTTTCCTACGCTCTCCCTTACCATAGCCTGTACTTTGATAGGCTGGGACTGCTGTGAGGCTTCATCGAGGGCAAGATAGTTCTCGATCGCCATGTAGATTTCCTTAGGACCTGCGAGCACCTTGCACTGTGAAATGGAACCGGCTACGATTTCATCTACCTTGATGCGTCCGATTTCGTTGTAAGTGACGTTGCCCAGAACGACCTTAGGACCCTTGACTACAAAAAGGTCCCCTACCTTTACGCCCTGATCCGAGCCGAGATTGATATAGCATGAAACGAGCTTGTCCTTTTTGACTTCATAGTCGGATGCGACAAGGATTCCCTCGACAGGGAAATTGTTCACGACGAAGCGTTCCATATTTTTCTCAATACGTCCTACTTCATTGGCTATGGCCTGCTCAGGAGAGCTTGCTGAACTTACTGAACCTGTCAGTATTCCGTTATTGCTGTCGAATTTTTCGGATGCAACGGTAGTCGATGTAGCCACTTCAGCTACCGTAACGGAGTAGCTCAGAATGCAGTTGTAAAGTTTGCTGCCGTCATCGAGAACGGTTGTTTCGATGTCGCACTTGATAACGTTCCCGCTCAGTACGTACTGGCAGCCTGCTGCCATCAACACTTCATTCCTGGTCTTGTCATCATGCATTGCGGCTTCTGAGGAACGTCGTGCAATTTCCTGTGAAAGGGCTGATTCCATTCCTTCGGTCGCTACCTCGAAACGCTGGGTACTGTTTAATCCCGCTACAACTGCCTGATACACTGCCGTCCCGTTCGATTCGGTCACTCCTTCGGCGAACGTGAAATTGTTGATGTACATGCGGGGCTTACCCTCCTGAGCCAGTGCAGCAGTGGCAAAAGCAAGAGCTGCGCATCCCAAAATGATTTTTTTTAACATAGCTCGATAAATTAAAAGTTAGATAAATAATAAGTTATTTTATAAAAGCGTTATAGTTTCGCTTCGGCTTTCTTGCTGCCCATGTCCGCAGCTTTCTTGAAACTCTTGCGTGCCATCATGGCATTGGCCCCTACGGAACCGCATCCGTTTTCATAGATTACTCCTATCATGTAGTGGGCATCAGCGCTTCCCGATGCCTTGAAGTAATCCAATGCCTCGAGCCCGTTTCCGCTGTTGTATGCTTCCATGCCTTTTTCATAGTTGACGTCTGTCTTGGCTGCAGGAGCCGGTTTTGCCGCCTGGCCGGATTTGGCCGGAGAAGCTGCCGGGGTTGTCCCGGCAGGTTTTGCCTCCGGCTGCGTCCGGGCCTTTTCTTCCTTCTGGGATTCCTGGTCCTGAGGAACGTCCCGGGTCTTTTCAGTTGAGACGGGCGCCGGACTTTCCGTCTTGTCTCCGTTGCCGGATACGGCGAAGAATACGGCTGCGGCCGCAACTGCCGCTATGACAATCCATACCCACGCCTTGCTTTTCCCTTTTTCCGGACCTTTTGACGAAGGCGGAGTTGCAGGAGAACCGCCTGTAAGGGAACCTATCCCTTTGCTTCCGGCAGGAGAGAATGTTCCCGTTGAAGCGGTTTGCTGTTGCGGCCTTGCCTGTACCGGACCCGGCTGGACTGCTTTTGCCGCCGGCCTGAATGCTCCGGATATTTCTTCCTCGATTCCTTTTTTCTCCTTTTCGACATCCAGTTCACGGGCTTTCTGGTCCATCATCTGCCTTCCGGACACTCCTATGTCCCCTCCGGTGGTGACGAACAGCTGCTGGAATGCAAGCCTGTATTCGTTCAGGGCTTTCTTCTCGCATTCGATGCACCTGTTTTTGCCTGGCACCCTGCAGTCGAAACATATCTGCTTTCCGCATTTCGGACAGCGGGCATGCTTCTCTCCGAACGGATTCCCGCATACTTCGCAATATTCAGCCTTTTCCTTTCCCATCACAATGGTGGTATTGTTGTGGACGGTGGAGGAATTGTCGACTTTGGAAGTACTGATGTTTGTCTGTCTGTTGCTGGTGCTGGATACGCTGCCCATTATGTTGGCTCTTGCCCCGTCTCCTATTACAGGGGTGTCTTTCCCGGTTTCAGGAGTCTCCGTGACAGGGACTTCGGCCCCGCAGTCCGGACAGAATCTCTCGTCCGGCGCCAACTTCGTTCCGCACTCCGGACATACTCTTTCGTTGCTCATATGTTATCGGTTTTATTAGTTTCCTTTATGGACACTACGCAGAAATTGCCGGTGTCCTCCTCGTTCTCGCCGGTAATCTGCACTTCTTTTCCATCGAAGGAGATCAGAATGGCGTCATCTACAGGATATGTTTCTTTCCTGTAGAGTTTGTATTCCCTGCCGTCTTTGCCGACAAGTACAGCCCTTGTTCCCTCTGATTTGGACTCCTTGTCGAAAGTATCGCAGCGTATGGTTCCGATGATTTCTTCCATGTGTGTCAGTTTATTTCCGTTCCGCAGTCAGGGCAGAATTTTGCTCCCGGTTCCAGCCCGGCCCCGCATTCCGGGCAAGTGACGGAAGTCCGGGCGGCAGGACTTTCGACCGTGACTCTGACAGGGGCCTGCCGTTCCGCAGCCGGTCTGCTGTCTTTAGTGGTATAGTCGAGGGCCCTGTCATATGCCGTGTCCATCCTCCCTTCCTGTCTGAGGAGCCGTTCATCCCGCTCTCGCAGCTGGCGATCCTTATCTTCGAGTTTCTGGTTCTGCATACCTCCGGCCATATTCAGCACTTCCCTCATCATCTGGAACATCTGGGCCTGTGTCTCCCTGTGTTCCGCATCCCTCGATGCACGTTCTGCATCGAGCCGTCCGTCCATTTCCCTTCTCTGGGCTTCAAGTCTGTCGCTTGCTTCACGCTGTGCATCCGCACTGTATTTGTTCCGGGCATATTCTGCAGCCGCATCTCCGCCTTTGAGCGCCCAGACTTTCTCGTCCGAGAGATCCTTGGCGTTTTCCCATTTCATTCTCTCCATTTCCTCTGCATTCCGGAGCCTTGCCTGTTCCATTTCCGCCTCATGCCTGCGCTCGTTCTCCTTAGCCTCTTCCGCCATTCTCTGCATTGCGATGAACTGCTGGAACTGGGCGTTGTCGTCTTCTTTCTTCATATCATGGATGCGTCTGGCATCCTGATAGTCCATGTCCCTCTTTCTCTGTTCGATATCCAGTCCGGCAGAAGCGACGGCTTTCTTCTTTTCAAGATCCTTATAGAATCTGCTGTCCTGATAATCGTCCTGCAATCCAGCCAGTTCAAGCTCTTTCTTCACTATCAGTGCAGCCTTTTCGGCCTCTCCTTCCATCCGGATGCGTTCGAATTCGATTCCGTCCTTCAGCTGCATCATCTGGAAAGCCATTCCCCTGCGGTACCTGTCTGTTGTGACCCTGTGGCCTATTTCATCTATTTCATCCTGTCTGAGCAGCCCCGTCTTGGCCAGCTCCGCCAGTGCCGCATCCCTTTCATCATCGCTCCGGGCAAGACTGACCGCCTGCTCGTTCCTGAGAAAATGGACGAAACGCTCTACCTCGCTTTCGTGCAGCAGCCCGTCCTTGTTCACTTCTGCAAGCCTCTTCCTCAGATCGAGTTCGGAAGCCGCCTCATTCACCTGCTGGCCGGCAAGTACGGAAGCAAGCCTGTTCTTGAAATCATTGGTGCGTTTCAGATAGTCGAGCTCCTGCTCTGAAAGGTACATTTCCCTTCCGAGAGCCCTGAACCTTTCCAGATCTTCATTGGATGCGGATATTTCCACAATCCTGACCATTGACAGGCCGAAAAACAGTTCCGGCGCTACGGCGTTTACGGCATCCTTTATCTTTGTGCACAACTCTTTGGGAACTGTTTCGGAAGCCAGATCCACATCAGAGAGAACGTCCTGTACGGCCGTTCTTACCGGGTCGCTTATGCTGTCCAGCAAATGGGTAGTATTAAGCATTTTCTGTCCGGACAGGTAATGCAGAATGAACTTTTCCTGTTCCGTTATCCTGAAGTAGGCGTTCACTCCTACCTTTATGTCGAGATGGGCGGTACGTATGGTCATCGGCACAAAATTCCTGTAATCGTCAGGATTAGCCTGACGTGCGCCAATGAGCATCGGGAACGCCTTGTCGAGCAGGACCACTACTGAAAAGGCGGCCCCTTTCCTTGCATATTCCAGGATCGCCTCCTGCTGCTGTCTGTAAAGTTCTTCTCCGGACGGCTCTTTTGCCTCCTCCTGCTTCTTCCGGAACAGATTCACTATGAAGCTGCAGAACTTCTTAAGGCCTGCAATTATAGAATTCCCGCTTCCTGTAAAGTCATACACTCCTCCGCTGATGCTGGCGATGGTCTTCCCGTTGGCCCTGATAAAGGCTGTTGTCCCTTCCTGGACAATTATTCCTGAAATCCTGCCGTATGAATCGAATTCGGATTCGTCTATTATGCGGGCCACCTGTCCGGGCTGTATGTTCCAATAGATACGGCCTTTCACTTCATTGAAATCAGGGGAAACCCTGTTGCCTTTGGGACTCTCGTTGACAGAAGCGCCGGCACCGGACGTACCCTGTGCAGGAGAATTTCCTTCCACGGGCATTATCCTCTGGCCGCAGGAAGTACAGAATTTTGCTCCCGGTTTTATCGGAGCGTTGCATTTTGGACAGTTCATAGTTACCTATTTTGTTGAAAAAACATTGTTTATTTTCCCTTGTGGCGTCGCCGTTACCATGTAGCCGGTCTTTATGTCATTTCCAGACGTTCCGGTGCTGTACGTAAAGCGGAATTCTTCCCTGCCGTCACTGAATCGGATCCTGAAGATATCATCCGGCTTTCTTACTTCTACGTTATAGTTGCCGTAGAGATATTCCGATATCATGGAATGTATGGCATTTATATTGGTATCGACTGCATTTCTGACCATGTCCAATACGGAATTGCCCTCAGAGCCGTCAGTGACAGGTTCGCATGCAGTGATTTTCATTTCGGCATCTCCTGGAACGAAACTTTTGCAATCATCGTCCTCAACGGACGGATATATGGATGATTCATTTGAAAATCCAAGCGAAGGATCTCCGAAAAGATTGAATTCCACTACGGTAAGGGCAGCTATAGGTTCTCCGAGTTCATAGTTGGAAAATATGTTCTTTCTCGCATCGAACAAAGCTTCCCCTGCCGTTTTCCCTTGCAGGACCGACCGGAGGAAGGTTGCAGCAAGTATGTCGGCAAACCCTACCGGTGTATTCTCCGGGGTCGCGGTTTTCCCGTCGACGGAACCCCATGCCACCCGTGAAGATCCCAGGAAAACGAGCGAAGATGCCGACATCGCCGAAAGCAGCATGCTATGCGATTTGTCCAGACCGGTAAACCTCGCCCCGTAGCAGGCCTCGCTGACGACTGCATTGGCTTTCAAGCACATTCCCAGATGCCGTGGTGTCAGTACCGTAAACCATTCCCCTCCGCTGGATTTCAGCGTCTGCCCGAAATATCCCGACATGTTCCGCCCTTCTCCTCCATGCAGATTGAAATAATACAGTGAAGCTCCCGTGTTCAGAACCCTGGAGACGGTTTCGCTTGTAATCATAGGGGAAAGAATCATCCTCCTGTAATAGGAATCGCATGAAAGCCTGTTCCCGAGGTCAGGCAGTAGTCCTGAAGCAGCGAGATCCTGCGCGACTCTTACCGATACGTTTTTCCAGTTCGGATCGCATTGTCCGTAGGCTGAATCCAAAGGGATTCCCGCCGAGTTGTCAACATCTCTCTGGAGATAGGCAGTCAGATCGTCAGCGGAAGTGTCCGCTCCCAAAGGAAGCCTTCCTACATGGAAGAGCTGGTCATATCGGAAAGCCTCCATTCTTTCAAGACAGGAGACCATCTCTTCCCCGTAAGGCCAGGAGTACAGTATGTCTGTTTCTATATCCTTGTCGCTATGGTTTTTCCCCCGGATATAATGCCGTATTTTCGGCATAGGGATAACGTCGCTTCCGCCTATGATGAAAAGATACTCCGACACGCCTTTTCCGGCCTTTTCCTCTTTCCTGTGCACATCCATGAGAATGTCCATATACTCTTCCAAAGAGCTTCCGGCATGAAGGTGTACCGTTCTTTCCCTTGAAAAAAGCCCGGCCTTTCCATATGAATAGTTTCCGGCATCGATGAGTCTGTAATAAACACCGGAACTTTTTTTATATTCAATGAAGCTTTCCAGCAGCCCTTTTACTTCAGACGCCTCGGCGCGGAGTTTCTCTGAAAGGATTCCGATATTGGTGAAGACCAGACCGTAAAGGGGTCTTTTGCCCTTTTGCTCTTCCGGAGCCTTTTGAAGGACCGGCTTTGAAGTTACGGCATCGCCGGAATCCACTCTTGTACCGCATTCGGGACAAAAGCGTGCATCTTCTTCTATCTTATGACCGCACTCAGGACAAAACATACGACTACTCCTTTAGGTATTTTGCTCTTCTCTTCGATACTCCTGACACATAATTCCGTGCTTCTTCAGTATTGAGGTTTCCGGTCAGATGCTTGTAAAGCCTGTCATAGTCATACCTGTCGATAAGCGGCAGCGCTTTTGAAAGGTTGGCCGAACCTGTGAAGGCCCGGCTGACATTGCCTGCTCCTGTGTTGTAGCTTGCGATTACGCAAAGTCTCCGGCATTCAGGATCCGAAACAGAAGAGAACTGGTTCATCAGGACACGGAGGTAGGCCGTACCCAATTCTATGTTGTTCTTGGGTACATACAGATAGCTTCTTGTAGGTACCCATTCTTTCTTATAGACGAACCTGTATGCGTCAAAGCCTCCCGATGTCGGCACAAGCTGCATCAGTCCGTATGCAGGGACCCAGCTTGTCGCTTCCGGGTTGAAACTTGATTCCTGTTCGATTACCGCGAATATGAGGGCAGGTTCTATTTTGAATTCAGAAGCGAATTCAGAAACGAGATCAGCGTAAAGCGCTGCATTTTTGGAGAGGTTGTCTTCAACGAGCTCCATCTGCAGGGTAATGACTTTCTGTCCGTTGTCTTCAGCTATTGATTTTTCGCTCTGCACGGCGACGGCTGCCGCTATCGTACTGATATCCGGAAGAGCGGGGACGGTATCTGTCGGACCTTTGTCGGACTTTTCTTTTTCGATCGCCCTCCTTGCCATTGTGCTGCCTTTCCTGTCATTTTTCACATTTCTTGCCTCAGTGGATGCAATGGCAAGTTTACCTCCTTTCACCGTTGGCTTCGGAGGTACAGGCTTCCGGACTGACCCGCTTGGTGCGGCTCTGCCGGATGGAGCTTCTCCGGTAAGGTCATATCCTGAAAAATCGACTATTCCGTCAAGGATAGGTTTTGAAGAAAGCGGTTCAGATATATCGGCCGTTGAAGGGTAAGGGCATGTAGAACCTCTGCTGGAGAGCATCCGCGCTACGGCTCCGGTTATTTTACTGTTTATGGAAGCCTCGTCGTCATTGTCGTCTACACGTACCTGAAGGGTGATTTTCCCGTTTTCAAAATCCACTATCGAACGGCTCATATAGTCTTCGCTATATTCCACCCATTCTGTTTTGGTGTCTGTCTTTAGATCATCCTCGTCCGTCCTCCCCCAGACGGATCTTATTTTTTCGACATATTTTTCGAAATCGGCCTTGGCCGCAGCCTGATACTGTTCGTATTCGGCTTTTGCCTCACCGGCATACTCTTCGAAAGACATCATTTCATATGTCACTTCGTTTTCAAAGCCGGTAATGATTGAATCCAATGATGTAAATGACTGCGCGGCAGAATATGTCACGGCACTCATCCACACAAGATGGATAGAAACGATGTTCCATAATTTTTTCATAATGAAGTTATTCTATCTGATCCCGATATGGATGGTTAGTTCTAAATCGTTAATTAATCAGCAGTCGTCACATTCTGTCAACAAATATAACAAAAATTTTCCGGATATCAAATTCATTGGCCGCATCCTGATTTGCATAAAATGTCCGGAGAGCGTAATTTTGCACGCACAAAGTCCGTTGCCTTTGAAACCTTGGAATTGCTTTTTTATGGAGAAAAAACATATAGTGGATATGCATGCCTGGCCGCGCCAAGAGCATTACCGTTATTTCGGAGAACTGGATGACCCGTATTTCGGCATCACTGCAAAGGCTGATTTCACATCATGCTACATGCAGTCCAAGCAGGACGGGGCCTCATTTTTCCTGTATTCATTACATAAGATACTGAGGGCGGCCAACGCCATAGACGAGTTCCGGTACAGGGTGGAGGACGGGAACATTGTCCTGTACGACCTTATCGGGGCCAGTCCTACTATCGGCAGGGAGGACGGGAGTTTCGGTTTCGGGGTGTTCGAATACCATGAAGACAGGCTCATGATGTCCGTATCGGTCGAACTGAACCACGGGCTTGCCGACGGATACCATGTCGCGCAGTTTTTCAGACTGTTGAATATGCTTTAGTTTATATGGATTCAAGTTTAAAGGACAATATCAAGGTCATCGCCTTCGATGCGGATGACACTCTTTGGGCGAACCAGCCCTATTTCGACGATGCCGAGGACAGGCTGTGCTCCATCCTTGCGGAATACGGTGAGCCCCGATATATAAAATCAGAACTTTTCAAGACGGAGATGCAGAATATGGCGGAGCTCGGATACGGCGTCATGGCATTCACTCTGTCTATGATCGAGACGGCCCTGAGACTGGGCGGAAATCGTCTTTCTACGTCTGCCGTCTCGGAAATCTACAGTCTCGGACGATCGTTGCTCCGTATTCCGGCCACTCCGCTGCCCGGCGTGAAAGATACCCTGGAGAAAATCAGCCGTTCCTGTTCATACAGGACAATAGTCATTACCAAAGGCAACATGCTGGATCAGGAACGGAAACTTGAATGCTCCGGGCTGAAACCGTTCTTCGACCATGTGGAAATCGTATCTGACAAGAACGGGAAGACCTATTCCGACCTGCTGGCATTCCTTGGCATCGGCGCTTCTGAACTTCTGATGGTCGGCAATTCATTCAAGTCCGACATCTCCCCCGTCCTTAATCTCGGCGGCTATGGCGTCTACATCCCCTTCCATACCACCTGGCAGCACGAACAGACCGACGAATACGACCACCCGAACCTGTTCAGGGCAGACAATTTCCGTGAGCTGGAGAATATTGTCCTGTAATCGGGAGAGATAAGCTGGAAAATCGTAACTTTGAAAGACAGATAAAATGAAAACATCATGTCCAAACAAGGTTATATCCAGCGGTATCTGCTGATTATCCGGCTGATACGGAACAATCGGTACATTTCCCTTCCGGAACTCATCCGCAAAGTCGAAGACGGTCTGGCATATTATGAAGACACGGAAGATGTCGGCATCTCCCGAAGGACGATTCTACGGGACCTGAAGGAAATCCGCTCGGGAATGGGTATCAGCATTGAATACTCCAGGACTGAAAACGGCTACTATATACCGGAGGATGAAGACCAGGTATCTGATATCGAAAGGATATTGGAACAGTACGACCTTATTACATCTCTCCATGCCCGGGAAGAACTGTCTTCAATCGTCTTTCCGGAAAGGAGGAAGCCCCGTGGTACAGAACACCTGTCCCCGTTAATCCATGCGATCAAGCGCAGCCTGATAGTAGAATTCACCTATGTAAAATTCAACAATTTAGTCTCACATACCCGCAGGGTCATGCCGTATGCCCTTAAAGAAGGATGCGGAAGATGGTACCTGCTCGCAATCGAGATAGGGGAAAATGTCCGGCATGCCGGAGAAATAAAGAGCTGGGGCCTTGACCGTATCCGGGACTTGAATGTTACTAAGAACCGGTTTACGCGGAATTCCGCGATAGATCCTGAAAAAGAGTTCAAGGATGTCGTAGGAGTCTATTCGAATAATGACCTTCCGGTCGAGGAAGTCATCCTGTCGTTCTCCCCAAAAGGAGGCCGGTACAACGAAGCTTTCCCGCTCCATGAGTCGCAAGAGACACTGATAGATGACGGAAAGGAGTTCCGTATCCGTCTGAAAGTCAAGATAACATACGACTTCAAGCAGGAACTCCTGTCCCAAAGCGACGACCTTGTCGTCATCGCCCCCGAACACCTCCGCAAAGAACTCTGCGAAATCTACAGGCAAGCGCTGAAACGGATGGAATAAGTGCCGTACTTTGGCACCGAACAATTCTATTTTGCATCGATCGACTAAAATAAACAATTATGAAAGAAATTAACTTTGACGAAGAGCATCGTTCTTGTATAGATAAAATTTTAAATGAGTCGTGGGAAACTTTCAAAAGGCAATTTGTCTGGCAAACCATAATGTCGGAAGCACGGAATGAGGCCGCATTTCAATTTTGTTTTGCATCAATTATTAAAGAGATAGGTAATCGTTATGTTAAAAGTGATGAAGCTTTTTTTGTAGATCTGGAAACAAAAATAGAGGTTGGAGCGGATATAATCAGTAAATATCATGATTACAATATTTCGAAATGGAAGTTTATCGATATTACCTGTGGATTTAAAGTTGGTGATAATATTAAATATAAATGTGCGATAGAATTGAAATGTCCGATAGCCGGTAATACAAAACATACTGCATTTCCGCATACAATGTATAGAATATACCGAGATTTGATGTATTTGGAAATAGAGTCGAAGAATTCATTGGATGACATTTCAGAAGGGCGTTTTTATCTTATGACGAACGATGTACATTATACCAATAAACCGGCATATGCAGAAAAAGCAAAAACAGATAGTACATATAAGCCATTAGGATTATTGGATCCGCTGAACTCTGAATCAAGAATTAACAGTACAGAAAAAGGTGAAGTTTGTTATCATCCGGCAAAAGAAGGAGGGCAGATCAGAAAAATTAAGCTTGATAATAGCTATGAAATAAATTGGGAAAAGGCTAAAATTCAAGGAAAGCAGGAAATAGAAAATTGGTATTTTCTTGAGATTAAAATCCCGCAGAAATCCGAATAATTTTTTAGAGTGCCGTAGTCTGTCACTGTCGCAGACTACTTTTGCGGCAAGATAAATAAAAATCTCTGTTCCTGAATACTGAGGCTGCGGCGATTGGTGCGGAGAGGCGGGGTGTTTCATGGCGAGGAAAGAAAGGGGTTGTAACGAGTGCCCACCCCTTTAACCATCATTTCCAGGGACGCGGTGTAAAAACTCACATTGGAAATGACTTTCCTGAAGCGGTCAGCAATGGCCGCTTTTATTTTTGATTCCCAGGTTTGTAGGTGTCACCTTTTGGCACTCTTGGTGGTTATTTTTGTTAAAAATGATGAGACAATATGGCATCAATACTTCATCTGATAGGGAAAATCCTTGATAAGACATTAAATACTAATTCTGTGCACATGGCTTTGTTTGTCGCACATAATGAAATTGATGATTTGTCGAAGGCTCTATCGTTGTCTCGGGAAGCTGCGTTGTTTTTATCTGTCTTCACTAATCTCGGAGACAGCGAAGTATTGATTCTTAGCGATATCGCAAAACATATAAGTTGCAATACCCTTGAAATAATCAAATATTTCCCTTTTGTTGATGAACTGTTGGAAAAAGGCTATATCGAAAGATATAAGGGAAATGACAAAGGATATATTGTCCCGGATGCAGTGCTTAGGGCCTTGCAGAAAAATGAACCGTATGATATTTTGCAGAATTATCAGAAAAATCTTGTCAAGGCTGATGCTATAAAAAAGAAAAGGCTGTTTTATAACGATGCAGACAGAGCGGATATTTTCAGAATAGCAGAGCTTCTTATGCCTGAGACTTTTAGAAATCTACAGGATAAACTGTCTGAAATGCATTACAGCGGAGGCTTTACATGCCTGCTGTATGGCCCGTCTGGTACAGGAAAGACAGAATCGGTCTATCAGATTGCCAGAATTACAAAAAGAGATGTCCTGTTGGTGGATGCCACGGATATCAAAAGCAAATGGATTGGTGACAGTGAGCGGAATATGAAAGCTGTCTTTGATAATTATCGGCGATATGCGGCCCTTACGGGGAATTTCCCGATTTTACTGTTCAATGAGGCTGATTCCTTCATGGAGAAACGCTGCGATGTAACTGAAACATGGGGCGAAAAGGAGGACAATAGGCTGCTTAATATAATTCTGCAGGAAATGGAGACATTTGACGGAATCATGTTCGCCACGACGAACAGGCTTGGTGCATTTGACAGTGCATTACATAGGAGGTTCCTGTACAAAATCGAACTGCATCTTCCGGATTTTGAAACACGGAAGAAGATTTTCCGGGACAAATTGTCTGAATTCTCGGAGTCCGAAATTGAATGGATGTCAAAGAAATACAATCTTAGCGGAGGTCAGATAGAAAATATCTCCAAAAAGAATATAATTGATAAAGTATTGTACGACTCTGGACTAGGCCTACCGCTATAGTCATTTACAGACAAATTAAGATTTTTATTTTTTACATTTTCCAGTGCCGTACTTTGGCATTTATGGGCTGTATATTTGCATCACTTGATTGGAATTAAGTTGGATGTGTGTAGTACAAGCAGGTGCCGTAGGTCAGAACTACTTCGCGACTGGTGCATGATACGCCGGTTCGAATCCGGCCCGGCAAATAGCCGGTTGTAATCGGTAACGAGAAGTACATCATTTTCGGTAAAATGGAGTACATCAGAATCAGTAACAATGATACATCATTTTCGGTAACAATGGTACACCGATTTCGGTAACAATGATACAGCACTACAAAGGTA
>JADIMH010000061.1 GCA_017694885.1 Candidatus Cryptobacteroides faecipullorum | reverse complement strand
CGTTGATCACGATGTTACCTTTTCCAGGCACGACATAAACGCGAGCGACTGCTGATTTACGTCTTCCAAGGGCGTTTACTTGTTTCATGCTCTGCTTAAATTTCGTTTAACTTGATTGTTTTCGGATTCTGTGCCTGATGCGGATGCTCGCTGCCCTCATAAAGATAGAGGTTGTTGATGAGCTTTGCACCAAGACGGTTCTTAGGAAGCATGCCTTTGACAGCCATCCTGAGAAGTTCGGTAGGTTTCTTGTGAAGAACCTCCTTCGGTGTGGTGAATCTCTGTCCGCCAGGATAACCTGTATGACGGACATACACCCTGTCGGTCATCTTCTTTCCAGTAAGCCTTACCTTGTCAGCATTGAGAACGATGACGTTGTCACCGCAATCCATGTGAGGAGTGAAGCTCGGCTTGTTCTTTCCACGGAGAACGAGCGCGATTCTGGAAGCAAGACGGCCGAGCACCAAGTCGGTAGCATCAATCACGACCCACTCTTTCTTGATATCGCCCGCCTTGAGCGATACAGTCTTGTAACTCTGTGTGTCCACTGTCTTGATTTTTAATTGGTTAATACTATAAAAACTGCGTTCCCTACACTACATAGGGGGCGCAAAGGTAGCAATTATTTTCATCAAAACAAAATTTTCTCAATTTTCGCACTCATTTTCAGGCAGTTGTATGTATCGCCCAAATCTTTACCCTTGATAGGGAATGCCTGTCCCATCCTGAAAAGAACGGCCACTGAGCCTGCAGAACCCGCAAATCCTCCCGGCCATGCCCGGGATGACAAACAAAGCAGCCCGGCTACGCAGAGAGAAACCTTCCAAGGCAGCTGCAGCCTGCCGCAAACCCTGGCGCAGACGTAAAATGAGGTTATATCCTTATTATCAAATAGTTAGATATCGAACAAGTAGCGCCAGGGGTAGTTTCAGAAGGGGTCTGGCGCAAGTAGTTATATCGCCAAACCACTGACTCTTAAAGCATTGCAACAAAACCTGTCTGCACCAGGGTTAAATTTTGTCCTTGGAAAAGTTGACACGAGGCGCCCGGATTCCAAATCGAAATGAATTTTCCGTTAGCGCCGGCCTAAACCAGGGATATTTTTGCGGATATTCAAATAAATTTTTCTGGAACCGAAAATAATCGCGATATTGCCGCCTCTTTCAAAAACAAGGAGGGGCGATTATGGCGGGGTCAGATGAATTCTATCACATTTGTACAAACGGATTGAGCAGGAACCTGATGTTCCGTTGCAGGGAAGATTTCGTTTCCGGCATGAACAGCATACCTGTATGTTCAGCATCGACGGGAATAAAAATCTACGCTTTCTGCCTGATGGATAATCATGTGCATTTTATCGCCAGAGGCACCGAAGCCGGATGCATAGATTTCATCAGACTGTATAAAAGGCTACGCAGTTCCTGGATCGGGAGCAGATATAATGAAAGACTGCCGCTCAAGGATGCCGACATTTCGTTAAAGCATATAGACTCGGCAGAATATCTCCTGACAGCCATAGCATACGTTCTCCGCAACCCCGTCGCAGCAGGCCTGCCGGTAGTGCCGGGAGGATACAGATGGTGTTCGGCGTCCCTGTATTTCCATGCGAAACCGTTTTCTCTTCCGGGAAGCAGGAAAGTTTCAGAAATGAACGTGTCGGAGCGGCGTCTCCTGCTGAAATCCAGAGTACCGTTCCCCGACACGTACATTATAGAATCCGACGGGATGATATTCCCCGGATGCTATACGGAATATGAAGCCGTCGAAAAAATGTTCGCAAGCCCTAAACGGATGCTTTACTACCTGTCAAAAAACGATGACATCAGCGTCGCCCTCGAATCCGGCATAGTCGCAAAGGCCCGCTACCGGGACAGCGAAATCGCCAATTCCCTCGACTGGCTCTGCAGGGAGAAATTCCATTGCCGGAAATTCAGCGCCCTTCCGATAGAAAGGCAGTACCTCATGGCGAAGGAACTCCGCCGCAGATACGGCTGTCCGGCCTCCCAGATTTCAAGGGTCACCGGGCTGGATCCGGACCTGCTCCGGGAAATGCTCGGATGAATGGCACCGTGCAAATCCTTTATTTTCCATGACAACTGCTTCAAGACGGTTCCTCCAGACATTTTTGGAACTCTGGCGCAAGTCTGATTCGATATAATATACTGTCAATTAGATTGTTATCGTTTCGTCACCTTGCTTCAGCCCCCCCTCCACGACCTACCCTGGAGCAAGATGTATTTTCATAATATACGTATAATCAAGGTATTACGGAATATCCGTCTGCGCCAGGGTTCCGAATCAGGGTTCCGAATCAAGTCCGGATTGGCCTATGAAGTCTTTGGCACACGCATCCCGGGGACGGACAGGAGGAGAAGAACCGGGCAGAGAGGAAAGGAGTATAAAAGAATTTCCGGGAAAATTCAAAACAACTTTTTAAATTACAGAAAAATCCGATTGCAATGAAAAAAATAGCACTGGCAATGGCCGTCGTCCTGGCCTGCGGCATTTCGACGGCAGCTCAGGAGCAGAGGTTTACCGTATCCGGAAACATCGATGGACTTGAAAAAGGCGATACGTTACGGTTCAGACAGATAATCCTGCCCGGGTGGAAAGACGGGGACACTTTCGATGTTGTCCTGAAAAAGGACAGCAGGTTCAAATACAAAGGCACCCAGGGACATGACATGTATTACATCATGGAATACCACCCCGTATGCGGAAGCGCCCCTGAGTGTGACAGGTCAGGAAAGACGATGATAATCGCCGGGAATGACCGTATAAGACTCAGCGGATCCAGAGACTATATCTATTACAGCAGGCTTGAAGGCGGCGTCTATGACGACCCACGTTTGGCAGAATGCCTTGCTGTCGAAGATTCCGTCGGAGCCGCCCGTGGCGACATCATGAGACGGCTTGAAGAAGCTAATGCCGCCGAAGACTACGAGACAGCCCGCAAGATAAGCGAAGAATTCAACAGTTTCTATAATGACAACCACGGTGCCGCCAGATCCGAAGAGCTCATCAGTGAATATTTCAAGGACAACCCGCAAGGGAACAACTACATTCTTGTCGACAGACTCCAGCGCATGTCTTATACGCCACTGGATCGGGCAAAGGAAGAATATGACGCATACTCCCCGGAGGTGAAGCAAAGTTATTACGGCAAGGTATCAGCGGACTTGTTGGGCAGACTTGAGGCCATAGACCTCGGAAGGCAAGCACCATATTTCTCTCTTACCCTGAATGATGGGACACCGGTCTCGAACGATGACTTCAAAGGGAAGTATCTCCTTATCTACCACTGGGGAATGTGCCCCGGTTCCATGCAGATAGATCCCGAAGTACAGTCCCTGTACAGCAAATACAAGAACAAGGGCCTCTGCATCATAGGAATTACCGAATCTATAGATGAATTCCGGGGCTTTGCAGAAGGGATTCCGGAAGGGACATCCTCCCCGTCAATAGGGATAGACGACCTGAAAGCCAGAATGGACGGGATGCTTGCACATCCATGGCCTGAGGCAGAGCTCAAAACCGGCCGGGCTGAAAACCAGAAGACCGCCGACACATTCATGGTCAGCGGTCTCCCCTATTTCATTTTCATCGGTCCCGACGGGACAATCCTCGCAAGGGATTTCCAGCCTGCTTTCTATCAAGCAAAGGAAACCCTTCAGAAAGCTGTCGGGAAATAAGACGTCAGAATTTCGTCTTTGCAACACCTTCCACAGTGATTTTCACCGGCTTGATATAACCGTTTCCATCGAATTCAAGTTTATCGATGCAGGTGTGACGGTGGTTGCCGTGGGTATCGCCGTTCGGTCTGCGGTGGTAAACGATGTAATAGTCACCGGCCTTGTCCCTGATAACGGAGTGATGGCCCGCACCGTTTGCAATGGAAGGATCCTGCTCCAGTATCGTGGCTATCCTCTTGAAAGGTCCGAACGGAGAATCCGAAATGGCATAGGCCACTCTGTAATCGGGTCCTGTCCAGCCGCCTTCCGACCACATGAAATAATATTTTCCGTCTTTCTTCAGCATGAAAGGGCCCTCGACATAGCCTTCCGGTGTGACGGACTTATAGGTCTGTCCGTCTTCAAACGGAACTATGCTGAGAAGATCGTCGCTGAGCTTGACCATGTTGCAGTGTCCCCATCCGCCATAATACATGTAATATGTACCGTCGTCATCGTGGAAAACGAACTGGTCGATCGGCTGCGCTCCGTTTATGATCTTGCCGATAAGCGGCTTGCCGAGCGCGTCCTTGTAAGGGCCTTCAGGCCTGTCGGCCACGGCAACACCTATTCCTCCGGTTTCTTCGTTGCTCTGGATGTCATTCGCTCCGAAGAAAAAGTAATATTTCCCGTTGGCATGGATTACGGACGGAGCCCACATGGCTTTCTCTGCCCAGCTGATATCCTCTTTCTTCAGGACGGAAGGGTGCTTCTCCCAGTTGACCAGGTCCTTTGAAGAAAAGGCATCGAAATGGTCCTGGAGTTCATAATAGTCCGAATACGTCGGAAAGATCCAACATTCATGTCCGTAGACAATCGCTTCCGGATCGGCATACCAGCCTTCGAAGACAGGATTACCGCTCGTTTTCCGGTTCTGGGCGCCGGCTATTGCAGCCCCGAATGCCACTGCGGCAAGGAATAAGGTGATTTTTTTCATCTGTGTTTAATTTAAATATAAGGCAAATATACATTTTATCGGTCAATACTCATCATAGACGCAGAATTCCCAGATGGAAGGCGCCGAATCATACGATGTGATCAGCAGCCTGACCCTGGCGCCGTATAAACGGTCGAAACGGAGCATCTTCACAATCCGGGCGTCGTCTTCCCGGCTGAGGATGTCCTTCCATTCCCCGGCACATTCATACTGGAGCGTATAGTTTCTTATAGATTGTTCTTTGTCCACGATGCACACCGCATTGAACGGACGGCTGCGGGAGAAGGACACTTCATACCATGGTTCCCGCACGGCAGGATTCGATCTCCAGGCGGTACCGAAATCATCGTCGTTGCCGAAATCCATTATGGCATAGTCATCGCTCCACGAAGACTCCGCTTTCTGGAATTTGGCAATATTTTCCGCTATGACAGGCCGTTGGACATCTTCTTCAGGCAAGCGCGGCGCAGGGGCCGTGTTATCCCATATGCGTCCTATCTCCTCCAGGGCCTCCAATGCATTGCCGTCCAGCAGTCCGTCAGGATTCGGAGCGACATTGAGGATGAAGTTGCAGTAAGCCAGGTTGAGCGGCACCAGATTCTCCTCTACCAGCATGCGCGGGTCCTTGACCGGAGTGTCCGGAAAAGACTGTTTCCAGAACCAGTTCTGCTGGAGCGGAAGGCATGAAAGGGCAGGCAGGCTGTTCTGCTCTTTGGAAATATGCTGCCCCGCATTCTGTTCATACGACTTGATATCGGTATAGAACAGATACTGTGTCGGGTATTTCGCGGCATTGAGATCCATTACCAGACAGTCGGGCTGAAGCCTTTTCACAAGCCTGTATATCTCCTCGAAAGGGATCTCCTCATACGAAATCCTGGACCACGGGGCATCCCACCCGTCTATGATCAGGGCTGAAATCTTTCCGTAACGGGTGAGCAGTTCCGTGAGCTGCCTTTTGATGAAATCCACATGCTCCCCGGTTATGCATCCGGGCCGTATCCTGTGGTGCGTATCAAGTATCGAATAATACAGCATGACCTCAAGCCCCTCAGCCCTGAACGCATCTGTGAATTCCTTCACTACATCCCGTCCGAAAGCATTGCTGCCGACACTGTAATCAGTAGTTGAAGTATTCCAGATGCAAAATCCGCTGTGGTGCTTGGTGGTCAGGCAGCCGTAGGTCATCTTAGCTGACCTGGCCGCGCGGGCCCACTGGCTGCAATCCATTCCGGCAGGATTGAAGATATCTTTGTCAGCGTCAGGATCCGGCCAGTCCGCATTCCAGAAAGTAGGCATATTGAAATGGATGAACATCCCGAATTTCAGGTCGACAAACCTCTGCTGCA
>JADIMH010000060.1 GCA_017694885.1 Candidatus Cryptobacteroides faecipullorum | reverse complement strand
GTAGCGGGAGGAGGACTCGAACCTCCGGCCTCCGGGTTATGAGCCCGACGAGCTACCAACTGCTCTATCCCGCGATATTGGACTGCAAATGTACGAACTTTTTTTTATAATGCAAATTATTTGCAGTTTTTTTCAGGAATTATTTTTCGAATTTTCTTTTGATTTTGTTTACCAGAATGTCCGAATCCTTGTAGTGCGTCTCCAATTCGCCCAGTATTATCGTTTCTGCGGATCTGGCCCATTTGCTGAATTCATGGTCCGGAGTAAAATTCTTTGCAAAATCCAGCAGCAGACCCAGATCGAACTTGTCAGCTGAAACTCCCGCCCCGCTTTTCATTGCATCGAAAGCATTGCATTCCTGTTCGATGTGTGACGGTACCATCAGTATGGGCTTTTCAAGAAGCATTGCTTCGCATACGGATTCGAAGCCGGCAGTACTTGCATATGCGTAGCATCCCGCCATCTGTTTAAGGAACTCGGCATCGTCGAGTGTATGGAAACTGAGCGTATCGTCTATGATGGTCAGTGGCTTTTCCGTTTCACGATCCCAGAAAAAGCGGAGTTTTACTTCAGGGTGCTCTTTATGCCAGGTCATCACATCGTCGGCAAATCCTGAGTTCAGCATGTAGCCATGTATATAGTCTCCTTTGACCGGAACGGTTTCCAGCACTTCTTTTCTGAGAAGCGGAGGTACGACCCTGAGTTTCTGCTGTGGAAGGTCCTTCATTCTGCGGAAAGAGAGAGCAAGATATTTGTTTGCGCCTATGGCTGTGACTCTGGTGAAGAATTTCAGCATGCCGTAACCTCCGAAGACATTGTCCGGCATGTTGAAGTCTTTATGGAGGAAAAGATATTGGTGCCCTATGCATATCTGCGGGACAGGAACACGGAAAAGCATGTATGTCAAGCCAGTG
The DNA here is from genome assembly GCA_017694885.1 of Candidatus Cryptobacteroides faecipullorum. Taxonomy (GTDB): domain Bacteria; phylum Bacteroidota; class Bacteroidia; order Bacteroidales; family UBA932; genus Cryptobacteroides; species Cryptobacteroides faecipullorum. The sequence goes on along the minus strand of JADIMH010000060.1, from coordinate 18,361 downwards.
AGCAGTTCATAAAAATTGATTACAACATCCGCTCCGCAGGAAGCTATGGTTTTCCGTATATAATTCATGCTTCTGATGTATTTCGGCGCTACGGCGATGTTGTAGGCTATGCTTTTCACCATGTTCGGTTTCCTGTTCGCGGCAGACGGAAGGAAATTTATACTCAGAAACTGATATACAGGGGCATGGACCCCGTTCACGAAAAAATCAGGCAGGTGTCTGGACTTGCTTTTGCCTACAAGCATGCCTACCACCTGATGCCCGTGCCGTTCAAGCATCTTCTCAAGGGTCATTGCCTGTGTCAGATGTCCCCGGCCTTCTCCTTGGACTATAAACAGATACTTCATGGCTTGCTTTTTTTATTGTTTGGGTGCCTCAAGCATTTCTGTCCCGAATTCTGTCCTGTAGTGCATTATCCTCCATGTCCCGTCTCCGCTTTCCAGCAGGGCGGAAAGAGATTCTACCCAGTCTCCGGAATTCAGGTATCTTATACCGTCTATCATTCTGTCTTCAGGATAGTGGATGTGCCCGCATATCACGCCGTCGCATTTCTTGCTTTTGGCCAGATCCGCAAGCATCTTCTCGAATCCGGAGATAAATGAGACAGCCTGCTTTACCTTATGCTTTATCGTCTGTGAAAGCGAGTAGTAGGGCTTTCCGCGTTTCAGCCTGTATCGGTTATACACGGCATTCGCCCACAGTAGCATATTGTAGCCTTTGTCCCCGAGCACTGCCAGCCATCTCATATTGGCTGTTACGCTGTCGAATACATCGCCGTGCGTAATGAAGAAACGCTTTCCGCAACTTTCCAGTATGTATTCCTTGACTATGCTGATGTTGGCAAGTCTCAACGGGGCGATATTGTCCAGAAAATCATCATGGTTTCCCCGGACATATATCACTTCGGTGTTGTCTTCATCCATCATTCTCATGATTGCGTTGAAAAAACGCGTGTAGGACTTCTTCCATTTCCTGTTGTGCCTGTCCAGCTGCCATCCGTCGATTATGTCTCCGTTCAGGATGAGCCGTTCGCATGTCAGGCTTTCAAGGAAGATGCTGGCTTCCTCGACTTTGGAGTGATTGGCACCGATATGTACGTCAGAAATGACTACTGTCTTGTAATGGTGTGTCGTCATATTTTTTTTCAAGGCCTTCCGGCAATTCTAATTTTCCGGACCGAACCTGCGCGGTGCGGAAAAATCCTTGATCTTCTGCTCCTCGGAGAGGTGGCATACCAGCAGTTTCCCTCCTTTTGCAGATACGATGCAGTCTTCCAGTCCTTCAATGACTGCCGTATCGGCGTCCTGCACATGTGCTATGCAGTTCCTGCACCCGAAAAACCGTACATCGCTTCCGACGGCGGCATTCCCGTTGGAGTCTCGCTCAAGGTGTGCCCCGACGGCGCTCCAGTTGCCGAGATCGCTCCATCCGAGGTCATCGGATATTACATAGATGTCGTCGGACTTTTCCATGACCGCATAGTCTATGGATATCTTTTCGCACTGCGGAAACAGTTCCGAGAGGTAGCGGGATTCATCGTCGGAATAGAAATACCCGGCGAGGTTGTCCATGATTCCTGCGATCTGCGGAGCATATTTTCTTATCTGGGAAATGATCGTCCGTGCAGTCCATACAAAAATCCCTGCATTCCAGTAATAGTTGCCGGAATCAAGGTATGCCTTCGCTGTGGCGAGGTCCGGCTTTTCCTTGAAAGCACGGACTTTGGTGATATTCCGGACAGCATTCTTCCCGGCGCATATGTAACCGTAGGCTGTTTCCGGACGGTCCGGGGTGATTCCGACAGTCACTATCTTTTCTCCTCCGGCAGAAAATCCGAGTGCCTGCTTCATGACGGAAGCGAATTCATCTGTCTTGAGGACAAGGGCGTCTGCCGGGGTCACTATTATGTTGGCCTCGGGATATCGCCCGGCGATTTTCCAGCAGGCGTAGGCGATGCACGGGGCCGTATTGCGCGGCTGCGGCTCGGCCAGAATGTGGTCTTCGGGGATTTCAGGCAGCTGCTCTGCTACCAGGTTTACATAATTTACAGACGTGACGACCCAGAAATTCCTGATGTCGCAAACCGGCAGGAAACGTTCTACGGTCATCCTGATCATTGACTTTCCCGTCCCTAAAACATCTATGAACTGTTTAGGCATTTCAGGTGTACTCAAAGGCCATAAACGGCTTCCGATGCCACCTGCCATTATTACCACGTGGGTGCTGTTAGTATCCATATCGGAATATGTCGGTCAAAATTCCACTAATTCCCCAAAGTTATAAAAAATAGACAAAGTGGCAAAAAATAAGAGGACGGCCTGCTGTTGCAGAGCCGTCCCCGATGTGTTTTTCCCGTTAGAAAAACTGCTTAATGATTATAAACTATCTGTCAGAAAGAAATTCCCAACTTGAATCCGGCATTGCTGATGCCGTTCATGCCGAAGGCATCGCTGCGGTTGGTGGCATAACTGTAATAGGCGGCCAGCTGGAAACCGAAGTTGCTCTTGTGGAACGGATGCCATGTCAGTCCGATTTCAGGCGATATGTAGAATCCCCACTGCGAGTCTCTGGCGGCCATGGTCGGATAATATGTGTATTCCCTGGCGAAATTGGCTCCTATCTTGGCTTCAGCATAAGGCTGCAGCGTTTTCCATCCGAGCCTGTATCTCAAAGTCGCTCCGAAAGGAAGCTGGAACAGGGAATTGTTGGCATCCGTGGTCAGGGCTGCACCGTCCGGGTAAATGTAGGTCTGTCGCGGGATGTATTCATTGTTGGTATTGTAGCTTATGAATGCTCCGACGGCAATTCTCGGCAGTACATAATATCCTCCTTCCGCATATGCTCCCCATCCGCTGGCGTTTTTTACCACGTCATTCCCGAAAGCTCCGTTGAACTGCCATCCGGCATCTACATAGAATCTTCTTCCGGGCTGCGCTTCGGCCGAAATGCTGCCGGCAAGCACGAACACTGCGGCAATGGTTATGTATTTAAGTATGTTTTTCATGATCGTATCCTCCTATCTGGCCAAATATTCTGATTGTGCGAAAGACTGGTCAATGGCCCTTTCAAAACGGGCGGCATCTTCTCTGTTGTTGCTTATGCTGCCGTCGATGAAACTGTTCCATACTACGGGAAGAGGCTTGTCATCGCCGGTCTCTGCGGTAAGATCAGCCATTTCCGTGAGCAATGAATGCGACGAGTAGCTGTAGGTGACAGGGAACGAATAGTTCCAGTAACCCCAGTCTCCCCAGAATCCCGGATACCAGTAGCCCGGATAGGTGTTCCACCAGTAAGGCGTTGTAGGGTAGTATGAAGTGAAGTAGGAAGTTGTTACTATATATGAAATCTGAAGCCCGAGGTCGGCTTTCGGATCGCCCGGAACCTCCTGTTCAAGGTCGGAATCCTGCATTCCTGTATCGATATAGGTGTAGCCCAATTCGGTCATTTTGTCTATGTACCTGTTCCTGACGGTCTTTGCCCAGTCGTTAAGGAACATGCTGCCTTTATTTCCGTCTATGGCAAACAGACTGTCGGCAACCGTAAATGTACTGTAGGCGGAGAAATCGCCGACACTCTCGCTGTGGGCCGTGTAGACCAGATATTCGCCGTCGAAGTCGGATGGTGAAGGTTCTTTCTGGCAGGCTGCCGCTGTCAGCAGAACCGCTGCAAATAGAAAATATCTTTTCATGATTGTCTGCTCTTATCGAATAAAACTGTAATTGTGTTTGCAACTATAAAGACATGCCTTCAAATACGCGTGAAAGCGAGTAAGGAACCAGCTTGCCTTCAATCCTTATGGTCTGAGAATTGAAATTCGGCGTTACTATGACATACGCATCATCGGAGCCGGGGAACAGTGTCACTTCTATCTGTGCGTTTATTCCGACACCCGTTATGTTCATGGTAATGCGGGTCAGGCCCTTTTTGTTGACGTTGACTTCCATTCCGGAAATCCTTCCGTCTACCGTAATGCCTCCAAGACCGTTAGGCCCTGAAATGAAACTGTTGGGGGAAATCTGTACGACTCCTCTGTCACCGTTTACAGAGATGAAGTTGGTAGTGGAGTTGACGTATATGCGGGTTCCGTGCTTGAAGGTAATCGCGTCTGCCTCGACTACGAATGAACTTTCCTTTACGGCGTTTCTGGCCTGCTGCCACAGAAGCGTATCCGCGACAGCTTCCGCCTGCCGCTCGGGAGCACGCCTCTGCTGGAACTCCTCCATATCGTTTTTCCACCGGTCAATTCTTTCCTGTAAGGTCGTTTTGTCCTGCGCTGCACCTGCCAGACATACGGACAGGAAAATCAGCATTGAAATAAAACGTCTCATCATAATTTAATCTCCTTTTACCGGCCGGTTTTTTCCGACCGCGCAATATATAAACAACGCGCATGCCATAATATTGCATCATAGCTCGAAAGAATATGCAAAACCTGTTGTTTGTCCGATGAATATGTCATATACGACGACAGACCGCATCGGTGCGGCCTGTCAATATGTCTTGTGTCCGTACAGTTCAGTTTGCGGCAGGGGCTTTCTTTTCCCTTTCTCCGAGAATGGTCCTTGCAAGTTCAGGCGTATCGGTGGTGAGCATATCCACTCCGATAGCGAACATGTCGTTCATGTCCTTTTCTTCGTCTACAGTCCATGCGTTGACGGTCATTCCGTTTTCCTTCGCCGAGCCCAGCCAGTCGGGTTGCTTGGAAAATACGGAATAATGGTAATCGATACCGTTGATCCCGTATCCGTGAACATCATCCGGGCTAAGGTCTCCGGCAAGATACTGTACGGTATATCCGGGCATGAGCCGGGCGAGACGTTTGCATATATTCAGACTGAATGAGATGAATATGACCTTGTCGGGCGAGTCGAGTCCGTATTCCTTGAGTTTTTCTATGGTAAGGTCGACAAGCCTGTTCTCGATTTCAGGCGTGGAATGCGTCTTGAGTTCGTAAACCATTACTGTTCCCGGAAATTTCTTTACCTGTCCGAGATAATCGTCGATGGTAGGTATAGGCTCTCCGTTTGCAAGTTTTACGTCTTTGAATTCTTCATAAGGAGTCTGGTCTATGACTTTCCCGTCGATCCTGCCGTCATGGTAAACGAGCAGTACCTCGTCGGAAGTCATGTTTACATCGAATTCACTTCCCCAGAACCCGGCTTCCTGCGCACATTTCAGAGCTGCGAGGGAATTCTTTGCATAACCGGCTTTCTCACAGTTCCAGTAGCCGCGATGGGCTACGATTGCGACTTTTTCTTCTTTCTGCCGGCAAGAGACGGACACGGCGGGAGCCAGCAGCAGCGCTGCAGCCGTCCCCATCAGGAATTTTGAAAAAACATTCATGACAATATTATTTGTAAAAGAAAACATAATCCTGCAATGCCGGACAAATTTATAAACATTTGACAGAAAGTCATGCTCATTTTAGTTAAAAAACGTTAATTTTGCGCCCGGTTAAAACTGATAACAAGTCAATACTACACGATATGGTAAAAGTAAATCTTGGAGGCTGCAGCTCCTTTGTAAATGATGCAGAATATAAGGAATACGTAGAAAAGGCACTTGCCGCTTTCGATGTCCTCGAAAGCGAAACAGGTGCAGGAAACGATTTTCTTGGCTGGAAACATCTTCCTACGGCTACTCCGGACAGTCTTGTTTCCGACTGTGAGGCTATCCGCGACAGCTGGAAGTCGAAGGGTGTCGATCTGGTGGTGGTCATAGGCATAGGCGGATCGTATCTCGGTGCCAAATGCGCGATCGAGGCGTTGTCGCACAGTTTCGCAAAACAGCTTTCCGGCAAGAAGGATGCTCCGGAAATCGTATTTGCCGGACATAACCTTTCCGAGGAATACATCTGCGAGCTCATGGATCTGATGCAGCAGAGGAACGTCGCTGCCGTAGTGATCTCCAAATCGGGCACAACAACGGAACCTGCCATTGCATTCCGCCTAGTCAAGCAGTATATCGAGAATACATACGGAGTAAAGGAGGCGGCAGAGCGCATAGTCGCCGTTACCGATGCGCATAAAGGGGCGCTCAAGTCCCTTTCTACCCAGGAAGGCTACAAGACCTTTGTCATCGAGGACAATGTCGGAGGGCGTTTCTCCGTCCTTACTCCCGTCGGGATCCTTCCTATAGTCCTGGCCGGATTCGACATGAGGGCAATGCTCAAAGGCGCCGCTGAAATGGAGCGTAAATGCGCCGAGCGCAGTGCCGAAAATCCTGCCGTAGAGTACGCCGCCATGCGTAACCTGCTTTACAGCAAGGGAAAGAAAATAGAGATACTCGTTTCATACAATCCTAAACTCCAGTATCTTGGAGAGTGGTGGAAACAGCTCTACGGTGAGTCCGAAGGCAAAGACGGCAAAGGCATTTTCCCTGCTTCCGTAAGTTTCACCACCGATCTGCATTCGATGGGACAGTATATCCAGGATGGCGAGAGAACGCTTATGGAAACAGTCATTACAGTGGAAAAGAGCAACAGGAGCATGACCATCTCCGATGATCCTCAGAATCTGGACGGACTCAATTTCCTGACAGGAAAACACGTCGAGGAATGCAATGCAATGGCTGAACTCGGCACCAAACTCGCGCATATGGACGGCGGAGTTCCCCAGCTGTACGTTTCCGTAGAAAGAATCGACGAGTTCAATCTCGGCGGGCTGTTCTACTTTTTCGAGAAGGCTTGCGGCATAAGCGCATACATCCTTGGGGTCAATCCTTTCAACCAGCCAGGCGTAGAGGCATATAAAAAGAACATGTTCGCTCTTCTGGGCAAGCCCGGCTATGAGGAGCAGGCTAAAGCCCTTCATCAGAGGCTCGGCGAATAATATCCTTTATTTGCACACCATAATATCCAGAATCATCGAGTCTGCGCTCTGCATTCCGACAGAGCCTATGCGGCCGAGGTTCTGGATAGTTTTTTCTATGTCCTTTTCAATGATTCCGTCATGTTCCGAGATGCAGATGCCTTCCATGGCAAGTACGGCGGACTGTATTGACGATGCTACTCCTGAGGCTACTTTCATGGCACAGCCGACCTTGGCTCCGTCGCAGACCATGCCGGTGATGTTCCCGATCATGTTCTTGACAGCGGCGCATACTTGATGATAGTTTCCGCCGCGGAGATAAGTTATGCCGCATGCTGCTCCCGTAGATGCAATGACGCATCCGCACAATGCTGACAGTTTTCCCAGATAGCCTTTGATGTGGATTGCCGTCAGGTGGCTGAGAATCAGGGCTCTTGCAAGCTGTTCATCAGAGACTCCGTATTTGATGGCATAGGCAATGACCGGCATGGTCACGGTTATTCCCTGGTTCCCGCTGCCGGAATTGCTCATTGCCGGCAGCGTGCAGCCGGCCATACGGGCATCCGATGCCGCTGCGGTCAGAGCCATTGCATAGCTCATGAAATCACTCCCGAACACTTCCCTGTATTTCTCTGAAAACACGGTTTTCCCTACTTTCAGGCCATAGTCTCCGGAAAGACCCTCATGGGAAAGCTTGAGGTTGAGGTCGCGGGATTCCAGGATGAACTTTATATCATCGTAAGCCACGGTTCTGGCAAAATAATATATTTCCTTGAGAGTCAGTTTATAGTCAAGAGTATTCCTGTGTTCGGACGAAGTGTCTCCGGCAGTGGTGGCGCCGCACTGCAGGATGTTGCCGTCAAAACTGGTTTCCACTATGTTGTCATGGTCGTCTTCTATGACTGCCGATGAAGAATGTCCCTGTCCTGCCGCTACAGTGACCTTTGCGTAAAGCTTATGTCCGGTTTCCGTATGCGAGACTTTGACTTTTCCTGAGTTTACCAGCTCCTTTGCCCTGTTTACGGCATCTTTGCCGACTTCGTGAAGGACTTCAAGGCCGTAGGAGGATTTTCCGCATACTACACCCAATGCGGCAGCTATCTGGAGGCCGACCATTCCCGTACCCGGTATGCCGACTCCCATGCCGTTTTTCAGCATGTTTCCGCTGACCTGGACCAGAATGCCGAAGCATGTGGTCATTCTCCAGTCCGGTGTCCTGCAGTCAGGACACTGTTCCGTAAGGATCTCAACGGCTTTGGCGGCTGCAAGAGCTACGGCTATCGGTTCCGTACATCCCAAGGCCGGCTTGACTTCTCGTTTGACAAGTCCTATGATTTCAGATTCGCGGGGTGTCATAGGGTAAAGTATTTGAGTGAAGAAGATATGATTTCGTATATTGCTTCCGTACTGTCGACTGTTTCGATAGGGAAGCCTATGCTGACGGCCTTGTAGGCTCCTGCATCGTAGCATATTCCGGCCGGAATTCTCGTATCGCTGTACTGGAGGAAGGCCTTGGCGGTGTCTGAAGCCGGAGCGAGACCGTCAGGTGTTTCTACGCAGTAGATGCGGCTGTTCGGAACATTGGCAAAGCTTATCTCTCCGGACAAGTTCCCGACATTGAACCCGGAGAGGTATTCAGGAACAGGAGAAACGCGGGCGCTTCTGCTTGCGTAGTTGCATATCCACCTGTATCCGAGTACATTCTGGACAAAATCCATTGAATTCGCCCTGAACGTGCTGTCGCACTTGACCGGGAATACGCTGTCCCATACGTCTGTCCCGATGTTGGAGCCGGATATCAGGACATTGCCCCCTTCGGATGTGAATGACCTGAGCGCGTCCTGCATCTTTTGCGGGAATACTGCATATCTGTCTCTGACGGCTCCGCGTCCGATCATCGTTGTGACCTGTTTCCCGCAGATTATGTCGGCGCACCAGGCTGATTCCCTGAGGGTCGAGTCTGAAACGAAAGCATCTGAACCGGCTGAGAAGAACGGGTATCCGGCTTTCATGACGGCTTTTCCGTGTATGTATGGGTAATTGAACGTATTGCCTGCTATTATGCTGCCTGCTCGGTCGGTGAACGAGGCTCCGAAGCCGGGATTGTCATCATCCGTCCAAGGCATCGACCTGCGGAACTGGTACATTTCACCGACATATGTAAACTCTTTCATGTATGGGACTCCGCTGTCGAGAGTACTGTCGAAGCCTGCATATTGCGGAGTGTCGAACCACGCAGGGCATGATACCCTGTCGAAGTTATTGACAATGAGCACCGCACTGTCTTTTGCGCTCCTGCCGTTCCCTTTCGCATAACCTTCAGGCAGTCCTATACTCAAAGTCTCGCTTGGAAAACTTATTCCGCCGCTGTTTGCCGCTGCAATCCTGAAACTGTAGATATGTCCCGGAATGATCGGAACTTCCGTGATGATGCGGCCTTTGGAAACCCTTAAATCCTTTATTTCCTTTCCGGTATCGAAGGCTCCGTCGTCCAGTTTCGTATAAAGGAAATATCTTTTGGCGGCAGCAGTCGGCTCCAGTGTATCGGCAGTCTCTTTCCAGCTCAGCATTGCATGGGGGCTGCCGCCCTTGCCGCTGAACGAGACGGCAAATGAATGTACCGGAAGAGGCTGTACCGCATATTCGCATCCGTATCTGTTGCTGAGGTACTTAAGTATTCCTTTGTAAACGGCTCTGCTGACAGTGAAGCGGAAAGACGGGTCGAGACCGTGTTTCATGTCCGAGAAATTCTGGTGGGACATCATTTCCAGAAGCATGGTCGGTACACCCGTAGTGCGGGATTCGCTGTATGAGCGGTCCCATATGTGTCTTCTGCTCCAGAGAGGGTCGTATCCGGCTCTCAGGTCATTTACTACCTGGCTCTGTATCAGGTCTGTCAGCTCCCTGCTTGTCATTCTGCTGCTCTTGTCCGGAAACCTGCTGCTGTTTTCACACAGCCTTGTATAGATGCCCAATGTCCCGATGATCGAATCCCCGGGGCTCACTCCCGCGTCCGAATGGAACGCGAAAGCCATGTCTACGGGTATGTTCCTTCCTTTTTCTTTGGGATTGACCGCCGAACCTCCGCTGAGTTCCTGCACCCATTTCCCTCTGGACATGAAATCGTCCATATAGTCGTTGGCCTGACGGTTCTGGCTGTAGACGGAAGTATCGGCTCCTGCCCATTGCATCCAGTACCTTGCGCCTTCGGCGAATCTCGGCAATCCTGAGAGTTCCGGAACAGCCAGGGTGTCATCCTTGCATTTCCGGGCGATATTGCCCATACCTCCGCCTATTTTTACGGCATCTGCCGTAACGGCCTTTCCTGACGAGAAATTTCGACCCGCAGGGGAGACGTTGTCAAGGATCACTTTCCCTTCGGAGCCTTTCCCGAATTCGAAAGTGCCAAGATATATCCAGGTCCCGCCTCCCATTGTCTGGTTGACGATGAAATGGCTTTCCCCTCCCATGTGGCGTACAGTATAATGGGCCGATTCAGTGCTGTTTGGAAGAGTCTTATATGAAACGTATACGGCATATTCCCCTCTTTCCGGAATGACAGGAGTCCATACGGCTGTAGCCTTTCCGCTTTTCTGTTTCGGCGGGATGCATTCCGCCATTCTTGCCGTACCCGCCCTGAAAGGATTTTCATCTGAGGTATAGACCTGGAGCGTATCGGCGAAACCGCATCCGGCATCCTTCCATTCACCGGTCTCGGCATATGTGCCGAAAGTACGCACGAGGGGATCCGACAGTGTATCGGGAATGAAATGCGGGTCATTGTCCGTTATGATTTCCGCAGTCTGCAGGTCTCTCTCCCTTGGAAGTAAAACCATGCAGCCGGCATTCTCAAGCATCGGAACCAGATAGGGGAGTACGAATCCTGAGGTGAAGAGATCTTCTACTGTCTGGAACAGGCACGGCCTCTGCCATTCCCATCTTCTTGTCTTCTGTTCATAGTATCTGCCATGGCTCTGCCACAGGGCAATATGTCTTCCGGAGAGGCCGAGATGGAATTCGGGCATGTCGGGATTTTCCACCAGCGGAACGGTTGTCTGTCTCCGGTCTTTTATTCTATAAGGTGTCCTGTCCGGATGACCGTCATTTCCCGGAACGTTGGTGATGAGGTCGGACATGCGTATACGGTTACTGTATATCTCGCCGAGACCGTAACCTGAATATCCTTCCGGGAACAGCTCCCGGAGTTCTGTCCTGAACCATCCGTATGTGTCATCGTGCCACGGAAAATCGCCGAGACTGCGAGTGAAGTAGAAGTCCAGAGTGGAACCTCTTTTCATGACAGCCCTCAGTCCGAGATCCCCTTTTACCGAAGTCTTTTCCTGAATGCGGGTTTCAAGCGTGTCGCATACCGGTTTGAATGCCTCTAGAATCCTGTTCTGGGACACGGCCGGAACACTCCCTGAAAATAGTATCAGAAAAAACAGGCAGAAAAATTTTCTTGTCATTTCAAACTCCCTGATGAATTCATATGCCTGGATTCTTTCCTGCGGACTGCCAGCCATACTGAAAGGGTCAGGAGCGCTCCGGTAAACAGACCCAGGCAGTCTGCCCTGAAATCCTTGATGTCGCAGCTTCTGTAGCCGGTCAGACCCTGAAGCAGTTCGATAGAACCGCCTATAATTATTCCGGTAACAAGCACAACCAGCAGGAAACCTATGAATTTCATGGGATTCCACCCTGATTTGCAGAATACGAACGTAATGAGTGCGGGATACGGGAAGAACATCAGAAAATGGGCTATCTTGTCCGTAGGTATCCCGAACCATTCCGAAGCAATGCCAGTCTCCGCCCCCAGATTGAGAAAACACAGCAGGAAGACTGATATTATATAAAGTATAAGAATCAATCTTGAAAGGTAGAGTCTGAAATAACGCTTCATTATTATTCTATTTTAAATATTCGCGGACAGTATCGACCATATCTCCATATTGGGATTCCATGCTCTGCAAAAGCCTGTATTGCGCCCGTGTCCGTACCAGATTGTGCTCCGGGTAAGCGATCTTGTAGTATGTATCACCGTCGATATAGTCCATAAGGAATCTCAGGACCTGCTCGTAAGTTATGTATCTGGCCGAAAATGCAAGATATTCCTTTTCCGTTTCACTAAGGCTGTCCTTTCTCTGCGACAGGTAGCCCCGGGTGTATGCGCGGAACATGTCCATCGACATTGAAACCTTGGACAGGTCCGGGTCATCTTCTTTTCCTGTATTTGCATATGACCTGATGGCATCGCCGAAGTCGTTGAGAGACGTGCTGCTCATGCAGGTGTCGAGGTCTATTACGCAGAGAACGTCCCCGGTGTTTTTGTCAAACAGTATGTTGCTGATTTTAGTGTCATTATGGGTGACCCTTGTCGGAATGGTACCGTTTTCGACCAAAGTCCAGAAGTCAAGCATTTCTTTTCTGCGGCTCTCTATCCAGCCGATTTCTTCCGTCAGGGAACCTGCTCTTCCTGCAGCATCCCGTCTGAGAGATTCATCCCACTGGCTGAATCTCCATCTTATGTTGTGGAATCCCTTGATGGTTTCGTTCAGCGGAGTAGTGAAATCTGCCAGCTGTGTCTGGAATTTTCCTATTCCCTTGCCTCCCTTGTAGGCAAGTTCCGGCGTGTCGGCCTTTTCGTAAGTGACTGAACCTTCAATGAAAACGGTCATGGTCCAGTAATTCCCGGACTCGTCCTTGAAATAGAGTCCGCCGTCATTGCGCTTTACGACAGTCATGACCTCTCTCATCGGATCTCCTCCTTCCCCGGCCACTTTCTTTTTCAGATGTTCCGTGACCAGGAGGATGTTCTGCATCATTCCCGGAATGTCGGGAAATACGTTGTGGTTTTTCCTTTGCAGGATATACCTCGTGCCGTTTTCCGTATTTACAATGAAAGTGTCATTGATGAAGCCGGGACCCAGCGGCTTGATTCCTGTTGCGGCGCTGCCGATAGAAAACATCGATACGATGTTGGCCAATTCTTTTTCTCCGATCATGATATGGTACAGTTATTATGTGGTTGAACATGTCTTGTGCGTGTCAGAACAGAAGTTCGCCGAAAAAATCGGGACGGTGGAAATCCGGCGACGGGGATTCCACCCTGTTCCATGCAAGGAAATGCGGGTGGGCGGTTCCGTCGGCGCATTTGTAGAAGTTGGCCCTGATGGACGCAGGCAGCCCGCACGGGTCTATTCCTATCATTTCCATCGGGATGACCATGCCGACGCTCCATCCGAATATCTTTCCTGAGAGGTCTCTGCTTTTCCTTGCTATAGTGGAATGCCGGATTACTTTTTCCAGTTTGCCGGCAGAATAGTGGGTGCATTCTTCCCTGCTCTTGCGCTTGGCTCCGAGAAGAGTCCCGATACAGTTCATTTCGAAGTTGTAGTAAGTGCCGTCAGAGGGGTCCGATGCAAAAAATTCGCAGCAGCTGTCTTCCCATACAGGACCGTTGTCCTCGAGCGCCAGAGACCTGAGATCAAGGCTCCTGACATGATACAGGACTGCAATATGGGTCCTGCTGCGTGCTACGGCAAAAGAAACGTCAGGATGGTATGGATACCTGTCCGGCCAGCATACTTCTCCTATGAAGGATTTGGCTCCGCCGGTTTCAAGGGCCATATCCAGCTCTTCATACGGCATTCTTTCGATGCCGTCGATGAATGGTATTTTCAGAGTCTTCATTATCAGAGGGCTTGCATGTCATTAAGTTTCTTGTAGTACCCGTCCAAGGCTATAAGCTCCTCGTGTCTTCCCCTCTCTACGATCTCCCCTTCATGCAGGACACATATTTCATCTGCATTCTTGATGGTGGAAAGCCTGTGGGCTATGGCTATGGTAGTACGGGATGTCGTCAGCCTGTCGAGGGCTTCCTGGACGAGACGTTCCGATTCCGTATCCAGAGCGGAAGTCGCTTCGTCGAGTATGAGGATAGACGGATTTTTCAGGATGGCCCTTGCTATGCTGATTCTCTGGCGCTGGCCTCCGGAAAGTTTGCCTCCGCGGTCTCCTATATTGGTGTCGTAGCCGTTTTCCTTCTCCATTATGAAGTCGTGTGCGTTGGCTATTTTTGCCGCATTTACCACCTGCTCCATTGTGGCTCCGTCCACTCCGAATGCTATGTTGTTGAAAATGGTATCGTTGAAAAGGATAGCTTCCTGGTTGACGTTGCCTATCAGGCTACGGAGGGCTTTGATCCTGAAGTCCTTTATGTTCACTCCGTCGAGAGTGATTTCCCCGGACGTGACATCGTGGTATCTCGGTATAAGGTCTACGAGCGTGGATTTCCCGGATCCCGACTGCCCTACAAGCGCAATGGTCTTGCCTTTGGGAATGGTCAGGTTTATGTGCTTGAGTACAGGCTTGCCGTCTTCGTAGCTGAAGCAGACATCATGGAACTCGATCCTGTCCCGGAATTCTGTCAGTTCGACCGGGGTTGCGGATTCCTTTATGTTGTTTTCCGCTTTCAGTATCTTGTCCACGCGTTCCATAGAAGCCAGTCCCTTAGGGATATTGTACCCTGCTTTCGCAAACTCCTTCAGGGGATTGAGTACGCTGTAGAGGATAACCATATAGAAGATAAAGGTAGCGGCATCTATAGGTGCGGAATCGGACAGGATAAGGGTCCCGCCGAACCACAGGACTATCATTATCATTATGGTACCGAGGAATTCGCTAAGAGGATGGGCCAGAGCCTGACGGGTGGAAACCTTTCCGGAAGCCTCCCTCAGTTCGTTGCTTACTTTCGTGAAGCGCTCCACCATCTTGTCTTCCGCGATGAAGGCTTTGATTATGCGCAGTCCGCCCAGTGTCTCTTCAAGCTGCGACATCGTGTCGCTCCATTTGCCCTGTGCCTTGAGGGACTGCCTTTTGAGTTTCTTTCCGACTATTCCCATTCCCCATGCCATTACAGGTACGACGATCAGGGTGAAAAGGGTAAGCTGCCAGCTGGTGTATATCAGTGTGCTGAAATAGAATATGATAAGAATCGGGTTCTTGATGAGCATGTCCAGCGAACTTGTGATCGAATATTCTATTTCGCCGACATCTCCGCTCATCCTTGCTATGATGTCTCCTTTCCTTTCCTGGGAGAAGAATCCTAAGGGCAGGCTCATCATCTTTTTGTAGACCATTATCCTTATGTCTCTTACGACTCCGGTGCGCAGAGGTATCATAACTGCCGACGATCCGAAATAGCACGATGTCTTGAGAGCTGTCATTATGCCAAGGAAAAGTCCGAGAATCAAGAGAGTGACCGAACCGCCGAAACGGTCGATCATAAGGGTGACATAATAATAAAGGTTGTTCTTGACCATGTCCACATTGAAAGATCCGCTGTCCCATGGGATGAATTCGTAGGTGGTCGTATCCATCTTGAACAGGATCTGCAGAATAGGGATGATCAGGGTAAAAGAGAATATGTTGAATATGGCTGAGAGGATATTCAGGAATATCGCTCCTGCAAGATATTTCTTATACGGTGCTGCGAAACGTTTAAGCAACTGCCAGAATTCTTTCATCACAAAATTATTGGTACAAACCCCAAAGGTAGTGATTTTTCGGGAAATATTCTAAAGTATCCCCAGCAGATGGCTTCTGGAAAGCATGCATGCCCCGATAGGACCGGCTTTCTTTCCGAGTTTCGAGAATTTTATTTCTGTCTCTTTGCTCACTATATTGAGGGAATGCTTGTTTATGGCACTTCTTATAGGCAGCATGAGGTACTCTTCCGCGGTTGAAAGCCGTCCTCCTATGACTACGAGTTCAGGGTTGAATATATTTATCAGTCCTGCAATCGCCCTTCCGAGCGCACTCCCGATTTCTTCTACGGATTCTATCGCCAGAACATCCTCTTCAGCCAAGGCTTCAAGTATGTCGTTGAGGGTGATTTCTTCTTTATTGCGGTATTTTGACGACAGTATGGAGACCTTGCCCTCCCTGAGCTTTTCCAGAAAAATGCGGTGCACCGCCAGCCCTGAGGCTCCGGTTTCCAGACATCCTATTTTTCCGCACTGGCAGATAATGTCGTTGTCCAAAAGCGGGAAATGTCCCATCTCGCCAGAATACCCTGATTTCCCGTAATACAGCTTCCCGTCGAGAATCATGCCCATGCCGAGTCCCCAGCTGACATTCATGAAAAGCATGTTCTTCTCATTGTTCCCCACTCCGCACAGATATTCTCCGTAGGTCATGGCCCGGGAATCGTTTTCTATGAATACGGGAGCACCGAGCCTTTCCTGGAATATGGCGGCAGGAAGCCTGTTGTCTCCGAGAAAGTACGAGAAACAGTGTCCGGTTTCCCTGTTGACCCTTCCGGTAAGGTTTATTCCGTAGGCGAGGACACTGTCCATGCCTATATTCAGCGAACCGATGTATTTCTTGAGGAAAGAGCACAGGTCTATCATCGACTGTTCGGTTCCCTCCAGTCTGAAGTCGAGGTCATCCTTGTAGTCGGTTATTTCGCCCTTGAAGTCGGAGACCGCCATGCTTACATGGCTTTTGCTGACATCTACCCCGACGAAATATCCTGCTTCGGGATTAAGCCCGTAGATGCTTGGCCTTCGTCCTCCGGAGGTTCCCACCTTGCCCATGACTTTCAGATATCCCGCATCGATCAGTTCCCCCACTATCTTGGTGACAGTCGGTATGCTGGAGCCGGTTTCTTTGCTCAGTTCCGCTATGCTGAAATCTCCGTCATTTACGCACAGACCCAAAATCCTTTGTTTGGTCTCTATGTTTTTCCCGTCTGCGCAGTTTAGGATCAGTGGCCTCATTTAAGAATCGGTAATGTTGATTTAGACGACAAAGATACTTAGTTATATTGAATAATAAAAAATTTTAAAAATTATTTTCCTTTTGCAGAGCCTTTTTCCCAATATTCCTCTATTTCTTCAAGAGTCTTGCCGGTGGTTTCAGGTACTGCTTTCCACATGATAAGAATATAAGGTATGCACATGGCCGCGAACAGGAAGAAAGTGCCTGTCGGGGTCAGGTTTTCGAGCATCCATGGCGTAAGCTGTCCGATGAGGTAGGTTCCGACCCAGAGGGCAAGTCCGGCTATGGACATGGCGCGTCCTCTGACGCTGTTCGGATACATTTCGGAAAGCAGTACGAATACCACTGCGCTGATGGAAATCGCACAGCAGAAAACATAGAACAGGAAGAATGCCAGCAGGAATCCGTTCCCGAGGCCCCATGACGCCGAAAATGAAAAGTACAGTCCTATCATGACCAGAGAGAGTATCATTCCTGATACGCCCCAGTATACGAGCTGTTTCCTTCCGACTCTGTCTATGATGAATACGGCTATTACGGTGGTAAGCATGTTTACGGCCCCTACCAGCACCTGCGAGAACATCGAATCCCCGCTTGACAGCCCTGCCTGCTCGAATATGCTCGGTCCGTAGTACAGTACTGCGTTGACGCCCATGAACTGTCCCAGTATGGCGATAGCCGAACCGATGATGACCGCTTTCAGGATTCCGGGTTTCAGCAGGTCTTTCCATGCCCCTTTGGTTTCTCCTGCGATGGACCTGCGTGTCTCCTCGACCTGCTGTGCTGCGTAATCTCCGCTCAGATGGATTTTCATCAGCGTAGCCGTTGCCAGTGCTCCTCTGCCTTTGATTATCTGCCATCTCGGGCTTTCAGGTATGAAGAATATGACGACAAGGTATATAAGGGCAGGCACTATCATGGAGCCGAGCATTCCTCTCCACATTTCGTCTTTTAGGAGGTGGTGCAGGGTCTCAGAACCGTAGGTCGTTGACTGGGCCGCATCCTGGATCCAGAAATTTACGAGGTAGGCTGCCAGGAAACCTATGGTAACGGCGAGCTGGTAGAGAGATACGAGAGTGCCCCTCTTGTCGGCAGTAGATACTTCTGAAATGTAGATCGGGGCGACAATCGATACTATTCCGATTCCTATGCCGCCTGTGATCCTGAAACCTACCAGCTGGATGAAACTGCTGCTGGCCGCACATCCTATGGAGCAGAAACTGAACAGGGTAGCGGCGATGAGCATCGTCTTTTTCCTTCCTATGCCGTCGCTCATGGAGCCTGCCACTATAACGCCGAATATCGAGCCTATGAGTGCGCAGCCTACATACCAGCCCTGCTGCAGGGTGTCCAAAGAGAACTGGCTGGTAACGCTGCTTATAGTCCCTGAAATTACGGCTGTGTCATATCCGAACAGAATCCCGCCTATGGCGGCGACTACGGAAAGAAAGATGATATAGCCGGTGTTGGTGCCGGATGTTTTTGCCTGTGTCATTTTTTTGTATTTATTTAATGTTGAAATACTCCTTGTATCTGTCGAAAAGGTGTCCGGCCTGAAGGTAGGCGGACTGGGGGCTCATGAAATGCGGGAACTCGAAAGTGATCGCCTTGTCGTATCCGCATCGCGCCGCCGCCTCGAGTTTCAGCCTCAGCTTGTCGAACTTTATGGGGAGGAACCTTATGGGCATATCCCTGTCGAAAGTCTCGGCGTTGGTCCAGCACTGCATCCCGTATCTGTCTGCAAGTTTTTTGTTTACGGTGAAGAAAGCATC
>JADIMH010000059.1 GCA_017694885.1 Candidatus Cryptobacteroides faecipullorum | reverse complement strand
ATTTTCCTGACGAACTCGTTTTTAGACGGATCAATATCAGGGTCATCGCTCTGAAGCACCGGGGTCAGTTCAGGGAAACCTGTCCTGCGACATTCCGCCCATGCCTCCATACTGTACGGATAGACAGCCAGCCATTTCTGTACGGCAATCTTCTCCAGGTTGACATCAAGACCTCCGCCATCTACCCATGCAACATCTCCGGTATTGATGTATGTCTCGTCATTTTCAGTAGAATACAGTGACGCATCCACTCCGTCACGCTCGGTCTCGAACGAAGCCCTGATGCCTTCAATGTAGTTAGCCTTTGCATCCCCGGCTCCGGCCCATTCCCGCAGGGCGGCCTCTGATTTCAAGAGGCATACTTCAGGATAGCCCATCACCTTGAATCGGCGGGTGCAAGGAAGAGGAAGTGTAGCATCGGCATTAGTGACATTGCCGCTGTTCCAGTCGGGGAAGAACTGCAGCCCGTACGGACGGGAATTGTTGTCCACATGGTACTCTATCCATCCGTCCTCGTCCGCCGCCGAGAATTCAGTGACAGGGACGCCGTTCGGGACACCGGAGAAGGCCTCCCCCTTATACACGAGGTCAGGTTCTGTCCCGAGGACATATTTCTTCATATAACTGGCTGTAACCCCGAACCAGAGCTCCCGCCGCGGATCAGCCACGGAACTTGTGTTCTTCAGGATATTCTCCATGGTCCTGCTCATCCTGAAATCATTAAAAGAGGCTGTCTGGGCAAGAGGATGCCCCCATTTCTGGCCGATAAGGCGGAGCGAGACATTGTCGGCATTGCTTTCCATAAGGCCGTCAGCTATGGCGGCTTCCCCCTCTGCCTTCGCCTTGTCCGGATCCACATAGACTATGCGCAGGGCACAGCGCAGGCGGAGGGAATTGGCGAACTTGCGCCATTTGTCTATATCTCCGGCGAAAAAGAGGTCCGTATCCTCATCGCAGACATCCTGTCCGGACAGATTCTGCGCAAGGATTGAGGAAGCTTCGGTAAGCTCCTTGAATATGTCATAGTAAATATCCTTCTGGGAATCGTAAGCCGGCCCGTCCACCCCGAGACCGGCCTCAGAATATGGCAGGTCACCGAAAATATCTGTCATGGCAATCGTGGCATTGGCCGTAACGATGCGGAGCATCTGGACGATATTCGTATATTCCGGATGTTCGTCAAGCTCGCCTTTCAGCGCCTTGACATGCTTGAGGGCCTTGAAGTACGGATCCCAGAAATCCATCGCCCAGTCATCATTATAGGCATAACGGTCTGTCAGAAAGCTTGAGTTTGTATTGGTAAAATACTGGCAGTACTGCTGGGTGTACAGCTCTTCCGTAGTCTGGTAGCCCTCCGTGGCGGAAATATGCATAGTCCTTTCCTGGATATAAGGGAGCACGTATGCTGGGCTCGTATTCACCGCATGGCTCGGTGAAGTGTTCATCTCCTCGAAATCCCCCGTACATCCAGCAAAGGAGAAGGATGCCAGCAACAATATTGTTATTTTGTATTTCATTTTGTATTTCATGATCTGGTAGATTTAGAATTTGACATTCAGGGAAAATCCCATTGTACGTGTAGGAGGCATGGACCCTATCTCGAACGCCTGTGCGAAATCCGACCTGGAATATGCGCTCTCCGGATTGACCGGTGCATTCTTGAAGAGGAACCAGAGGTCCCTGCCCACCGCGGAAATCTTCACGGACTTGAGAGGTGTGTTCCTCAGCCATTTCTGCGGCAGGGACCAGCCCAGAGAAAGTTCGCGCAGCTTGACATATGAACCGTCATACATGAACGCCTCCGCGACTCCCGAAGCCCCTCCGACACTGGTCCAGTAGGACTCGGCGGTGACACTTTTTTCATTTGGCATCCCGGTAGACTCCACGGTACCGTCTATCACCATTCCGTCCCTGCCCTCAAGAGTCCTTGCAGAGTTCCCGTATGCACATGCATACGAATCGGTAAGGGAAATGAAATCGCCTCCGCACCTTATATCGAAAAGCGCGTACAGGGATATCCCTTTCCATCTCAGCGTAGTCCCTACGGAGCCTGTCCAGTCGGGGGTGATGTTCCCTATCACCTTGTCCGTCTCCTTGACAGGGACGCCGTTATTATCTATCAGCAGCTGGCCGTTTTCATTGCGTTTGAAAGCATTGTTTGCTACGATGTCACCGAATCTTCCGCCTTCCTCTACCACCACCGACGCTATCCTGACAGACCCCAGCGTATAACGCTTGATAGAATCATACAGTTCCACGCATCTGGTACGGTTCAGGCCCCAGTTGATGTTCACATCCCACTCCCAGTCGTTTTTGAGTACAGGAGTCCCTGTGAGCATAGCCTCGAATCCGTAGCTCTTTATCTTGCCGGCGTTCACAAGCCGGGAGGTATAGCCGGATGTAGGGGAAGTGGTAATTGAGAGTATCTGGTTGGTAGTATTCGAATTGTAGTACGTGAAATCCAGCCCCAGCCTGTTGTTGAACATACGGTAGTCGAGCCCCACCTCGAAAGACTGTGTCTCCTCCGGCTTGAGGTCGGACAGAGGATACATGTCCTGGATGGACATCTCCAGCAGGGTGGCGTTCACATCCGATCCCACTGTCCTGTATGTAAAATCGAGCTGATAAGGGCTTGTGTCGTTGCCCACCTTCGCCCATGAAGCACGCAGCTTGAGGAAATCTATCGCCTTGGGGAACTCGAACATCTCGCTTACGATGGCGCTGAGGCTGACAGACGGATAGAAATACGACCAGTTTTTCCGGGGAAGCGTAGAGGACCAGTCATTCCTTCCTGTAATATCGAGATATACCATATCCCTGTACCCGAGGCTCACATTCCCGAATACCGACTGTATCTCCTTCTGGGAATAGCTTTCGGAAGCCTGCCTGAGGTCTCCGTTAGACATCCAGTAATAATCGGGGATCTGGAATGTCCCCGCATCTCCGCTCAACCCCTCCGACAGGGAATTGTACACTGATGTACCGAGGTTCGCCTGGATGGAGAAGTCCTTTATCTTTTTATTGAAATTCAGGATGAGGTCCGCATTATATTCCCTGTGCATGCTCCTGCCGTATGTATACTGGGTCGGCTCGTCTCCATACAGGGAATAATACTTGAAGTTCTGGTTCTTGTCATGATACAGGTCAATCCCGACACGCCCTGTAAGGTTCAGCCACTCGGTAAATGTCACAGTAGCCTTTATCTGGCCTATGATTCTGTCACGTACACGCCTGTTTCCGTTTTCCGGCATGACGATACCGTATGGATTCTGGAAATCGCGGGAAAGCCCGGACCAGTTCTTAATTACGTCATTGCTGTCGAATCCGGCATTCTCCAGATCCGCAAGGACTATACCGCGCGGCATCTTTATGAACTGGTTCATAAGGCTGTACTCGCCCTGGGTCGGGGCGTTGTCGACAGTCTCATGCATATAGTTCACCTTGGCCCCGACAGTAAGCCACTTGTTCTTGAATTCTGTGTTCAGGTCGTAATACTGCCTCTTGATGGAATGGTTAGGCGTATTGCCATTGTTCCTCGAATCCGTGAAGGAAAGCCTGCCGGTAATATACTCGCCTCCGGCAGAGGCTGTCACGGTATTGTTGTACGACACACCTGTACGGTAGAAATCCTTTATATACTCCGGCTGCGGCTCGAGGGCCACCTTGCCGTAGGATGTGTCCCCGTATCTGATATCCTGCCAGTGCCTGACCTTCTGCCCTGACATCCTGGCACCCCAGCTGCCACCGAGGGCGGAACCGTTCCAGATACCGTTGGACCCCTGCCCGTATATGTTCTGGAATTCGTAGATATTGTCATAGATGGTGGAGAAATCCACATTACCGTTGTATTCTATCGAAAGCGGCTGACCGTATTTGCCCTTCTTTGTAGTGATAATGATGGCCCCGCTCTGGGCGCGCGAGCCGTAGAGCGCCGCAGCATTGGCCCCTTTCAGGACAGATATGCTCTCGATGTCTTCAGGGTTGATCGATGAAGCCGCACCCGCATAATCCTGGCCTCCCCACTGGTTAGGCTGGCTGGAAGTCCCGTCATTGATAGGCACTCCGTCCACCACCCAGAGAGGCTGGTTCGAGCCGCTCAAGGAATTGAGCCCTCTCAGTACGATACGTGTCGCGCCACCCATACCGGCCCCGGACTGGGAGATCTGAACGCCCGCTATCTTTCCCTGAAGCATATTGGCGACACTGACCGCCTTGTTGTCCTGAAGGCCGTCGGCCTCGATTTCCTGCATTGCATACCCGAGAGACTTAGTCTCCCTCGATATTCCGAGGGCAGTCACTACCACTTCCTTGAGCACCTGGGCGTCAGGAATAAGCTGGATCTCCATAAATCCCTGGTCCCCTGCCTCCACCGATGCGTCTTTGTACCCGGTAAAGGAAACCACCAGGACCGTCCCATGCGGAACCGATATGGAGAATTTCCCGTCCACGTCAGTAATAGTCCCGACAGACAGGTCATCGGCGACCGCCACACTAGCCCCTGCAAGAGGAATCCTGTTCTCGTCAATCACCACGCCTTCGAACCGGACGGGCTCCTGGACAGCAGCATCAAAACCGGCAGTCTGCATACCGGCAGCTCCTGCCGGACAGCCTGCAGCGGAAAGTATTCCCACGGAAACAGCCACCGCTATTTTCGTGAAAAATTTTTCTTTCAGATTAAAATTCATAGTACAATTTTATAAATGGAATTAATATATCCAATATTTATAATACAATACGCCAGCAAATATAAACATATTATTCAATAAAACAATCTATTTTATTTATTATTTTATTACAAAATTATTAACACATAAAATTATTTCTTATATTTACGATTATTAATAAATTATTTTATTATGACAGACATTCATATTGGAAGAAGGACTTTCATCAAAAAGACCGCAGCTGCAGCAGCCGCTGTCACCGTCCCGGGAATCATCGCGCCGGCCGCAACCGGGATTGGCCGCAGGAACACCGCCGGAGCCTCTGCATCCACAGGTAATCTTATTGTACCTAAAGCAGAAGGTCTGAAGATCACAGGCACATTCCTTGACGAGATCTCGCATGACATCCCCCACCAGAACTGGGGCGAGAAAGAGTGGGACGCTGATTTCAGACACATGAAATCCATCGGGATAGACACGGTCATAGTGATAAGGTCAGGATACAGGAAGTTCATAACATACCCGTCCCCGCACCTCCTGAAGAAAGGATGCTACATGCCGTCCGTGGACCTGATTGACATGTTCCTCAGGCTCGCGCAGAAATACGGCATGAAATTCTGGTTCGGACTTTACGACTCAGGCAAATACTGGGACACAGGAGACCTGTCGCAGGAGATAGAAGACAACAAATACGTGATCGATGAGGTATGGAAGATGTACGGGGAGAAGTACACCAGCTTCGGAGGATGGTACATAAGCGGGGAGATCAGCCGCAAGACCAAAGGGGCCATTGAGGGTTTCCACGCGATGGGGAAGCAATGCAAGGATGTATCCGGAGGACTCCCTACATTCATATCCCCTTGGATAGACGGCAAGAAAGCCATCATGGGCACCGGGAAGCTGACCAATGACCAGGCGGTGTCAGTGGCCGAGCACGAAAGGGAATGGGACGAGATATTCGACGGGATACACGATGTAGTTGACGCATGCGCATTCCAGGACGGGCACATAGACTATGACGAGCTGGACGCGTTCTTCACCGTGAATAAAAGACTGGCCGACAAGTACGGGATGCAGTGCTGGACAAACGCGGAGACATTCGACCGTGACATGCCGATAAACTTCCTCCCGATAAAGTTCGACAAGCTGAGGATGAAGCTCGAGGCGGCGAAAAGATGCGGATACGACAAGGCCATCACTTTCGAGTTCTCCCATTTCATGAGCCCGCAGTCGGCTTATCTCCAGGCCGGGCACCTTTTCGACAGATACAAGGAATATTTCGGCATCAGGTAAGCAGAGGTCATGGCTCCACCACGAAACGAATTGCGGGACCGGCCGGCATCATACCCGGCAGGCCCCGCGAACAACACTACCAACAATTTAAATTATTTCCTGTAAAACCCTATAGATGACCATACCGGACGGCTGGCCTCTGCAGTAACATCATTCACATCCTCCGAACCAACAATCATACGGGTGGACCCGCCGCCGTCATAATTGACCGCATAGGTGCACCCGAGACCTTTCATGATCATCGCAAGCTCTGTGAGCAGCGCCCCGTCACTCTTTTCGCAGCGCCCGTCACAGATAAACAGAATCACCTTGCCGTCTTCAGTATAGCCGACAGCCGTCCTGTCCGGACGCACATCATCACCGAAAATATCATAGGGGATCATCTCGAAATTGTGCATATAGTATTCTTCACCCTGTCCGGTAAGTGTAAAGTCGAACGGGCATTTCCCGTCGTACAGGAGCACAGGGCCGGCGCTGATCGCATATTCCGGCTCCCAGTCCACCGGAGCAGAAGGAAGCTTCGGACTCATCATGGCATAAGGGTCAGAGCCTATAAGGGACGGCAGCGGCCGGTCATAATAGTATATCGCCCCTCCCGATCCGGTCCAGTAGACAGACGGCACACCGTCGGCATCTACACCGAAAATGCCTCTGGTAGCAGGATAGACACTGTTGTATTCCGGGTGTTCCGGCCTCAGGGAGCCCCTGTATGTAGTCACCATGCCCTGCTCAGAACCGCCGACCACCGATATGCCCAGACTTCCGGAAGCAAGGAAATAAGCAGCATTCACCAGGACGCAGCACTTCGGTTCCTCCGCAGCCTGCTCGTCCACAGTCTTGATCCGGTCGTGAAGATTCACCTTCAGCTCCACATCCGAGGAAGTCACATCAGCCACCGCATACCAGGCATTGAAAGGCCTGCCATCAAGTGGTGAATCCGTAAAATACACTGAAACAGAAGACGGCAGCTCCGGAGTATCGAGCCTGGTCCAGTCGAGCCTGATCTCGGACGGCTCTTCACCGAGACGTCCTTCCACTATATCCTCACTGTAATATACCTCCCGGCTGTTCCTGAAATACGCCCGGAAATAATAAGTCTTGCCATAGTCCAGAAGAACATTGGAAATCACCTGGGTCTCCTTCCCGGAATTCCTCGTAAGCTTCGGACCGGCCTGGAAATTGTCTTCAATCACAGGCGTACCATCAGTGTCCCAGCAGATCCCACATTCCGGATAAGAGGTCAGGTTCTCGACGATGACGTCATTGTCTATCTCGTATTCAAGCACTACCGATACCGGTGTAGACATGGCCTCCGGCGCCAATTTTACGAAAGACACGCCGGATATATCGTCCGGCGCATCCTCTCCTCCGTTTTCCGGCCCGCACGCAAGCACCAGGAATACTGGCGCAAGCGCGAGAGCCGGAAATATTATGTCACTTCGCATAGACATCTATCCAGGGAAAACTACTCGACCACCACGTAACGCTCTACTGAAAGATCAGCGATGCTCCATCTTGAAAACCACCAAGGCTTTACACCGTCCCTGAACATAGCGATGCTCCACAGCTTGAAACGATAGTACCTTGCGTCAGGGACTTTATCATAGTCGAACTTTATGGCAGTGGAAAGCAGCGGTTTCTGGCTGAGGACCTCAGCCTCTGACATATTCACAAGCTCCTCACTGCGGTCTGAAGAGCCGATAAGGGTCCAGTTCTCCCATTCACCCACACTGCGGTCTTTCACTTTTACGGCAGGGACACCGTTCACCGGATCCCCTTCCCAGAAATCTACGGACTCGGTCTCTATTTCACCATCACCGTTATAGGCATAAACTTCAATTTTTGCAACGAAGCCATTTTTCACATAAGGCTCCCAGTACGGATAAAACACCAGAGAGGCAAGACGCATTTCCGAACCGAAGTCAAAAATCGGGGCTCCTGAATATGCAGCCACCTCATATCCCGCACTTGCCGTCAACTCGGGATCAAGCATTTCATCCGGAATGTCCTGACCGTTGTTCGGCTCACACATCATCCCCCAATATTGGTAGCTGCTACGATCGATTTTGGTGCCATCTTCACTGTACTCAATAGCCGTAACACCGTCAAACATATATTTCGGATGAAGATTACCGTTAGGATCAGCTATCCTTGATTCTGGATAATAAAGGTCACCATAGGAATTCCCTATGAATTGGGCGACCTCCGACAGGTCAATAGCTTCAGTAGTAGTTACGACAGGACCGTCTTCTTCTTTCCCGGCCTTACTGCATGCAGAGAATGCAACCAGAGCCATTGCTCCGAACAAAAACATCAATTTTTTCATAAGAATCTAAAATTTAAAAGTGATTATTTTCATATTAATAGCCAATTTTTCAAAACACTCAAACAACTAACGCCACAAAAATATAGATATTTATTTTATCAAACAACATTTTAATAAAATTTTCACAATAAAATTATTTTAAATGAAATATTTTACAAAACAAGTATCACCTTAGCCTACTTTATTTCCCGACGCTGAACTTACAGTCTTTCTTGAAATTAAAACTGGAAACCACACCAAATATATTTTTAAAATAAACATTTAATAATTGTGTCATTTTATAAAATTATTAATTTTGCACTCTGTTTTACAAAAACAGATATAAAAACGAAAAGATATTATTGAGGATATTATAATAATACGCAATGTCATGACGACAAGACGCTCATTCTTAAAAAAAGCAGCGGCAACGGCAGCAGCTTCCGTCATCGCAGTCCCGGACATCCTGTCGGCCGGTTCCAGCGCCGAGGCCGGAAACAGTACGATATCGGGCAGTAACGGAAGACTGATCGTCCCGAAAGCGCAGGGACTGAAAATTACCGGTACCTTCCTTGACGAGATTTCCCATGACATCCCGCACCAGAACTGGGGCGAAAAGGAATGGGATGCCGATTTCAGACACATGAAATCCATCGGAATAGACACTGTAATAGTAATCCGCTCAGGATACCGCAAATTCATCACCTATCCTTCACCGTACCTGCTCAAGAAAGGATGCCATATGCCATCCGTAGACCTCATAGACCTGTTCCTGAGGCTTGCGCAGAAATACGGTATGAAGTTCTGGTTCGGACTGTATGATTCCGGAAAATACTGGGATACAGGAGATCTGTCCCGGGAAATAGAGGATAACAAGTATGTCATTGACGAGGTATGGAAGATGTACGGGGAGAAATACGACAGTTTCGGCGGGTGGTATATCAGCGGAGAAATAAGCCGCAAGACAAAGGGTGCGATAGACGCTTTCCACGCAATGGGCAAGCAGTGCAAGGACGTTTCCGGAGGCCTCCCGACATTCATTTCCCCGTGGATCGACGGAAAGAAAGCCATAATGGGTACGGGCAAGATGACAAATGACCAGGCGGTTTCGGTAGCCGAGCACGAACGTGAATGGAACGAGATTTTCGACGGAATCCACGATGTGGTCGACGCCTGCGCGTTCCAGGACGGGCACATAGACTATGACGAACTGGATGCTTTCTTCACCGTAAACAAAAAACTTGCAGACAGATACGGGATGCAGTGCTGGACCAACGCCGAGACTTTCGACAGGGATATGCCCATAAGGTTCCTCCCCATAAAGTTCGACAAGCTGAGGCTGAA
>JADIMH010000058.1 GCA_017694885.1 Candidatus Cryptobacteroides faecipullorum | reverse complement strand
GGAAACGGTGTTTCCAAGCCAAATGTATCAGAGAGTTTCTCACGCCGCAAGATGAACTCGCTCTACGGTACTCTCCAGATCAACTACGGCGGATTCATCTTCCTCGACGGAACATTCAGAAATGACTGGACTTCTACACTTTCTCCTGAAAACAGCTCATTCTTCTATCCTTCCGTATCGCTTTCATGGGTAATCAGCGACATGGTCAACAAGTATTGGTCTATGCCTGACTGGTTCACATACGCAAAAGTACGTGCTTCATACGCCCAGGTAGGTAACGATATGGACCCTTACCAGCTGTATAATACCTATTCTGTCGGAACCGACCCTAACGGAAACCCTACGGCCAATGTAGGAACCACACTTTATGATGCCAACGTAAAGAACGAGCTCATCAGCTCATGGGAGACAGGTCTCGAAGCAAGATTCTTCGACAACAGGTTAGGATTAGACTTCACATATTACAAGTCGAATGCTACCAACCAGTTGATCAACCTTCCTCTCAACTCGCTTTCAGGATACCAGACAAAGAAGATCAACGCGGGTAACATCCAGAACGAAGGTATCGAGATCATGCTCAACGCCACTCCGGTGATGACCAAGGATTTCACTTGGGACATGATGCTCAACTTCTCTCACAACAAGAACAGCATCCTCGAGCTTGCCGACGGTGTGCAGCGCTACTCTCTCGGCGGTTACGACAACCTGCAGATTTATGCACAGGTAGGCGGTGACTATGGTGAAATCTGGGGAACCAAATTCCAGAGAGTGGACGATCCGGACAGTCCTTATGACGGCCAGATCATAGTGGATGCGGAAGGTCTTCCTCTTGCGACTTCTTCAGCTGAAAAGATCGGTACGCAGCAGGCTACCGCAAATATGGGCTGGACCAACAGTTTCTCATGGAAAGGATTCAGTCTTTCTTTCCAGATCGATGCACGTATCGGCGGACAGATCTTCTCTGGTACACAGCAGATGATGCAGCGCTCCGGTAACGCTCTCTGCACGGTCGGAAGCGACGGTCTCCGTGAGAATTTCGTAGTGAAGGGCGTACAGCAGACCGAGAACGGATATGTTGAAAACACTGTTCCTGTATCATATCAGAACTACTGGACAGCAATAGCCGGCCGTGGAGGTAACCTCGGTATAGGTGAGGCTAACCTTTACGACGCCACCAACGTACGTCTCCGTAACCTTGCACTTTCTTACTCATTCCCTAAGAAACTTCTGCAGAGGTCTAAAGTCCTCCAGAGCGTGAAACTCGGATTCTCTGTCACCAATGTCTGCATGATCTACAGTGCGATGGACGGAATCGATCCTGAGTCAGTGTTCGCTACTTCTACAAATGCCGTGGGATTCGAGTACGGTAGTACTCCTACATCACGCTGCTTTGTATTCAATGTTTCATTCGGATTCTAAACAAGATAAACACAATGAAAAATATATTAAGAATACTTTCTGTAGGTGCATTTGCCGTAGCTTTTGCAGGATGTGCTGACTTCGAAGAGATCAACCAGGATCCGCAGGCTACAGACGCATCTAAAGTCGAGCCTTATTATGCGCTTAACAAATCGATAATGCAGGCTCAGCAGAATCCTGATACCGGAGAGCGTCTGTTTGTCATCAACTGGGCTTCCCTTGCACGCCAGGACGGTGAGGACGGCTACGGTACGGCTGTAGGCCAGTATAATGACGACCATACAGTGAATTGCTACAACTACATGTGCAATGCCATCAAGTATGTTGTAGATGCTATCGACCTTTGCGATATCCATCTTGCCGACGAGAACATCGGCGAACATGACAGCCAGTTCCTCCCTAATGTGAAATCATTCGCCCGTATCTGGAAGGTATATGTCATGACTGAGTTCGTGGATTCTTTCGGACCTATGCCAATCGAAGGTTTTAAGGGTATGAATCCGGAATTCAACAGCGTGAAGGATGTGTACTATTACTTCTATGACGAGTTGAGAGACGCTATTTCACAGATCAACGTCAATGTTCAGCCTACAGAGGCTGAAATGAAATGCGACCCTTCCTATTCATATGATGCATCGAAGTGGAAAGCATACGGAATCTCGCTGTGGATGCGTCTTGCAATGAGACTTTCGGAAGTCGACCATGAAAAGGCCAGGGCCGAGTTCGAGGCTGCTGTCGCTGCCGGTGACGGTATCCTTACCGCAGACCAGATTTTCGGAGTACAGGAAAAGTCCGGATGGGACGACCTTTCCGGCGTGATGAGCCGTACATGGGACTGGCAGACTCTTTCTTCTACAGTGGCCAACTTGATGATGAACCTCGGTACACCATCGCTGGATGCCCTTGAGGACCCGGGACACGTCCTTTATTCCGCCCCTGATGTAAAGCGCTATGAGCCTTATGTGAAGGATTCGGATACTTATCTCGGCAAGAGGTTCGAGGATTTCTACAGCGGTGCTACAGACAATCCTACCAAGCAGTTCTTCTTCGACGGTCTTCCTTCTACTCTCGACCCTCGTGCATTTGTGTACTTCACCCTTCCTGGTGACTATTCAAACAGGATTGAGACCGGTTATGCCACTTTCCCTGGTGCTGTAAACGCATACCAGATTACAGGTATGTTTGCAAAAAATGAATCTACGGAAGAGGTCACAATGATTCCTGAGACTGAAACGGATGCCACATATTCCTGGAACGGCCTTCCTGCCGGTTGGACCCAGGACGATTATCTGGATCTGAACGGTCTTGTAAACGGTCAGATGCAGGAGATTCCGAATCCTGACTATGACCCGTCAGTCCCTGATTCCGAACCGACAATAAAAACTACTTTGTCCGGTTACGGCGGAACATATCCTCAGCTTGCGGAGAAATACAGGAACAATACCCAGATCCGTGTATTCTTCGGTCCTTGGGAGACATATTTCCTGCTGGCCGAGGCTGCCCTTTACAACTGGAATGTAGGTATAAGTGCTCAGGAAGCATACGAAGCAGGTATCAAGGCCAGTCTTGACTATACCGGTATGGGTGCGCTGTATTCAGATTACATAGCGTCAACTTCATACAACAGGGTAGGTACAAGTGTAAACTGGGACCACACGGACGAGCCGGCTTCCGTTACCATGACTTATGTTGACGGTATGACAGGCGAGGAAGGTGAATGGACATACAATTATCCGGATCCTGCAAAGATCCTGTATGAAGGAAAGGCTCTCAACGACCACCTCACAAAGATCATCACTCAGAAGTTCATTGCCAACACTCCTTGGCTTCCTCTCGAGAATCTTTGCGACCACAGCCGTCTCGGTCTGCCGTTCTGGGATATTCCGGCATCTTCAAGACTCCTTCCTTACATGCCGGAGTACACTCTGACTTCATATGAAGGCGCACAGAAACCGGGATATTTCGCACAGAGAATGGTATATCCTTCATCCCTCAGGAATGCCGATCCGGCAGGCTATGAGGCAGCGGTGCAGCTGCTCGGCGGAGAGGACAGCCGTGTCACTCCTCTGTGGTGGGCTATCGGAGGTCATGAATAGCATTACGGCTATATTCTGAAATTCTTTATCGGTCATCCCGGTGCTGTATCGGGATGACCGTTTTTATAAAAGAAAAGTTTATCTTTGTAAGGTCTATTGTAAAATTCAACCACATATGAAATTCGGAAATATTTTATTGGCCTCTCTGGCTTTGGTGCCGATGATGTCATTGCCTCTGGATGCGGAGACTCCTGAGCAGAAGGCCGAACGTATGGAATGGTTTTCGAGGGCGAAACTCGGGATTTTCATCCATTGGGGAATCTATTCCAAGGGAGAGACTTCGGAAAGCTGGGCTTTCCACAACGGGACTATTTCCATCGAGGATTACATGAAGCAGCGCGAGGCTTTTACTGCTGCAAATTATGATCCTGCATATTGGGCCCGTCTTATAAAGGAGAGCGGCGCCCGGTATACGGTCATTACCACCAAACATCATGACGGATTCGCCCTTTGGGACACAAAGGCAGGAGATGACAGTGCCGTAAAGAATTCGCCTGCAGGCCGGGATGTTCTGGCTCCTTTTGCGGAAGAGGTGAGGAAACAGGGGCTGAAACTCGGTTTCTATTTTTCCCTTATAGACTGGCCGAGAGATGATTATCCGATTATCTACCGTAACGGGCCGGCCAAATACGACATCCATAAGGAACCGAAGAGGTGGCAGCATTTTGTGGATTTCAATTTTGCACAGTTGCGGGAGCTGAATGCCTGGAAACCTGACCTTTACTGGTTCGACGGAGACTGGGAGCAGACTGCCGGGGACTGGAGGGCCAAGGAGATAGTGGAGATGCTCCGGGAGGCCAATCCGGGGGTCATCGTGAATTCACGCATACAGGGTTACGGAGACTATGCTACGCCTGAACTCGGAGTCCCTGTCACCCGTCCTGAATCCCAGTGGTGGGAGACCTGCATGACCATGAACGATTCATGGGGCTACAGGATCAGTGATACCGACTATAAAAGCGATATGGTCCTTCTTCGCATGCTCGTGGACTGCATCAGTCTCGGAGGGAACCTTCTCCTTGATATCGGTCCGAGGGCTGACGGGACTATCCCAGACGAGCAGGTGGCCATCCTGAAAGAGTTCGGAAGATGGACTTCAAAACATGCCGAGGCCATCTATGATACGAAGGCGGGAATCCCTGCCGGACACGTACAGGCCTATACTTCCCTGAGCCTTGACAGCAAGACCCTTTACCTTTATCTTCCTTACAGACCGAACGAGAGCATCGAACTAAAAGGGCTGAAGAGCCGCATCAAGGACATAAGGGTGGTCGGCAGCGATGCGAAGCTCGACTGGGTGCGTTATAACGACATTTCGTGGAGCGAAGTTCCGGGCGTATGTTATATCGATGTACCTGAAGATGTTCTGGACGAGAAGATAACCGTTCTTGCAGTTGATCTCGAAGAGCCCCTTACCCTTTACCGCGGTGCAGGCCAGGTACTCAGTTTCAACGATTACGACGAGTGATCGTCTGCCGGTTTGAAAATTTAATCAATATTGTCATAAATGAAGAGAATATTCTTGTTTACTTTGGCCATGTGCCTTTCGGCACTGGCATTCGCACAGCCTCTGTATGAACGATACAAGGCTGTTCTTACCGAACCGAGGAGTTATGACTGTTTCCGTACGACAGACCCGATCAAGGTGGACGGAAAACTGAAAGAGGCATCCTGGACCAGGGCGCAGCCTACTGAGGCTTTCGTAGACATCAGAGGTGAAGGTTTTCCTGAGCCGGTCAAGCAAACGACTGTGAAAATGCTCTGGGATGACAATTACCTGTATATCGCGGCTACTCTGATGGAAGACAACATCGTTGCCAAACTGACTCAGCGGGATACGATTATCTATCATGACAACGATTTCGAGGTTTTCCTCGATCCTGACGGGGACGGAGTGCATTATTTCGAGATCGAGAACAATGCAAGGGGAGTCATTTTCGACCTTACCCTTGACAAGCCTTACCGCAGCGGAGGGTCGTTCTTCATCCCGTGGAACTGCGAAGGCCTTCAGCTCGCAACAGGCTATGACGGAACTCTGAACAAGGAGAAGGACACCGACCGAAGCTGGACTGTGGAAATGGCCATACCGTTCGATGCGCTTACCTGGAATTTCGATAACCCTAAAAAATATACTACCTGGAGAATCAATTTCTCCCGCGTGCAGCACTTAGTGAAGGGTCAGCCTGAAGAAAACTGGGTATGGTCACCTACAGGACGCGTGGACATGCACATGCCTGACCGCTGGGGTTTCCTCAATTTCGTGGACGCACCGGCAGGAGCACGCATCAGAGGAGGACACGCTCTGGACCTGGAGGCCTATAAGCTCCTGTGGGCGATGTTCTATGCCCAGCTGGACAACAAGGCCGCAAAAGGCAACTTCCTCCGCACTGTGGATGACTTTTTCCTTACCGATGCGGAACTTTCTTCGATAGGCCCGGACGACCGTATTTCCGTAGAGGGGACCACTTCAAGTTTCCTGATAAAGATAACCCTTGCCGACAGGAAGGAGTATTACACTGTGGATCAGGACGGCAGGTTTTCCATCGGTAAAGTGGAGCCGAGGGTAGTGAAGAACTGGATGTGGATGAGGTTCAAGCCGGAATGGAGCGATGACCGGTACAGGGAGCATTTCGCCAAGGTACACAGCTGCGGCATCAGTGGTATCCTGTTCGAAGGATACGACGAGGATGTGTTCCGTATGTGCAAGGAGGCAGGTCTGGAGGCGCATTATTGGAAATGGACCATGAACAGGGCCGAGTGTCTCGAAACGCATCCTGACTGGTTCGCCGTGAACAGAAAAGGGGAGTCGTGCTTCGATCATCCTGCCTATGTGGACTATTACAGGTTCCTCTGCCCTTCACATGAAGGTGTGGCCGAATATCTGGCAGATGACTATCTGAAAATGGCCAATCTTCCTTATGTCGACGGCATGCATCTGGACTATGTCCGTTTTCCGGATGTCATCCTGCCGGTAAGCCTCTGGAAGAACTACGGTATCGAGCAGGTTCAGGAACTTCCTGAATACGATTTCTGCTACTGTGACGTTTGCCGCGAGAAATTCAAGGCTCTTACCGGAAAGGATCCTCTCGAACTGAAATATCCTATGGAAGACCAGTCATGGCTGAACTTCAGGTATGACGCCATCACCCATGTGGTAAAGACCATTACGGCTAAGCTCAAGACTGAAGGCAAGACCCTTACGGCCGCAGTATTCCCTGGACCTTCAATGGCAAAGAGAATGGTCCGTCAGGACTGGGGCAACTGGCCTCTGGACGCCTATTTCCCGATGATCTACAACGGGTTCTACTATGAAGGTCCTGAGTGGGTAGGCCGCTCTGTGGCTGAGAGTGTCAAGGCCGTAGGCGGAAGGGCCTGTGTCTATGCCGGTCTGATGTTCCCGGATATCAAAGGCGATGATTTCGAGAAAGCCCTCGATGCAGCCTACGGTAACGGCGCCAGCGGAGTCTCTTTCTTCGACGGTCCTGACTACGAGTACCTTGAAAGGCTGAA
>JADIMH010000057.1 GCA_017694885.1 Candidatus Cryptobacteroides faecipullorum | reverse complement strand
GTCAGCGACGATGTCGGAGCCTGAAGGACATCTCCCTGAACGGATGATATGGCTCCTATCACGGAAATCTTCTTCTGGGTACCGGCACCTACTACGACTGCTTCATCCAGTTCATTGTCTGATTCCAGGACCACATCTACGATTCCCCGGTTTCCGATATCGTAGACTGCTGTGTGGAACCCGATGCATGAGAATTCGAGCTGTGCATCCTGGATGTTTTCAATTTTTATAGAGTAGGTTCCGTCCGAGAGAGACATCACTCCGTTCTGTGTCCCTTTCTCTATAACGAAAACACCTGCCACAGGTTCTCCGGATTCATCGGTGATACGTCCGGTAACGTCATGGCTGTCTGCTTTGGGGGGGGCAGTCATAACTGACGTGCCAGGTGTTGCATACAGTGCCGAAAATGGGCCTGAACCCATAATGCAAAGCAAAGTGCCTGCAAATAAGATTTGTTTGAGTCTCATAAATTTGGTTAGTTATTTGAAAGCTATTTACCATGTAATGCTTTTGTAGCAATTATTTGCAACCCCAAATTTGAGAATCAATAGGCTACTATCAAAGCCATGTACTGAAATAGTAGTGGTTTTGGAATGCTAAGTTATTTATTATAAATAATTTAGTCTAAATTCATGCCGCTTATTTAGTAGTTAAATCAGATAGTCTTCCGATACTCATTACCTGCTTTTCGAGGTCATCCCTGTCAGACAAGGCCGAATTTCTCATCTTAGCCCGGTAGTTGTAGACAGTAGAAATGGAGCGTCTGAGGAACCGGGAAATCTTTGCTGAATCGTGAACGCCAAGACGTATCAGAGCCATAACCCTCAGTTCAGTCGAAAGTACTTTTTCCGATGACCGGTCTTCGATACGGCATTCAGGCTTCAACAGCATGTTGAACTGTTCCACAAAGTCAGGAAACAGCGAGAGGAAAGTGCTGTCGAACTGTGAATAGAATTCCTGCAGCTCTTTCTTGATATAATTCCCTGATCTGAGATTTTCCATTATTTTTTCGAATCCTCCGGATTTGGCTGTCTGCCTCAGCTGGGAGCGGTACCTTTCAAGCCCTTCGATATATTCTACGCACATATCCATGTATCTTGACAGATAGGATTCTTTGATCTGGTTGGCTTCCTGAAGCATTGAGATGTATTTCTGGAGATTGTCGTTGGCTTTTTTAAGCAGTTCGTTTTTCTCCCTGGTCTTTTTCTCGGCAATTAACGCCCGGTTACGTGATGTTATGCTTGCCGATGCGGCTAACACAAGCAGGACTGTCAGTATGCTGATCCCGAA
The DNA here is from genome assembly GCA_017694885.1 of Candidatus Cryptobacteroides faecipullorum. Classification (GTDB taxonomy): domain Bacteria; phylum Bacteroidota; class Bacteroidia; order Bacteroidales; family UBA932; genus Cryptobacteroides; species Cryptobacteroides faecipullorum. The sequence continues at coordinate 4,114 of JADIMH010000057.1, read as the reverse complement.
CAGCAGATAGATGAGCTGTCTGTTTTTTCGCTGCATCAGTGTGTCGTATGAGGCGGAAATTGTCGGAAGAACGCTGTTTATTGAGGTTATGTTCAGCCTGGACTGGGCAACCATGGCATCCTGTACGGATCTGGTTATGTATCTGTATGCCCTTTCGATTTCTCCATCGGCATAAAGCCTGGCCGCCAGTTCATGGAGCGACATGTAGTCATTTACCGGAGCAGTCAGGTCGTTGCGGGCGCTGAGTATATAATATAGCAATTCATTTTCCCTGTCGCCGATCGCTTTATAGATATGTGCCGCTATGTAGCATAGCATGGCCTTGTTATGGTTGTCCGTATCTGGTGACTGGATCCATGCCTTTATTTCCGGGAGCATATTTTCCCCTGTCCCGCTCTCTCTGGACATTTCCGAAAGGACAAACAGTCTTGCGATATCGCCTTCAGGAAGATATTCAAGCCTCAGGTCCCTGTATCTGTTCTTCATGTTCCAGTATTTTATTTTCAGGTCAGGGTCGTCTGATGTGGAACTGAGATCTTCATAAAGGGACTGGCAGACATGGAAGTATTCGACCATGAGCGCACTGTCCAGCCGGTCGGTTTCCAAAGTATCCAGAATATGAAGGGTTTCGGCATACATGCCCGACAGGACATATCTCTCGGCAAGGTCGAGTACGGCATCCGTCTTTATCCGGTACGAATCCGTGTTTTGGGCTATCACCAGTTTTTTCTTGGCATACGTCATGGCTGAGTCCAGATTGTACTGGTAGTATTCTTTGTAGACTTCGTCATAGATTCCGTATCTGTACGTATCGGAATCTTCAGGACGCAGAGAAGACAGCTTGTCCGAGATTTTTTTCTGCTTGGCCTCTTTGTACCGGCTGCTGTCATCCACGATTCTGTCCAGGACATTCAGTTCGTTCTCTATTTCTTCCGAATAGGATGATTCATGTATGCAGGCTGTCAGTACCGTTGTAAATGATAATAATGTTATTGTGGTCAGTATCTTCATATTGCCAGCGGGATTTGTTCAGTCGGCTTCGGCAGGCTTTTTCCGGGCCAGTCTGATGCCGAGTTCATAGAGAAGATATAGCGGAATGAAAACGACCATAAGGGTGAACGGGTCGCCTGATGGCGTGATGACGGCGGAAAGGACGAGCAGTACCACTACTGCATGCCTTCTGTACTGCTGCAGGAATTCCCTGTTTACTATACCGAGTCTGGACAGCACCCAGGACAGCAGCGGAAGCTCGAATACGACTCCCATGACGAATATCATCATCAGGAAGTTGCCCATGTATGAGTTCAGGTTGATCTGGTTTGTTATGTTTTCGCTGATCTGGTATTCGGTAAGGAACCTGAATGTAAACGGGAAGACCAGACAGTATCCTACGGCGCATCCGAGGAAGAACATGAACGTGCCGAACCCGAAAGCGAATCCGATGTTCTTTTTTTCATTGAGGAAAAGTGCAGGCCTGATGAACTTCCATATCTCGAACACGAGATACGGGAATATAAGGACCAGCGAGAACCAGAACGAAGTGGTGATGTGCGTCATGAACTGAGACGCAACGTTTATATTGATTATGTCTACATGGAATGACTTGTCCGCGAAATTGAAGAATGGGAGGCCGGACATCCACTTATACAGAAAAAAATCGGATGTGGTGGGTCCGAGTACGAAATCATCGAAAATATACGGCATGGCGAGAAAGCAGCCGACCACGAAGACCAGAAGCACTATGACAACCCTCATAAGCGCCCATCTGAGGACTTCCAGATGTCCCCAGAATGTCATGCCTTCATCTTCGGCGTTCGCATTTTCCGGGGACTCGATATCATTTTCCCTGATTTCATCCTTCTCCTGTGTCATTCCTTTTCCTTTTTTTGAGAACGCAAATATAAGGAAACTCGCCTACATACGGATGAAATTTGGAAGAATAATGCAAGCAGTTGGAAATGAAAGGTGATGTGCGGTTGTATTCCATATCCAACATTGGGGTGCATCAGCCGTTTTTTGATGGGTTAGGAAAATGAATTGCTACCTATCCGTTGCCTTTTTCGGAGAGGAAAATCCACGCGAAACTGGCTTCCGAACCTCCTGCCATATCACCGTAAAGAACGCTGTCCCTGTATATTTTGCATTAGCGAAGATCGCCATTTTTTCGCAAAGCAGAAAAAATACGGGTCAGTTCTTCTGCGCATGGGACTTGTTTCCATATTCTGCCATATTCGTCATGCCTTACATTTGGCCTTTATCCGGTAATTTTGCAACGAAAGGAAAAGGTTATGAATCAGACGAATGTAAAGGTTTCGTTCTACCTAAAAAAGAGCGAGGTGGATACCGACGGAAATTGCCCTGTAATGGCAAAGTTGAACATTGGGAAATATTCGGAATCGGCTTTCAGCATGAAGCTGAAGGTGCCGCAGAAGATATGGGCGGCAGGTCGGGCTACCGGCAAAAGCGTGGCGGCAAAGGAAATAAACAACCGCATGGATGAGATACGGGCAAGAGCGCTTGGCATCTATGCGGAGCTGTCTGCCGTGCGTGACGGGGTCAGCGCGGAGGAAGTGAAGCACCGGTTGCTCGGCATGGCTTCAGGCCAGGAAACATTGTTGGGCTATTTTATGAAGTTCATCGGCAATTTCGAAAAACGGGTCGGAATAAACCGCACGGCAAAAAGTCTCGCAAGCTATAAGAACGCATACAACCACTTGGAGAGGTTCATTCTGTCACAATACAAAGTGTCGGACATCTCTTTTACAGCGTTGAACCTTTCATTCATAGAGAAATATGACCTGCACCTGCGTACAGAATGCCACCTGGCTCCGGGAACCGTCATAAATCTCACGATACGTCTGAAGACAGTGGTCAAGGAGGCCATCGCTGATGGCATCATCACCGCCTACCCGTTCTTCGGTCATGAATGCGAGCATACGAAACCGGAGCAGAAATACCTCACGGACGATGAACTGCACCGGATCATGACCACGCCGCTCCATAGCCCGTCCCTGTACCATGTGAGGGACATGTTCCTGTTCTCCTGCTATACCGGCATCCCATACGGGGACATGCGGTTGCTGACAAAAAACAACCTTTCCATGGCCGACGACGGGACGTGGTGGATAAAGGCCGTACGGAAAAAGACTGGAATTGAGTTTGACATACCATTGCTGGAACTGCCACTGCAAATCATAGGGAAATACCGTGACTCTGCTCCGGACGGCAGGCTGCTGCCTATGTACTCCAACAGCACAATGAATCACTATCTGAAACGCATAGCGCATATCTGCGGAATAGACCGCAGGCTCGTATTCCATTCAGGACGTCATACCTACGCCACGGAAATCACCCTGTCGCACGGGATCCCGCTTGAGACGGTCAGCAGGATGCTCGGCCACAGCCGGATAGAGACCACGCAGATTTATGCCAAAGTGACTGACGACAAGATAGACTCTGACACGGACGGTCTGAATGAAAGGATAGCGGAGCGTTTCTCCGTAGTCATATAACAACTTAAACACACCGGTAATATGAAAAAGAATACAGACAACAATGACATAAGGCACCGCAGCACCTTTGCGGTACTGTTCTATATCAACCGCACGAAAATCCGTAAGGACGGCACCTGCCAGCTGCTGTGCAAGGTCAGCATAGATGCCGAATGGGAGCAGATCGGCACGAAGGTATCAGTCAATCCGGCCATCTGGAACCCGGAGAAGGGACGTGCCGACGGCCGCAGCGCTAACGCCATAACCGTGAACCGGGCCATAGACGACCTGACTTCCGAGATTGAGGGGCATTACCGGAGAATAAAGGACGGCCTCGGTTTTATCACGGCGGAACTGGTGAAGAATGCGGTAAAGGGTGTCGGACAGAAGCCGCTCACCCTGCTCGCACTTTTCCGGGAACACAACGAGGAATACAGGAAACGGATAGGAGTTGACCGCATCAAGGAAACCTATGATTCCTATATGCGGTCGTACAAGCATCTGTCTGCCTTCGTGCATGAGAAAAAGGGCGTGGAGGATGTGACATTACGCAGTCTTGACCGTGTTTTCTATGACGACTTTGAGGTATTCCTGCGCACGGACTGCCACATGAGCCCCAAGAC
>JADIMH010000056.1 GCA_017694885.1 Candidatus Cryptobacteroides faecipullorum | reverse complement strand
CACGGCGGGATTTCGTGTTTCCGTCATAATATGCTCCCCATACAGCCTTGATGTCCATGTCAGTAAAGCACCGATGCAGAATACAGCGGACGGCTTCCGGCATCAGACCCCGGCCCCAATACGGCTTGCCTATCCAGTAGCCGATTTCCGCCTCGTCAGGCAGGATACCTGCGACATGCGAGCCTTCCCCGAACAACAGGCCGATGCTTCCGACCGGCTCTCCGGTTTCTTTCAGGACAACGGCGTATGTCTCCGGAGCGGAAAAGACCGTACGGATTACCTCAAGACTGTCTTCGACCGATGTGTGGGGAGGCCAGTCCGCCGCTGGACCGATTTCAGGATCCTTGGCGTATTTATACAATGTTTCTGCATCCGATTCCTGCCAGGGACGCAGGATAAGCCGATCTGTTTCCATAATTCAAATTTTTATAAGTGACAATCCTTCGATCTCTTTCTGCAGCCTGTCTAAGAATTCCGCAGCGTGGGCGCCGTCCATCTGGGTGTGGTTGAACTGGAACGAGACCGTCAGAGTCCGTTTCCACAGATGCCGTCTGTATCGACCCCAGATCATAAAAGGGTTGTTGAATATTCCGCTGTACATTCCGACTGCACCGTCGATTTCGTATTGTACGAGGGCGGAAGTGCCGATGACCATACTGTCGGTCAGGTCATGATTCCGGCAACATTCTGCCACTTGTTTCGTGAGACGTAGATAATCCTCGTTGAATTGTCCCAAATCGTTTGAGAAAGGAATGTCGCAGGAACTTACCTCGCCTTCCCGGTTTAAGACGATGGTATTGACAGCTATGCTGTCGTATCGGATAAGTTTGTCACCGACAGGCAGCATATAGAATTCCTTGATTCCGCTTGCCGCTTTTCCGATGCACCAGCACATCAGCATGTTGAATTTCATCCCTTTCCTTTTGCTCGTTCTTGCCAGGTTCGTGACATCCAGTGTCTTGAACAATGTGACCATAGGCATCGGAGCGTTCATCCACATCTCAAATGCGTAGGCACGGGTCGTTTCTTCGGGATTTACTTCTTTCATACAGGTTACAATCAAACAAACTTTAAAAGTATAAAATTTTATCGCGGGAATAAAGTCTTAATACGGATATATGCAAAAATTCGCATTTTTTGTGAACTTATTGAAAAAACCGTATATTTGCAGCGAAAGAAATTCAGGCATGGAGATTATTTTTAATGAGGCTTATCTGCTGGAGATATATAAAACCGGACTGTCGGATAAAAAACACCGGTTTCAGCCTCAAATAATACGAAAGTATATTCGTGTGATTGATTTGATGAGAGAGACATCCAATGTCCTTGGCCTTATGCAGTATAATGCATTGAACTACGAAAAACTCAAAGGAGATAAAACCGGACTGTCTTCCGTGAGGGTAAATGACAGGTATCGCATCGAGTTTGAGGAACACATTAAAGATGGAGAGGCAATTGCCACCATCTGTAATATAACTGATTTGTCAAACCATTATAAATAATTGATTATGATTATAATGCCGGGAGTAGATCCTAATATGATCGCAAATAATGTCGAACCGGCATATCCGACTCATCCCGGTTCGATACTGAAAGATGAAATTGAATACAGGGGTATTTCACAGCGTAAACTTGCTGAACAGATGGGCATGGGGTATTCTGTTCTGAATGAAATCCTTAATGGACACCGTCCCCTCACAGAAAAAACCGCTTTGATGTTCGAGGCGGCGCTCGGTGTGGATGCGGAGCCGTTGATACGTCTTCAGGTAAGGTATAATATGCGGATGACACGCAAGGATAAGTCATTCATGCGGAAGCTTGATGCAATACGCAAAGTCGCTGCCATGCTGTGAATGTGAGACCTTTACAGTAGAGGCTGCGTCTTTCAGGCTATCTGAAAACAAGCGTAAAGACTGTCTGGCCGGGATCGCTTCGCGAGAGGCGCAGAGTGCCGTTGTGCAGACGCATTATCTGGCGTGAAATGCTCAGCCCGATACCTGTCCCGGAAGGTTTGGTCGTAAAGAACGGCACGAAAATCTCTTCCCGGCTCTCCTTGCTGATAGGCTGTCCGTTGTTCGCCACATCCACGACCACGCTTTCCATACTGTCTATCCATGCAGTGATGCGTATTTCCGAAGCTCCGGCCTGAAGAGCGTTCCTGACCAGATTCACCAGTATCTGCGATATCTGTCCGAAGTCTGCATACAGCAGTATGTCTTCATCTTTTTCTTCATAGAGGAAACTTGCACCGGCCCGGGCAAACTGCTCAGCGGTAAGTTTTCTTATGGTATCGATCAATTCTCTCAGGAAGAATGCCTTCCTGACAGGAGAGGCGATATGCGTAAGGTTCCTGTATGATTCCACGAACTTTATCAGACCGTTTGCGGATGTCGCTATCGTCTGGAGCCCGGCCTTGATATCCGGGGCATGCGAGTCTGTCTTTTCCGCTTCCGAAGCATCGGATTCGGCATACTTCACAAGGGCATCGCTCAGAGAGGCGATAGGCGTTACCGTATTCATGATTTCATGCGTAAGCACCCTGATAAGCCGGGTCCAGGAAGCGGATTCGTTTTCCTCGATGTCGCTGCTTATGTCATTGAAAGCTACTATTTTCACATTCTTTCCACGGATCTCCGCCTCGGAGGCCGTGATGGATATCGTGACTCTGGATGACTCGTTGAAATAGCTCGCCTTTTCTTCGGCGCCTTCCGCCACTTTGCGGAAGGCCACGTCAAGAGACTCGCTGATCCGCTTCAACTGTTTGATATTGCTGAAAGTAGCCATTCCGAGAATCCGGAGGGCCATGGCGTTGCAATAGTTGATCCTTTCACCGTCCTCATCTACTACCACTATGCCCGTCTGCACGTGGTCGAGCATCTTGCCGTAATATTGCTCCTGCTCCCGGATTTCGTTCCTTTCCTTTTCGAATATTGTCCTTATCCTGTTCAGGGTCCTGTTGAACTTCCTCTCCATGCCCCTGTCCTCGCTGAATCTGAAATTGGTTTCCTTGTCTTCAAGCGCATCGAGCATATAGGCTACCTTGCGGCGGGTTCTGGCTGTAAAATAGATACCCGCTGCAATGAATGTCGCCGCCATTGCTCCGGCCAGGATCAGTATATATTCAAGTTCCATTCAAGGACGTTATGAGGTTTCTCAGATATTGTACTTCCTTAGTTTGCTGTATAATGTCGGACGGCTGATGTCAAGTGTCTTGGCCACCATGGACAGGTTGCCGTTGTATTTTTTCATGGCAGACCGTATGGCCTTTTCCTCTATCATCTCCAGAGTATCCTCTCCGTTTCCGTTGCAGACTGCAGGAGATTGTCCGTCGCAGTCACCCTGGCCGGCATGCAGGTCCGGTCCGGGTCCGGATGACATTATGTCGCTTGCCGTAAGCGTTTCCCCTTCAGACATGATGACCGCTTTCTCAATGCAGTTCTGGAGTTCCCTGATGTTGCCTTTCCAGGGGATGGAGGCAAGCGCGTGGAGGGCATCGTCGCTGATAGAGGACACCCTGCGGTTGTATTGTCCCGAAAATTTTTCAAGGAACATTTCCGCAAGCCGTGGGATTTCGTCTTTCCTCTCCCTTAGCGGAGGAAGGTGGATCCGTACCGTGTTGATGCGGTAGAAAAGATCTTCCCGGAATTTCCCGTCGCGGACCATCTGCGGCAGGTCCATATTGGTGGCGCATACCAGCCTTATATTCACAGGTATGCTGCGGGTATCCCCCACGCGGATGACAGTCCTGTTCTGCAGGGCCCGCAGGAGCTTTGACTGCAGGTGGAGCGGAATGTTCCCGATTTCATCCAGGAACAGTGTCCCTCCCTGAGCCTGCTCGAACTTGCCGGCGAAATCCGTTTTGGCGTCAGTGAAAGCTCCTTTCGCATGCCCGAACAGCTCGCTTTCAAAGAGTGTTTCAGGGACGGCGCCCAGGTCGACGCTTATCATGGGCATCGCGCTGCGGCCTGACAGCCTGTGTATTTCTTTTGCCAGCACGTCTTTGCCGGTACCGTTCTCCCCGGTAATCAGGACAGAGGCATCGGTCATGGCGATTTTGTCAACGGTTTTCCTGATTTCTGACATGGCCGCTCCCGTGCCCCACAGCATCGGCGCGTTTGCGGGCCTTTCCTGCGGCCTGCTTGCGGCCGCCCCATGCTTTCCGGCTTTTCTGCAGGCATTTTCCAGTATATTGATGAGCTTGCCGTTGTCCCACGGCTTTACGATGAAGTCGGCTGCACCGCGCTTCATCCCTTCCACGGCCAGGGCTATGTCGGCATAAGCCGTAAATAGCACGACCTGCATGCCGGGGAAACGGGATTTGATCTCCGATAGCCAATAAAGGCCTTCATTTCCTGTGTTTATGTCCCTGTGGAAATTCATGTCCAGCAGAATGACATCAGGTCTGAATGTTCCGGCCTTGGATATAAGCTCGTTGGGGGAAGGGATCATCTCTACCTGACTGAAATGCATCGGCAGAAGTATTCCGAGCGCCGAACGGATTCCGGCATTGTCATCTACTACGAGTATTTTCGCTTTGGTCATGGTCATGTCGATTGTGTCTTTAAGATAATCGCCGAAATATCAGACTGCTAAAAACAAAAACAGAGGCGGAAAATCCTGCCTCTGTCCCCTTGTGCGGGCGAAGGGACTCGAACCCATACGCCTTGCGGCACCAGATCCTAAGTCTGGCTTGGCTACCAATTACAACACGCCCGCAGACACGGTCGGCAAAGATAGATAGAAAAAAAATCTTTTGCAAAAATTTTGCGAAGCGGTCTATGCTTTCCTGAATTTCAGCATGCACCAGTTATCCATCGAGTCTTCCGACATGTATTCCAGCCCGGCTTTCCCGGCGGCTTCCGTCAGCACGGGCCTGTCATCGGTAAAAAAGCCGCTGAGGTAAATACAGCCTCCGCTGCGCAGTGCCCTTGCATATGTAGGCATGTCCTGCAGAAGGATGTTCCTGTTTATGTTGGCCAGGATGATGTCGTATTTGCCCATCTGGAGAAGGGATGCATCCCCGCAGTATGTTTCGATTCGGCGCGATACCCTGTTTATGCATGTGTTGTCATACGCGGATTTCGCCGCTACCGCATCGATGTCTATCGCATATACATGTCCGGCCCTGAGTTTTGCCGCCAGAATGGCCAGAACTGCCGTTCCGCATCCCATGTCGAGTACTGTTTTCCCTTTGATTCCGGTTTCGTCCTGCATCAGAGCTCGGCACATCATGTATGTGGTCTGGTGATGGCCCGTGCCGAAAGCCATGTGCGGCTCGATGGTAATATTGAACCTGGTGCGGCGCAGTCCCGTATGGAAAGGCGCCTTTATGGTGCATTTCCTGTCCACTACGATGGGACTGAACTGGCTTTCCCACTGGGCGTTCCAGTTGGCCGGAGGAATGAGTCTGGCATAGAATCCCGTGACAGCGAAACTGTCTTCTTCCATACCGTCCAGCACCAGCTTGAGCATCTGTGCCGAGTACTGTTCCTTGGAAATGTAGCATTTCAGGAAAGGATCTTCGATTGCGAATGACTCGAAAGGCATATCTTCCAGTTCCGCCATAAGGATTTCAGCGTTTTCCTCGGAAAAGGGTTCGAGTTTTACAGATACTTCGATGTATTCCTGGCTGTTCATATTGTAACCGATTATTGTTCAAAAGTACAAATATAATATTTCACGGATGTTCTGTAAACTCAAATTTATATAACTTTGCCGACATGAAACAGAGACTCTTAGGAAAAACGCCGGACGAACTGAAGACAGTAGCCCTGGAGGCCGGCCTCCCGAAATTCGCCGCAGGCCAGATGGCCAGATGGCTTTATCAGAAGAAAGTCAGGACGATAGACCAGATGACGGATATTTCCAAGGCCGGGCGTGCCGCCCTCAATGAAAGATATGAGGTAGGGGTGACCCCTTACAGCCGGTTGCAGGTATCGTCGGACGGGACCAGAAAGTATCTTTTCCCGGTGGAAGGGATATTCAGCAGAAGCTTGCAGTGTCCTCCCGGAAAAGACGTCACCGGTCCGGTAAATGCGCCGGCAACCGAGGCCGGGGCCGTAGAAGCCGTCATGATACCCGATGGTGACAGGGCTACCCTGTGCGTGTCTTCCCAGTCGGGATGCCGCATGGGCTGCAGGTTCTGCATGACCGGAAGACAAGGGTTCCATGGACATCTTTCGGCAGCGGATATCATTTCGCAGTTCATATCAGTAGATGAATCCGATGCCCTCACAAATGCGGTATTCATGGGAATGGGCGAGCCTCTGGATAACTATGAGAACGTTGCCAGGGCCATTGAAGTCCTGACTTCTGACTGGGGGTTCGCCTGGAGTCCGAAGCGCATCACACTCTCTACCATAGGAGTACTGCCTTTCCTGAAGAGGTTCCTCGATGAAAGCCGCTGCCATTTGGCCGTCAGTCTGCATAATCCTTTCCCTGACGAACGTCTGTCCATGATGCCGGTCGAGAACGCGTATCCCATAGAGGATGTCCTGGAACTTATAAGACAGTATGACTTTACCGGACAACGCCGTGTAAGTTTCGAATATACCATGTTTGCAGGATTCAATGATACCAAAAGGCATGCTGACGCTCTTTCCCGCATGCTTGCCGGACTGGAATGCAGGGTGAATCTGATAAGGTTCCACAAAATACCGGATTTTCCTTATGGCCCTTCTTCGCAGGGTGTCATGGAACTGTTCCGGGACAGGCTCTCAAGGGCGGGGATCACTACCACTATCCGCGCTTCCAGAGGCGAGGATATCCTGGCTGCATGCGGTATGCTGGCAGGCCGGCATAAAGACAAAAGCGTGTAACAGGTGATCTTTACATTGAAAACCATATATGAATAAGTTTCTGACTCTTACCGTATTCTTTTTATTGTCCGGTCTCTGGACAGGGATTCGTGCCGGTGAAAAACAGTCTGTCATCTATGAGTCCGGGGACAGCCTTTCATATGCCGTCAGGACTGTCGGCGACGATTCTGCAAGTATCGCAGAGATCAGGGCCAGGATGGACAGTATCCGCCGGCACAGGCCGACGGTAGCCCTGGTCCTGAGCGGAGGGGGAGCCAAAGGTGCGGCCCATATAGGCGCTATCGCGTATCTGGAATCCATAGGCATGCCTGTAGATATGGTCCTCGGAACCAGTATGGGCGGACTTGTCGGAGGAATATATGCGTTGGGATACAGCATCGGGGAACTCGAGGCAATAGTAAGGAGCATCGACTGGGATCTTGCGCTGAGCGACAGGATACCGATGGAATTCATATCCTATTCGGAGAAAAAGTACAAGGAGAAGTATCTCCTTTCATTCCCGTTCTATTACAGGAAAGAATATTATCTGGAGCAGAAGGCGGACGGACTCCGGTATTCTGGCGGTCTTTCCGGGCAGGGGAGCGATGATGAACCCGACATGCCCGAGCAGTTTGAAAGTACCGATGTCCAGAGGCATGACGGGAAACTTGTGCTCGGGGCGGACAGCGGAGTGGCGTCGGATATTGTCAAGGATAACCTTTTAGGAAGCCTTCCGTCGGGTTATATATACGGACAGAACGTACAGAATCTTTTCAGTGCCTTGTCTGTAGGATATCAGGATTCTTTGGATTTCAATGATCTTCCGATACCGTTCGCCTGCGTCGCGACCGATCTGGCGTCGGGGAAGGCAAAGGTATGGCATTCCGGCAAGATAACCACCGCACTGCGCTCCACAATGTCGATCCCGGGAATATTCGCTCCTGTGAAAGTGGACGGCATGGTGCTGGTAGACGGTGGAATGAGGGACAATTATCCGACTGCCCTTGCCCGTCGGATGGGGGCGGACATAGTAATAGGTGTGGATGTCTCCAGCGGCAGGAAACGCTATGACCAGATAAACAACATAGGCGATATCATAAATGCCGGGATAGATATGCTCGGGCGTTCGGTCTACGAGCAGAATGTGGGCCTTGCCGATGTTAACATAAAGCCTGACCTGGAAGAGTACAACATGATGAGTTTTGATTCAGAAAGCATAGACCGTATCATTCATAAAGGATTTGTCGCCGCTTATCAGAATTCGGACAAACTGTTGAATATAAAACATATGGTAGGGCAGGACACTTTGGTCCTGCACAATGCCAAGGCTCTGGATATAAACTCAGATCCGGTCTATGTGGACGGAGTAGAAATAAGAGGTGTCGGGGAGCAGGAACAGGAAATCCTGATGAAAAAGATAAATATCGGTCCCGGAGACAGGGTATGCAGGCAGGACATCGAGAATGCGGTGGCGGCGGTTTTCGGTACGCAGGCCTATGATTATGTCACATACGAGCTTGAGGGTTCGGAACAGCCTTTCCATCTGGTCATAAACTGCAAGCCCGGGCCTATCCATCATTTCGGATTCGGCGTGCGTCTGGATACGGAAGAGGTGGTATCGGTACTTCTCAATGTCTCGCTCAATGCGCACAAGCTCCAGGGATCTGTTTTCGATTTCACCGGAAAGATAAGCACCAATCCGTATTTCAGGTTCCACTATACCTATAATTCCCCTAAATCCCCTACGCTCAACGCTACGGCATCTGTCCGATGGACGGGGATGAACCTTCTTGACTATACCTCTTCGAGGTTCAATCTGGATTATCTGAATGTCCGTCAGGAATTCTATATCTCCAATATCAACTGGTCGCTGTTCGACATACAGTTCGGGCTGAGGAACGATTATTTCAATCTCCGCTCGCTTTATTCTTCAGGAGGGATTTTCGGAGACTACAACCCGGACCAGATGCGCAACGACTACATTTCCCTTTTCCTGAATGCCAGGGCGGATACTTTTGATGACGGTTATTTCCCGAAATCCGGCTTTACGGCAGGAGTCAGCTACGGATGGACATTTGCCGGATTCCCATACAGGTTCAACAATTTCCATGCGCTTCAGGCCGATGTCAAAGGGGTCATAAATACCGGGGGCGTATTCTCGATCATACCTTCGGCCAATGTCCGTTTCCTTCTGGGAAACCGGGTGCCTCTTCCGTACGTCAACTGCATCGGCGGTTCGATACCGGGGAGATACATCGACCAGCAGATACCTTTCATAGGAGTGAACAATCTTGCTCTCGCCAGGAATATCCTCACGACATTCAGGGCCGATTTCCGGTTCAATGTGGCCCGCAACCATTATGTGACCGGGATTGTCAATTATATGAGGGACAGCAATGACTTCTCGTCCTATGTGTCGGGACCTGGATATTTCGGAGCCGGAATAGAATATGCGTTCGATACTGTCCTCGGCCCTCTTATGGCCAACCTCCACTGGTCGAGCATTACCCGCAAGGCAGGCTTCTATGTCGGTTTCGGCTATTACTTCTGACAGGACCGGGATATGCAAAAAACGGAATCATATGGAAGAAATGTACGATAAAGTCCTGGACCGTCTCCGCACCCTGTGTTCAAGAAGGGAATACTCCGGCGGGGACATCCTGAAAAAAGCGGCCGGGTACCTGTCCCGTTACGGGTGCGAACCTTCCCGTGTACCTGAGCTTGCTTCATCTGTCCTTGAATCTCTTCGGAAAGACAAATATGTCGATGACCTTCGGTATGCCCTGGCCTTTGCCAGAGACAAGGCATCGCTTTCCGGATGGGGGACAGTGAAGATCAGGCATGCGCTTTCAGCGAAGGGAATTGCCCCTTCCGTCATTTCCGAGGCCCTGTCCGGAATAGACAGGGAGCAGGCTGACACCAGGCTCATGAAAATACTCCGTACCAAAAGAAAGGCTCTGGAGGGTGATCCCCAGAGCCGTCTCAAATTGCTCAGATTCGCACTCGGACGCGGATACGGCTATGATGAAGTCTCTAATGCCGTAAGGCGGCTTGAGGCCGCGGATTCCGGGACGAGCCAGGAATGATTTCCTTGTCTGCGGTCATTCCGTGAAGTTCACCACTTTCAGGTTGCGTCCTACGAGCATTCCGTCTGTGGCCTTGAGGTCGAACGTGCCGTCTTTTCTGGCCTTCATCCTTATCGTGAACAGGTCGCATTCCCCTTCAATAAGGAAGTTGTTCCCCTTGTTTGCAAAAGTCGGGTAAAGGGCTTTCTGCCCGTCCGTATGCAGCCTGTCGTATGTGAGGTTCACCATTTCTTTCATTCCTTCCGTTTCGGTTCCTATATATTCATATACGGAGGCATCATAAGGAAGGGCAAAACTCAAGGCATTGACATTCTGCATTCCTGTTCCTCTGACCTTTATGCTGATGATGTCTCCGGCCTTGAAGACAGTCTTGTCCGGAACTGCAGTGACGGTTCCTGAAACTTCCTGGGAGTCATTTGCATTTACGCCTCCGTCGAGCATGGTGGTAACTACGGAAATGTCATATGAGTCTATGAGCCCGTTGCCGTTGATATCCCCGATGCTTACATAGTCGAAATCCGCATCGCCTTGCCTAAGGCCCGTGTAGTTCATGTACGAAGTAAGATCGTTGTCATCGATGCGCTTGTCTCTGTTTATGTCCCCCTGTAGCACGCCTTCAGTGCCGGGTACCCTGAAAACATACATTTCGCTCCCGGAACCGAAGCCTCCGACTGCTTCGGAAACATGGATTTTTACGTATCGGGCCGATTCCGCATTCCCGTCAGGTCTGCTTCCGAATTTAAAGGTCTTTACTTTTCCGGTCCGGTCCCAACGGAATTCGGCCGGAGCGCTCCATCCGATCTTGTCCGTACTGAATGATATGCTGCCTGAAAGGACCGTTCCGTTTCCTGCGTCCTCCCGAGGCACATATTCTATCCTGTCGAGCATGTTCACACTCTTGAGGTCGAGGGTAATATCGAACGGTACGGCGTCACCTTTCCCCCATTTGCTGTGCCAGAGGGACTTCTCGTCGAAGTCTACGAGTTTTCCAATGGCATTTCCCGGCTGGGAAGCGCAGCTTGCCTGGGCGTATATTCCTTTTACGGCGAATTCAAGAGGGTCGCTTGTCGTGGAGTATCCCGCTTCCGTCCATTCAGAGTATCCGTCTTTGTTTACTGCGCGGACTTTGAAGGAGTATCCTGTTTCAGGGACCAGGTCTTCGAAAGGGAGATACGTGTTCTTTATAGTGGTATAGAGCCTGTCTTCGAATGCGATTTCATAGTAATCCGCATTCGGGACTTCATTCCAGGACGGAGTGACAGTATATGCTCCGATGTTTTCCGGCCCTTTGGTCATTTCCGGGGCTTCCAGAGTTCCTGATGTCGTACGCAAGCGGTCAACAGGCGAGAAAACGAATCCTTTTACATTCAGTACTATACTGTTTTCCGTGATATCCGTCCCGGCTATCTTTACCATCAGCTGAGGGTTCTTTTTTATGCTGACCGAAGCAAAGCTGCTGCCTGGAGTGGCAAACCTGTTGAGTTCCGGGGCTTCGTTGTAGAACCATACATTATCTTCGCCGCGGAATTCCTCATAGGCAGACGCTTCATCGAGTTTTACGGTTTTCCCTCCGACCCGGACAGATATCCTTGACGGCCTTTCGGTTACGTTGATACGGAATTCGGTGCTCTTCACAGGTTCGAAACCGGTATATCCTCCTTTTGTCGGGTAAACCGTCACTTCAAGGCTTTCTCCGCTTACCGCACTTTTTACCATAGTGAAAGCGGCAGTGCCGTTGAGGTATTCCTGTGTTTTCCCGTCGTCATCGTAGACTTCGAATTCGGTCTTGCCGTCCGGATACAGTTCGAACGCCCTGTAGTCGGAACGTATCCCGCTGACATTGTTGTTCGGGTTGGCAAGAGGTATGATCGCACCGCTCTTGACGAATACCGGAAGTTTCCATATCGGAGCGTCGAAATTGTTCAGGATGCATTCCCCCTCGTATAAGTCGCCAGTAAAATAGTCGATCCATTTCCCTTCGGGAAGATAGATGCCGTCCCGGATATCGTTTCCTTCCTTATCCATCTGCGTATCCCTGTATACAGGAGCAACGAGGAAGTACGGACCGTAGAGGAACTGGTACCGTGTCGCTCTTCCGAGCGTATAATGATTCGGGTATTCGAGGAACATGGCCCGGATCATTGGAAGTCCGTATACCGCCTCCTTTGCAATAGTGTAGGCATAAGGCATCAGTTCCGATTTGAGTTTAAGGTACCATCTGTTTATGGAAGCGGCCGGTTCTCCCAGAATGTCGGGGTATTTTGGAGTGCTGCCCCAGCCGTCCATGTTGAGCTGCATCGGGGTGAATGTCTTCCATTGGAATTCCCTGATGTTTACCGGAATGTTGTTTCCTCCGAAAATCCCGTCCATGTCTGAAGTTATGTTGGGCTGTCCCGACAGTCCTGATCCTATGAAGGTCGGGATATGGAAACGTATGTATTCCCAGTCGCCTCCCGTCTGGTCTCCGCTCCATACGGTGGCATATCTCTGTGTCCCGGCCCATCCGTCCAGGGAAATGATGAAAGGACGTGCATCACTGCCATAGTAAGGCATAATGTGCCCCACATCCGCTACTCCGTTGAGTCCGAAGGAATATCCTGCCCCTACCCACGCCACATCGGTTTTCGGATTTCAATTAGTAATTCAAACAAGTAGAAATATATCGAATTATTTGAAAAATCAAGCAACCGGTTCATAAACCGTATCGGAAATAATGTATAAGGCCGGTTTTTACGGCAGCACCCTGTTTCGCCGGACGAATGATTTGATTATTTTTGTATCCGTTAAAAATCTTAATAATATGGAAATGTTCAGGAAACTTACGATAGCCGAGATTGAAAGACTGGAAAATCAAGGATGTACTTCTTCCGGATGGGAGCAGGTGGAAGTGTCTGAAGGATTTTCTGCAGACTATATATGCAACACAAGATTTTCCGGCCGTATCCGGCTCGGGGCCTTTACTAAAGAGTTCATCCTCCCGGGAGGGATGAAAAAACATTCCGGAATCTATTATGCCACACTCCACAATGTCACCGTAGGGGATGACTGCTGCATCGAGAATGTAAAGAACTATATCGCGAATTATGAGATCGGTGCGGGGTCGTTTATCGAAAATGTGGATATTATCCTTGTAGACGGAACCAGCAGTTTCGGAAACGGTGTCGAAGTCTCGGTCCTGAACGAGACTGGAGGCAGGGAGGTCATGATCCATGACAGGCTGTCTGCCCAGCAGGCTTACGTAATGGCATTGTACCGGCACAGACCTGAACTCATAGCCAGGATGCGCGAGATGACCCTGCGTTATGTGCAGTCGGTCTTGTCGGACATGGGACATATAGGCCGGAATGTCACTATTGTAGATGCCGGCTATATAAAGAATGTGAGGATAGGGGACTGCTGCAAGATAGAAGGGACGTCCCGTCTCAAGAACGGAAGCATCAACAGCAACTCTTACGCTCCGGTACATATCGGGGTAGGGGTCATCGGAGATGACTTCATCATATGCAGCGGTTCTTCTGTCGAAGACGGAGTGACATTTTCCCGCTGTTTCATCGGACAGTGCTGCCGTCTGGGCCATACATATTCTGCATCGGATTCCCTGTTTTTCAGTAATTGCCAGGGAGAAAACGGAGAGGCCTGCGCCATTTTTGCCGGACCGTTTACAGTCACCCACCACAAATCCACCCTGCTGATTGCAGGTATGTTCTCTTTCATGAACGCCGGTTCGGGATCCAACCAGAGCAACCATATGTACAAACTCGGTCCTATCCATCAGGGAATTCTGGAGAGGGGAGCGAAGACCTCATCTGATTCTTATCTTCTGTGGCCGGCCAAGGTCGGGGCCTTTTCTCTGGTAATGGGACGTCATGTTACCCATCAGGATACTTCCAATCTTCCGTTTTCCTACCTGATAGAGCAGCAGAACACCTCTTATATAGTACCTGGCGTAAACCTGAAGAGCGTGGGTACGATCCGTGACGCCCAGAAATGGCCTAAACGTGACGCAAGAAAGGACCCGGACAGGCTCGACAGCATCAATTACAACCTTTTGAGTCCGTATACAATCCAGAAAATGCTCAACGCCAGGAAAATCCTTGAGAATCTGGCCGTAGTATCAGGCGAGAATTCAGACGTATACTCTTACCAGAGCGGAAAGATAAAGAATTCCGCGCTTAAAAAGGGGCTGAAATATTATGAGATGGCCATCAACAAGTTCTTAGGCAATTCCCTGATAAAAAGGCTTGAGGATACCGACTGCTCCGATGTGAATGCCATCAGGGCCAGAATGATGCCTGACAAGCCTTACGGAGAAGGCAGATGGGTGGATCTGTCCGGTATGATAGCCCCGAAGAAGCTGGTAGACGAACTGCTGGACGATATTGAGTCCGGGCGCACGGATGATGTCCGCACAGTCAACGAAAGGTTTGCGGACATGCATGCACATTATTATGATTATGAATGGACCTGGGCATATGGAGTCATCGGATCATGGTACGGTATTGATCCTGCAACGATAACCCGCGAACAGGTGATTTCGATCGTAGAGAAATGGAAAGAGTCTGTCATCCAGCTTGACAGACTCGTATATGAAGACGCCCGCAAGGAGTTTTCCCTTTCTGCGATGACGGGCTTCGGTGCCGACGGGGACAAGAAAGAACGGAAGCAGGACTTCGCGGAAGTACGCGGAGGACTGTTCGATTCAAATCCGTTCGTTCAGGCTGTCCTGAAGCACATAGAAGTGAAATCCGCCCTCGGTGATGACCTTATTTCCCGCTGCCGCTGATTTTCCGGCCGGTCTATAGTATTATCTGAAGTCCGGTATCCGACCGGACTTCATGTTATTCAAGACCTTCAAGACATTTGCCGACGCCGGCTGAAATCCTCTCCAGGATTTCGTCTTCAGTCGCATTGTCCTCGGCAGGCTGGAACTTCTCTCCGGTGATGTTCTCGTAAAGTTCGACATACCTGTCGGATATGCTTCTTACGATTTCAGGGGTCATCTCAGGGACTTTCTGTCCTGTCTGGCCCTGGAACCCGTTTGCCATCAGCCACTCGCGGACGAACTCCTTGGAAAGCTGCTTTTGCTTTTCTCCTTTTGCCAGCCTTTCCTCATATCCGTCGGCATAGAAGTACCGTGAGGAATCAGGAGTATGCACCTCGTCCATCAGATAGATTTTCCCGTCTTTCTTTCCGAATTCGTATTTGGTGTCTACGAGAATCAGCCCCATCCGGGCGGCGATTTCAGTACCCCTCTGATATATTGCCCTCGTGTATTTTTCCAACTGTTCATAATCCTCGCGGCTGACGATTCCTTTGGCGATTATCTCTTCTTTTGATATGTCTTCATCATGTCCTGCTGCGGCCTTGGACGTCGGGGTGATGATCGGCTCCGGGAATTTCTGGTTTTCTACCATGCCCTCAGGCATCTGTACTCCGCAGATAGTGCGTTTTCCGGCCTTGTACTCTCTCCAGGCATGTCCCGAAAGGTAGCCCCTTATGACCATTTCGACCTTGAAAGGCTCGCATTTGTGTCCGACTGTAACCATGGGGTCGGGAACAGCTATTTTCCAGTTCGGCAGGATGTCCGAGGCTGCGTCCAGGAATTTGGAGGCTATCTGGTTCAGTACCTGCCCCTTGAATGGGATTCCTTCCGGCAGCACGACATCGAATGCAGAAATCCTGTCTGTTACTACCATCACGAGATATTTCCCGTCGATATCATATACATCACGCACTTTACCAGTGTATTTCCCGGTCTGTCCAGGGAAATGGAAATCGGTCTTGACAATTGCTTCCATTGTTTAAGAAATATTTTTAAGGATGCGCAAAAATAATTAAAATATTCTGTCCGGCATATAGAAAATTAATAACTTTGCAGGCTGAAAATCATAAGGAAATGGAAACACTGGAAAAGACGGCGAAGATATATGTAGCCGTCCCTTGTCGGACCATATGAAAAGCATCGCGAGTATATGAAACGTTATTGTCAGACCCTTACCTTGAGAAATGATCCTCAGCTGATAGCGGATTACGTAAAGGAACATTCCCGTGTATGGCCGGAAATCAGGGAAGGCATCCGGGAAGTAGGTATTCTTGACATGCAGATTTACCTGAAAGGGAATCTGCTGTTCATGATCGTAGATACGGTGGATGACTTCGACTGGGAAAAAGACAATGCACGTCTGGCCGGACTTCCCCGTCAGCGTGAATGGGAAGAATACATGTCGCGTTTCCAGAATGCGGATCCGCATGCGGCCTCGCATGAAAAATGGCAGCTGATGGAGAGGATATTCAAGTTATGAGCAGCATCGTAAGAGACAGTTCGGGCCGAAATTATCTCGTCCCGTTCATTTTGGTTACCAGTCTGTTTTTCCTGTGGGGATTCGCACATGGTATTCTCGATGTGCTGAACAAGCATTTTCAGGATGTGCTCGTCATTTCCAAGGCAAGAAGCGGACTTGTGCAGGCTACTGTATACGGAGGATATTTCCTGATGGCGCTTCCTGCCGGAAGGATAATCCGCAGGTGGGGGTACCGCACGGGTATTGTCCTGGGGCTTGTATTGTACGGGATAGGGGCTCTGATGTTCGTGCCTGGAGCACGGCTCATGTCCTTTCCGTTTTTCCTGCTGTGCCTTTTTGTAATAGGATGCGGTCTGACGTGTCTTGAAACTTCGGCAAACCCGTATGCTACCGTATTGGGGGACAGGGAGTCTGCTGTTAGGCGCCTTAACCTGGCCCAGTCCTTTAACGGATTGGGCTGGATAGCTGGACCTTTGGCCGGAGGGCTCATTATTCTCGGGGAAGACAGCGACATATCCCTTCCGTATGCCGTAATAGGCTGTGTCGTTCTTGTCCTGGGCCTTGTCTTTTCAAGACTGCGGCTGCCTTCCGTCGATACCTCGGATGCATCCCCTGAGGATGAATCCGGAAACACGGACCGGAAGTCCATATGGAAAGTCCGGACGTTCCGGTATGGAGTCCCGGCCCTGTTTTTCTATGTGGCGGCACAGACAGGCATAAACTCCTTCTTTATCAATTATGTTACCGAGGCCGATTCCGGTATCGGGCCGCAGACTGCCGCTCTCATGCTTTCATTCGGCGGAATGGGGCTTTTCATGGTAGGCCGTCTTCTCGGGACTGTCATAATGGAGAAACTCCATCCGTGGAAGATGATTTTAGGGTGTGCCGCAGGTGCCTCAGTGTGCATGGTATTGACGATTCTGTGCGGGGGTACATCCGGAATAGCGGCCCTGTGCGCGACATATCTGTTCGAGAGTGTCATGTTCCCGACAATATTTTCCATGGCCCTTGCGGATATACGCGGAGAGGGCACCAAGACTGCTTCGTCATATCTTATAATGTCTATCGTAGGAGGGGCTGTATCCCCTGTGCTGATGGGCCTTCTCGGTGAGGCGAGGATGTCTGCCGGATTTGTCCTGCCGCTGATGTGTTTTATATTTATCGCCATATATGCGGCGATTTATAAAAGATAACGTAGTGTCGTCGGGGAATGGCGTTCCGGAGAAAAGTCTGTTTCCGGCGAGGTCAATATAGCCTGAGCCTGTATTTCAGGCTTCCGAAATTCCTGAAATAACGTATGGAAGACGCTTCCTGACCATTGGCAGCGGTATCGCTGCCGGACGGGATATGCTCCTGTTTCGGCGAATTTACCGGTATCCGTTGCCATGAGCCGGGGACAACGGCGAATGTTACAGGACTTTTTTTCCCGTCTGCCGAGAATCCGAGTCTGCGGTATGCCTGTCCGTCGGACCATTCGAGGTCTGCATAGCTCATGATGTCATCCGGACCGATGTCTCCGATGAAGCGGTTCAGAATTTTGCCCATGCCGCCGTTTATGCGGACATCCGGCAGGGAGGCATAGCGTATCCATTCGTATGAGCGGACGCTCCGGCCGTCTTTGATCCACCTTCTGGCGTTGGAGAATTCCGCAACTGCTATCAGGCACCCTGATAGCAGCCTGCCGTCGGCATTATGCAAGCCGAAGTCCTTTTCCCTTTCCCTTTTCAGGAAAATCCCGTAACAATACCGGCACTTGGCACCTCCATAGCTGTGCGTCCGTTCCAGAAAACTGTCGGCTTCCGTCCTGGAGATTTTCTTTATTTCGCAGTCTCTGGCATATATCGACCGGAAAATCCCGAGGTGTGCCAGCAGTCTTCCTGCCATCATCTCCCGGTTCCTCATCCATCTGTCTTCGGCAATGGAGATCGTGTCCGGATATCCGGACAGCGTCCCTGCGGCCATGCTCTGTTCCATGGCTTCTTCTATGGAAAACGCCTTTAGAGGTATGAGTATGATTCTTACGGTACCTGCAGGGACTGATCCGTAGGCTGTCTTCGTAGCTGAGAGCATGGTGTATGCCGGAAAGGTTTCAGCGGTAAATCCTATTCCGTTCCTGCCCAGCAGATCCGCTATTTCATCTTCGAAAAGTCGCATCGGCTGTCTGATGATTTTTCTGCAAAGATGATGAAAAAAATCTATCTTTGAGGCATGGAAGAAGACAACAAAGAATTATCCGGTACTGGAATCCATCCGGGATTTCCCTCTCCGGCACAGGATTATATGAATCCGTGCATAGATCTCAACAAGGAACTGGTCCGTCATCCGGCAGCGACTTTCTACGGCCGTGCAGTCAGTGATTCCATGGCTGATGCCGGGGTCAATGAAGGGGATATTCTGGTGATCGACAGATCCATAGAGCCATCCGAAGGGGATCTTGCAGTATGTTTTGCGGACGGGGAATTCGCTCTCAGGAGGATTGGTCCTTCCATAGGGGATTATTCATCCTTCTCGGTATGGGGAGTGGTCACCTATACCATTAAGAAGACATACCGGAAATAACTTCGTTTTTCCGAGACAATGTACGCACTGGTCGACTGCAACAATTTCTTCGTTTCCTGCGAGCGGGTCTTTCAGCCCCAGCTTGAAGGGAAAGCTGTTGTGGTGCTTTCCAACAATGACGGATGCGTAGTGGCGCGAAGCAATGAAAGCAAGGCTATGGGAATAAAGATGTGTACGCCGTTCTATCAGGTCAGGCATCTGGTCGAAAGAGGAGAGCTGATAGCCTGTTCGTCCAATTATACTCTCTACGGAGACCTGTCTGCCCGTGTAATGTCCATACTGTCGGATACCGTTCCCAAAATAGAGATCTATTCGATCGACGAGGCGTTTCTGGTGCTTGACGGAATTGCACCGGAAAACATACCACGGCTGTGCCGCGATCTCATATACAAGATCCGCAAGTGGGTCGGTATTCCGGTAAGCATAGGGGTCGCTCCTACAAAGACTCTGGCCAAGATAGCCAGCCATTTTGCCAAGACATACAAAGGATATAACGGCCTGTGTATGATGGAAACCGAAGAAAAGCGTATCAAGGCGCTGTCCCTTACTCCTGTCCGCGAAGTCTGGGGAATAGGGCGCAGGCTTTCTGTCAGGATGGAATCCATGGGTATCCGTACGGCACTCGATTTTACGGCCAGACCTGCCGATTGGGTTAAGAAGCATTTCATGTTGCATGGGGAGAGGACCTGGCTTGAGCTGCAGGGGCATGTATGCGTGGAGGAAGAACGTCCTGACAAGCGCAAGTCGATATGTACTTCCAGATCATTCGCGGAAATGATTACGGATGAGGGGCAGCTTTCGGCCCAAGTTTCGGATTTCGCCGCCAAATGCGCCCAAAAACTCAGGAAGGAACATACTGCAGCGAGCCAGATCTCTGTCTTCCTGCATACCAACAGGTTCCGTGAGGATCTGGGCCAATATTGTCCGATGCGGTCTATGCGTCTTCCGGTGGCCGTCAGCAGTACGCAGGAGATAGTATCTGCCGCCATTTCACTTTTACACGATATTTACAGGCCTGGTTTCCTGTATAAGAAGGCAGGTGTTATCGTCGATGATATCGTAGACGAGGATTCTGTCCAGATTCCTATTTTCGGCTATGATCTGTCTGTCCGTCAGAAAAATGACCGGATTTCACATATAATGGATGCCATCAACGGCCGCGAAAAGAATCTTGTCCGCCTGGCTACCCAGCGTGATGCACTCTATGCGGACGGTATACGCAGCGACTACCGGTCCCGGCGTTATTCTACTTCTCTGGATGATATCATTGAAATACATTGACCGCTGTGTCGGCCGGTTCGGAAATAAGGTAATGTTGCCAAAAAGAAAAAGCTTAAATCGGCAAAATCACCAATTTAAGCTTTTCCTTTTTGTGACCCCTACAGGATTCAAACCTGTAACCTTTTGATCCGTAGTCAAATGCTCTATTCAGTTGAGCTAAGGGGCCGATTCTCAGACCGATTTCGGTCTGATATTCATTTATGCATTTTCCTCTTTTACGAGGTTCATCTTCTTCTCTTTGATCCGTGCCTTCTTACCGGAGAGGTTTCTCAGATAGAAAATTCTTGCCCTGCGTACCTTACCGACTTTGTTCAGTTCGATCGCATCGATGAACGGTGAAGAGAAAGGGAAAATCCTTTCTACGCCAATACCGTTTGAGATCTTGCGTACTGTGAAAGTCTTGGTGGCTGGAGAAGCGCCTCTGAGCTGGATCACCACGCCTTTGAATTTCTGGAGTCTCTCTTTATCTCCCTCTTTGATCCTGTAAGTTACAGTGATTGTGTCACCTGCCTTGAACTTAGGATATTCTGAAACTTTCGCATTTGCAAAAGCGTCATCAACAACTTTAATCAAATCCATGTCTTATACAGTTTTAAATGGCAACGTTACGCATATCCTGAACCCCAACGCAAGAGGTTGCTTTTATTTTGGGACTGCAAAGGTACTAATAAAAATTATTTATGCAAATTATTTTTAATAATCTTTAAAACATATCTCTCAGCCTGTCGAAGAAACTTTTGTCTTCCTTGGTCGGGGCGGCTGTGAAGGACGGGTTGTTCCTGATGCTTTCAAACAGGTCTCTTTCGCTCTTGGTGAGCTTCTTGGGTATCATGACAATCAGTTTTACATACAGGTCGCCGGTACCATAACTGTTTACAGACGGAAGTCCTTTCCCTCTGAGTCTTACTACGGTACCCGACTGTGTGCCGGGTTCGATCTTGATCCTGTACGGCCCGTCAAGGCATGGTATTTCAGTCTCTGCTCCCAGAATGGCGTCCATGACGGATATGACCTTGGTGTAATGAAGGTTGTTTCCGTCCCTCTTGAGGTTAGGATGCTCGACTTCTTCTATGAGGACGAGAAGGTCGCCGTTTATTCCATTGTTCTTTGCGCAATGGCCTTCACCCCTGATGGTCAACTGCATTCCGTTTTCGACACCTGCAGGTATCTTGACTTTTACAGTGGATTTCTTCCTTACCAGTCCGGTGCCGCTGCAAGTGTGGCACGGATTGGTCACTATCTTTCCTTCACCGCCGCACTGCTGGCAGGTAGAGTAGCTTATGGTCTGTCCGAAAATGCTGTTGGCAACCCTTTTTATCTGACCTGTACCTCCGCAGGCCGGACAGGTCTTGATGTCGGAACTGTTTTTGGCTCCTTTGCCGTTGCAGTCCGGGCACGGCACATTCTTTTCGACGGATATTTCCTTTTCTACTCCTTTTGCTATCTCTTCGAGAGTAAGTCTTACCCTTACCCGGATATCACGCCCTCTGTATACTTTCTGCTGGGGGCCTTGGGATCTTCCTCCTCCGAACCCGCCGAATCCTCCGAATCCGCCGCTGAACCCTCCGAATCCTCCTCCGAAGAGGTTGTTCAGGATATCGTTCAGGTCTCCGAACCCGCCGCTGAAGTCCGGACCCGGCTGCCCTCCCAGTCCGGCGTGTCCGAACTGGTCGTATTTTGCCCTTTTATCCTTGTCGCTCAGGACAGAATAGGCTTCTGCGGCTTCCTTGAATTTTTCTTCGGCTTCCTTGTTGCCCGGATTCTTGTCCGGATGGTATTTTATGGCCAGCTGTCTGTAGGCCTTCTTTATTTCATCGAGGGTGGCGTTCTTGTTCACGCCAAGTACCTCATAGTAATCTCTTTTTTCTGCCATATTCTACCTCCCGGCCGATCAGATTCCCACAACTACTTTTGCAAACCTGATCACTTTCCCGTTCAGAGTGTAACCGGTCTGCACGACGTCGAACACTTTCCCTTTCTTGTCATCCTCCTGGACCGGCATCTGTGCCACTGCCTCATGTACGTCTGTGTCGAAAACCTGACCCTTCGCCTCGATAGGGGAGAGACCCTTGCCTTTCAGATAAACTGTAAGCTTGTTGTAAATCAGCTCTGTACCCTCCTTTGCAGCCGTACTGTCCGTAGAGTCCTTCAATGCCGCTATAGCCCTTTCGCAGTCATCGAGAATGGGCAGCAGTCCTTTGATGGTGTCTTCGGAAGCTACGCTGACCAGATCCAGCTTTTCCTGAGAAGTCCTCCGACGGAAGTTGTCGAATTCTGCCATCAGCCTTATATAGTCATCCTTTTCTTTCGCTACCTTGTCGGACAGCTCCTTAACCTGTTTTTCCAGATCTTCTATCCTGTCCTTTTCTTTCTTGAGCTCTTTCTCCTCTTTTTTCATCTCCTTCTTCAGCTCTTTGGAAGCATCCTTTTCAGAAGCCTTTGCCGTTTCAGGTTCCTGTGCGGCAGTTTCTTCCTGTACTGTTTTTCCTTCCTTGTTTTCCTGTGTCATATCTGTTTGTATTTTATTCTGATTTTTAAATGTGCATCCATGTCTGCGGCATGAGCCGGACACATGAATGTCGGCCGATACGAAACAAATTATCTGCCATGCCATTCCGACTGACAGATTGGCAGTCGTGAAGAGGGGTATCCGGACCGGAATCAGAACATGTAGTCCCAGGCCGGAAGCATATCGGCTTCTCCCGAGAGGGCTTCCACTGCCTTTCCGCTCAGGTAATCTTTCCTTATGACCATCCTGAACATGTATTCGTCAAACCATTCGTCTGTGAAGGTGTAGTAGCCGTTATGGCCTGCATCGGGTCCCCAGCTGTTTTCGAACTGCCATTTTACCGGCCTGTCGTTTTCATCGGTATCTACTGCTATAAGCGTCATGGCATGGGCGGAACCGCTCTGGCGTGTCATGATGCGGGCCGCCTTGTCATGGATTTCAAAGTCCATCCCCATAAGGGACCCGAAATCATAGATGTCCATGTCCGCTATGCCTTCGTCGCTCTTGTAATAGAGGCTTATGTCGCAGGATGCGTAAAGTGCTTCACCGGCTTTTATGGAAGCCATTGCCGAAGCCTTTATCTCATCCAGGGGCAGGTTCAGGTATTTCCAGTTCACTCCTTCATAGGTATTTCTGTAGTTGTCTATTTCATATACCTGGTAATACGGCCTTGTGGGATCATGCATTACCATTATATAGCTGTCGCTTCCGTAGTCTGCCGGCACTATGCTCCTGTAGAAGTCCGCAGGAGTGGAAGTCAGGGTCTTGATTTCCCCGTTTTCGGTTTCGTATCTCCATGTGAACTCGACCGGAGGTTCGCCGAGAAACAGAACGAGCATGCGGTAGACTCCTTTCATTGCCTGCAGTTTGTATTTCCGGGTCTTCTTTTCCGAAGCTCCGTCTGAAATCATTTCCCGCAGTGCGTATCCCTCCTTTCTGAGATACTCGTTCAGAAAACTTGTTAGATAGGAGGTGCGGTTCGAATGTGCCGTTTCCGGCATTGCCGAAGCGGGTACTACACCGTATTTTTCGGCGATGTTGAGAAAACTGTTCCATACGCCGCCGTCATTTACCGGATTCTGGAAAAACCATGCGACATCCCTGTCGAGGATGATGTCGCGTTCCGCCGTCCTGATGACATTTTCCAAAAACAGGTTGCTCTTTTCGAACAGGTCCCAGAAGTAGCAGTAGTTGTGTGAGAAATCGAATCCGCTGATATTGAACTTTTCCATTACGGACGGTCTGAGAACGTTCATTGATGTGAACATCCAGCATCGTCCGGACTGCTGCTGGTCCGTTATTCCGCTGACTTTGACCCTGTATTTGAAGAAATGGTCTGTCTTTCCCTGCCGTTCCCGGTTTACGGCCAGTTTCCTGAGGTCGTAGTTCCCTGAAATAGCATTCATCCGTGCCATGTCGTCCCTGGAATGGGAGAACGAGCCGCGTATCTGTGTAAGTTCATCATTTCCGATTTCCTGGGCGTTCAGCCCGAATACCATGGCTCCGGCCATGACAATGGTGGCGAGTGTCTTTTTCATTATAGTGTCGATAAAATCGCCCAAAGATAATTTAAAATTCATATAGAAAGGCAAAACGCTTTCCAAAAAAGACTATATTTGCACAGCGGCCGCGAAATGCTTTACCTATGTATGGCCGCAGCTATTTCGGCGGTCCGTAAGGACAGTCTGCAAATGGTCATCCTGAACTTGGTGCAGGATCCGGGGCTATCCTCTGATTCGGATCAGGTCCGGAATGACCATAATTATGAATGACAACAATAAAATATACAACATATGGCAGGAACAGGTAAACGCCGGCTCCCGGCAGAGTGGGAGGAACAGAGCGGTGTGCAGTTGACATGGCCGCACAGCGATACGGAATGGTATCAGCTCGACAAGGTACTTGAATGTTATGTCGATATCGCATACAATATATTAAGGTTCGAACCTCTTATGATAGTTGCCAGGGATATCGAGGAGGCGAAGTCCGATATTGCCGGGATTGCGGAGAAGAAAGGCATTTCCATCGATATGGACAAGATAATGTTCCATCAGTCCGACCTGAACGATACGTGGGCGAGGGACCACGGGGCCGTTTCGGTCTTTGGCGAAAAGGGTGAAAAATACGTATTCGATTTTGTTTTCAACGGATGGGGGCTGAAGTTCGCATCCAATTATGACAACCAGATAACCAAGACGATCTTCAGCGACGGAGCCTTTGAAGACGATGTCCTCGGCGTGGACATGCGTCCGTTTGTCCTTGAAGGCGGAAGCATAGATTCTGACGGACAAGGTACGCTGCTTACCACTACCGAATGCCTGTGCTCGATGAACAGGAACGAGTATCTGGACAAGAATGAGATAGAAAACGAGTTGAAGACCGCATTCGGACTGGACCGTGTGCTCTGGCTGGATTTCGGCCATATAGCGGGAGACGACACGGACAGTCATGTGGATACTCTGGCCAGGTTCTGTTCTCCGGATACGATTGCATATGTTTCGTGCGAAGATATAAACGATCCGCAGTACGAGGAGTTTTCATCCATGATGCTCCAGCTCCAGAGTTTCAGGACTCCTGAAGGAAAACCTTACAGGCTCGTGCCGCTTCCTTTTGCCGATCCGATTTATCTGGATGGTTACAGACTTCCTGCAACATATGCCAATTTCCTGATAATCAACGGAGCCGTCCTCGTCCCGGGAACAGGATCCCCAAAAGATGAAACAGCTCGGAAAACACTTCAGGAAGTTTTCCCGGACAGGGAGGTGACAGTGATAGACTGCAGGGCGCTGCTTTCGGGACACGGGGCTTTGCATTGTGTTACGATGCAGTATCCTAAAGGCTTCCTCCGGACGTTGTAAGAGAATAGTCATCAATAACAGAATTAAGAATATGGACAAGATACTGAAAGTCGGAATGGTGCAGCAGTCCTGCGGGACGGATATCGCTGCGAATATCGAAAAACTGAAGGGCAACATACGTGAATGTGCGCGGTTGGGTGCGCAGCTTGTCGTACTTCAGGAACTTCATAACTCCGTATATTTCTGCCAGACCGAAGATGCCTCTCTCTGTGACCTTGCTGAACCGATACCAGGTCCTTCTACGGAAACTTACGGCGCCCTGGCAAAGGAACTCGGCATTGTACTGGTCCTTTCCCTCTTCGAGCGCAGGACGGCAGGGATATATCACAATACGGCTGTTGTCATCGAAAAAGACGGTTCCATAGCCGGTAAATACAGAAAAATGCATATTCCTGACGACCCGTGCTACTACGAGAAGTTCTATTTCACTCCGGGAGACTTGGGCTTCAAGCCGATAGAGACTTCTGTCGGAACGCTCGGCGTGCTTGTCTGCTGGGACCAGTGGTATCCGGAGGCAGCCAGGATAATGGCCCTGAACGGTGCGCAGATTCTCATTTACCCTACTGCCATAGGCGGGGTCGGGACTGATCCGGAGGAAGAGCAGAAAGTCCAGTGCGGTGCATGGCAGCTGGTTCAGAGAGGACATGCGGTGGCCAACGGACTGCCGGTAGTGACTGTCAACAGGACAGGGCATGAGGACGATCCTTCAGGGAATACCGTCGGACTGCAGTTCTGGGGACATTCTTTCGCGACAGGTCCGCAGGGCGAAATTCTTGCGGAGTTCGGGAAAGACGAGGAAGGCGTTAAGGTCGTGGATATCGACCTTGGCCGGACCGAATATGTAAGGCGCGGATGGCCTTTCTTCAGGGACAGGCGTATCGATGCATTCGGAGATATATTGAAAAGATACGGTAAATAAATTATAATATTATGGTCAATATCGGAACTACATTTACCAAGTATGGTAAGAAAGCCCTCTTGTGCGGTTCGGGAGAGCTGGGAAAAGAGGTCGCCATAGAACTGCAGCGGTACGGAGTACAAGTAGTTGCAGTAGACAAATATGAAGGTGCGCCTGCCATGCAGGTAGCCAATTCCTTCCATGTCATCCCGATGCTTGACGGGAAGGCCCTGCGCGAGGTTATCGAGCAGGAGAGGCCCGATGTAATAATCCCGGAGATAGAGGCTATCGCGACAGATACTCTCGTGGAGATGGAGAACGAAGGCTATCATGTAGTTCCTACCGCCAAGGCTGCACGCCTGACCATGAACAGGGAGGGAATCAGGCGGTTGGCTGCGGAAACACTGGGGCTGCCGACTTCTCCGTACAGGTTCGCATCGGACCGGGAGGAATTCGAGTCGGCTGTCAGGGAGATAGGCATGCCTTGTGTGGTTAAGCCTGTGATGAGTTCTTCCGGCCACGGGCAGAGCGTGATATGCTCTGAAGCCGATGTTGACAACGCATGGCATATTTCCCAGGAGGGAGGGCGCGCAGGAAGCGGCAAGGTCATAGTCGAAGGTTTCGTGGATTTTGACTATGAAATCACTCTTTTGACAGTAAGGCATTCAGCAGGCACCACTTTCCTCAAGCCTATAGGCCATCATCAGGTAGACGGGGACTACCGCGAGTCCTGGCAACCTCAGGCGATGCCTGAAGAGGCTGTGCGCAAGGCCGAGCATATAGCCAGGGAAATTACAGAGGCCCTCGGAGGATACGGGATTTTCGGAGTAGAACTATTCGTCAAAGGTGAAGAAGTGATTTTCAGCGAAGTTTCGCCGAGGCCTCACGATACGGGAATGGTGACCATGATATCGCAGGATCTTTCCGAGTTCGCTCTCCATGCGCGTGCCGTCCTCGGCCTCCCGATACCTGAGGTCCGTTTTTTCGGACCGTCAGCTTCGAAGGCTGTCGTAGTGGAAGGAAACACACGCGAGTATGAATTCTGCAATCTGGATAAGGTCCTGGAAGAGCCGGGAGTGCAGATCCGTATCTTCGGCAAGCCTGAAATCGCAGGGCACCGCCGTCTCGGAGTCATCCTTGCCACTGCAGATACTGTCGAAGAAGCCCGCGAGAAAGCCGGACGGGCGTATGCAAAGCTTCAGGTGAAGGTATATTGATCCTTATTTGAAATTTTCAAGCATTTTCAATTCATGGTCTGCGCGTATCTTGTTTATGATGGCGCAGACCACTTTGTATGCCCTGCTGTCTTTCGTATAGCATGCCGGAGTGATGAAATTCACTCTTTTCTGTCTGAGCAGTTTCTGTGCGATGGGTTTCTTTCCGGGAATTGCCGGATTGTATACCGCTATCGAGTGTCCCCCGAACATCTTGACTATTTTCATACATGGAACATCTGTCTCCCCGTCGCCGAAATATATCATTTGCGGGAAAGGGATGCGCTTGTTTTCCTCCAGCTGGCTTTCATTTACCAGCTGGTTGTCGCGTATGCTGAGTATACCCTTGTTGATCTTGAATATGAACTGGGTCTTGGCCGTATAGTCGACGGCGACTCCTGGCCAGACGGCTTCTCCTTTTTCATTATAAAGGAAAGAGCATGCGAAAATCCTTTTGAATTCTTTTGCGATGGGAGTGCCTTCTATCATTTCTGCCAGACCGGATGAATTGATGTAGTGCTCGACAGTGACTCCATGCTCTTTTCCGTAGCGGTTTATGAGACTGAACCATTCGCGTACGCCGTCGAACAGTTCTACGCTTTTCCCGAAACTCTTGAATTTACTACGCTTCAGCCTGATGCCTGCCTTGGCTGCTTCATCGAACATAAGCTTCATGTAGCTTAGTATGTTGCTGGCGTCCTGGCCTTTGGCTATTTCATCACTCATTGTCCAGAACTCCTTAGGGCTTTTCCCTATGGCCTGGATGAAGCCGAATTCCTGCATGTTTCCCGGAGACAGTGTCCCGTCGAAATCATATATAAGCGCGACTATCGGTGTTTTTCTCATTTATGTGGCCTGTTTTGTCAAAAGCCCTCAAATATAGCTATTTTCATAAAAAAACCTTAAGTTTGTACGATTTGTAACATTAAAACTGATACAGGCTTTTTATGAAACATTATTTTACCCGCCTGCAGGAGCAGATCAGGGAGCATTGGGATGCGCCTGCATTGAGCAATTATAAAGGGGAATCATTCACCTTCGGAGAACTTGCCGGACATATAGAGAAATTCCATATCCATTTTGAAGCGGCAGGGGTAAAGAAGGGAGACAAGATAGCACTGTGTGCAAAGAATTCTGCCCGTTGGGCCATTTCTTTCCTTGCGGCCAATACCTATGAAGCCGTTACTGTTCCGATCCTTTCGGATTTCCATCCGGACAGCATCAACGCGCTGGTGAACCATTCGGAAAGTCTGCTGCTGATCACTGATGAAGATCTGTGGAATAAACTGGATCCGGGGAAGATGCCTGCGCTCAGAGGAGTGTTGTCGACAAAGGATTTTTCTCTTCTGTACTGTACAGACACTTCGCTGGAGGTTTCGATGAAATCCATTGAGGACAAGTTCTCTGCAAGATATCCTCACGGATTCGGTCCGTCGGATGTGTCTTACCCGACTGGCAATGATAAGGAAATCGCCCTGATCAACTATACTTCGGGGACTACCAGCACTCCCAAGGGAGTGATGATAAGGTATGAATCCATAAGTTCAAATATAGAGTTCGGCCTGGATTTCATGCCGTGCAGTTTCGGCGAAACGATGGTCTCCATGCTTCCTCTTGCCCATATGTACGGTATGGCTTTCGAGTTCCTTTATCCTCTGTGCGGTGGGGTGCATGTTTATTTTCTGGGCAAGACCCCGACTCCGTCCCTGCTGCTCGGGGCTATGGCCGCCGTAAAACCTTATCTGGTAGTGACTGTCCCTCTGGTAATGGAAAAGGTATTCAAAGGCTCCATCCTTCCGGTGCTCAAAAAGCCGGCGGTAAGGCTGCTTACAAAGATTCCTGGTGTCAACGGAATTATTTTCAAAAAGATACGCGAAAAAATCATGTCTGCTTTCGGCGGCAATGTCCGTATGATAATAATGGGAGGTGCAGCCCTTAATCCGGAAGTGGAGGCATGGTTCCGGAAGTTCAGGCTGCCGTATACTGTCGGATACGGAATGACGGAATGCGCTCCGCTGCTGGGCTATGAACATTGGACAAAGTTCGCGCCGAAATCCTGCGGGAAATGTGTCGAAAGGGTCGAGGTCAGGATAGATTCCGAGGATCCTCAGCACGTGGTGGGGGAGATTCAGGCCCGTGGTACAAATATAATGTCAGGGTACTATAAGAATCCGGAAGCGACCGAAGCCGCATTTACATCTGACGGGTGGCTCAGGACTGGCGATCTCGGAGTGATAGACGCCCAAGGCAATATTTTCATAAGGGGCAGGAGCAAGAGTATGATCCTGACTTCAAACGGACAGAATATCTATCCTGAGGAAGTGGAAGCCGCAGTGAACAACCAGCCGTATGTTATCGAATCTGTGGTTGTCGACAGGGGCGCAAAGCTTGTAGCCCTTGTTTATCTGGATAAAGACAGGCTCGCCGCTGACGGAATAGGGGAAGATTCCCTCAAGCAGGTGACCGACAGCCTGATGTCAGCCGTGAACAGGTCAATGCCGTCTTA
Source organism: Candidatus Cryptobacteroides faecipullorum (assembly GCA_017694885.1). Lineage (GTDB taxonomy): Bacteria > Bacteroidota > Bacteroidia > Bacteroidales > UBA932 > Cryptobacteroides > Cryptobacteroides faecipullorum. The sequence continues at coordinate 23,503 of JADIMH010000056.1, read as the reverse complement.
CAGCAAACTGGCGAAGGTCGAAGTCGTTGACCGGCCGTTCGAAAAGACCCCGAAAATGAGCATCAAGAGATTTCTGTATAAATAATTGATACGGGTTGCAACCAAAAGTTTCCATGTCGCATCTTATCGGAGGTTTTATATAGACATATTATGCGAAAAACAGTGCTGACGGTTTTGCTGGCTGTCGCTTACGGGTGTTTTCCGAACATTGCGGCAAAGGAACGGGACAGCAGCCAGGATTCCGGCTTTGAAAAATACGAATTGTCTTTCAGCGGTGCATTCCTGCCTGGAAGATGGGCTTTCGGATATGATTTCCTGTATAGCGGAACCCATTCGAGCATACCTGAGATATACAGAGACTATGCATACAGGGAAAAGGAATTCACATATGGAGTCTGGACGGCTGCTTTTACCTGCAACTTTTCAAGTATAATTGCTTTAGAGGCGGGCCTTTCGTATGAAGGCGGAGGGAGAAAGACATACAGGAAATCCGGAGCCATAGGTTTTCCGGAGTGGAACCTTACCCATGATACCCTCGAGATGTCGGAATCAAGGAACTATCTGACACCTGTGCTGCTGCTTAAACTTCACTGGCTTAACAGACGGTATGTGCGGATGTATTCTTCGTTCGGCGCCGGAGTGGCATTCTGTATAAGCGGCGACAGATACAGGAAAGGAGACGAGCAGTCCGTTGTGCTTTTACCCTCTTTCCAGCTCAATCCTTTAGGAATATGTGCCGGTAAAAGGTTCTATGCCCTTGCTGAAATCGGAATAGGGACTGTCTTTACCGGGGTACGGCTCGGTGCGGGATACAGGTTTTAGTTTATGTAATGCGGTATGGAACATTTGAAAACAGTATTTGCAATCCTGCTTGCAGTGCAGGTCATTTCAGGCTGCCGGGCAACGGATACATATTATGTCGAAAATATCGACGATCCTGGTTATGAAGTGTTTTCCAGATCATATGGATGGCAGGTCAACAATTTTTTCAGATGTGCCGAAATGACGGAATTCTTTATGGAATATCAGGATATAAGGGAGGACAGGGAGGCTTCTGAACAGCTTGCGGACCGGTACTTCGGAGAGTTATGGGACAAACTGTACTATGAAAAGGTAACCGTAGATATGATCGGTACCATGCACATGGAGACGGACTGTACCTTTTCATTCGACCCGTATGAGATTCCGTATTGGAAAGATGGCGGTTTCCGTATGGAAGCCGCCATGACTGACGGGTCAATCAGCATAGGATGCGATTCTGAATCATTTACGGCAGAGGCGTTGATGAAGGTCGAGGGTTCCGATGTATATATGGATTCGTTCAGATCGGTCTACCGTGAACCGGGGACTGATCATGTCATGGAGATGGCATACGATGAAACTTCCGGCCCGATGTCGCTTCCGGTCTGTAATGAAGGCCTGTTTACGTATGTACCTGAAAGCGGGACAATGTCGGTGAAGATAACGGGGCCGGAAGTGACGGATTCTTTCCTTATAATATTCGATTCGGACCGGACGGGCGTGAGCAGGAACGGCGCTCCGGTAAAATATTATCCCTCGCCTCGCCCGCAATTTGCCGGCTTTTCCCGATTCCGTTAATTTTATTGTCCGACCATCATGATGAGAGTCAAACTGAATCATATGCTGCAGGATAAACTGCCTTCCTGTTTCATTGCGGCAACCGCTTTTGTTTTTGTTCTGCTTCTGTCTGCGCCGTCAGCGCATGGCAGGGAAAAGAAAGTGAGGGAGCCGGTTCCATTCAAGTATGAAGTAAGGGCGGGATGGGGCGGCTATCCGGTGACGGATTTCCTGGATTCGGAAATTTCGGCTATGTCTCCATACCCGTCGCTGGAAGACCTGTATGCAGACTACAGCGGGAATGTCTACATGACAGGGATCATTTCTACGGAATTCGCTTTCCACTTCAGAAAATGGTTTTCACTTTCTCTCGGTTTGAGTGCGAACGGAATATACAGCAAAAGGTACAGTGCCGATACGGGACTGAAGACCGGAACGGACCGCGGGGCGATCGTTACATTCATGCCCCAGATAAGATTTTCCTATCTGAACCGGGAATATGTAAAACTGTATTCATCATTGGGTGTAGGGTTTTCGTACGGTACATTCCAGGGCGTCTCGCAGGGTGCTACAGGCGGACAGGTCGTTTTCATAGGAGTTACTGCAGGAAAGAAAGTCTTCGGGTTCTTTGAGATCGGCAGCGGGACCCTGTATCTGGGTTGTATGGCAGGAGTAGGTTACAGGTTCTGATTTTTACGTAAGTTTTTGACTTATCTGATATGTTATTAGGATATGAAACGGATGATATTGTATATGGCAGCGGCACTTTCGGTCTTTTCCTGCAAAGTAGAGGACGGATATTACTACAGGCAGCTTGATTCCGACAGACTGGAAAAATATGCAGAAGGAATTTATCTTTCATATGTATGCGGAGAACTGGATATGATGATGCGTTTACTTGACATAGACCATTTCATATCATTGTCTCCTGAAGAACAGAGAGAATCTCCTTTGGCAGGTAAAGTGTTTCATGAGGATGGGAATACACTTGTAGTAGAACAGGGTTTTTCGGAAGCCAGAATCTCTACCGGAGGAAAGCGTCTCCTGGAGACCGGTGCCGGATGGACTGTGGAGAATTTCTGCAGCGATATGGGCTGTTCTTACCTGCAGTCGTCTTTGCTTTATGCAGAAGTGGCATGCAAAGAGGAAGGAGTATGGGAAATCTTAATGCGGACAGCCGATTCTTCGGAGTGTGTAATGGAAATCACGGTGACCTCCGATGATGTCGGCAGGACTGGCAAGTTCACTGTTTCCGGCCATGAAACCTCGTCCGACGGATATAGATCCGTATTCTCAAATACCGGAGATGCCTTTTCATATAGTAATAGTATCATATCCGGTTCATCTGATATCGCAGGGACTCTTTCCATCGACATTTACAGTGGAGACCTGCTGAAGGACTGGTGCATGATTACCTGTGACGAATCGGGACGGGTGTGGTACCGGACCAGCCGTTAGCGAATCGCCCGAAGATGATCTTCAGCGTATAGTGCAACATTTTCTCTGCCGCCGGCATCTTATGGGCGTTTTGTTTTAGTCGATATTATGAGTAGGAACATGATTCTGCGGCATGCCGTAAAAGCGGCGGTTTCTGTGTCGGTGCTGTCATTGCTGTGTGCATCATCTGTTTATGCAAAGGATAAAAACGGAGAGCCTCTTCCGTTCAAATATGAGGTGAGGGCCGGGTGGGGCGGATACCCGCTGTCTGATGCATCATTGTACGGATCTGCGGACAAGATGTATTTCCTTTCCCCGCCATTGGCTTCAATGTATGCCGACTATAACGGTGATACCTACATGACCGGAACTTTTTCCGCTGAATTCGCCTTTCATTTCAGGAAATGGTTCTCCCTTTCCCTGGGGCTCAATGCCAACGGCATTTACAGCAAGAAGTATAGTGCCGATACAGGACTGAAGACCGGGACTGACCGCGGTGTGGTACTGACATTCATGCCGCAGGCAAGATTCTCCTATCTGAACAGGGAATATGTGAAGCTCTATTCGTCTGTCGGTGCCGGTGTTTCATACGCTACTTTCCAGAACACGTATTCAACCGCAATATGCCTGCAGCTGGTGCCCGTAGGCGTTACGGTCGGGAAGAAGGTTTTCGGTTTTTTTGAAGTGGGCGCAGGCTCCCTTTATGTAGGGTGTATGGCGGGGATAGGTTGCAGGTTCTGATTATTGGCTTGATTGTTTTATGGTTATGAAAAAATATTTGCTGTATGTTATCCTTCTGTTTTCCGTGATTTCATGTAAGGTGGAAGAGGGAAACGGTTTCGTAGTATCGGACAAAACACTTGTAAATTATGGAAGTACGGTGCTGGATACTTACATCCTTCCATGTGCGGAATCCTTGGTGCGCATGATTGATGTCGATGAGTATCTGTCACTTTCACCGGAGGAGCAGGAAAAGTCTTGGCTGCACGGCAGGATTTTTCCGGGTGAAGAGGAAAGCACATTCATATATTCATCCGGGACTGACGGCTATCTGGATTTTTACAATGGCATGACAGAGATTCATACCCGGGGAAAATCAATCAGGGAAACGGGAGCCGAATGGTCGGCTGAAGGCTTTACCGACATAGGCGGCCTGAATTATTATTCCGGTGCCGTTATGTTTGCCACGTTCAGATGCAATGGAGAGGATAGCTGGAGTGTCACGGCCGACATTTATGAACTGTGTGTTGAAATGCAGCTTGAGTTCACCGGCATGACAAAGTCCGGCAACGGTTACAGCGGAATGTTTGAAGTATCGGGAAAAGAGACGGGCGGCGATGGTTATGTGTCTGAATTCTCCAGTCAGGACGGACCATGCACCTATATTTATGAGTATCCTGAAGATGAATATCTGTCCGGCACGGGCAGGGCTGTAGGGACGTTTGTCATCAATATCCTCAAGGACGGACAGGAGAAGGACTGGTGCATGATTACATGTTGGGAAAAGGACGGAAACCATGGCGTGGTCTATGATGTCAGCAGAGAACCGTTTCTGCTTGAAGAATAGACGGTACCGTGCCGGGACCGGTTAGCAGGACTGACAGAATGTCAGTCCTTTTTTGTTGGAACATATTTTGACTGATCGAGCCGGTGTTTCCGGAGGCTATTGTGCGGAAATGTCATCCCGGGCGGAAGACAGGGCGCTTGCCGAAGGATAGTCGGATAATAATTGAAAACAATAATAATTATGAGCGAGACAAAAGGTAAAATCGGTGTTACTACCGAGAACATATTCCCGGTGATCAAGAAATTCCTCTATTCGGACCATGAGATTTTCCTGAGGGAACTGGTGGCCAATGCGGTCGATGCCGACCAGAAGATGAAAGCCCTGGCGGCGTCAGGCGAGTTCAAGGGAGAGCTCGGGGAGCTGAATGTCAGGATTGTCCTGGACGAGGATGCCAAGACATTGAAAGTGATCGATAACGGTCTGGGTATGACCGCAGAGGAAGTCGACCAGTATATCAACCAGATAGCATTTTCAAGTGCAGGAGAGTTCCTTGAGAAGTACAAGGATCAGATAGGCAATATCATAGGACACTTCGGCCTGGGATTCTATTCTGCATTCATGGTGTCAAAGAAGGTCACCATCGATACCCTGTCATGGAAAGAGGGCGCAAAGGCGGTCAGGTGGTCATGTGACGGCAGCCCTGAATATGAGATGACCGACAGCGACAAGGCCGGCAGGGGTACTGAAATCACCCTTTATATCGATGACGAGGATGCAGAGTTCGCTACCAAAGGACGCATCCAGACCCTTCTGGACAAATACTGCAAGTTCATGCCTGTACCTGTCATCTTCGGAAAAGAGCAGGAATGGAAAGACGGCAAGTATGTCGATACCGACAAGGACAATGTAATCAACAAGACAGAACCTCTCTGGGCAAAGAAGCCTACCGATCTTAAGCCGGAGGATTATATGGAGTTCTACAGGGCCCTGTATCCGATGCAGGAGGAACCTCTGTTCTATATCCATCTGAACGTGGACTATCCGTTCCATCTGACAGGTATCCTTTATTTCCCTAAGATAAAGGACAGGATGGAGATTACCAGAAACAAGATACAGCTTTACTGCAACCAGATGTTCGTGACGGATTCAGTGGACAATATCGTTCCTGACTTCCTTACCCTGCTGCATGGCGTGATAGACTCTCCGGATATTCCTCTGAACGTGTCGAGGAGCTATCTCCAGAGCGATGCGAACGTGAAGAAGATATCGGGCTATATCACCCGTAAGGTTGCGGACCGTCTGGAGGAGATATTCAAGAACGAGCGCGAGGCCCTCGAAAAGAAATGGGACAACCTGAAACTCTTTATCGAGTACGGTATGCTCAGCGACGAGAAGTTCTGTGAGAGGGCTATGAAGTTCTGCCTGCTGAAGAACACTGACGGAAAATATTTCAGCATAGATGATTATAAGAAGGCTATCGAAGGTGCTCAGACCGACAAGGACAAGAAGGTCGTCTTCCTGTATGCTACCGATACAGAGTCGCAGTACCCGTTCATCGAAGCTGCCAGGAATAAGGGATATGATGTCCTTCTGATGGATTGCCAGCTGGATTCGCATTTCGTGAACATGCTTGAGATGAAGGTCGAGAACAGCAGGTTTGCCCGTGTGGACTCCGACACTGTCGACAACCTCATCCCGAAAGAGGACAAGATCAGGCCTGAACTCAACGATGCCGAGAAGGCCGATCTGAATACCATATTCCAGTCTGTGCTTCCGAAAGAGAACCAGTACTATGTAGTAGCTGACAATCTCGGCGAGAATGCCGCTCCTATAGCCATCACACAGTCCGAGTTCATGCGCCGTTACCGTGAGATGTCGTCTCTGGGAGGCGGGATGAACTTCTATGGAGAGATGCCTGCATCCTACAATATCACGGTAAATATGCAGAACCCTCTGGTAGCCAGGATAATGGAAGCTAAGCAGGCTGAGGTCAAACCGCAGGCTGCCGTTGAAGAGGCTCCGAAAGACGCAACAGAGGAGCAGAAGAAAGCTGCAACTGATGCAAATACTGCTGCTGCAGAGGCCCACAAGGCTGACCTTGAGGCGTTTGCTGCCAAGAATGAGATTCTGAAGCAGATTACTGACCTGGCGCTGCTTGCCAACGGCATGCTGAAAGGCAAGGATCTGAGCGATTTCATATCCCGCAGCGAAAAGGTCGTTGCAGACGCCTATCTGAAATAACAGGGTGACTGTCTTTCCGTGCGAAAGGCGCAGCCCGGAGCCGGAAGTCTTTAAAAATATCAGCCGCTATGGATTTGACCGTAGCGGCTGATTGTTTTTTTATATAACTTTGGCTGAAAACTGATAACTGTATGAAAAAGATTTTTCTGATTTTACTTGCAGCCATGCTGCTGCCTGCGGCTGCATCGGCGCAGCAGGCAATCTTTACAAAAGAAGGAGTCCGTTCTCCTCAGATCAACGAGGACAATTCCGTTACTTTCCGTATTTATGCCCCCAAGGCAGTGAAAGTCGAAGTTACCGGAGACTGCATTGAAAATGAAAACGGAGGCTGGGGAAAAGCAGGACTTGTTGAGGGCGAGGGAGGTGTCTGGTCTCTGACCACCGGTCCTCTCGATTCGGAACTTTACAGCTATGCCTTCATAGTCGACGGGCTGCAGATGCTGGATCCAGCAAATGTCTTTCTGATGAGAGACGTACGCTCTATGATGAATATTTTCATTATACCCGGAGAAAAGGGCAATCTGTACAATGTCTGCAAAACCGCTCACGGTACGGTCTCGAAGGTCTGGTACGATTCTCCCGGACTCGGCATGCAGCGCCGCATGACAGTCTATACGCCGGCCGGCTATGAGGATTCAGGAAACAGAAGATATCCTGTCCTTTACCTCCTTCACGGGATGGGAGGCGACGAGGATGCATGGGTTACGCTCGGACGTGCGGCGCAGGTGCTTGACAACCTTATCGCCCAGGGGAAGGCGGAGCCGATGATAGTCGTGATGCCGAACGGGAATGCAGGACTTCCTTCTGCCCCCGGAGAGGGGCCGGAAGGTCTCTACCAGCCGATGACAAGGCCGATGAAAACGATGGAAGGTTCCTATGAAGCGGCTTTTAGGGATATAGTGGACTATGTCGATTCACATTATCGTACCATCAGGAAAAAATCGGGACGTGCGATTGCCGGCCTGTCTATGGGAGGTTTCCATTCTTTCCATATATCCAAGCAGTATGAGAATATGTTTGACTATGTAGGGCTGTTTTCCGCAGCGGTCAGGAACCCGGAAAACGGGGAAGGAGGCATTTATGATGACTTCGATGCGAAGATTGCGAAGCAATTTGCCAACGGATTGGAACTTTACTATATAGCCATAGGGAATACGGATTTCCTGTATGATGAGAACAAAAAACTCCGTTCCTATCTTGATGAACACGGCTACCCGTATGTCTATGTAGAGACCGGTGGCGGACATATCTGGCGCAACTGGAGGATTTACCTGACCGACTTTGCCGGAAGGCTTTTCAAATGAGCATGCGGCGGGGATTTCCGTACCGGCAACCGTAAACCGTATTGTCTGTAATGAAAAGGACTTTTATTGCATTTTTGACAATCTTGCTGGCTGTCCCGATGTTGTTTTCCCAGGAGAACGGAATCCCTGTTCCGGCTCCAAGACAGCTGAAATGGCATGAGGCGGAGATGGGAGTTGTGTTCCATTATGACCTGCATGTGTTTGACGGTCAGGTGTACGGTCAAGGGAACAACCGTATAAATCCTGTCGAGGATTACAATATTTTCAATCCGGAACATCTTGATACCGACCAATGGATCCGTGCGGCAAAGGCAGCCGGAGCGAAGTTTGCCATTCTGACGGCAACTCATGAGACCGGTTTCGGACTGTGGCAGAGTGATGTGAACCCGTATTGCCTTAAGGCGGTCAGGTGGAGGGACGGCAAGGGGGATATTGTCCGTGATTTCGTGAATTCATGCAGGAAATACGGGATCCAGCCCGGCATTTATGTCGGGATACGCTGGAATTCCCTGCTCGGCATTCACAATTTCAAGGCGGAAGGGGACGGGAATTTCGCAAAGAACCGCCAGGAATGGTACCGCCGCTATTGCGAAAGGATGGTGACCGAGCTATGTACCAGATACGGAGACCTGTTCATGATATGGTTTGACGGAGGTGCGGATGATCCCCGCGGCATGGGGCCTGATGTGGAGCCGATAGTGGACAGATACCAGCCGGACTGCCTTTTCTATCACAATGCAGACCGTGCGGACCTTCGCTGGGGCGGTTCTGAAAGCGGTACTGTGGGTTATCCGTGCTGGTCGACTTTCCCTTATCCTTACAGTCACAACCGGAACAATGAGTCGGCTGCCGCACACAACGGGCTCCTTGCTCATGGAGATCCTGACGGCGCCTTCTGGGTACCTGCAATGGCCGATACTCCGCTCCGCGGGGCGAACGGGCGACATGAATGGTTCTGGGAGCCCGGTGATGAAAATGCCGTATATTCTCTTGAGACACTGATGGATATATATGAAAAATCCGTCGGGCGGAATGCTACCCTGATAGTCGGTCTGACCCCGGATCCGGACGGTCTTATTCCTGAAGGGGACGTAAGGCGCCTTCAGGAATGGGGTGCCGAGATTTCCAGAAGATTCGGGACGCCTGTTGGAAAGACTTCCGGAGAGGCTGAAAAGCTGACGCTTAAACTTCCTTCCGTCCGCAAGGCCGACTGCTGCATCATCAGTGAAGATATCGCGGAAGGGGAGAGGATAAGGTCTTATCGCGTGGATGCCAGAGTCGGAGGCAAGTGGCAGACAGTCTGCTCCGGCACTTCCGTGGGACACAAGAGAATAGCATATTTCGACACTCCGGTGGAAGCATCATCATTTAGGCTTGTTGTCGACAATAGCAGGGATATTCCACGGATAGCCGATTTCAGCGTATATTGCACCCGTTAGCAGGGTGCTTCCGGTATTGTCGTTTTCATGTATAATTGTTAAAGAAATATTGAATGAACCGTAGACTGATAGTTGCATTGGGGCTTGCACCTGTTGCTGCAGGTACTTGTGCGTATGCACATCCACAGAATTCCGGCAGGTCCGGTGAAGACCGTCCCAATATTATTTTCTTCCTTGTTGACGACATGGGATGGCAGGATACTTCCGTTCCGTTCTGGACGGAGAAGACTTTCTATAATGAAAGGTATGAGACCCCTAATATGGAGCGTCTTGCGCGGCAGGGTGTCATTTTTACCCAGGCATATGCTTCAAGCGTAAGTTCCCCTACCAGGTGCAGTATCATGACCGGCTCCAATGCCGCGCGTCACCGGGTGACCAACTGGACTCTCGAGAAGAACGTGAAGACCGATATGGAGAGCGATGTCCTTTCGTTGCCGGAATGGAACTATAACGGTATCTCTCAGGTCTCCGGTACAGGAAACACTTACCTGTGCACTTCTTTCGTGCAGCTTCTCAAGGACAGCGGCTATCATACCATCCACTGCGGAAAGGCTCACTGGGGCGCTAAAGATACGCCGGGTGAGAACCCTTGCCATTTCGGGTTCGAGGTCAATATAACCGGCCATGCTTCCGGGGGAGTGGCCACATATCTGAGTGAATTCAACTATGGCCATGATGACAACGGCAACCCGACATCTCCATTTCATGTCAAGGGTATGCGCAAGTATTGGAAGTCAGGGACTTTCCTGACTGAAGCCCTTACCCGGGAGGCACTTCAGGCACTGGACAAGGCAAAGGCCTACAATCAGCCGTTCTACCTTTACATGTCGCATTATGCCGTACACATCCCTATAGACAAGGATGTCAGGTTCTTTGATAAATACAAGAAGAAAGGCCTTTCGGACAAGGAGGCCGCATATGCTGCATTGATCGAAGGTATGGACAAGAGTCTCGGGGATATCATGGACTGGCTGGAGAATAACGGAGAGGCGGACAATACCATTATAATCTTTATGGGTGACAACGGCGGTTATGCAACCGGAGCCCATTGGCGCGATGCGCCACTTTATACCCAGAACTACCCTTTGAAATGCGGAAAAGGTTCTGCCTATGAAGGTGGTGTCCGTGAACCGATGATCGTATATTGGCCGGGAGTGACGGAAGGCGGTACGAGATGCGGAAGCTATATCATGGCAGAAGACATATATCCGAGTATACTGGAGATGGCAGGAATAAAAAGGTATTCTGTTCCTCAGACCGTAGACGGGAAAAGTTTTGTCCCTTTGCTGGACGGTTCCGGCGACCCTTCCAGCGGGAGAGACCTTTTCTGGAACTTCCCGAATCTATGGGGAGAAACAGGTCCCGGCATAGGTTCTACCTGTACGGTGCGCAGCGGAGACTGGAAACTCATATATTTTTACGAGACGGGAACCAAGGAACTTTACAATATCGCTGATGACATCGGAGAAGAACACAATCTCGCCTCTGAGCGTCCCGACATGGTAAAAAAACTGTCCTCCAAGCTCGGAAAATATTTGCGCAAGGCCGGTGCGCAAAGGCCTTCGTTTAAAGTTACCGGTCTTCCGTGTCCCTGGCCGGATGAAGTCGGGATGTGATCAGCCTGTCTCCGGCAAAAGGACTGTCAGTGCCGTATAAGATTGAGGAACTCATTGCGGGTTCTTTCATCCTTCAGGAAAATGCCTGAAAAAGCCGATGTGGTTGTGACCGCATTGGCTTTTTCTATTCCCCGTATCTGCATACAGGTATGTGCCGCCTCAATGACTACGGCAACACCTATAGGGTTGAGAGTCTTCTGGATACAATCTCGGATCTGGACCGTCAGACGTTCCTGCACCTGCAGTCTGCGGGCATAGGTCTCCACTACGCGCGCGATTTTGCTCAATCCCGTAATGTAGCCGTTAGGAATATATGCCACATGAGCCTTTCCGATGAAAGGCATGACATGGTGCTCGCAGGTAGAATACAGTTCGATATCCTTTACAAGGACCATCTGCTGATACTCTTCCTTGAAAATGGCTCCCCGTATGATTTCCGCCCCGTCCTGATGATAGCCTTTCGTAAGGAACTGCAATGCCTTGGCCACCCTTTCCGGTGTCCTTACCAGCCCTTCACGGTCAGGATCCTCTCCCAAAAGTCTGAGAATTTCTTTGTAATGCTTTGCTATTTCGGCAGTTACCTGCTCATCGTATTTGTCTTCCCTGATATATGCCATGCTGTAATTCTATGTAAAACCGTCAATGTCCGGCTGCCATATCAGAATTGGTATAAATATTGATAATCACCACGTCCCGTAGCCGGACTGCAAAAATAAGAAAAAGAAAGTCATTTTAGTTTTTTTTATATATATTTGCAGCCCTAAAGCAATCTATGATAGATTCTTGGAAAGGCTAATAAGTTGAATTTTAATAAATTAGGTAAATTTACCATGTATTGGACACTTGAACTTGCGTACAGACTTGAAGACGCTCCATGGCCAGCTACCAAGGAAGAACTAATCGACTATGCTACGCGTTCCGGAGCGCCTCTTGAAGTAGTTGAAAATCTTGAAGAACTTGACGATGACGGCGAGATATACGAAAGTATCGAAGACATCTGGCCCGACTACCCCACAAAAGATGATTTCTTCTTCAACGAGGAGGAATATTAACAGAATTCTGTTGATTATCTGATTGAAAATCAATTGATTTTGAAAACCGAAGTAGATAACTGATGAAGTTTCTGCTTCGGTTTTTCCTTGTCTGAAGGTGTCCTGGAGGTGTTTCAGGGCAATACGGCACAAAATTAGTTTGCTAATTTTTGACCTATTACTATTCTTATTTTGTAAGGAATTTTGGAGTGGAAATTACTGATTTTCAGTAGATTATTTTTTGACGATTTTATTGATTCTCTCTTTCGTTCTTGTCGTTTTCCCTTGTCATCAGAGATACTGTATAGTGGACTTGTTTTAGTAAGTTATCTGCCAAAAATCTCATTTTATTGAAACTTTTCGCATTTGTCCGGATATACTTTTCAGTTCTTTGAGAAGTTTGAAACCAATTTTACGGAAACAAAGTTGATTGCGGATGCAGGTTTGGCAACAGAGGGTGCAGATCTATCAGAATACGACAAACAAAAATGTATGTCAATGTTGATTTTGAGCAGATTTAGTGTCAAATTTGTATCACAATACTCCACGGATGTTGGAAACATTTTCTATATTTGTGGTGTCATCGGAAGATGACTCAACATATTGATGAAAGTGTTTTGCTTTCTCCTTGAATGGGAATCTGGAAAATTCACTGGTACAAGGATACAGCAAGCAACATTCACCACTTGTCTTGTCATATATCATTCTTGATATATAGCAGCAGGTGTGGAGTATTGTTTATTTGTACCAAGGTATTCCAGAACCTCCATTCGGATAAGCAATCAACTCCACACTTTTCTTTGTTACATTAAATACCATTTTCGGAGTTGGGTGGTCAGGTAGAATGAAATGGGTTGCCAAGAAGAATATACTTCAATAGATAAACTCGAAGAAGTATTTGATATTGAGCAAATTATACAGACGACGACAGAATTTGATGATTACATCAATAATATCGGATGCTATAATAATACTTACTACCGTGGAGTAATTACTGCCAAGTATAAGATGTTCAATAGTGCACAACGATTCTATCACAACCATAAAAAAGATTTACAAGATATCCCTTATCACGACTTTATTTCCTATCTGTATCAGATTTCTGCACAACTTGATAACGGGTATCTTAAAACTCAATACGAAAGACAATTCAACTGCATCAGATATAGAAATATTTGTAAATTATTAGGATACAATCCGATATGGGCATATTCTGCGCTTCAGCATTTTACACAATGTTCCCCGATGTTAGACTTCAGTTCAAGTTTCGACGTTGCATTGTATTTTGCCGTAAACGGTAGTCATATCGTTTCCTCAAACCCTCTTGACAACTACTTCTCCATAATAAAATTTACAGAAGATTCGAAGATAACTAATAATTTCAGACTTAACGGTGGCAACAGATATTCATCATATATAGAGAATTTGTTGGATAAAATAGATTTATCCTCCAACTGTTCTTGTAGAATATTAAACAATGCAAAATCGGCTATAGAACAGTGTGACATAATGGAAATCGAACAGGATGAAATCCAATATGTTACCTATAACTATTTCGCTACGACATTAAACAAGAATGGAATAGATTATCGTATATCTTTTGCTAACGACAATATTGTCCGTCAAAAGGGTAAATTGTTGATAAACAATACAGAAAATATACCATTTGAACAGTTGTGGAAAAAAGTGTTTCCGGAGAGGAAATTGAAGATTCTACTTATCCATAAATCTTTAAATAAGACTTTATGTATGTATCTGACGACACGTTGTATGTGTAACCGCAGATTGTTGCCAATATGTAAGGACTATAAGAAAGAGATTATCCAGAAATTAGAGACTTGTAAATCCAATTAAAAGATAGTTGAAATGAATCGGTTTGCTTTTAGAATCTTGATTGCAACCATACTTGCAGTCATAGCAGGAGGGATTACATCCTGCAAGTATGATGATTCCGAACTCTGGAATGAGGTGAGGGATCACGAGAATCGGATTGCACAGTTGGAGTCATTGTGCAGTCAGATGAACACCAACATATCTTCCTTGCAGACGATAGTTGCTGCACTGCAAGACAATGACTATGTGACATCAATAACTCCTGTTACATCGGGAGGAGAAACGATTGGATACACTATCAACTTCTCCAAGAGTGGTCCTGTTACCATTTATCACGGGAATGACGGTAAGGATGGAATCGACGGAACTAACGGGACAGACGGTCAAGACGGACATACTCCTATTATCGGAGTAAGACAAAGTTCTGACGGAAACTACTATTGGACATTGGACGGGAACTGGTTGCTTGACGATGACGGGAACAAGATCAAGGCAAACGGAACTGACGGGAAAGATGGTGTTGACGGTGAAAACGGACATGACGGGAATGACGGAAGTGACGGTATCACACCCCAGTTGAAAATCGAGGAGGGGTATTGGTTTATCTCGTACGACAACGGAAATTCATGGGATCAGTTGGGAAAAGCAACAGGAGAAAACGGCAATGACGGAAAAGACGGTATTGACGGAGATTCGATGTTCAGCAAGGTAACATACGACGAGGAATTTGTCTATCTAGTTCTTGCTGACAATGTTACGACACTTATAATCCCTCGCAGGAGCAACGATTTCGATTTGCAGTTTGTCGGAGACAATAACCTTGTATGTTCATCTGGAGAGACAGTTTCTGTTTCATATACATTAACATACGGAAACGAAAATACAGAAGTGGCAGCAATCCCTCACGGAGGTTGGGAGGCAAAGGTTGAGAAAACTGGCAATACCTCCGGGATAATAACCGTGACTGCACCCAACCCGATGAAAAACGGAGAAGTCATAGTTCTTGCATCGGACGGACAGGGCAAGACAATCATGAAGAAACTTGTATTTGAGGAGGGAGTGGTTTCGATTGTGACTAAATCGTATGTCGCAGACAGTGACCAGACTATAATAGAAGTTAACCTTTCGACCAATCTGAACTATACCGTAAGTATCCCGGATGATGCGAAATCATGGATATCTGTATCGGATATCCATACCAAAGCAACAATGAGGAACGATGTCGTGTTATTGGATATTGCAGCCAATATCGGCAATTCGACAAGAACGGCAAATGTATCGTTCGTAAACTCTGCCAACGAGGTATTGAATACCATTACCGTTTCGCAGACAGGAGCAACGATTGCCGACAATGAGATATGGTATATCAGTGCCGACGGGAATATCATTGAACCTGACACCTATAGTCTGAGTGGAACAATACTCAGCAACACATACGGTAATGGGAAAGGTGTTATAGTGTTTGAGGATGATGTGACAGAAATTTGGAACAGTGCTTTTAATGGTAAAAGTAATCTTATTGGAATTACCCTTCCTGCAAAGGTTACAATTATAGGGAATGAAGCTTTTAGGAATAGTAGTCTTGTTGATATTTCTATTCCAGAGGGAGTGACAAGTATTGGAACTTATGCATTTTGGTATTGTGATTTTGAACAAATTAATATACCGAGCACTGTTAAAAGTATTGGAACTTATGCATTCTGTGGATGTAGTAATCTTGCAGAAATTACTATTCCCGAAGGAGTGACAAAGATTGAGAATAGTACTTTTGCCGAATGCATGAATCTGACCAAAATTACTATCCCGAATAGTATAACAAATATTGGGAATAGTGTGTTTACAAACTGTCATAGTCTTGTTAAAGTCACTATTCCTCAAAACATCCTAAGGATTGGAATTGCATTTCTCTATTGTAATAGTCTTGAAACAATATATAATAAATCTACTATTCCGCCAACAATATATGATCAAAGTATAGGCATACCAGCAAAGACAACAATCTATGTCCCAACCGAATCAGTTGAAGCATATAAATCGGCAGAGGGTTGGAGTCAATATGCATCTCAGATTGTCGGGTATGACTTTACGGAATAACAGGTATAATCATTATCATAACAATGGCAGAGGTAACCAACCTTTGCCATTGTTTTTATATCATCGTCCTCCAAAATTTTCCGAAACCTTTTTCGAGAATTTCTCCCGAAGTTTTTCCGTCCAAATTCCCAAAAACAAAACGGAAAATTCCTCCGATAAATACCCCGAAAACAACATCCAACAACAATGGACAAATCCACATTCGACTCATCCCTCGAATCATTCCGGCAGAACTTCGACCTGTTCTCGCAGAAGACAAGACAGTCATACCGCAGAGGTGATCTCCCCGGATTCCTGTACTGGTACTCCCTGTGGAGAATCGGAAACCCTCTCAACGGATTCATATTCCCCGATGACAAGTACCGGGAGGAATACACCACCGCAATGGAACTCTACGGAAGTTCGGAGGGAACGACCATAAAACCGGACATCCTGCAGCAAATCCATTCCATTGCCGTAAAGTTCATGACGGACAACCAGAGACACCGTGACTGGACTTACCGTGGATTCACCTGTGACGACTTCATCTCCCAGATAACCCCTGCAATGGAAGTTGCCAACTTCGTAGAGAAGTATCTGACCATCACATCAACTCCGACAGACACGGGCAAGAAATCCCTATATCTGGAAATGATGTCCAAGGCAATCAAGAGGAACGACTGCATACAGTTTGCCTGCTGGTGGTCCATGTGGACAATCGCCAAATCGGACCTACCATATCATCATACGGGCAACAACGACAATGGACAGGGACGAAAGTCCAAGTATTCGGAACTTGAAGACTATCTCGACATCCTCGACACAAGGGACAGCAACGGCAAATATGTCTATGATGTCCACTGCAATCCGTTTGCCGAGAACTGGGACATCCCGTCACAACCGGTAAGGATTGCTCTGATGAATCTCAAACCGTTCATCAAGGGACAGTAACCCCAAACCATACCTTATATAATATGGAACTTTTCAGACAACTCGTCAAAAGGATACGGGGATTCATCAGCAATGCAGTAAGACTGCTTACCGTCCGTAAGTCCAGATTCGGTATCGATATACCTGCCACCCCCGACATCATCCACTTCGAGTCATTTTTCATCCCCTACCTCGTCCGTGAATATTCCTCCGGCAATATCTCTCTCGAAACATTGACCGACACGGCAATGATGCAGATATATGTCCTGCTGAACGACCACGACAGATATCTCCCGGCAATCGAACGGACAAGGATATCCGTGGAGACGGACAACGACAACTGCACCGTCATCCTCTACACATTCCCGGAACTGGACACTGCCACTGCCGCAAGATACGGGGCAATAGTTCTGACTCCGGACAACAGTCCACAATACTATACCCTTGAACGAACACCCAGGGGAAGGATGGTCCTGTGCAGGATTGCAGTCTGGAGACATACTATTGTAAGGTATCTTCACGGAGGGATCAGTGCAGAGGAATTCATCAGTATGTCAAAGAGCTTATCGACCATTTCAGGACAGGAAGATTCGGATATGTCCATATAACTCCCTGTCGGACAGTGTACTACTTTAATGTTTTATTTTAAAGTAGCACAGTTTCGGGGCAAAAAATGGCACACTTCCAATATTAAAATAGCACAGTCGGACTTTTAGCACAGTCCACTCCGGAAATCCTCAAAATTTTGTCGGAAAATCCGAAAAAATCACAGAATTTCAGAGTTTTTCCGTGTAAAAAACACAGTGGCAACAAAAAGTTGTCATGGCAACTCCCAACGACGCATCAGACCATGCTGCACCCACTTCACCCTGTTCAACCTCTGTCCTAATCCTGTCGGTGTCTGTCCCGATTTTTTGCGTGGATCCATTTTCCGGAGAGCAATCTTACCCTCCGGAATACGGTACCACTGCGCAGGGGTTGAAGTCAACCGTCAGACAGGTAGTACAGGAGGATACCAGAAAACATGGTTTCAGAGTTTCTTTTCATAAAATTTACAATTTGTGAACTGTTCCCAATCCTGACATAGCAAGAATAACTTTTCCCCGATACGGTGGGCAATACCGAATGATAAGCCAGATGTCATACGTTCATAACTCAAGTCTCCATTCTTAATATTGACATCCTCAAGATGCTCTATCTGGATCAATATGTAATCAAGATCCTTTCCGAGCAAAGGAATGTCTGTCTCTTCCGGAAACTTATCAAGGCAAATAAATTTGGCGGTATTGCCCTCCCCGCTATTCTGACCATATCCGTAAAGGGCAAATCCTTCTTCCTTCAGATACGCGTTCATTATGCGATTGAGATCCCCTTTCTTGATAACCGTTGCGGTACACAAGGTGCATCTGTCGAGATGTCCGTTAATAATAGAAGTACTCATATATTTTGAATTTTAAATGTTATTGTCAGTCACCCCGTGTGACCGGCTTTCGTAATAGTCTATACCGCTGATCCCAGAATGTTTTAAAAATTTTCAAAAAATTTTATGATTTTATTGTAACGATTTGATTATCAGTAGAAAAAATCCCAAAATTTTTTGTCGTGCAACGATATCATTCTCCTATCCCGATATAAAAGTTTGTCTATCAGATATTTGCCCCTGTCGTGGATATTGGTTAAATTCGTATATAGATGTAAATCAGCTGAATATGACAAAGGTGGTATTATTGTGCAGGGTGTCCACACAGAGACAGGACTATGCACGGCAGGTACGGGAACTGACGGAATGGTGCGATACGATGAAGTGGGAGATCGACCGTGTCTTCTCCAACAAGGTATCCGGAGCAAGAAGGAATGCAGAGAGACGGGAGATAATCGAACTTCTGGGCTATATCAAAACGCACCATATAGATAAGGTATGCGTTCTCGAAATCAGTCGTCTCGGAAGAAACACCCTTGAAGCATTGAACATCATACGGACACTGAATGAAAACGGTGTCTGCCTGTTCATAAAAAACTACAACCTTGAAACCCTGACCGACGGCAAGGTCAACCCCGTGGCAAGTCTTATATGCACGATACTGCTTGAAATATCCCAAATGGAGAGGATGACGATCCGGGAAAGAATGGAATCCGGCAGAAGACAGTACATCACCACCTGCAGGGAGAACGACATCAAAATGGGGAGACCAGAATCATACAAGAAAACGGATGACAGGAGGAGGGAGCAATATTCCAAGGAGATATCCCTGCTCCGTAAGGGGTTGTCCTTGCGGCAGATATCCGTCATCACAGGGACATCGGTATCGACCATCCGCAAGTTATACCGCTTCATCCCGGAAATAAATGAACAAAGAATCGGCATAACCGGGTAATCAAACCCATTCACCTCTGATATGATTTATGATTTTTAAAAATATCAGAGATGAAGACAGTTAAAGATAAAAAATTTGAATTTCTGACCGGCAACAAGGTTGCCGTATCAATCCCCGACATCGAATATGATTACATCGAGGATCTCGCAATGAAGAACTACGGAGACAGAAGATGTGTCCGGAGTGTACTGAACTGCTATGCCATAATCAAACTCTACCGTCATATGTCCCGAACAAACCGTTTCGTCCCGATCCACTCCGATGTCTTCAAGTCGGTGGGATCCGCCAACAGGTACTCCGAATATCTGAAGTTCCTCCGGAACAACAGACTTATCGAGATGAAGAATCCCGTGCAACAGGAATACGAGAGGAACGGCAGAAGACTTATTAAGACTGTCACCCCAAGACAATACCGTATCTCATATATGGGTTGTTATGGCAGCAGGTCCATGTTCTTCCCTGAGGCAAAGAAACATTGGTCCGTGTCACTTGAACTCCCTGCCGAGATATATTCCTCCCTCCAGAAGAAATGTGGTCAGATCGAAATGTACTCATACAGTCCCTCAAAGGTTGAGAACATCTTCTCGGTCAATGACAGGGAATGCCATGCAGTACACCTTTTCAGTGGACTTGTAAATGGTATAGCCAAAGGAAGGATCAATTCATCCAAGGTAATCAGAAGACATGTAAGGGAGATTGCAGGTACCCGATTCAAGTACTCCAAGTCATTGAAAAACAATATAGATGATATAGATAGGTTGCTTTATAATATATTGAATGTGGTTTCAGAAACAAAAGATAAAAAAGAAATATTTAAACAAATAGGTGGAACATATCTCCACGGAGACTGTGAAAATGAAACAGTTACGGCAGTGTTACAGGAGACGGACAGAAACTCCGGGTACTCCTGCTACTCGGAACTGACAGTCGATGCGGAGGGGTTGGACTGCTGCATGACATTCCGGGATCTATATGCGATTTCGCATCTCAATGTCATCCCCGTGGAGAACAAGGACGGAAAACTGTATTCTGCGTTTTCCCGTATCCGGAGACCGATCCGCAAGTTCATACGGTTCCGTGGGGAACCTCTTGCCGAGGTGACCGATGTCCATTCTGCCCACTACACGATGCTACCGTTGGTTTTCAGATATTGTGACATAATTATCCCGAAGGATGAAATGGACAGGTTCAAGGAACTGACCCAGAAAGGTGATCTGTATGCAGATGCAGCAAAAGGGACTGATGTCACCCGTGATTCAATCAAACCGATATTCCAGTCGTTCTACTCGATCAAGAACGAGGAACAGTATATGTACGAGGGTTACAGGAAAGGGGAACAGAGGGAGAGACGGATTGTCTGCGAATATTTCAAATCGAACTTTCCCTCCATATACAAGGCAATCCTCAATTTCCACCGGACACACCAATACACCCTCAAGAGTGTCGCAAACAGGGCAGAAAGCAACATAATGAATCCCTTATGTGACAGACTCTATGCAATGGGACTGCATCCGTTCCGACTGCACGATGCCATATATATGACCCCTGCCGAATTTGAGGCAAGCAAGTCCATGATTGACATCGACGAGGAAATTTTCAGAAAAATAAATGAAGTTTGAGAAATCTTTTCCGGAATCCGTGCATATACATTTTAAAAGGAATTACGATATGAAGAAGAATTTAAATAAAATTTCAGACAAACTCCCCGACATGGGGACGGGATACGGGAATGCTGTCGTCAGTTACGATGATCTGCTGAAGGTGTGCGAAACCCTCCTGTCGGTATCGAGACTTGCTCCCGTCTATACCAACAAGACGATAATGGACCTCCTCGACATCAACACCACCACCCTCAAGAAATACCGTGACCAGGGGTTGCTCGGATATTCAAGGATAGACGACAAGTTCTTCTATTCGGCAAAGGATGTATATACCTTCCTGAAAAACACCCATTATGACCCCTTTGCTTGTTGAATCACTTTAATATCAATATTATATGGGAAAACATATTACAACTATCCCCACAGGACATTTCTACATCAAGAACTCCGCTAACAGGGAGGGAAATGCAGTCATATACATAAGGTATTTCGTCTGCGGAAAATATGTGGAACACAGCACAGATGTCAAAATCCCGGTCAACGACTGGTTGGAGAAATCAGAAACGGTATCAAGCAAAAACCGCAAGAGCAGGATGCTGAATCTCCGTCTCGATCAGTACCGCAGCAGCATCGACCACCAGATAATGAACTGCAGGGAGCATCTGACACCGCAGATTGTCAGGGACATGATGAACGGATGCTATGTCCCGGAGGAGGAACGGAAAGGGAGAATCGACTTCATCGGGTTTGCCCTCGACCACATACGGCAGAGATATGACCGTGGGCAAATTGCATACACCACATACGACAACGGCAGACTGTCCATACTTGCTTTCCAGAGGTACCTCCAGCAGTACCAGAACAGGAAATCGATAACCATTGCCGAGATGAATGTGGACATCATCAACAGGTACATCAACTGGAGGATACAGGTCAAGGGGAACACTCCTGACGGGGTGAACAAGACACTTGCACCACTGTACAAGGCAATAGGTTATGCAAGGGACATAGGGGAAATGGACATAAAGACGGCAAACACGATATGCACCAACTACCTTGAGACCAAGTCGAGGAAATATACCTCCGATGTGGACGACAGGGACGTCAGATACCTCACGGAAGAACAGGTAAGCAAGTTCCTTGACCTGTATGATAAGGTGAAGTATGATGCCACGAGGAAGATAATGGACATATTCCTGTTCTCTCTATATACCTGCGGATTGAGGTTTTCCGATCTGCTGACACTCGAATGGAGACACATCGACTTCGAGAGGAAGACGATACGCAAGAATATCTTCAAGAACAAGACAACTCTTGAAATCCCGATGAACGACGAAGGTATCGCAATCCTTGACAAGTGGAAAGGGGTGAACGGCAGATTCGTGTTCGACATGCTGCCGGAAGATTTTGACCTGTCGGACGAGAGGATACTGAAGAACAAGAGGTTGTCCAAGAACAGGAACATCCAGCAGTCACTCAAATCCGTAGGTCAGAAGATGAATCTTCCGTTCAACCTCACGATCCATGTCGCAAGACATAATAAAAATTATATCTATCTAAATATGAGATAATTAACAAAGAAACGAGGTGGGTTTGTTAACGGTTTAGAAACCAGCGAACTTCTATATTCTTCCTCATTTTGCATTAAGCGAAAGAACTTTCTTACTCCTGCAAAGGTACAAAACTTTAGCCGTTTTCACGAATTTCCTACAACTTTTTTTCATATACGAGTCCATTCCCTTGGTAGTTTTATACCCTGTTCTGAAAACGGCTTCCGGCTTGATGTGCGCAAGCCCGTTTCAGAAACGGCACAAGCGAAGAAAAGCCCACGACGACCACAATGTCACAAGTGACACTGCCATCGTCGCGGGCACTTCTTTTATGTGCTTGTGCAGAACGGACAAGTCCGTTTTTCATCCATTTTCTTTTTTCGGCTCCATTTGGCACGAAAATGCCGCCGGATACAGGACACGTAAACGTGAATCTGCACCTGCGACTATTTCCGGCAGTTGTATTTTTCCTGTCCCCAAACCGTCTTGTCCCACTTTTGCCGGACCGGGCAATAGCAGGCAAGACCATTTGAAGACAAATGCCGCCGGAAGAACACCTGCAAGCGCAAGCCATGCACGCATGACAATGACGCTTGCAGGACTTCTGTCACGGCGGCACGAAAGCGTTGCTTTCCTCTTTTCCGTAGCGCCGCCTTTTTGTCTTTCCCCGTGGCGCATCGCGCCATCCCACACTCTTTCCCTTTTCCTTCCCGCCTCTCCAGCAGGTATGCCAATGTTCCCATGCCGCCATTCCAGACGCCATCAGTGGTCATTTTCGTTGCAGGGGCAAAGGTAATTCCGGGATTGTACGGGGCTGCAAGGTCGGGCCGCCTTGCGGTTGCCCGGAAAAATCTCCACCCTCGCAGACTCAGGTAGTATTTTGCCCGGCAAACCTTGCATCCCCGAATCCCGACCTTTGAGAAGCCCCCGAAACGAAAACGACCGATGCGCGGTCGGAAGACGTCACAAGAGAACATCGGACATACGG
>JADIMH010000055.1 GCA_017694885.1 Candidatus Cryptobacteroides faecipullorum | reverse complement strand
GCTACCTGGAACGCTTTCGCGGGGATTCCGTGCCAGGTGGACGGCAGAGAAGGACACCTGGAACGCTTTTGCAGGATTTCTGTGCCAGGTGGGGAGGCAGAGAAGGACACCTGGAACGCTTTTGCGGGAATTCCGTGCCAGGTGGGCGGCGGGGAGATGCCACCTGGAACGCTTTTGCAGGGATTCCGTGCCAGGTGGGAGGCAGAGAAAGACACCTGCCACGCTTTTGCGGGGATTCCGTGCCAGGTGGGCGGCGGGGAGATGCCACCTGGAACACTTTCGCGGGGATTCCGTGCCAGGTGGGAGGCAGGAAGAGACACCTGAAACGCTTTTGCAGGGATTCCGTGCCAGGTGGACGACAGGAAAGGCTACCTGGAACGCTTTCGCGGGAATACCGTGCCAGGTGGGCAGCAGGGAGATGCTACCTGACACGCTTTTGCAGGGAAACCGTAGCAGGTGGGCAGCGGGATGGGACACCTGGCACAGCCACAGCAAGAGTAAGATAACGGTAAGAGTTACAGAATCGTTAACAGCAGGTAGTCACGATGCGAAAGGCTTACTTTGGTTTCTACCGCCGGAGTCCCGGTGCGAAAGAAAGAAAGAACGAAGGAACGAAATGAAACGAATGGATAAACGTTGAAGAAGTGGCAGGGCATGAAAAAGGGCGGGACTTGCCTTATTATCGGCGAACTGATGATTTTCAGCTCACCGGTAAAGCAAGTCCCGCCCTTTTTGGTCGGAAGCAGCCGCGCGGTCAATCAGGAAGCGGTAACGATGCACTGAATACCGGTCCGGCGTGACCACGCGCGTGCATTACTGCAGCAGCTGCCGGTAAGGGATGTTATTTGCGGCGGCCGACAGTGATGGCGGCGCGGCTGAGAGCAGGATCATCATAGAACATGTTCTCTTCGCTGACTTTGTTCTCTACTTTGAGACGGTCGGCAGGGACCCCGTACTCTTCGACAAGGCAGTTGTAGACAGCTTCTGCACGTTCGCGGCTCAGGACTTCGTTCCTCTCTGCAGAACCGGTTCCTGCATCGGCATAACCTGTAATGGTATATACGATGCTTTCATCGGATTCCTTGATCAGGTCGGCCATCAGGCTGAGGCTTGCGCGGTCACGCTTTGCAAGTTTGCTCTTGCCGATGTTGAATGTGATCATGACAGGAGAAGCAACGTTGATTTCCTTGATGATGGTCTCGACGTCCTTATCGTTTTCAGCGGCGGCAAGCGCATCCTGCAGACGGGCGTTTTCTGCCTTGAGGGCCTCGATCTGGTTCCTCAGGCCGTTGGCCTCGCGGTTGTCATGACGGAAGACTGTCTTAGGACGCTCCCAGCCGCGCTCCTTGAACTTGTAGGTAATACCCACGGTAGCTACCAGAAGGCCTTCGCCTGAGCGTCCTCCGACTTCACCGTCGAAATTATCGGTGGTCACCAGTCCCCTGATATCGAGGTTGATATCAAGAGCGGGGCTGACCCGGAACGTATTCATAATACCTCCATTGACAGCCACTTCAGTAGTTTTCGGCTCCTGACGGGTCCCGATTACGCCAAGTCCGACATAAGGGGAGATATTGTAGACGCGGGTCTTGTATCCTCCGATTATGTTCGAAAGGTTGAACAATACGTCAGCATGGATGTTGTAGAAGCCGAAACGTGAATTTTCAAGCCACTTCCCATCCCATGGCTGGCTTTCAATCGGAGTACCGAGCGAATGCACCCCTGACTGGGTTGCGCCCCTGAGGGCAAAGCCGCTATACATGAGGCGCGCTCCGATTTCAGGGCTGAACCATTTTCCGACTGCCACGTCAATGGCAGGAGAAACGAGTTCCTTGAAATTCAGCTGGCGCTCATGGTCGCCGAAATAGAACTGGACACCGCCGCCGACGCTGATGAACCAGTTGTTCCAGAACGGATTGGTAACAACCCTGTAAGGATTTTCATCATAAACGACTTCGTCAGTGAAATCAGCTTTAGCGTCTGCCGGCTTGGCCGTCTGGGCAAAAGCCGGAACAGAAACAAGCAGCACTAATGCCGCAAAAATAGTTTTTCTGATCATAATATAATGTTTAATAGAATTTTTTCTGTCGTATGGAAGCCCGCTCCGAGAAATTCAGGAAAATTCCACAGAAGCAGATAACCTCTATTCCGCATCCGTAACGAAGTTCCCGGCAGTAATCCTGCCGTTCATCCACTCCAGACGTTCGGTATAGGCTTTCTTCAGGGATGCGATGGCTTCTTCGAAAGTCATCTGCTCATCTCCGTTGAATGCCGCACCTTTACTATTCTTCAAAGCGGATGTCGTCGGCCACATAGCCGAGTTGAACCGATCTGATACTCTGTTCATCTCCGCCAGCCTGTCGATTTCCTCCGTAACGGCGGTCAGATACGGGTAAATGCCATCCCATCTTTCCTGTACTTTGCTTCTGAATACAGAATCCTTGAACAGGAGAGGATACCACATGTACGGCATATCGTTAACGTAATCTTTGTCTTCCCATGGCCAGAAAGTGTCCACCACTTTCGATCCTCCGTACAGCCACTCGTCGGTTTCCCTGAGCTGCTCGAGATAGATGCTGCTATACTGGCGCACCTGATCCGGAATGATGAACGTCTGCCAGTCGAAATCCCATACAGGACCTGCAGTCAGAGGACCGTCGCCGTCGATATACATGTAGACACTCTTAGGGTGCTTGTACTCGTTGTTGAAAGTAAGCTCCTGAACGAAGAAATAATCGATCACGGAATTGATATCGAGATTCTCATATGCTGCCTGATAGTTTCCGGACTCGATATAAGCCTCGATATTTTCCACCTTCTGCTTTATGGCGTTGAAGATTTCACCGTTTTCCGGAACTTCATCCTTGAACATCACCGGCAGGCCGCGGCCAGTGCGGAAAATGTTCACCTCATCCATCCCGTCATCGAACTCGAGCAGATAGCCGCAGTCGGAAACGGACGGATCGGCATTGCCGCCGTCCACCACATCCTCGTAGCATTCGCGTATATCGATACGGTCTGCATCGATCTTGACTTTCTCGCAGAGATAATAGTTGCCGACATGGCGTCCGTTGATGACCAGCTCGACATTAAAGCCGCGAGGGTTCCAGCCCAGGCCATCCGCGAAGGCTGCCGCTGTCCGGTGGGCAATGTACTGGGCCACGGTATTGCGCAGCATGGTACGGTCCATCCAGTTGGCCAGCAGTTCCCAACGCTTGTCGGTAGGCAGGCCCTGCGGCCCGACCTTCTTGTCGAACTTGAGGGCAAAAGGCAGCTTAGGGAAATTCTGGGTGGAATTTCCGCGCAGGCGGAAACCCAGCTGGGCATTCTCTATATCCACAGTACCGTCGGCATTGTAGAGGGAAAAACGGTCATTGCCGCCCCAGTCCTCTTCCTTGCTGCGGACCTTGAGTCCGGCTTCCTGCCAGTCGCGTCCGCCTTCGCCTTCCTGTTCAAGAACGACTACAGGCAGACCTGTATTGGTCACTTCGACGGTGTAGACAACGCTCTCCTTCCCGTTGGAAACGACATATTCGACAGGTGACGAGAAATCATGCCCGCTCACCCCGCTTTCCTGGACAGTGCCGTCTACCGTCACTGTCACGCCGTCAGGCACTTCGAAAGTAGGGACCAGGCTGAAATCATACAGATACGGAATACATCCGGAAATTCTGCCTGAAGAAATCTCCAAGGCCTCGGCCGAAACCCCGACAGGACGGGTAGTCCCATCAGCCTCATCGTAATGGAGTTTCGTATCCAGAATCTTGCCCTGATTTTTCGCCACTTCGAAAGAGAATGACGAAATCACAGGACGCTCGGTCACCGCTATGTCGGAATAATTCTTCAAAGCCAGAGGGAAAGTATAGCATGTGTTGGCAGCGAAATCCACCAATGCAGTGCGGACGAATTCCGCCCTGTATTTGCGGGTTACAATAGTAATTTTCTATCCTGTCACCGGCATGTATGTCAGGAGCGCAGGTAATGTACCCCGTATATGAAGCGCCGTCGGCAAGTGCAGGCGTATCGCTCCAGTTCATGGCAAGCCGGTTCGGCACCTCCGGAGTCCCGGTCCAGGAAACCTCTCCCGAAGAAGCATCGAAAACGAACTCTCCGCCAAGCCTGCGGCCTTCCGGAAGGGTAAGGATAATCTGCTCCAGATTATCCCCTTCCAAGGCTGTTCCCGAAGCATCGATATCGAACCTCAACAGCGAGAACAGATGCTCGAAGGTAAACTCATACCGGCCGGACTCTACAGAAGTGAAAGAGACAGTGCCGATCTTGTAGTCCGACTCCAAGGCTCCGCTCGACATGTCAAAGGTCTGCCCGAGAGCCAGATTACCTTTTACTGAAGAAACATCCGCTCCGGAATTCTCTTCACTGTACGGATAATAGGCATACAGAGGCTCTTCCCCTGTTTTCAGGCTTCCGGCAAATACGGCCTCTGCCACTGCACCTGTATTGGCCGACGAGAACGGAGCGTTCGCCGTTCCGGCATCTCCGAATACACCGATACGGTCTCCAGGCAGCCAAAGGATGCCGACCGCACCGTCGGAAGTGTCGCCGTCGACACATGTCCTTGTTTTAATACCTTCGTCTATCTTAGCAAGGATCTCCACATTGCCTTCAACGCCATCAGCCTCCGGCATCTTCTCCTGACAGGAAGAGATGCCGGCAAGGGCGATGACAGTCAAAAAAACGGATTTACAATAATGATTCATCGGTTTCTGACAATGAATACGTTATTCTTCCCAGCCGATGGCATTGCCGCCATTGGAATAAGTGGCATTATAGTTTTCGGTCTGAGAGGAACCGTCGGTGCGCAACTCGAAATTGAAGTTGTTGTTGATGATGGTCTGGATCAGGTTGCCGGAATATTCGTTATTCGGATCGGCATAGTTCATCAATACGATTCCCAATGTGGCATCTTCAGTACGGTTCTGGAGCAGGTCGGTTGCATACGGGCCGATCTTTTTTGTCCAGTCGTCCACACCTTGTTGGTATTCTCCTCCACTGCTGCTTGCATACGAGCCGCCGAGATCGTTGAGGAACCACATGCTGTGATCTTCATTAGATTTGTAATAACCAATACTTCTGTCCCACATGTCCTGGATATTTCCGATTTTATCTGCTTCGCTTTCTTCTGTTCCTACAGTCGTAGCCTCATGGTAAAACCACTGGAGACTACCGGAATCGGCATTACGCGATGTACCCCAACGCATGGCATTGATGGCATAAGCACTTGTCTCGGTAAAAGGCGTCTCTATATCTTTACGTACACCCCACTGTGCGAACATGGCCGGAATCTGGTCGTTTTCACTCAAACGGTTAGCCATCACATCATCATTGTAGTTCACCTTGATGATGATGTGCCCTTTCACATCTGCTATAGTGGTGGCAGGAGTGACCTCTTCAGTGTAGATCCTGTAAGTATCATTCTCGGCGACCATTGCTGCAAGGTCGGTTTTTATAGCTTCCATCCAAGCCTCTTTACCTGAAACATCATTAAACGGAGCAATAGATGGGTCATAACTGTCACATGCAGACAGAGAAGCGGTAAGCAAGATGAAAGCATATTCATTGGTATTTCCTCTGACCTCTGCTCTTTTCAGACCATCTGCAATGTCTTTTACTATATCAGAGAATGGTATGTCTGTTCTACTGCCTGCAACGCATGCCCTTAAATGCTGATCTGAAGCATCTGCGTATCCCCATCCAGAGTGTGTATTTATACTTGCAGTTTGAATCTGGAATGCACGGATACCGTTGTCCATCTGCTCTTCTATAGTCAAGGTCTGGTAAGCTACGTCAGCACCATTAGCTGTTGTCTGATATGACATCTTGCTTCCAGGAAGCGACAGCTCGGTAACAAAGATACCAGGATTGAGCGAGGACATCCAGTCGTTAGGCCCCGTTTTGCTTACAGACGGAAGGATGACCTTGTTCACCTTATGGGCTAAGATTCCTCCAGTATGCGCACCCTCCTGCGCGTTCAGTGTACGGGTCAGAACGGCAGAGTTGAATGGAGTCACACGGATCTGCAAGTCGTTGCGTCCTTCTCCGCTTGTGTCATAATTGGTGTCTTTCGGCAAGAGAAAGAAGCGCACCACTATCTTATCGCCATGATTCAGTGTGATGAAGTCTCCTTTTGTGCCGTCTTGTTTAACCAATTCATCGTCAAAAAGCTGTATGGAGATCTGGCTGCGCGTGGCGTTCGGATTGCCAGATTCTTCATAGGTAGGATAATTCGACTCGTTGTCTTCTACAGGGTTGAAGTCGATCAGGAATTCTCCGTTCAAAGTCTCTCCGCTCAGAGAACGTAGCTGGACCGATGACATCTTGATAGATTCACCTGCATTCGCAGGACCGTTGATCTCCACATCGAGGATGGTCACCCATGGCTTGAAGTTCAGGGCCACATCGGTACCGTCGCTTTTATCATGGGTATTATAAGCCCACATAAAGGCATAGTCAGTGTTGGCCACGCCGGTGTAGGTTATGCCGCCGGCTGTGTTCACTTTTTTATCCCATCTCACCGGCTCTTGTCTCACCGGTATTTCTGCTCTCAGTTTACCTTCCACTGATCCTAAGATCTTATCGCCCGGATAGAAGGCCGAGAAATGATGGGTCTCCGCCTGTCCCCACTGAAGGCCGGCTTCATCGGCATTGATCTTGGTAACTGCAGCCGACCAGCTCGGATCGTTCTGATCAGGTGTAATCCTGTACTTGACTATTTTACCTTGAGCGGCCTCAGGACAGTAGACGGAAATCTGGTCTCCATCCTCCCAGCTTACAGGATAGGCGCCATTAATAGGCTCGTCTCCATAAACAGTACGCGTCTGGATATCCGTCAAGGATGAACCGAAAGTAATCTCATCGCCTGTAACTGCAGGCTCTACAGGGGTCTCTTTAAAGGTATCCTGGCATGCCGTCATCAGCAGACAAGCCAAAGAACCTGCTATATACCTAATTTTCATGTCTGTTCCGTTTAAAAATTCAACTTTAATCATTACCATGACTGTGTCTCTGGCCCGCCGTTGCCGTTGTCCCAGCCAAGGCCGGTGTAGTCGCCTTCATTTCCGACCTCATGGCCTCCGGCAGTGACACCGTTGTCCTGATTGTTTTCCTCATCGAAGACAGATGCTCCCATAAAGCCCGTCTCGGCCTCGACAGATGTGTGTACTGTCTGAGGGTGTTCATAAATTTTTTTCTTTTTCATAATAGTGTTATTTAGTTAATAATTATTGTTTCTGGAGTTTGCGTGCCAGGCCTTTGATGCGGTCGAGGCATGAGCACCAGCGCTTCTTCTTGTTTCCGTAGCCGTAGCCATAACCATATCCGTAACCGTAGCCATAGCCGTAGCCGTAACCCTGACGGTGGAGGTCTACGCCGTTGAGGACAATGGCCATGTTGGAAAGTTTCTTTTCGCTATACATTTTCCCGATGTCAGGCAGCGCCCTTACGTCGAGACGGCCGGCCCTGATGATGAACATCGTCAGGTTGGCTACCCTGTTCACGAGGGTAGCATCGGCGATCACCCCGACAGGGACTCCGTCCACGATTATGTAATCGTATCTGGTCCTGAGTTCTGCGAACAGGGCATCGAGCCTTGGGTCCATCAGGAGTTCGGTCGGGTTAGGGACAGACGAGCCGGCCATGAGCACATCAGGCATATCGGGGTTCGAGCTGATGCTAAGGACATCGTCCGCCTTGAGTTCCGGTTTGGCCAGATAGTCGGTCACCCCGACATGGGCCTTTTTGGAGAAAGCCACCTTGGAACTGCGCCTGAAATACCGGGAAAGGGTCTGCTTACGGATATCCAGGTCTACAGCCAGCACTTTCTTGCGCGAGTAGGCAAGGCTTATGGCCAGGTTCATGGCTATGAACGTCTTTCCGGATCCTTCGGTCAGGGACGTCAGGGTGATGACCTGTCCGCCGGAGGTGTTGCGCATCATGAATGACATGTTGGTGCGCAGGATACGGAACGCCTCCGTCGTCGAGTTGCCGGCCTTCACTTCCACGATAGGGACATGGCCGCGCCTTTCCCTTTTTCGGATGTCCCTGTTCGCCGGTATCTCTCCGAGGAACGGTATGTCCACGGCGTCCACGATGTCTTTCCTGCTGTGGACCCTGGTATCGAGGAACAGCAGCATGAGGAAGAATACGCCCGGGACGGCAACTCCGGCCAGAAGGCCGAGCAGAAGGAGCTTGTTGCGGGAAGGAGCTATCGGCGAGTAGTTGGTGTAGGCCTCGTCGATGACCCTGGCATTGTTGTCGGCCATGGCCTGGGACAATGCATTTTCCTCGCGTTTGTTCAGAAGGAAGATATACAGGCTTTCCTTTATCTTCTGCTGACGCTCTATGGACAGCATCTGACGCTCCGTGGTAGGGATGGAGGATACCCGCATCCGTGCCCGTTCTTCGCGGCTCGTGGCATCATTCAGACGGACATTGAAACTGACGATCATATTGTCAACCGCGCGGATTATCGTCTGTTTCATGGCCATGAGCGAGTTGTTGAGCTCCTGCACCACAGGATGCATCTCGCTGCTGTCGTCGATGAGCTTGTCGCGGCGGAGCTTCAGGGAGTTGTACTGACTGATCTGCGACTCTATGTTCATGTCGCTGATACCGGTATTCGCAGGGATCAGGTCGAGTTCCTTGGACGGATCGGTCAGATAGTCCTTTATATATTGTGCAAGTTCCAGCTGGGTCTGAAGTTCGAGCACGTCGGAACTGTACCTCTGGGACTCCTGCATATACATGCCGGCCGTCGTGGAAATGTCCAGTATCTGGTTGTCTTTCTTGAACACTTCCAGATCGGTCTCGACGGTTCCGAGCTCGCGTTCGATGATGATCAGACGTTCATTGATGAAGTTGGCCGTATTGACCGCCACCTGGTTCTTGTCGTTGATCGCGTCTTCGTTGTAGACGGTGATGAGCATGTTCAGCACATCCGCCGCCCTGACCGGCGACTCGTCCTTCAGGGAGAGCCTCAGGATGGAGGACTCTTCCTCTTCCTGACGTATGCCGAAGTTGGCCCTGTAGTAGGCGACTACCGACTCGAGAGGACGTTTCGTCACATATATCTCACGCCCTTTCCATGAAGGGCCGTAATAATTGGTCGGTGTTATGACCGCCTTCTCCCCCAGGGCGAGGGTCACCGTATCGGCGAACCCGGCCATTATGGTGGTATCGCGTTTCCTGTCCAGCGGCATCACTATCTTGACCACATCATCATTGAAAGGAATGACCGTCAGTGCAATGTTTCTGGCCGGAGTCACATCCGGGAAAGATACCGCCACCGGGGACTGCGTATAGAGTTCCCTATAGCGGAGATGGTCCTTTACCTTGTAGCTGACATCGGCGCGGACGCGCTGGACCACCTCGGTGATGAGTTTTTTGGACTGGAACTGAAGGATCTCGTTGGCGACGTTCACCCGGTTGATGAAGTTGTCATACCGGTCGAGTCCGGCGGATGAAGTCTTGTTGGACGGATCCTTGATGATCACTGTCGAAGAAGTGAAGTAGACGAACGGCTTGCCTGAATATACCAGCCATGCCGCACCGACGCACACCACTACGGAAACCAGGAACCATTTCCACTTGGAAATCAGGTACATCAGGAGATCCAGAATGTTGATGCTGTCGGATTTCTTGTTGTTCTGCATTATATTATTCCGATTGATTTCGATTTATATTCCATTATCATGCTCCGTACCCGAGAGCTATAGCACGCTGGTCGCCCATATGATGGAACATATGGCCGTTATAACTGAAAGCAGGGTGGTTCCGATCTGCCAGCCCCTGTCCTCTGCGTCTTTCTTGAGATACTTAGGCTCTACATATACTATATCGTTCTGCTGGAGATAGTAGCATGGAGAGTTGAACACGTCCTTGGTCCTCAGGTCGGCTATATACATTTCACGGTCATTGCCCACCTCGCGGATTACGGCGATCTTGTCTATCTTGGCCTTGGCGGAAGGACCTCCGGCGCGGGCCAGGGCATCGAACAGGGTCACCCTGTCCCCTTCGACCCTATAGGTCCCGATACTGTTGACAGCTCCCATGACAGTATATCTGAAGTTCAGGAACTCTATGGACACCAGCGGGTTCTTGATATAGTTCCCTTCTTCGATCAGGTTCCTGATCATGTCCCTTGCTTCAGAGACCTTCAATCCTCCGACATGCAGGGTACCGAGAATAGGGAATTCGATATTGCCGTCGACATCCACTCTGTAACCTTTTTCAACGGAAGCTCCGTCGGACACCGCATCTACGCTTCCGTCACTGCCCACCCTGAAGCCTCCGCCGTGGATATTGAACGGAACGGCAAGTTCCGGGTTCTTGCTGCTTACCGTTATGTTCAGCCGGTCGTCACTCATAATGACCGCCTCGTGTTTGATGTTGACCGGATATTTCTCTCCCGGTACCATGTCCTGGAGATAGAGGAATTTCTTGGGTCCTGTGCATGAAGCCAGCAGGATGGAAGAAAATAGCGCTACAATTAGCAAGTTTCGTTTCATATTATATCTGAATCATTTGTTTTCAAAATTATATTCGCCGATCCCCGTAAGGGCCTTATGGCACAGGACGGCGGCCTGAGCATCCGGCCTGCACTCGAGTATGCCGCATCTGACAGCCTGGACGGTTTCCACGAGGGTGCCGCAGAGGGCGTCCAGCAGATATCCGTCCTGACGGATAAACGAGCATCCGGTAAGCAGGAGGGAAAACGCTTCTACATCATGCTTGGGGATGAACCTGTTTTCCGGAGCCTGGCTCAGCCTTGCAATTCCCGCTACCGGAAAGCCTTCGTTTCTGTAGCAGGGGGTCTTGCCGCTCCACGGTGTACCGAAAGCTGTCGGGATGCCGTCTGAGAGACGGATTACAGGGTTGTCGTCATTCAGCAGGAAACTTCCGGGAATGTGCCTGAGCCACAATGCCGAATGGGTGCTTTTCCCCGTGCCGCTCTTTCCTGCGAACAGATATGCCTTTCCGTCCAGACATATGACCGAAGCATGTACCGAGACGGCCCCGTGCAGAAGGACCGCCTGGGAATAGGCTATCCTGAGCATGGAACCCAGGGAATTCCCTGCGTATCTGTCCGTCCAGTCAATCCTTGCTTCAACCCTTGAAAAATCCTTGGAGGCAAGCATCTGATGTACGGGCGAGCCGTCCGTATGCCTGATCTCCAAGTAATACTTCTGTCCCGCTTCATACAGACAGGTCAGTCCGATGTCCGTTCCGGTCTCTTCTATGAACCGCAGGCCTGTATCCGGCCGCAGCGTGCCCGGACTCTGTTCCATGCGGAAAATATCCCGTTCCGGGAGAGCCTGCCCGCCGCAGCGGAAATCCCGGAATGAAGGAAGCAACCTGTCCGCATCCACGGATGAGGGTATTCCGACTGAAAAAGTGAATCCCGCCACGGAGAAACGGCAGTGTCTGCAGTGCTGTATATCGGTTTCAGTCATTGTTTTCCATAATTATGCTTCTGTCCCGCCACCAATGAGACGAATGCCCAGAACGCCTCCCCGGGAGCCACTCCCATGGAGAATCCGCAGTTTCTCAGGAAAGCGCCGGCTGTCCGGAGTTTCCTCCTCCACAACGGTCCGCCCGGCTTCATCGAAGCCCTGGTGTAGAACCCGAAATTCCCTCCTTCAAGGACTGTGTCCAGGAGCCTGCCGGCCCTGGAGGAAGCGCGTCCGGTGCAGGCATAAGAGTTCCATTCGAGCGCAAGGTATTTTTCCATGAACGAATACAGTACGGCGCTCCATCCGGCCAGACCGGCCTTCCTCTCCATTGCCCTCATCTCGTCAAAGTCTATCCTCTCGCGAAGGACGCTGCAGGCTACAGCCATATCGCATATCTGCCTCATTCCTATGCCCCATCCCGAGGCGTGCTTGAATACATGGGCGTTCAGCATCAGAAGGTTGAGCATCGGAGAAGGGACCATGATGCAGGTATCGCCGGCATCCGAATGCAGTTTCATGTCCTCGAAGCCGTATTTTCCGATAAACGAGTCGACATGCTTCTTTCTGAATGGACTGCATATGTCGACAAGCCTGCCGTGGTGTTCCACCTCTATTCCTTTCCACCTGTAGGAAGAACTTCCGTCAGGCATGGACCTGACGCGGCATCCGGCCTTTCTTACAAGCTCTTCGGCCCGTACCCTCTCTTCTTCTGCAGTAAAATAAAGGTCTATGTCCCCGCATTCCCTTGCCGCCGGATACCTATACATGGCCGCCACCCCCTGCCCTTTCTGGAGTACGGGACGGATTCCGTTTTCAAGGAAAAAACCGTTCAGGGAGACAAGCGCGCTGTCCATGCGGAAGTTGCCGCGTTCTATCCTGTCGGCCTCGGAAGTCCAGCGGACAAGCAGCTGCACAGGAGGAAGGAACTTCTCGGGCAAGTGCAGCAGCCCCCGGTATGTTATTCCTGTTACCGTCTGGCGCACAGACATGCGGAAAACATCTTCCCACTGTCCTGCATCGAGGGGGAAACACTCCGGCCTTCCGATTCCAGTCTCCCACAGTCCGGATTCCAATATGGCGAAGAATGCTGATGTCTGTCTATCCATGGTACGATTATTCGGCAGAGTCCTGAAGCAGGCCCGCCTTTTTCCAGTCTTCAAGCATGGCTGCCGTATCATGCTCTGCCGTATCACGGTCGACATCATATTCATCGCACAGCCAGCCGGCCATCATCTCCGGGGTAAAATCCGTCCCGGAAGCCTTCTGCCACAGCCATGCGGCAGTGCCGTTCAGCGTATAGACATCTGTCAGGTCGGCTTTGCTTCCCGGCTTCACAACCATGTGGCACGATCCTATCTTTCTTAATTTCAACCCTTTCCTGATTTTCATAACTGTCAGAATTCCTTTCCTGAAATAATGCTGTAGGCTGTAAGGAAAATTATCTTGAAGTCCATGAATATCGTCCGGTTCCTGAGGTATTCCAGATCCATATCCAGACGCCTGAGCATTTTCTCCATGGTGTCCGTATAGCCGTTGTAGAGGGTAGCCTCGGAAAACAGCCCCGGACGGAGAGCGTAAAGATACCTGTAGTCCGGGTTGTGCTCCATTATCTTGTCGATAAAGCACTTGCGTTCCGGCCTCGGTCCTACGAAAGACATCTCGCCTTTCAGTACATTCCACAGCTGAGGCAGCTCGTCCAGATGATGTCTTCTGAGAAAACGTCCCACTTTGGTCAGACGGTCGTCGTCTTCTTTGGCAAGGACCGCCTTGTTGTCTTTTTCTGCATCGGGGACCATAGAACGGAACTTGTAGATAACAAAAGGTTTCCCTTTGTATCCTATACGTTCCTGGCGGAATATGGCATGTCCTTTATCCTCGGCCTTTATCATTATATAGATAATCAGCATGACAGGCGAAAGCAGGACCAGAGACACCGATGCGCATACGACGTCAAATGTACGTTTTACGGCAGCGGATGCGGGTGAGACCGCATAGGCTTCTTCCTGCAGGGATTCGTTCCTGACACCGCCGTAAGACATGACCGAGACATTGCTTTGCAGCTGGTTCTTAAAATAATTTTTCATACACATTCACACACTTTTTAATCATTTGATCTTTAGCAAAAAATTGTTCATATCTGTTTTTCGCATTGGCAGAGTATTCACCGTATCTCTTCCTGTCCTCAACGACCGAAGCTATTGCGGCGGCGAGGGAGCGGGCATCAGCCGGCCTGGCATTGAGCCCCGATACGCCGTGACTGTTCACCCACGGCACGCCGGACTCGGGTATGTCTGTCGCTACGACAGGCTTTCCGCACGACATGGCTTCTATCTGTGCTATGCCGAAAGCCTCTGTCTTGTATATAGAGCTGAAACAGAACACGTCGCAGGCGCCGAAATATGACGGGAGCTCATTGTCCGGGACAAATCCCAGAAGTTCCACCTTTCTGTCGAGTCCGCAACCGGCTATCTGCTTTCTGAGCCTGTATCCCAGAGGGCCGGTACCTGCTATAAGTACCATATAATCGTCATCGAGGAAGGATGCGGCTTCCACGAGATACCTGTAGCCCTTGTAAGGGATCAGCCTGCCGACAGAGAGTACTATCTTCTTTCCTTCGTATCTGGAACGTATGCGTGCCGTCAGGGACGGATCCGGCACCATCGGTTCGATGCCTATCGGTATCCAGTCTATCTTGCTGCGGAAGGACTGCAGGAACGGAGACTGTTCCACATATACGGGGGTCGTTCCCACTATTACGTCGGCGCGTCTGAGCAGCCAGTTCTGCAGGGGGCTGTAGAAAAGCATCAGCAGCCTGTTTTTCAATATGTCGCTATGCCAGTGGAGCACCACCTTGCCTTTGTACCCCGACATGAAGAGGGCAAGGCATGCCATCGGATCCGGGGCATGGATATGGACGATATCGTACCGGCCGCAGATTTCCTTGAAAGCCTTGACCATTTCGGTGGAAATCATGGTAGAAGCGACCTTGCCGTAAGTCCTGCAGACATACAGGGCCGCGCGGTCGTTAAGCCTTTTTTCCATATGCGGCCCGTCTGCAGAAGCGCACATCATATCGCAGTCTATGCCTTCTGATGAAAGCCCGACCGTCAGGTCATACATCACCTTTTCCACCCCACCTCTGACAGGATAGAATTTCCCAAGCTGTAGTATTTTCATAACGCAAGTCTTGTCAATGTTTTACAGAAACAAGTCCGTCATACAGTTCCAGATAGTCGGCGTATCTGTCTTCCTTTCTGAAATTCGCCAGCGCATGCCTCCTGCAGGCTTCCGAATATCCGGTTTTCCCTGCATCTCCGATAAGTCTCACGGCATCAAGTATTCCGCTGATGTCTCCTGGAGCGACGACATACCCTGTTCCCGGAGCGACTGACTCCGGGCTGCCTCCGGTCCTGTAGGTGACTACCGGGGTCCCGCAGGATATAGCCTCGAGGTTTACTGTCGGATAGTTGTCCTGCCAGGTCGGATTGACGAATACGTCTGCGGCCGAATACAGGGCCGCAAGCTCCCTGACATTATCGGTTCTGGAGATTCCGAGGATATTGCGCGGCAGGCCCTTGCTCTGCTCCGGAGAGAGACCGACAAGAACTATCATCTCGTTTCCGCGCAGACGCCCGGACATCCCGATAAAGTCCCCGAGTCCTTTTTCCGGAGTCCAGATACTGGCGGCTCCGAGTATAACGCGCCTGTTTTCAAGACCGTACTTCTTCCGTACGGAAGTTCCATCGTATATAGTAAAGGTTTCAGTATCTATACCGTTGTGTATTACCTCAAAGCGGTAATCTTTCAGGAATGATGAAGACATCTCCTCCCTGATCCATTCGGAAACCGGGACTATCACCAGCCTGTCTTTCGGCATGGATGTAAAGGCCGTCCGCTTGTCTTCCC
This sequence comes from Candidatus Cryptobacteroides faecipullorum, assembly GCA_017694885.1. GTDB lineage: Bacteria > Bacteroidota > Bacteroidia > Bacteroidales > UBA932 > Cryptobacteroides > Cryptobacteroides faecipullorum. Next base: position 1,675 of record JADIMH010000055.1, on the reverse strand, counting down.
AGTTCCCGCCCGAGCGGTCTATCAGCCAGCTTGCAGGGAACCGGTTCCGCTGGGGGCAGCGCCCGCACCCGGTCTTCCATCTGTCGCACCCTGCCGCTGTATAATAATAACAGTGACCGGTATACAGCCAGCAGTCATGGACGGTCCATATGACCGGCTTTCCGCTGCGGGAAAGGTAATCGAACAGGATCCTGTAGTTGAGGAAGTACCCGTGGATATTGTGGATGTGTATCACATCCGGATCTATCCTCTCTACGTCCTTTATGAACTGCCTGGTAGCCCTGTCAGATGCCAGCCCGTGCCTGTCCGCAAGCCGTGTAACCAGCCCGTGCCAGGCTACGCTCATCCTGTCGCCCACAGGCACCGGAATGGAAGTAGACTGCATATTCCCGTCCCTGCCCCTGCTGTAAGCCACATAGCTTTTCCAGCCGTTCGCCATGGCGAGATCCCCGATCTCCTGCATTATCCTTCCGGTGGAAGTGGATTTTCTCAGGACGGGGTTTATCTGTAACAGTGTTTTCATAGTCAGTCCGCCAGTTGTCTGAACAGTCCGAGCCATCGGGCCATTACGTTTTCTTCCGAATAGGTCCGGGTTACTTTTGCGGCTTCCCGGGACATGCCGGAGCGGATGGAATCATCTTCCATGAGGGTTTTCATCCTGAAAGCCAATGCTTCCACATCCCCTTCCGGGACAACGAACCCGTTGATGCCGTCTTTTATGATATCCGCCGGTCCGCATTTGTATCCGAAGGTCACCACCGGAAGGCCGCACGACATCGCTTCTATCATTACCATCGGAAAGCCTTCGTAATGCGAACTCATCGCAAGGAAGGAGCTTTCCGCATACTCTTTCCATATGTCCTTGACCGGGGCATGGATTGCAGCGCTGTCTTCCAGCGAATATTCTGCTATCATATCCTGCAGCATAGGTTTCCACTCCCCTTGTCCGAAAATATCCAGTTTCCAGCCGCCGAACCTCCGGTCCTCCATGACTATACGCCATGCCTCTATAAGTCTGTCGAAGCCTTTCTGGTAGTCGAGCCTCCCCACCGCAATGACCCTGCGGACACCTGTGCCGGAAGCGCGGCGGACATACGCCGGCGGGACAAGCGCGGCGTTCGGGATCACCTGCATGTTGCGGAGGTTGCCCCAGTACCTTTTGTCTTCTTCAGTCAGGACCACGAACCTGTCGAACCTTTTCACTATCCGCTCATCCTGCCATGTCCTGAACCTGTCCGCCAGGCCGAGGATACCGCATCTGTTGTACTGGAGACGGAAAAACTTGTTGAAATGCAGCTCCAGCACCTTCCTGCTGCCGTCCTTTATGTCCGGGATAAAGGAAGACTCCGACGGATAAAGCGATATCACTATGTCCGCACTTTCCTTCATCAGGACTTCCGCAAGGCGCTTCCTGTGCAGCCTTCTCCTGTTCAGATAACCTGCGATCTTGGCGAGCGGATTCCTGGAATTGTCATCGGAATAATTTATCCCCAGATCGATTCTCCGCACCTTCTCCGGAAAAGGATAGAAAGACGGCCTGCCCTTCTGGTCCGTAGTGATTACGGCTACCTCCCAACCGGTATGCTCCACGATCCACGAAACCTTGTTGACAAGCACCCGCTCCATCCCGCCCGGATTACAGACGGAATGAGTACAATAGATGAGTTTCATTGCT
>JADIMH010000009.1 GCA_017694885.1 Candidatus Cryptobacteroides faecipullorum | reverse complement strand
TGGGACAAGGAATACGGAGGCATATTCTATTTTATGGACCGCAAAGGCTATCCCCAGCAGCAGCTCGAATGGGATCAGAAGCTGTGGTGGGTACATATCGAGTCCGCCATTGCCATGATCAAGGCTTATAGCCTGACTGGCAATAAGGAATGTCTTCAGTGGTTCATGAAGCTCCATGACTATATGTGGGAGCATTTCAAGGACAAGGAATATCCGGAGTGGTTCGGTTATCTGAACCGTAGGGGAGAGATGCTTCTTCCTCTGAAAGGAGGAAAATGGAAAGGGTGCTTCCATGTACCGAGAGGCCTTTACCAGATCTGGCAGATTCTTGGACAACTGTAATTATGCTGAAGATGCTGTCCGATCATAAACCAAGCGGTATTCTGCCGGTATTGCAGAGTGCGGTGCTGTTGTTGTCCTTTGCCTGTTCTTCTCCTGACCCGGGATCTGTCCTGAAGTCGGAATACGATGCTTCGGAACAGGCTCTTGCTGCCGAGGCGCTTGTAGAAAGAGTGACAGGGGAGCATTCCCGTGATTTCGAAGTGGTCGTTTCCCCTTATCAGCGAAATGGCAGGGACTGGTTCTCTTTCTATGCTTCGGACAAAGGGAAGATAGTCCTTGAAGGGAATACCGGAGTGAGCGTAGCCAGTGCATTGCACCGGTATCTCAGGCAGTATTGCGGCTGGCACTGGAGCTGGTGCGGAAGCAGTACTGACCTTCCGGAAGTGCTGCCTCTTCCCCAAGAGAGGGTTGACAGGGTATCTCCTTATAAATACAGATATTATCTGAATTACTGTACTTTCAACTATTCGATGAGCTGGTGGGACCGGGAAAGATGGCAGCAGGAGATAGATTTCATGGCAATGAACGGAATCAACATGCCCCTTGCCCTTACCGGACAGAACACCGTCTGGCAGAAGGTATACAGGAAACTCGGATTTACGGATGAGGAACTCGACGGTTTTTTCAGCGGTCCGGCGTTTTTCAACTGGTTCTGGATGGGCAATCTGGATGGATGGGGCGGTCCCCTTCCGCAGTCGTTTATCGATGCCCACGAAGTACTGCAGAAATTCATTCTCGGCAGGGAGCGTTCTTTAGGCATGACTCCCGTGCTTCCGGCCTTTACGGGGCACGTGCCGCCGTCTTTCGGAACCAGGTTCCCTGAGGCCAGGGTAGACAAGACAGAATGGATAGACTATCCTGCGGTTTCTCTGTTGTCTCCGGCGGACAGCATGTTCAGCGTCATAGCCGGAATGTTCCTCGAAGAGGAAATAAACACTTACGGTACAAACCATTTCTATACTGCGGATACTTTCAACGAGAACCTTCCTCCTACTTCGGATCCGGACTATCTGGCTTCGATGTCCAGGGTAGTATATGAGGGCATGTCCGCTGTCGATCCCGAGGCTGTCTGGGTGATGCAGGCCTGGCTTTTCTACCATCAGGCGGATTTCTGGGGAGACGAACAGATAGAAGCGCTGTTGAGTCCGGTAGCCGATGACAGGATGCTCCTTCTGGATCTTTTTGCGGATATGAAGCCCGTGTGGGAGAAGGCAAAGTCCTTTTACGGGAAACAGTGGCTTTGGTGCATGCTGCAGAATTTCGGGCAGAGACAGTGCCTTTGCGGAACAGCCGACGTGGTGTCATCGGAACCTGATGCCTTGCTTCACCGTTCCGATGCCGGCAATATGTCCGGAATAGGGCTCACCATGGAGGGTATAAACCAGAACCCTTTCATCTTCGCCCTTATGCTGGAGAACGTATGGCAGGACGGACCTGTCGATGCGGATGCATTTCTGGAAGATTATCTTACGTGCCGTTACGGATTGGAGAATGCCGGTGCCGATGTTCAGGCGGACATCCTGAAGTCTTGGGAAAGTCTGGTAAACTCAGTATATTCGAACCATACGGAAGTGAATGGCGGAAAACAGTCTGTCATGACAGGGAGACCGGTGTTCGCATCTGATCCGGACAGTCTTCAGAAGCCCGGGAACTTCTTTCCTCTGGATTCTCTCTTGTCGGCATGGGACGGTATGATAAGATGTGCCGGTGCGCTTTCGGAAAGCGATGGTTTCAGATATGATCTGGTGGACGTTACCCGCCAGGCTCTGGTAGAACTCCTCGACAGGCTTCACTATGAATCGCAGAAAGCGTTTTACGCTTCCGATGCTGAAGCCTTCAGGCAGAAGTCTTCGGAAGTCATGGCCCTTATGCATGAAATCGACGGCCTCCTTGCGACCAGAAAGGAATTCCTTCTGGGTCCGTGGGTCGAATCGGCGAAGGCTCTCGGCACTACTCCGGAGGAGAAAATCCTGTATGAGTGGAACGCGAAGACCCAGATCACCCTGTGGGGAAAGCCTGGAAGTCCTCTCAATGACTATGCATGTAAGAACTGGTCCGGTCTGATAGATGATTTTTATTGCCGGAGGTATGAGATGTTCTATGCGCGGCAGCAGGCCGCCCTTATGGACGGTAAGCCTTTCGATTATGAAAGTTTCAGATCGGACTGCCTGGCATTCGAAGAAAAATGGGCTGCAGGTGGTGACATTTATCCTTCGGAGCCTTCCGGTGATGAGATAAAGACATCGCAGATGCTTTATATGAAATACAGGGACCGATTCCGGTTGTGAACGGAAAGGTATTGAATGTTAGGATAATATAATTAAATAGATTCGTCAGGTTGACGTTATGGGAATGATTAAAAGACTTGTTTCATTTATGGTCATGGCGATGACAGCCGTGACATCGGTCATGGCTTCAGGAAATGATCCCCAGACCGGAACCGGGAGGGACCCGGTAGGGATTGTCGCGCACAGAGGTTACTGGAACTGTGAAGAAGGCGGGTATGCCCGCAATTCTTTCGCTGCATTCAAGGCGGCTGCGCAGGCAGGATTCTGGGGGACGGAATTCGACATCAACATGACTGCGGACGGACAGTTCCTGGTCTTCCATGATGAGGTGATTGACGGCCGGAGGATCGATCAGACCGATTATTCGGCCCTTAAAGATTACAGGCTTGAAAACGGCGAGCCTATTCCGACACTCGATGAATTTCTTGAATACGCTTCCGCACAGAAGACATTCCCGATGCTGGTCTTTGAACTCAAGGGGCACATAACCGATGAACTTCAGGACAGGGCAGTTGCCGGTTCTATCGAAAAACTCAAGGAATACGGCATGTTCGACCCGTCGAAGGTCATGTTCATATCGTTCTATATACGGCAGTGCAATCTTCTGGCAAAGGCAGCTCCGGGCTTTACTGTCCAGTACCTCGGCAAGGATCAGTCCGTGGACGGGTTGCTTGATAATATGGTAAACGGCATCGATGCACACTATGATTATCTTCTGAATACTCCTGACTATCTGAAAATGGCCAGGCAGCATGGCTTCAGCGTAAATGTCTGGACAGTCAATGATACGGAAAATATGGAAAAAGTCCTGAATCTCGGAATTGACTGCCTTACTACAGATCATCCGGATGTTGCCCGAAGGGTACTGGAAGAGAACAATATTCCGGAACTGCAGCAGCCATGGAGACATAAAGAGGCAGTCAAGCCTCATAAAAAACTGAAAAAACAGCTTTCGGCAGGGGATTATGTGCTTTGCTATGCAGGGGGAACACAGTCGAAGTTCTATGACAAGGACTGGATGAAGGATCTTGTAACATATACGGACAGGGACGGAAAGGAACACTGGCTGTTCGACGGCTTCCTGTTTCTCCAGATCATGGATCACGGAACCGGAGTCGCGTTCGATCCGGGACACAGGGACTATGAAGGAAATTACCTCCAGTCCGCGCTCCAGTCCGACTGGATGGATCTGATAAACTATTATTTCGAGGACGGACAATGTCTGGACGCCATCGAGCAGTGTGTCGAGGAAGCCTCCGCCCGTATCGGCGATCCGGGATATAAACGTGAGATAATCATATCTGTCCCGAATCCCATACCGTACAAGAATCCTGTAGTGAATACCGGAGGTACCAGGTATTGGGGGCTGCTCGACGGGCAGGTCGCCGACTTTTCGAGACCGGAGGACCGTTTTGCCGCCTGCAAGTGGTTTATCGATGAAGTCCTGAAGAGGTATCGCCAGCATAAATACAGGCATATCGATCTGGTAGGATTCTATTTCGTGACGGAAGAGACTACCGGATTGGGGAACCTTATGCCTGAATTGTCTTCATATATACATTCTTTAGGGTATCCTTTCACGTGGATTCCATATTACAACGCACCGGGCTGGAATCTCTGGCGAGAAAAAGGATTCGACATGGCATGGTACCAGCCGAATTATTTCTTTAATGACTGGCTGACCGAAGACCGTCTGGTGAGTGCCTGCAACAGGGCGCTGGACTACGGGATGGCCATGGAACTTGAATTCGATGAGAGGGCTGTCGCCGACAGTCCCGAAAGCCGTGCGGACAGGCTTAGGGGGTATATGGCCGCCTACAGGAAATACGGATCCTGGGAGAAGCTTCCGATAGCTTATTATTTGTCGCACAGAGGGCTTCATGTGCTGAAGTATTCCAAGAATCCCGCTGATGTGGAACTGTATCAGGATTTCTGTGATTTCGTGGCTAAAAGGCCATTGAGGACATCTCTCATGGAAAAGAACGGGAAATAGCGTTTTATGACAGTCTCCAGATACGGTCTTCTGTCAGTTTTTGCCGGGTGCATGTCATTTGTGTCCCTGACTGTTTCCTGTGCGGATGCGGGAGGGGAGCTTCCTGTGATTCCGTATCCGGCGGAGGTGCATCTTAGAGGCGGCACTTTCGATATGGAAGGAGCATCATGGTGGATGGATCCTTCAGCGGACAGTATGTGCCGCATGGCCGTGACGCGGTTCTTTGCCGGGGTTCCGGTGTGCGGCGGAACCCTTCCTGCAGGAAACGCCGGAGAAGCATCCGTCGTATTCCTGAAAGACTGCAGTCTCGGCTCTGAGCATTATTCGATCGAAGTGGAGAAAGACGGGATTGCCGTCAGGGCATCGGATCTGAACGGTTTTATCTATGCCTGCCAGACTCTCCGCCAGATGTATCCGGAAGTGCCTTGCTGCAGGATTACGGATTATCCGAGGTTCAGCTACAGGGGAATGCATCTTGATGTCAGCCGCCATTTCTTCAGCGTCTCCGAAGTGAAAAGGTATATCGATGTGATGGAGCTGCACAAGATGAATGTCTTTCACTGGCATCTTACCGATGATCAGGGCTGGAGGGTCGAGATAAAGGGGTATCCGCGGCTTACGGTAGCAGGCGCATGGAGGGAAGGCCGTTATGGCGGATATTATACCCAGGAGGAAATCCGCGAAATCGTTTCTTATGCCGCTGACCGCGGCATAACGGTAATGCCGGAAATCGATATGCCCGGTCATATGCAGGCTGCTCTGGCGTCTTATCCGTATCTGGGCTGTACCGGGGGACCTTATGAAGTCTGGTCAGGATGGGGTGTCTCTCCGGAGGTGCTTTGCCCCGGAAAAGAGACCACTTTCCGTTTTATTGAAGGAGTGTTGGATGAAATAATGGAACTTTTCCCGGGGCCCTGCATCCACATCGGAGGCGACGAATGTCCCAAGGACAGATGGATGGAATGTCTCTGCTGCAGGAAAACGATCGAGGATTCGGGCATTGTCCCTGATGAAAATTTCTCTGAAGGACAGTACCTTCAGGCGATGTTTATGAGGCGTGTCGAAGATTATCTGGAACAGCATGGAAGGCATGCGGTCGCATGGGATGAAATCATGGAAGGAGGGGAGGATACCGATGCGACGGTGATGGCCTGGAGAAGTCCGGAATACGGACTTGAAGCCGCAGCACTCGGAAAGGATGCGGTAATGGTTCCCGAGCAGTATATGTATTTCGATTACATGCAGGCGCTTGAACCTGGCGAACCCGGCGCTTCCAGATTGCTTACGGCCTCAAAGGTTTACGGTTTTGAGCCTGTTCCAGAGGATATATGTCCGGAACAGGCTTCCCATATCATAGGAGTGCAGGGAAATCTGTGGACCGAACGGGTTCCGGATGCCTCTACGCTCGAATATATGCTTATGCCGAGGATAGCGGCATTGAGCGAAGTCCAGTGGTGCTCCGGCCAAAGGAAGGATTACTCCCGTTTCCTCAGAAACATAGGGAACATGATGAGTCTGTACGGGAAATGCGGATATGGATATTGCACCCATATTGAAGGAATCGAGACCTCCATATCGAAAACGGACGGCTGTTTCGAGGTGTCGATGACAACGAGCGGCGGGGATCCCATCTATTATAGGGTGGATTCCCTTGCCTGGAAGCCGTACCGGTCTCCTGTCAGGATAACGGGTCCGTGCGTATTGCGGGCTTCGGTTTCACATGGGGACAGGACATGTTCGCATGAAACGGTCTTTCATCCGAACAAGGCTTTTGCAAGGGATGTGAGATTTGGCGTACCTCCGAGTCCGCTTTATACATTCAATGCTTCGGAAGCCCTTACCGACGGAATCAAGGGCAATCCTTATTATCCCGCTTCGGGAACATGGTTCGGATGGCAGGAACCTATGGATGCCATAGTGGACATGGGAAATGCCGCAGAGCCTTATTCCAGTGTCTCCATGTCGTTTTATGTCGATAAACCCGGACATTATTTTCCTCCGGTATGGCTGGAGGTACAGCTTTCCGATGACGGAAATCAGTACAGGACGGTATTCAGACAGGAGTATCCGGTCGAAGACAGGGCCGTTCCTGAAGGGATAAGGACTTTCCGTATGGAATTCGGTCCGGAACGTTCACGTTTCGTAAGGGTCAGGGCGGGGAATCCGGTCCTGCCGCAGTGGCATCCGGCAAAAGGCTACTATTCTTTTATATTGACTGATGAAATAATAATTTTGTAAAAACCGGAATATGATTGGTTTTATGAGAATTCTGGGCTGGGCGGTGTTGCTGGCGGCGATTTCCGGCTGTTCGGGGGCGGATACCATATGGTGCTGCGCGGATGAGGACAACGACCTCGTAACGGTTCTGAAGGATAACGGTTACCGGATAGTCCTTTCGGATGATGTGCAGACAACTCTGGAGAAGGCTCCGGAAGGGGCTGCCGTACTGCTTCTCAACCGTAGCTATCCTGACTCTGTCAGACTGCTTTCGGGTCAGCAGGTTTCGAAAATAGGGAAGAAAGGCCTGAGGGTCTTTGCCGAGTTTGCAAGCACGGCCGATACTTTGCCGCAGCTTCATGAAATCGGATTCGAAAGGGTCGTCATGACCGACAGCCTTGCTCCGGGGCTCGGGCCTATGGACCTGCTTTCCATTAACAGGGGTCGGTATTTCCGCGAGGATGCAGCAGAGGGTACTGTAATGGCGATAGCCAAGGTAGCCGGTTTCGATACTGCCGTCTACGGTCTGGATGATACGCCCTGCTACCCTCTGGTCTACAGGAAAAGGGACGGTCTGTGGATGAGCACTTCACAGCTAAGCGAATTTGCCAGGCTGAGATTTATGCCGGAAGCGAAATGGAAGGTTTTCTGGGAGAAGGTAATAGGAGACCTGACCGGACATGAGACCCGGTTCAGCAGCTGGATTTATCCGGTACATCCTTCCTATGGCAAGGATGTACCGCTTCCTGATACGGCCCGGCTTGCATCGGTAAGGAAAGGGGTAGAGTGGTTCTATAACGGCCATTTCCTCGTGGATGCTTCCTGGAAAAAGGACTGGATCGACAAATATCAGGGAGACGGAGTTATGCCCATAGGGCCGTGCCTTCCGCCGGATATCAAGGACGGAGACGGTTCATGCGGTATACTTGAAGGTCACTGCTCGGCGATTTATGCCGACGGGCGCCAGGCTTATCGTTATTGGCTCAGGTGCGATGTCCAGGGAGAAGCGGCGATGACTTTTGCAGTGGCAGGGAACCTTTTGGGATATGAAAACTATATGTCTGTCGCGTCCAATCTTGTAAACTATGCCTTTGACACTTTCCGTGACGGTCCCAGAAATGATCCGGAGAGTCCTTCCTACGGGCTTCTCAGCTGGGCCATCACTACCAAGGATACGTATTATGGGGATGACAATGCCAGGGCGATTCTGGGTATGATAATGGCCGCCGATGTCCTGGAATCGACCGAATGGAACAGGAAGATAACGGAGGCGATACTTGCAAATTACAGGACTACCGGTGCGGATGGATTCCGCGGAGATCTTCTGAAGGATGCAGATTTGCAGAAGCATGGCTGGAAATATTATCAGGACAGGTCATTCGTGAAGCCTCATCCTCATTTCGAGTCATGGATGTGGGCATGCTATCTGTGGCTGTACCGTCAGACGGGATATGCTCCTTTGCTGGAATTGGCTGAAAAGGGTATAGCGGCCACAATGAAGGCCTATCCTTCAGGGTGGTCCTGGACCAACGGCCTTCAGCAGGAAAAGGCAAGGATGATTCTTCCTCTGGCCTGGCTCTACAGGGTTTCTCCGACAGAGGAGCATAAGGACTGGCTGTATTTCATGGTGGATGAATTGCTCAAGAACCAGGTAGAATGCGGTGCCATAAGGGAAGAACTGGGTGACTCATCGAAAGGACTTTTCGGAAAAGTCAGATCCAATGATGCATATGGCAAGGAAGAGGCACCTCTTATCTTCGACAACGGTGATCCTGTCGCCGATATGCTGTATACAAGCAATTTCGCATTCTTCGGCCTTAACGAGGCCGCATGTGCTACAGGTGATCCCCGGATAGTTTCGGCAACTGAAAGGTTGTCGGATTTCCTGACCCGTATCCAGGTAAGGAGCGACAGTGTAAAGGATGTGGACGGGGCATGGTTCCGCGCCTTCAACTATCGGGACTGGGATTACTGGGCATCCGATGCCGATTCCGGCTGGGGAGCACAGTGTACCCTTACGGGCTGGATCCAGAGCTGGATAGTGACGACCCAGGCATTGATGGAAGAGGGAACGTCATATTGGGATGAGACATCCGACTCTTCCATCGGAAAGTCCGATATGGATGTTTTTGACAAGATGCTTGAATGACGCCGAATTCATGAGTGCCGGAACAAGCCCCGGCACTCGTTTATTTTAGAGAGATGATGTCCTCCAGTTTCACCGTCTGGAAAACCAGCTGGGATGTACTGCCTTCGTACAGGATGCCCACGGTGTCTTCGTCTACCATTGTCAGACATGAGTAACCCCAGCCTTCCTCTTCGTCCAGAAGCAGGGAGTTTTCCGGAAGCCAGGTATTTCCTTCATCGAGGCTGGCTTTGATGGTCAGATGGTTGCGTCCCTGTGTGGTGTCCGGATTCGAAAACAGCAGAATGTCTTTGCCGAGGGAGTTTTCTGCAGCAGGAACCATCAGCAGACCTGCCATACATACAGGCTCGCGGAGTTTTTCTGATGAAGGATGCAGCTCCCATGTCTTTCCCAGATCAGCGGTGGTGGATACGATACGGCCTGTACGGCGGTTGTTCCTCATATTGAGCATCAGGATTCCAGGAGAAATCTCCGCCACCTGCGCTTCGGTAGTGTTCGTCCAGGCGTGTCCGTGGCAGTGCCATGTCTTTCCATGGTCAATACTGTACATTATACCTGCATTCGGCACTCGCGTTGAATCTACATACTGTATAGGGAATACAAGTGTCCCGTCCGACATGGTGATTCCGCGTCCCGGTCCCTGAAGCGTGAATCTCCAGCTTTCCTGCTTCACCTGTCTGGTGATATTCCTCGGCTCTGACCAGGTCTTCCCGTCATCCTTGCTGCTGACAATCATCATCTGGGCCGTTTCCTGCGGCTCGAATCCGCTCCCTACCTGATTCCAGGCTCTGTCGTTTCCCAGTCCGTGCGTCCATACGGCCACTACGAAGATTTCTCCGGTCGTTTCATCTACGAGAACCGACGGGTCTCCGATGCCGTTCTGTGCATCAGGAAGTCCGCCCCATTGTCCCATGTCCATTATCACTTTCATCGGCTCCCATGTGTGCCCTCCGTCCGTGCTGCGACTCATGCCCACATCGATGTTGTCCTGAAGATCAAGAGTGGATGCGTGCCGTACATCATATACCGCTATCAGGCTGCCCGCATTTGAAGTGGCAAGACCCGGTATCCTGTATGACCATACGCCGTCATCGCCATGGTCCCTGAGGGCAATTCCGAGCCGGTGCACAGACGGCCCTTCCTGAACGATGCCGCAGGTCTGTCCGTTTATCCTGACGTCCGTTACCTCTAAAGAAAACGTATCCGTCAGGTCTTCAATATGCCTGCTGTCAACGGATACGCTTATGTAGAACCAGTTCTTGCCTTTTACGAGCTTCTGGTCCGCCGTCAGTCCCACTGTACCGTCATCCGAAGGTTTTCCGCTGTATTTCAGTATTGAATATCCCGGGTTGCAGTAGATTCTCTGGCTTGCCCCGATCCTGTAGAAGGCATCCTTGATGACGTAGGATGTGGTTTTTGAATAGAGGGCTGACATCGTTCCTGTATAGACCAGACTTACATTCCGCACTGCTGATTCCAGAAGGTTTCCTCCCAGTTTCACTTTCACTTCATTTACAGTGATATCTGCTGCATCCGTGTTGTCTATGCAGAATTCCGCCACTACATTGTAATCCCTGTCCGGCATCACCGGAAGTACGGTATTATGGATTCTGAGGGTATCGGCAGCCTGAAGTCCGGCTGCCCATGATGCCATTGTAAAAACGGCCAGGAGAACAAGTCTTTTCATAAGGATTCCAATATTTACCGGCAACGGTGACCGTTGTCCGCCTTTATTCCGTAAAGATATTGATTTTTATAGAAAAAGCATTGAAGTGAAGCCGGAAATAATGGCGATACAGCATGTTGCGAGCTTGGCCTTGAAAAATGACGCCTTGCTTTCAGCCAGAAGAGGCAGGGATGAGTGTCCGTCCTGTGCTATGCAGCTTGCGATCAGGACAGGCAGAGGTACTATGCCGCTGGCATACAATGTCACGAAAATCATGTGCGGGCCGGATTCCGGAATGATTCCTATGGCCACTGCAAGCAGGATCATCAGTGCGGTATTGCTGCTTATCCAGCTTTCAATGTCTACATACTGCAGACCGATTTCCAGAATAGCCAGCACGCCGAATGTCCATCCGAAAATGACTGGAAGATGCCTTTTGACTATGTGTCGCCACAGATGTTCTTCCACGAAATGGTCCGATGCGAAACACAATACGCCGAGAACCACTATGCTCAGCACTGCGAAAATGACATACATCCAGTCCTCGCTGAGCAGATCAAGGGCAAGGGCGGCATCGTGCGCATGGCCTTCATGTATGTGTTCATGTCCGAGCCGTCCGGTTGCAAGGGCGGCAATGAATACGGCTATTCCTATGAACATCACCGCTCTTCGCCATCCCGGATGTCTTTTCCTGCGGCCGATTTCATCCCGGCTGCCGTGCAGATGGGCATTACAGCAGCCTTGATCATCGGCATGACAGTGCCCGTGCAATCGATCATCGGTATGTATCTCGAAGACATCATCCTCCGGCAGACCGTCAGCCTTTGCAGGGTCTACATGTTTGCGCTTCAATATCCTGTCCCTGCAGAAATCCACCATGACTCCGCAGATGACAGACAGTATGAAAAGGAAAACGAAGATAAGCATCGCCTTCTGCGGGAACATGGCCAGCATCATGAACGCTTCGTCCCCGCATGACGCTATCATCATGGCTATCAATGCTCCGAAGCTTATTATCCTGTGGGTGTAAAGTGATACTGCCGCAAATCCTCCGATACATCCTGGTACAAGGCCGAGCAGGGTGGATACGACTACCTGACCGATCTTTGTCTTTCTCAGTCCTGAGAAAATGAGTCCGCGGGATTCTATGTTGAGGGACTCGATCATCATCATCATTATGACGACCAGTCCTGTTATAAGTATCGAATTTCGGAGTATGTCTGTCAGCATGTCTTGTTCATTCTGGTTTATGTAATCCTGAGTGCGTCAGAATATCCGCTTACTCGATATACCCCGTAATGAAAAGATTGACTATCGGCCTTGAAGGCGAATTGGTCGTAAGGGTTACGATTACGAGAGCTTCTCCGGCCGGCATTCCTGCGGTGTCGAGACGAACCTTGAAACTGCCTTCATGCCCGCACTTCACGACAGGGATTTCTCCCACCGAATATGATTCGGCATCGGCCTCTGCCTTGAATACCTTGAAATCTGCTTTGCCTGTATTCTTGAATGTGAATGAAGCGTCGACAGGTGTTCCTGCCTTGATTTTTCCGAAAGTATATGAACTCGAATCGAATATCGGCCTGGACGCGTTGTCCCGCTCCTCCTTGGTCATCGAAGAGAAATTTTCCTTGGTGAAGGCGTAGATGCCTATCCTGCTGCCGGCATTCTTTCCGTTTTCTTCCGCCTGGTATTTTTTCCCGTTGACGGCAGGAGTGGCGTAGTACCAGTTCTTTCCCCACAGGCTTCTGTCGGCCTTTACGGAGAACTGGAGCTTTGCCGTGGACCTTGGCGGTACAGGGTTCGGTGTCACCTTGACAGAAAGGTTGGGAGACACATCTGTGAAACTGACCTGGATGGGAGAACCGGAAAGATTTGCGACTGTCGTCTCATCGCTTCGGGATTCGCCCTGCTCGATGTTGCCGCATTTCATTTCCAGAGCCTTCATGCCCAGGCTTCCGAAGCGTATCCGGTACATTTCTTCCAGGGACAACTTCTTTTCATGGCTGATTCCTCTCAGCCTGAGTATTATGGGCTTGCCTATGCCGGAAATGTATACAGTCAGGCTTTTGTCGAAAGGATATGGTCCTTCGTCATTGGTATATACTGACGATATCGTTCCGCTCTTTCCCGGCATTACCGGTTCGCGGGTCCATTTCACATCAGTACATCCGCACGAGGTCACAACGCTATGGATGAGCATTGGTTTCTGGCTGATATTCTTTACATTGAATGTGCAGCTCAGAGGGCCGTCGGAAAGCATGACATCGCCGAAATCGTAAACGGTCTTGTCGAATTCCGCAATGCCTCCTATTCTTTCCTGAGCCAAAGCCGTGCTTACGGCCGGTACAAGTGCGATAATGCAGCAGAGGATATATCTTGCAAATGTTCTCATAATCATATACTGTTGATTGCCGGCAGGCGGCAACGATCGGATGGCTGCAAAGATAGAAATTTTAGTCGCGACATTGGTTGCTAATTCAAAATAATAGCATAAATTTGCATCCATATGTCCGAACGGACAATACCGTTTAGACTTAACAAACAATTTAAAGGATATAAAAAATGGCTTACAAAATTTCAGACGACTGCGTTGCTTGCGGTACATGTATGGGCGAGTGCCCTTCAGGCGCTATTTCAGAAGGGGATATCTATAAGATCGACCCTAACGTTTGCATTGATTGCGGAACTTGCGCTGATGTGTGTCCTATGGGTGCTATTTCTCCAGCCGAATAGTCGGGGATTTTAAATTCCGTCGTGGAGGAAAAGCATTTTTAAAAACGGCAATGCAAGAATTGCAGATGGGGCTGTGTCAAAATGATAAATTTTGGCGCAGCCCCTTTTAGGTGTGTTAGAATTGATAAAATGCAAAACATTGAGGGTGAGTCAAAAATCTGACTCACCCTCCTTAATGACAATAAAATCGGATATGTAAAGCCGTTACTTTTCAGGAGACATCATGATCTCGATGAAGTTGCCCTGGTCGAGGACGGCCCTGAGAGCAGCCTGGATGTTCTCTGCGCTGATTTCATTTACGGCAGCCTCGTATTCCTTGTCATAGTCGAGTCCGTCATAGTTGCAGTACATCTGCAGGGCAGAGAGCCACCAGCTGTTGGTGATCCTGTTTTCCGGTACATTCTTCTTGAAGTTTTCGACTGTCCTTGTCATCTGCTCCTCTGTAGGTCCGTTCGTCATCAGGTCATTGATACCTTTGACTGCAAGTTCCCTGAGTTTGTCGGCCGATTCAGGGTTGGTATCGAAGTAAACCTGGATTACGGCCCTTTCTTCAGGATATTTCTGCATTCCCGTGCCGACACCGGCTCCATATGTGCCGCCTTCCTCTTCGCGGAGAGTATCCGTGTAGATCATGTCGATTATATATTTGGCGGCATCAAGCATCACTTCTTCTTTTACGCTATATGGAATATATGAAGAGTATACCTGGAATACGGTGACCTTAGGGGTCTCCATCTTCACGTTGAAATGGTTCTCTACATTTCCTTTCACGAAATGCTCTCCGGTCTCTACCCATCCGGAAGCCTTCTTGCCTTTAGGCATTGATCCTATGTATTTCTCAACAAGCGGCTTAAGGGTTTCAAGATCTACGTTACCTACAATATATACTGTAGCTCCTGCGACATCCTTGAAAAGCTGCTCGCGGTACACCCTTTCGATAGTGGCAAGACTGGCTTTGTCGAGGGTCTCCATGCTGATGGTCGTCTGACGAGGATTATTGCCGTAGAGAGTCTTGGATATCTCTCCCTGCAGTTTGAAGTCAGGAGTGTTTACCAGGTTAGGCAGAATGCTTCTGAGCTGCTCTATGCCTGTCTGGAACTCTTCCTGGTCGAAACGAGGGTCAGCGACAGTGAGGTACATGAGCTGGAGGGCAGTCTCCAGGTCCTTAGGGGTGCTGGAAGCAGAAATCCCGTGCCTGATAGGGCTGATATATACGGAAGTCGATACGTTCTTGCCGGCGAGCATCTTGGACAGTGTGGTGCCGGAGAACTTGGACAGGCCGGTATTGCGCTGGAACAGGGAGAAAACATTGTCATCGAAAGAAGGAAGGTCTTCTGTCGCGATCAGTGAACGTCCTCCGTTCTTCTGCAGGTTGATGAGCACCTGGTCTTTCTTGTAGTCTGTAGGGAGGACAACGACTTTGGCTCCGTTCTTGAGGATCCATTCGGTAGCTGTTTTCCCTCCGACAGTCACCTGGGCTTCTTTCTTTACTGAAGAACCTTTCAGAAGGCTGGCATCCAGGAGAGGTTCGTTGGTGTCGATGGCCTCGTTAGGCTGGATGTCTGAAGCCTTGACTTCTGCTATGGCCGCAGTGAAGTCAGCAGCAACAGGATGTGCAAGTCCTTCTTTTTCAGGGGCCTTGTAGACAATCACCATGTTGTTGTCCGTGATTATCGCCGCAGCTATCTGGTTGAGGATTGCCGCATTGATCTGTGAGCAGATAAGTTTGGCAGTCTCATATTCCGTCTTCGGATCCATGTACGGATAGTTGTCGAAGAAATTGTTTACATAGTCGTTGATGAAGTCGGCATTCTTGCGTGATTCCGCGCCCTGTGCCTTCTTCTCATAGTAGCTGAGGATATTGTCCTTTGCACGGCTCACCTCGTCATCAGTGAATCCGTATCTTTTCATCTTCTCGGCCTCGGTCATGAACGCCTTGAAAGCCTTTATTCCTTCGCCGTCACGGGCAACGATCTGGCCCATTGTGACTTCCATTGTCTCGCAGAGCTGTCCCATTCCCATATAGGCACTGATGAAAGGAGCGTCCGGCTTGGATGTGATGTCGTTGAACCTTTCGCCCATGATGGTGCTTACGTAGTTTTTGACAAGCTCCATCATCATTCCCATGTCGGTGCTGTTCAGCTCCTCTGGCATGGGTTCGCTTTTCCAGAGGATTTCGATTGAAGTGTTTGTCGCTTCGGGATCAGTGATGATACCTACTACAGGAGTCTCGTTGTCAGGAATCCTGTACGCTTCTTTAGGCTGCGGGTTCTCTGCGGCAGGTATGTCGGCAAAAGTGGATTTGATCTTTGCCTCCACTGCGTCTACATCGATGTCTCCGACTACGATTACAGCCTGGAGGTCGGGACGATACCATGTATGGTAGAAATTGGTGAGGCTTTCAGGTTTGAAATTCTCGAGATTCTCCTGGCTTCCGATAAGGGTGCATCCTGCATATTTAGAGTCGCCGTAATAGTAAGGGAGCGACTGCTCGTGCATTCTCCAGTCGGCTGTGCGGCGGGCTCTGCGCTCTTCGATGATTACGCCCCTTTCCTTGTCGATTTCAACAGGATCGCAGGTTACATAGTGCGAATAGTCATGAAGTATGAGCAGGCAGGTGTCGATTACGCCTTCCCGCACTAAAGGAATGTTGTTCAGCATATATACAGTCTGCTCTACTCCTGTGGAAGCGTTGATGTTGCGACCGAACTCCGCTCCGATGCTCTGGAGGTATTCAAGGATGCCTTTGCCAGGGAAGTTTTTCGTCCCGTTGAAGCACATGTGCTCGAGGAAGTGTGCCAGGCCGTCCTGGTCCGGGGTCTCCTGGATAGCTCCGACATTTGTTGCCAGATAGAATTCAGCCCTGTTCTCAGGCTTGTCGTTATGCCTGATATAGTAGGTAAGCCCGTTTTCGAGCTTGCCTTTTCTTACGGCAGGGTCGTTGGGCAGCTGGTTCTGCCCGAACACAGTCATGGCGGCAAACATCGCCATGAAGAAAATAAAGATTCGTTTCATATTGTTTTTTATATGGTTTGTTATTTTTCTCTCATCGAGTCCATCCATCTGAACAGTGAGGCTTCGAACTCGCTGCGTGCGTATCCCAAGCCGTCATATCCGGTGTATTCTACGGTAGAGAACCCCCATCCGTGTCCTCCGTAAGGGAAGATATGCATCTCGGCGGGAACACCGTTCTTTACAAGTTCCATATAGAAGTCTATGCTGTTCTGTACCGGAACGGTACTGTCATCAGTGCAATGCGCAAGGAATACGGGAGGGGTATCGGGCGTGACATTGTTTTCGAGGGAGTATTTTTCCACGAGTTTTCCATGCATGGCCTTGTCTGCCGTCCATTGCTCATAGTCTTTGCCCTGACGGCTCTGCCATCTGTTGTCCTCTCCTATAAGATTTGTCCTTGTCCCGCCGTGGGTCATGCTCCAGTCAAGGGATATGACAGGGTAAATCAGGATGGAGAAGTCAGGTCTTGTCTTTTTGTCCGAATACAGCGTAGTTGCACTGGCGGCAAGATGTCCTCCGGCGGAGAAACCCATCACGCCTATCTGCCTGACGCCCCACTCGGAAGCATGTGCCCTGCAGTATCTGAAAGTATTCTGCACATCGGTAAGCGGCACTGTCCAGTGCCCGTTCGGAAGCCTGTATTTCACTACGGCCACTGTTACTCCGTGTTCTGTCATCCGGTCTGCCACATAGACCCCTTCATTATATGAGGAAACTATGCCGTACCCTCCTCCTGGGCATACGATTACCATCTGGCCATTGGGCTTTTCCGGGAAGTAGAGGTCGAATCTCGCTTCCGTGATATTGCTGATGTTGCCGTTGTCTTCGGTAAATTCCTGTTCTGTGATTCCGTTCGATTCCCCGGGGCCCCACGCTTCCTGAAGCCCTTTCCCTGAGTCCTGGCCTTCAGGGTAGAGGAGTACTGTCTTTGACGGTTTGAGGTCGCATCCCGGCTGTGCGCATGCATCCTGTCCGTAAACAAGGACGGCGGCTGCCAGTGCGGCGATGATAATTGCAGATCCGGTTATTTTCATCTTATTGTATTATGTTACGGTTGATTAATTATATAGATATTTTGTTTATAGCTGTTTGAAGTCTGCCGGGAAACAGAGCAGTTGGCAGGCAAGGGCCTTGGCCATTCTGAAGTGTCCCTCGGAGTTAGGATGGAGAAGGTCCGTTTCCTTATCGTTGAAGTATCTTTCATGGGATTTGTTCAGAGGGAAAAGCCCTGAGATGCTGTTCAGGTCGATGACCGGTACGGCCCAGACATTCGCCGCTTCCTTGATGACCTGAACATAGTCATCTATGTAGAGTCCGAGATTGTTCGGGAATGATTCTTCAGGCTGGATGTTGCCGTCGCCGAAACGGGCGTATCCCCGGTGTATGGGAGTCAGCAGTATGATCTGCTGTTCCGGGAATTCCGTTTTCAGATAATTCATGACCATGTTGATACGGCCGCGGAAGCAGGAGCCGTCCATCTGGAAAATCCTGCGTATCCTGGTGTCCGTTTCAGGTCCGGAAACGGTTGTCTTCTGCGGCTGGCAGGAGTACCATTCACCCAGAGGGACGTCTGCATAGTAATCATTTGTTCCTGCGAATATAATGATGGCGTCTACCCGGTCTCCCTCTTCTTCTTTCAGTTTTTCAGCCTGTTCGGGAAGATCGCTCCACTGATGGCCGTTGATGCCGTACACCAGAGCTTCTATGCCGAGCATTTCTTCCAGAAACTGCCAGTAGTTCTTTTCCGTACCGATATGCTCCCTGTCTGTTATCGAATCTCCGAGAAAAGCCACTTTTTTTCCTGTCCACTGCTGCTGTGGAATTTCTCTGTCTTTTCTGCCCATGTCCGCCGGCTTATGGCCGTATGCCGCTCCAGAGCATAGTGCCAGCGCCAGAACTGCAACAAGACATTTATTTAAAATCATAGCCAATTCATATTTTGGAACAAACTGCGAAGGTAAGGAAAATTTCCTGCTTATAGCAGATAGTTTTGTTTTTTCTCGAAACTTGGATAAGATATCGGCAATAATTTTAAATTTGAAGAATATTTACGAGAAGCCGCATAATGATGACACATGTACTGTTGCCGGAAGACCGTACTGAAGAAGAACATACTCTGGCCTTTTATCTGGCGATGGAAGAATACATTGCACGGAAGTACGCTGCAGGGGATTATTTCTTCGTGTGGCGGACGGGACCTTCGGTTATCTTCGGACGGAACCAGTCGCCCGAGTCGGAGGTGAATCTGGAATATTGCCGCGAACATTATATAAAGGTATACCGCCGCAAGAGCGGGGGTGGCTGCGTCTACTCGGACATGGGGAACCTTATGCATTCGTGCATTACATCTCCGGAGGGTGGCGCCGCTTTTGTTTTCCACAGGTATATGCAGTGGGTGTCCCTGGCATTGAGGCGTCTGGGAATCGATGCCTGCGTTAGCGGGAGGAATGACATAACGGTCGGCGGCAGAAAGGTTTCAGGGAATGCGTTCCATCTGCTTCCACGAAGATGCATTATCCATGGCACAATGCTTTTCGATACTGACCTGGACGCTCTGGAGCATGCGCTCAATCCCCCTGTAGAAAAATTGGAAAGGCGAGGGATAAGATCCGTGAGACAGCGGGTCACGAATCTGGGTGAAATGCTCGACATGGATATGGATACCTTTGCCGATCATATGATCAAGTCGATGTGCGACAGTTCCATGACCTTGGATGCCGGTGATGTCGCCCGGATAGAGGAAATGTCGCGGGAGTATCTGCAACCGAATAACACATAAAAACCGATAACAATGGAACAGCCGATATCAAGAACCTGTCTTTATTACAGCCATGTGACCCTCGGGGCCAAAATGGAACCCTTTGCGGGGTTCAGCATGCCTATACAGTATCAGGGGATAATAGAAGAGCACCAGGCGGTGCGGAATGCCGCAGGGATGTTCGATGTTTCGCACATGGGAGAAATCTTTGTCAGCGGACCTGATGCCGAAAAATATGTCAACTATCTGTTTACCAATGATGTCACGGACATGCCAGAAGGCAAGGTCCTTTACGGTATGATGCTTCGTCCCGATGGCGGAGTGGTGGATGACCTTCTGGTCTACAGGCTTTTCGGGGGAAAAGGATTCCTGCTGGTGGTGAACGCGGCCAACATAGCCAAAGACGCAGCCTGGGCCTGCTCTTTAGCGGAAAAATATGACGTGACCGTGGAGAATCTGTCTGAAGACTGGGGCGAGGTGGCCCTGCAGGGGCCGGAAGCGGGAAAAATAATGCTCGAAGTCCTGGGGCTGGATATGCAGGAGCTGGTCTTCTACACTTTTACAGAAGTCAGGTGGAAAGGTTACCGTCTGACAGTCAGCAGAACAGGCTATACCGGAGAAGACGGGTTCGAACTGTACGGGACTCCTGAAGCTGTCTGCCATATCTGGAAGACATTGCTCGATGCCGGAGTACAGCCTTGCGGGTTAGGATGCAGGGATACGCTCCGTTTTGAAGCCGGACTGCCGCTTTACGGGCATGAACTCAGCGATTCGATAACTCCGGTAGAGGCCGGACTGGGGATGTTCGTCAAGACAGACAAAGGCGACTTTTGCGGCAGGGATGCGGTCGTCAGACAGAAAGCGGAAGGAGTTTCCCGTAAGGTCATCGGTATCGAACTGTCAGACAAGGCCATACCCCGTGCCGGATACCCTGTTTTCGCAGGAGGGGAGCAGATCGGGCATGTGACGACAGGCTACCGGTCCATTTCAACCGGAAAGAGTATCTGTATGGCACTTGTCTCTGCGGATTACGCGGCCCTCGGCACTTCGCTGGAGGTGGAGATACACCGTAAACGCATTTCCGGCACCGTCTGCAAAAAACGTTTTTACCGGACTTCCTATAAGAAGTAGCGCATTCCTGACGGATCGGAGAATCAGTTTTGCAAGTCATCCCTACGGGAGGTTTCCGGTGTCAGGAACCGGAGGCTCTTCGGCAGGCAAATAATGAATGAATAACCAATAAATCAATACAATTATGTCAAAGACAATAGAAGGGCTTTACTACAGCCAGTCCCATGAATGGGTAAAAGTAGAAGGGAATACTGCATTTGTAGGTATAACGGATTACGCACAGGAGGCTCTTGGCAGTGTTGTCTATGTGGATATGCCGCAGCAGGACGACCAGGTGAATGCCGGGGAGGAGTTCGGCGCCGTGGAAAGTGTGAAAGCCGCAAGCGACCTTGTCTCTCCTGTATCGGGTACAGTCGTGGATGTCAACTCCGGACTGGAGGATTCTCCTTCACTGCTGAATGAAAAGCCGTACGGGACATGGATAATCAAGGTGGAGATGTCTGAACCGTCCCAGCTTGACAATCTCATGGATGCCAAGGCATACGCTGAATACTGTGAAAACCTTTAGATTATGGGATGTCCGTATTTTCCTCATACTGAAGAAGACCTGAAACGGATGCTGGAGCGGGCCGGTGCCGTTTCTCTCAAAGACCTTTTCTCCGATGTACCGGAGGAATTCATGTTCAAGGGTGAATTCAATCTTCCCGATGCCATGTCGGAAATGGAGGTTCTGGAGAAATTCCGCCGGCTGGACGCTCTCGACAAAAAGCTTACGGTCTTCTGCGGTGGAGGTGCCTATGACCATTATGCCCCTGCCGTGATACAGTATCTTCTTTCCCGTTCGGAGTTCCAGACTGCCTACACTCCATACCAGGCTGAAATCTCCCAGGGTACTTTGCGGTATATCTTCGAGTTCCAGAGCATGGTCTGTTCTCTTACAGGTATGGACTGTGCCAATGCCTCCATGTACGACGGCCCTACAGCTGCAGCCGAGTCCATGATGATGAGTGTAGCCGCTTTACGCCGCAGGCACCGTATCCTGCTTTCTTCCACACTCCTGCCGCAGGTCCTCGCCGTGGTCAGAACCTATGCGGACTATCATGGCATGGAAGTGTCCATGATAGGGCAGGAGGGCGGACAGACATCTGCAGCGTCTCTCGCGCAGGAACTTGCTTCCGGAGATGTGGCCGGAGTCCTCGTGCCTGGTATAAACAGGTTCGGCATTATCGAGGACCTTTCCGGATTTGCGGATGCGGTACATGCCGGAGGTGCCTTGCTGGCCGTATATTCCGATCTTTCTTCACTGGCTGTCCTGA
Organism: Candidatus Cryptobacteroides faecipullorum; assembly: GCA_017694885.1. Lineage (GTDB taxonomy): Bacteria > Bacteroidota > Bacteroidia > Bacteroidales > UBA932 > Cryptobacteroides > Cryptobacteroides faecipullorum. Next base: position 32,855 of record JADIMH010000009.1, on the reverse strand, counting down.
AGTCGCCTGGTGAATGGGGAGCAGACATATCCTGCGGGGATGCCCAGACACTCGGCATGCCGCTGTCTTTCGGCGGTCCTTATGCAGGTTTCCTTGCCTGCCGCAAGGAATATATGCGTAAGCTTCCTGGCCGTATCGTGGGCGCTACACGCGATGCGCAGGGCCGCAGGGCTTTCGTCCTCACGCTCCAGGCCCGCGAGCAGCACATCCGCCGGGAGAAGGCTACCAGCAACATCTGTTCGAACCAGTCCCTTATGGCACTCTATGCCACTGTGTATATGTCGCTTATGGGGGATGAAGGGCTCAAGAAGGTCAATGACCTTTCATACGCTGGGGCGCATTATCTGAATGACAGGCTGATCGCTACGGGATGTTTTGAAGAAGTGTTCGACAAGCCTTTCCTGAAGGAGTTTGTACTGAAGACCGATGTGCCTGCGGACCAGCTCCAGAGGGCTCTTGCGGAAGAAGGTTTTTTCGCTCCTCTCCAGACCGAAGAGGGCTATGTTTCCTTCTGTGTCACCGAGAAGCGTTCCCGCGAAGAGATCGACCGGCTGCTTGCCGTCATCCGCACAGTCATATAGAACCTTTCAACCGACGAGTAATATGAAGTACTATAATAAATTGATCTTTGACCTGTCGAAGCCGGGCCGCAGCGGATATTCCCTTCCTGAAAATCCGTGGGGAGTCACGGCTGATGCCTTGCCGGAAGACCTGCGGCGAAAGACCCCGGCAGGACTTCCCCAGGTAAGCGAACCTGATGTCGTCAGGCATTATACGAACCTTTCCCAAATGAACTTCGGGGTGGATACCGGCTTCTATCCTCTTGGCAGCTGCACGATGAAATACAATCCGAAAATCAACGAACTGGTGGCTTCAATGCCGGGATTCTCCGCCCTTCATCCTCTCCAGCCCGAATGGACAGTACAGGGGGCATTGAAACTGTACTATGACCTGTCCAAGGCGCTTGCCACCCTCACCGGCATGTCGGATTTTTCGCTGAACCAGTTTGCAGGGGCACACGGGGAGCTTACCGGTCTGATGATAATGAGGCAGTACCACCGTTTGAGAGGAGACAGCGGCAGGACGAAAGTCATCGTCCCGGACAGTGCACACGGGACCAACCCTGCAAGTGCAGCCGTCTGCGGCCTCTCCGTAGTGCAGGTCAGGTCCCTTGAAGACGGGACCATCGATGTCGGGGCGCTTGAAGGCCTGCTCGATGACAGTGTCGCAGGGATAATGATGACCAACCCCAATACTCTCGGCCTTTTCGAAACCCATGTGCGTGAAATAGCCGACCTTGTCCACGGATGCGGGGGCCTGCTTTATTATGACGGGGCCAATATGAACGCCCTCCTGGGGCAGGTGCGTCCTGGCGATATGGGCTTCGACATCATGCACCTGAACCTGCACAAGACATTTTCTACCCCACACGGCGGCGGAGGTCCGGGTTCCGGCCCGGTGGGAGTTACATCCGCACTTGCGCACTGTCTGCCGTATCCGCGCGTGGTCAGGAAGAATGACGGAAAATATGCCTTGCTGACCGACAAGGATTCATGCGGGAGGATTTCCGGCTTTATGGGGAATTTCGGAGTCCTGCTGAAAGCATACGCCTATATCCTGATGCTGGGAAAACAGAACGTGAAGAATGTCGGCCCGTATGCCGTGCTGGCCGCGAACTATATAAAGGAAAGCCTGAAAGACTGCTACAAGCTTCCGATAAAAGGTCTCTGTAAACATGAGTTCGTGTTCGACGGTCTGGCCGAGGACAACGGGGTCACTACTTTAGATGTAGCAAAGAGACTGCTGGACTATGGCTTCCATGCCCCTACCGTCTATTTCCCTCTGCTTTTCCACCAGTCCATGATGATAGAGCCGACGGAAACGGAATCGAAAGAGACTCTGGATGCTTTTATCGGAGTAATGAGGAAAATCGCGGAGGAAGCCAAGTCGGATCCTGAAATGCTCCGCTCGGCTCCGCACAATACTCCGGTCGGCCGCCCGGACGAGACCTCCGCGGCTACGCATCCGGTGCTGAAATACTCGGATATGCAGTAGCCCGCCGGTAATGTCATCCAGGGATCTTTTTTAAAACCGTGTCTATATGAACCGATCAGACATAATAATAATCGGAGCCGGCCCGGGCGGTTATGAAACCGCCCTCCTGGCAGCCTCCAGAGGAAAATCCGTGACGATAATCGAGGCCGGCCATGTCGGCGGCACCTGCCTGAACGAAGGGTGCATACCGACCAAGTCGCTGTGCCGCAGTGCGGAAATAGTCCGCGAAATAAGGGAGTCCGGCACATTCGGAGTGAAATCAGGCGGATGCGAAGTGGATTTCCGTGCGGTAATGGAGCGGAAAAACGCTGTCGTGGAGCAGCTCCGCGGCGGAGTGGAGACGCTGCTCGGACACAAGCTCATCACCCTGGTGCATGGCAGGGCGGCTTTCAAATCCTCTGATACGGTCATAGTCGGTGATACCGGATACACGGCGTCGGACATAATAATCGCTACAGGCTCCAAAGCGTATGTGCCTCCGGTCCCGGGTGCGGATGATCCGGATGTCATCACTTCGCGCGAGCTTCTCGGCATGGACTCCCTGCCAGGACGTCTCTGTATAATCGGAGCCGGGGTCATCGGGCTTGAACTGGCTTCGGTTATGGCCGCCTTCGGTGTGCAGGTTACCATACTTGAATACTGCCGCGAGATACTCCCTCGCTTTGATACTGATATAGCCAAACGCCTGAAACAGAGCCTTTCAAAATCCGGTATGACTATCGTCAACCAGGCTATGGTGCAGGCCATAGAGCGAGGAGAAAGCGGCCTTGAGGTCAGATATGACCTGAAAGGGCGGGGCGAGTCTGTCTGTGCCGACAAGGTCCTTGTCGCTGTGGGGCGCAGGGCAGATACGGATGCGATGAATTTCAGTGATATAGGCATCGCGATGACACCAAAAGGCATAGAAGTGGACGGAAACATGCAGACCAGCGTACCTCATATCTATGCCATAGGTGATGTTACAGGAGGCTATATGCTTGCCCATGAGGCAGTTGCGCAGGGTCGCAAAGCCCTTGACCATATATGCGGCATTGAAAACGATATCGATCTGTCTCTCATGCCTTCCGCCGTGTTTACTACCCCTGAGGCCGCGTGTGTCGGACTTACCGAGCAGCAGTGCAGGGAGCAGGGGATTCCGTACACCAGCCGCAAGACCTTCTTCCGCTCCAACGGCAAGGCTGTCTGCATGGGGCAGACCGACGGTATCTGTAAGATAATTGTCGCTGCGGGAGCGGGCCCGGACGGACTGCCTTCGGGATATGCTGACGGCAGGATTCTCGGATGTCATCTGATGGGCCCCCATGCTTCGGATCTGATCCAGGAAATCGCAGCCCTGATGTCATGCGGAGCCACCCTGCACCGGCTTGAATCCCTCATCCATCCGCACCCGACCCTGTCCGAAGTCTTCCTGTGAGCCTTTTTGTATCTTATTGATTCTTAATTATTGGGCTTTTCATACCTGATGAATATTTTCCTTCAGTCCGGCAAGTTCAGCCTCTGACAGTCCCGTGGCTTGTAGTATCACCTCGTCCGACAGTCCCATCGTCAACATGGTCCGCGCGACATCGGCTTTCCCTTCGGCCTTTCCTTCGGCAAGACCTGCAGTTTTCCCGGCAGCGAACCCGTTCTCCCTGGCTGTCTCCAGAATGTTCCTATAGTCTCGTTCGGTTATCATATCCTTCTCGTATTGGAGTTTCTTGTCCCTGCTGAACCTTGCTATCTCGCATGCCGCAAACAGACGCCCGAACGCCTGCACCCGAAGCCCTTCCGGAAGCTCATGCAGTTTCCCGACGTATTTCAGGGCGTAGCACCATTTATAGGTCAGGCTGTTGCACTCGTCAAGCGGTTTGACGAAACGGTCCAGCTCCACAAAGATAAGCGAAATACTTTCATCCGGTATTTCTCCCGTGTGTTTTTCCCGGAAAGTGTATTCGGATATGTACCTGTCTTCCCATTCAGGCCCGCACCTCTCGAAAATCCTGTCCCTCCCGAGGATGCCGATGAAGTACACCTGTTCTATGTCGTAGTCCCCGCCCCGGCGGGACCCCGAATCGTAAACCTTCGCCGCATACTCCACACATTTCAACCTTCCTAATAGAATTCTTTGTATGTGCTTTATTTTTAGTTGTTTGAACGTTGCTTCATTAGGACGGTCCCGTCACGCAGAGAGGGACCGTTCATATATGTTGTTGGGTAATGTGTTGATAATGAATGTTTTGGCGACATGCCTATCTGGAAGGTTGGCTGTCCTGTCCCAGTCTTTCCTGTGCATGACATTGAATGCAGATTCATTTATCAATCAGAAAATTCAGGATTTCGACAGTATATTCTTCAGGATACTGGTTGAAAGACGATATGTGGCCGCTGTCGAATGTCTTTACCGTTGTTTTCTTTGATTTCCTGAACGGGATGTCACTGACAGAAGAATACCCGTCTTTCAATCCGACAATATATAATGTTTTCAGACGTCTGTTTTTATGCTTTCCCGGCAGATAACCGTCAGGGAGTTTTACGTCTTTTCCGTTTGCCTTGAGTTTATTTACCCATTCTGCGGGATTTCCTGCATAGCCGTCATATATTACGTGCGTGACAGGAATATCGGTGTCTTTCAGATATTCATTTATAATGATGGTCCCCATGGAAAGACCGAGCAATACCGGAGCTGCTGACGTCTTTTTATAGACATAGCCTGCTACCGCAGCAAGGTCTGCCACGAATTCATTATGGAACAGACAGTCCCTGTCGATTTCAAATTCGCTGCTTCCCCCGAATCCGCGGTAGTCATACAGCCACACGTCCAGTCCGCATGCCTGGAAATATGCTCCCATATACAGCCAGTACCCCATGTTCCCCGCATCGGACTGGGAAATGATGACCGGGATGCCTGTCTCCTCTGACGGCAGGTGCCATACATTAAGGGTTGCGCCATCACTTGTGTCTATCTTCAGTTCCTCATATTCCATAGAGAACTGCTCCGGGGTATAGCGATATGTCTTCTCCGGCTTTATCGCAAATGCCGGAGCAACGCCCAACAATATGCAGATCAATGCAAATATCGGTTTCATCCTATAAATTTGTTTAAATGTCCCGATGCAAGAAGTTCTATAGGACCAATCCGATACATATCCCGAATTCGGGGTTGTGCATGAACCCTTCCTGTTTACCGGGAGACCGGTTCAGACCAACGAACCTGGCATCGAATCCGCAGTAAAAACTGTTGGAGATATAGTATCTCAATGTGGCGGACAGGGCTGCTGCATAATAGTATTTCCTGTCCCCGGCGCCGTTCTCCGCTGTTCCCATGCCAAGCCCGACTTTCGGAACGATGGAGAACCGCTCACCAGTATAGCATGGCAGTCCTCCGGAAATCAGGACAGTATGGGCTGTCTCTGAAATATTACCGCAACCGCTTCCCCAGTCCAGATATACTCCCGCTTTCCCTGAAGGCACAACGTATCCTACAGACAGTCTGCCGTTTATGCCCGGGCTGAATGTCCCCTGAGAATGGTTTGTCGCCAATTCGATCTCGAATGTTCCCCGGTCCTCCGCCTTCTGTGCAAAGGCCTGCATACAGGTGGCAGACAGCACAATCAGGATTGCGGACAAAATAATCTTATTCATGTTGATATCGTTTTTTCCGACCATAAAGGTATACAAAATGCTGGAAAAATATTAATATAATGCAGATTTCTCCACTCACCTCGTGAGCGGGAGGGGCCCGCACCGGAGGTGTGGGAGGGATTTACCGGTCCGGACCGGTTATGCCAGGCATAGACCGGAGGCATCTTTACGGATAACCGTAGGCCTTTTCAAAAGAACATCAATTGCCGGGCTGTCAGCCTTTCAGCAGTTCCTTCAGGACGGTCTGGGCCGACACTACGCGGTTCGCGGCTTCCGGAATGACGATTGACTGCGGGCTCTCGATTACGTCATCGGTTACGATCATGTTCCTTCTTACCGGGAGGCAGTGCATGAAATACGCGTTGTCGGTAAGGGCCATTTTCCTGCTGTCGACTGTCCATGACCTGTCCATGCTCAGCACTTTGCCGTAATTTTCCCCTTCGTATGCCGACCAGTTCTTGGCATATACGAAATCCGCTCCTTCCAGAGCCTTGTCCTGATCGTATTCGACCTTTGCGTTCCCGACGAATTTCGGGTCAAGCTCGTAGCCGTGCGGATGCGTTATGACAAATTCATAACCGGTCATCTGCATGCCTTCGGCAAATGAGTTCGGGACGGCCTGCGGGAGCGCTTTAGGATGCGGGGCCCAGGTCATGACCACTTTCGGCCGCTCCTTTTTCCTGTATTCTTCAATGGTGATGATGTCAGCGAAAGTCTGGAGGGGATGCCTCGTAGCTGCTTCCATACTGAAGACCGGTTTGCCCGAGTATTTTATGAACTGTTCCAGGATTTTCTCCCCGTAGTCGTCGGCCTTGCTCTCGAACTTCGCGAAAGACCTTACCCCTATCACATCGCAGTAGCAGCCCATCACAGGAATAGCCTCTAAAAGATGCTCGGGCCTGTCCCCGTCCATCACCACGCCACGCTCAGTCTCGAGTTTCCATGCCCCCTGGTTCACATCCAGTACCATCACGTTCATCCCTAAGTTCATGGCCGCTTTCTGGGTGCTGAGTCTGGTGCGGAGACTGGAGTTGAAGAACAGCATCAATAGAGTCCTGTTCCTGCCGAGTTCCTGGTCAGCGAAAGGGTTCGCCTTGACGTATTCTGCTTTCCTGACGGCTTCATTTATGTTGCCGAGCTGGAGGATAGATGTAAAATTTTTCATGATAACCTAATTTCAAATTTGCTATTTTTGCGCCCGCAAAAAAAATAAACGTATATGTCAACGGATCTCGGTAAAGGACATCTGGCGATGCTTGCGGCCAGCGTCATGTGGGGAGCGATGGCTCCCGTATCCAAATATGTCATGTCCGCAGGCCTGGTAGGTTCGATAGTTGTCACGGATGTCCGCATTTTCGGAGCTGCCGTGCTTTTCTGGCTTTTCTCGCTCTTTGCCGGTAGTGAAAAAGTCCGGAAAAAGGATTATCCGAAACTCTTTTTAGCCGGTCTGTTCGCCATAGTGTGCAACCAGGGGGTGTATATTACCGGCGTATCGATGACCTCTCCCGTAGATGCCTCTATCATAACGACTTCCCTGCCTATAGTGACAATGATATTCGCAGCCCTCTGGCTGAAGGAGCCGATTACGCTCATGAAGGCAGGCGGTGTGGCTCTCGGTCTGGGAGGCGCCTTGCTTCTGGTGTTCGGAAACAGGCTCATTCCCGGGGCGGTGCCGTCTGCACATGGCTCGGCTGCTTCATCGAATATCCTCGGAGATCTCCTGTGCCTGCTGGCTCAGTGCTCCTATGCAGTCTATCTCGTCCTTTTCAAAGATCTCATATCCAGGTATTCCCCTGTGACGCTCATGAAGTGGATGTTCACTTTCGCTTCAGCCGTGATGCTTCCTCTGTCTGTCGGGAAATTCATCTCCGCCCCGTGGAGTGAAGTCCCTCTGGACCAGTTCGCAGGACTCGGGTTCATCCTTTTCTGCGGCACGTTCCTGTGCTATCTTCTTGTCCCTGTCGGGCAGAAGAACCTGCGTCCTACACTTGTGGCGATGTATAATTACGTCCAGCCGATAGTCGCTACCACAGTGGCCATATTCTGGGGGATGGACAGTTTCAATATTCTGAAAGTCATTGCAGTGGTTCTTGTCTTTTCCGGTGTCCTGCTGGTCAACCGGAGCAAGTCCCGTGCAGATGTCCTGAAGGGATCAGACAAGTGACTCCAGTGCTGCCATAAACCCTTCCGCAGTCTTCCGTGATATCGTCAGGGAAGGCAGGAGGCGTATTACATTCGCTCCGGCGGCCCCTGTAAAATAATGCTTTTCAAACAGGAGACGGTCGCGCAGTCCGGCATATTCCTCCTTGATTTCCAGCCCTATCATAAGGCCTTTCCCTCGGTATTCCTTCAGCACACTGTGCAGCTGTCCGTGGGGATGGAAAGCCGAATGGAAATATTCTCCGATTTTGGCTGCATTCTCTATAAGGTGCTCGTTTTCTATCACATCGAGTACTGCCAATGCTGCCGTACATGCCAGATGGTTTCCTCCGAAAGTCGTCCCGAGCATGCCGTATTCAGCCTTGATTTCAGGTGAGATTATCACTCCTCCGATCGGGAAACCGTTGCCCATTCCTTTGGCTGTGGTGACGATGTCCGCCATTATGCCGGAATACTGGTGTGCGAAGAATTTTCCGGTGCGCCCGTAACCGGACTGTATCTCGTCCAGGATCAGCACTGCACCGGATGCGGTGCAGAGTGTCCTCAATTCCTTGAGGAATGAGTCAGCAGGTTCATAGATGCCGGCAACTCCCTGGATTCCCTCGATTATGACTCCGGCATACTCTCCGGAAGAGAGTTCCTTTTCTACAGCTTCCAGATCGTTCAGAGGAACGAAAGTTACATTGGAAACAGTGTTGAAAGGGGAACGCAGTTTCGGGTTGTCCGTAACGGCTACTGCACCGGATGTCCTTCCGTGGAATGACTTTCCGAATGCCAGGATCCTGCTTTTCCCGGTATGGAAAGAAGCCAGTTTCATGGCATTCTCGTTGGCCTCGGCCCCGCTGTTACACAGAAAAAGCGAGTAGTTTTCGTATCCGCAGGCCTTTCCGAGTCTGTGGGCAAGTTCTTTCTGAAGCGAGTTCTGTACTGCGTTCGAGTAGAAGCCCAGCCTTGCCAGCTGGTCGGACAGCATCTTCACATAGTGAGGATGGGAGTGCCCGATGGAAATTACCGCATGTCCGCCGTAGAGGTCGGTGTATTCGACTCCATCCTTGTCCCAGAGTGTGGTGTCAAGCCCACGGACAGGCTCGATGTCCCAGAGTTTGTATGTCTTGAAAAGTTCCATTTTGCGTTATTCTTTTTTCTGATGTTTGGCCTGCAGTTCTTTCGTTTCCGGCCTGTGTCTCCGCTCATGATGACAGTTGATTTCCTGCATCAGGGAACGGGAGACAGTTTTAAAACCGTTGCGCCCGCACAGGGAGGGCCCCACGAAGTGGGAGGGGTTTTAAAAACTGTCTCTCCCGTACCGGATCCAGATGAATCAGAATGCCGACCCCTTCAGCGAAAGCCCGGCGGTTTCGTCAAGCCCGAACATCAGGTTCATATTCTGGACAGCCTGTCCGCTCGCCCCTTTTATCAGATTGTCAATCACCGAAGCCACATGCACATATCCGTCATGCACTTCCACATGAAGCAGGCCTTTGTTGGTGTTCACTACCTCTTTCATCGATACCGGAGCTTCGGAATGGAATACAAAAGGAGAGGATTCATAGTATCTGTCGAAAAGCTCCCTGTATGCGTCCTCGCCGTATCCTTTTGCGGCTCTGGTATATACACTTGCGAAAATACCTCTGGCGAAATCTCCTCTCATCGGCACGAAGTTCACCGCCGGACAGCCTGTATGGGCGCTTCCGGATTCTTGTCCGTTACAGGCAGACATTATGTTTCCTATATTCTGCCTGATTTCGGCCAGATGCTGGTGGGTGAACAGTTTGTAGATGGATATGTTGTCGGTGCGGTAACTGAAATGCGATGTCTCCGACAGCTTTTTCCCGGCTCCGGTAGAACCGGTTATCGCAGTCACATGTACTTCGTCCGTGAGCAGGCCTGCTGAAGCTAACGGTAAGAGTGCCAGCTGGATGGCAGTAGCGAAACATCCCGGATTGGCGATGTCGTTGGCATCCCGGCAAGCATCCCTGTCCTGTTCGCAAAGTCCGTATATGAAATCCCTTCCGGCATACTTGCCGTCGAGCCGGAAATCATTTCCCAGGTCTATTATCCTGCATCCGGGTTTAATGTCGTGAGAGTCGATGAACTGCCTTGAAATCCCGTGCCCGAGGCACAGGAAAAGCACGTCAGGATCATTGAGTTCCGTTCCGAACTTCAGGTCGGTCTCTCCGAGAAGATCCCTGTGCACATCGGTGACAGGCGTTCCATCCGAAGATGTTGTAGTTGCCGCTACGACTTCCACGGACGGGTGGCGCAGGAGGATTCTCAGAAGTTCTCCTCCGGTATATCCGGTAGCACCAGCTATTGCTGCTCGTATCTTCATGATTATTCGGAAATTGCGTCAGCGGCGCTTTCGTTGTTTACACTGTAGTAGATTTTCAGCGGATTTGCCAGTACCTTGGTGAATCCCACCACGTCAGCCCCTGTGTACGACTTGTTTATTTCACCGTAAGACCCGAATTTCGAACTCATCAGGTCATGTGAACTACTGCATCCGAGCACGGAGAAATGGTACGGCATGAGAGCCACTTCCACCTCGCCTGTCACATGCTGCTCCATGTTGTCCATCATTGCTTCCATGTCCCTCATGACCGGATCCAGGTACATGGCCTCGTGCATCTGCTGCCCGTACCATACGGATATCTGGTCTTTCCAGTAAAGCTGCCCTTTGGTAAGCACGTGTTTTTCAAGAAGGTGATGGGCCTTTATGAGGATCAGCGGAGCCGCAGCCTCGAATGCGACCCTGCCTTTGATACCTATTATGGTATCCCCGACATGGATGTCCCTTCCGATTCCGAACGGTGCGGCCGCCTCACGCACTGCCAGGATCACTTCCACAGGGGACATTTTCTTTCCGTTGAATGATACGGGCTCGCCTTTCTCAAACCCTATCTTTATATGTTCGGGAGCGGACTTCGTTACTTTGGTAGGGTATGCCTCTTCAGGAAGATAACCGTCTGAAGAGAGCGTTTCCACCCCTCCGATGCTTGTTCCCCAAAGCCCCTGGTTTATAGAGTATTTAGCTTTCTCCCACGAATAGTCGAATCCGTGCTTCTGCAGATAGTCTATTTCTTCCTGGCGGGTGATTCCGAGTTCTCTGATCGGTGCTATGACTTTCACTTCCGGGGCGAGTATCTCGAATACGATATCGAATCTCACCTGGTCGTTGCCGGCTCCCGTACTGCCGTGCGCAACGTATTCGGCCCCGAGCCTTTTCACATGCTTGAGCACCTCTAAAGCCTGGAAAACCCGCTCTGAACTGACCGACAGCGGATAAGTCGCGTTTTTCAGGACATTTCCGAAGATAAGGTATTTGAGTCCGTGTCTGTAGTAGGTGTCCACTGCATTGATATTCACATGGGAAGCGGCACCGAGTCCGAGGGCCTTCTTTTCTATTGCGGCTTCTTCCTCTGGAGAAAATCCGCCGGTATTGACCATTACGGTATGTACTTCAAGATCTTTTTCGTTGATGAGATAAGGGATGCAGAAAGAGGTGTCGAGACCTCCGCTGAAAGCGAGAACTGCTTTATTGTTTTTCATGATTTCCGGAATTTTGCGGCCTTACGGCCAATATGATATTTGTTACTGTGCGATTTTGATTTCAAGCCTGTTGATGGCGATGTGTTCTTTCGGGTCGTATAAAAGGCCGGTACACAGGCACATCCGGTAATTGTTCTTCTGCAGTATAGAGAAATTCGTACATCCCTGGCATCCTTTCCAGAACTCCGGGTCGTCTGTCAGTTCCGAGAACGGGACAGGTCTGAACCCGAGTTCGTAATTCATTTTCATTACGGCGGCTCCTGTGGTTATGCTGAAAATCTTTGCCTGCGGGAAGCGTTTCCTTGACAGCAGGAAAATCTGTTCTTTTATACGTTTGGCAAGTCCTACTCCACGGAACGGATGTGCCACTATCAGACCGGAATTGGCCACGTACTGTTTGCCTCCCCAGGTTTCGATATATGAAAATCCGGCGAACCTTCCGTCTTCGGCGACGGCTATCACAGCTTTTCCGTCCCTCATTTTTCCGATTACATACTCAGGGCTGCGTCTGGCTATTCCTGTTCCTCTTTCCTGTGCGGAAATATACATTTCATCACAGATTTCCTGAGCGAATTTCTCGTGGCTTTCATCTGCCACCATCACTTCGATATTCATTTTTTCAACTTGTTTGCAGGAGTGTCGAGCCTTTGGATATACGGTAAAACACATAAAGCCCCTAACAGCAAGACAAACCTCGATTGTCAATTGCAATTAAATGCCTGTTTTAAACTTCGTATTCGGTATTTTTGGAAAATCCGGTAACAAAAGTTCCTGAGAAGTGGGAAGGTAAACGTATTACCCTCCTACATTCGGACTAAAGACCTGCATCGGACTTCCGAATGTACGGAACAATATGAAAATATGTCTCCGGTTTTGATCATCGGGTGCAAAGGTAAGACAATTCCTGAATAATTTCTTATTTTTGTGGAAAAATTTTAACATCCATATTTTAGAGTCATGAAGAAAAGGACTTCTTCTACCGTAGATCCTGAATACCTGAAAAAACAGAAAGCCTCATTGGTGAGGAAACACCGGCAGGTCATCTATCTGAATGACAGTGAAATGGCAGCCATTTCCCAATATTGCAGCCTTTTTAAGGTCCACACCAAGGCCGTTCTGTTCCGCGAAGCGATAATGGAGAAGGTCCTGAAAGAACTGGAGGACAATCATCCCACACTATTTTAATAATGTTACACAGATTTATCGAACTGGCAGGCATGTCCATGTGCATGCTGCCGATCCTTTCTTCCTGCGGCGACAGGACAGTTTCAATTTCAAATCCCCTTGATATAGATTTCGGAGATCCGTATGTACTTCTGGCAGACGACGGCAAGTATTATATGTACGGTACCGGGATAGTAGATGACGGCTTCTGCTGCTATGTGTCTGAAAACCTTGCGGACTGGGACTATGCAGGCCAGGTCTATAAGGCGGATAAGGAGACATCCTGGGGAACGGACTGCTTCTGGGCTCCGGAAGTATATGGGAAAGACGGAAAATATTATATGTTTTTCAGTGCCGACTGGAAAGTCAACCCGACAAATGAACTTGAGAATTTCAGGATTGGGGTGGCGGTGTCGGATTCTCCGGAAGGACCGTTCCGTGATGTGTCCGACGGACCTCTGTTTGATCCGGGATACCCGATAATAGACGCGAACGTGCTGGCAGACGATGACGGCAGGTATTATCTGTACTATTCCAGATGCTGCTACAAGCATCCTGTCGAGAGCGGGATAGCGGATTGGGCCAGAGAGAAAGGCCTGTTCGATACGATAGAGGAGAGCTGGATTTACGGAGTGGAACTGAGCCCTGATTTCAGTTCCGTAATAGGGGAGCCTGTCCTGCTTCTCAGACCTCCTGTTTCTCTGGATGATACCCAGGCTGAATGGGAAAGCCGCTCTGTTACGCATGGCGAGGCCAACAGGCGCTGGACCGAAGGGTCATTCCTTATTAAGGATGACGGCAAATATTATATGATGTATTCCGCCAACTTTTTCGGCGGGGCGAATTATGCAGTCGGCTACGCAGTTTCCGACAGCCCTCTCGGTCCGTATGTAAAGTCTGACTCGAATCCGGTCCTAAGCAAAAACGGCGATGTCACCGGGACTGGGCACAACAGTGTCACCTGGTCACGTGACGGCAAGACCATGTACTGCGTCTATCACGGCCGTACCGAAGCTACGGGAGACCAGAGAGTGGTGTTCATTGACAGAATGAAAATCGGGGACGGCAAGCTTTCGGTAGACGGTCCGACTTTGGGAAACAGATAATTACCGATAGGAAAGACATGAAGAAGTTGTTTTTCATTTTATTTCTTGTGCTTGCGGCAGTGCCGGCAGGTGCGGAAGTCGGTGCAGGCACTGCATCGCCCGTGCCGCTTGCGGACCCTTATATACTTTATGACGGAGGCAGGTATTATGCCTATGGCACATATTCTCCGGACGGTATAGTGGTACTGGTCTCGGATGACCTGAAGTCATGGGAGTGGCCGGACTCGAGGCCCGGATATCTGGCGCTGCACAAGGACAGCTCCTACGGGGAGCGCTGGTTCTGGGCACCTGAGGTCTACAAGAAAAAAGATGGAGGATATCTGATGTACTATTCGGCAGACGAGCACATATGCTTTGCAGAATCGGACTCGCCCCTCGGGCCTTTTGTGCAGAAGGAGCAGAAACCAATGCTGGCGGAAAAGGGTATCGACAATTCCCTGTTCATCGATGAAGACGGTACACCGTATATATTCTGGGTGCGCTTTGACGGCGGCAATGTAGTATGGATGGCGGAACTGGAAGATGACCTGAAAACGATAAAGATGGAAACAATGTGTTTCTGCATCCGGATGAGCCAGCTATGGGAGCAGGAATGGCCGTCTGTCAATGAAGGTCCGTTTGTCATGGAACACAAAGGAAAATATTATCTCACATATTCGGCCAACAGTTATGAGAGCAAGCTTTACGGTGTAGGCTGTGCCGTTTCCGACAGTGTAAACGGACCGTGGACCAAGTATGGGGACAACCCTCTCCTGTGTGCCCCGGATGGTCTTGTTGGTGTGGGCCATCACGCCTTTTTCCATGACAGGAAGGGCAGACTGAAGATAGTATTCCACTCCCATCATGATTCCGAAAGGATTCATCCGAGGATAATGCACATTGCTTCTGCCGGATTCCGGAAACAGAAAGACGGGGCGGACAGACTGGTGATAGACGGGAATTATTTTACGCCCGTTATTGCCGAATAATACAAAAACGGCCGGAGGTCTGTGTGCCTCCGGCCGTTTTCCATATTGTCGGTTTTCTGATTACTGCTCGTCAGGTCCCTGGTTGTCCGGGCCGTTGTTGCCGCCCTGAGGACCGCCCTGATAAGGGTTCTGAGGACCGCCCTGCTGAGCTCCGGCTGCTTTGGCCATATCTTCGGAAGCAGCGTGCCATGCATTGTTCAGAGCTTCGGTATATCTTTCGATATCGCTGATGTTCTGTGACTTGACTGCCTCTTTCAGGCTGCCGAGTGCAGTCTCGATAGCGCCTTTCTTGTCGGCCGGAATCTTGTCTCCATACTCTTTGAGGTTCTTGTCGCTCTGGAAGCAGAGTGTGTCTGCGGTGTTGATCTTGTCCACACGCTCTTTCTCTGCCTTGTCGGCTGCCTCATTGGCCTTGGCCTCGTCACGCATCCTCTTGATTTCATCCTCGCTGAGTCCGGATGAAGCCTCGATACGGATCTTCTGCTCTTTGCCTGTAGCCTTGTCTTTGGCAGAAACGTTCAGGATACCGTTGGCATCGATATCGAATGTAACTTCAATCTGAGGGATTCCCCTTGGAGCAGGAGCGATTCCGTCCAGATGGAAACGTCCGATTTCCTTGTTGTCCTTAGCCATAGGACGTTCTCCCTGAAGGACGTGGATCTCTACTGAAGGCTGGTTGTCGGCTGCGG
The DNA here is from genome assembly GCA_017694885.1 of Candidatus Cryptobacteroides faecipullorum. Taxonomy (GTDB): domain Bacteria; phylum Bacteroidota; class Bacteroidia; order Bacteroidales; family UBA932; genus Cryptobacteroides; species Cryptobacteroides faecipullorum. Next base: position 17,543 of record JADIMH010000009.1, on the reverse strand, counting down.
TAGAGAATACCTCCGACTTGCGGGTAGGGATGGTGGTGTTGGACTCGATAAGTTTGGTCATCACACCGCCGAGAGTCTCGATACCGAGTGAAAGAGGGGTCACATCCAGAAGGAGGACATCTTTAACGTCACCGGCGAGTACGCCGCCCTGGATTGCTGCTCCGATGGCTACGACCTCATCCGGGTTCACGCTCTTGTTAGGCTCCTTGCCGAAGAATTTCTTCACGATTTCCTGAATGGCCGGGATACGTGTGGAACCTCCGACCAGAAGCACTTCATCGATGTCGGATGCAGAAAGGTTTGCATCTGAAAGCGCCTTGCGGCACGGCTCGATGGTCCTCTGGATAAGTTCGTCTGCAAGCTGCTCGAATTTGGCTCTTGTAAGAGTCTTTACCAGATGTTTAGGAATACCGTCTACAGGCATGATGTAAGGAAGGTTGATTTCTGTTGAGGTCTGGCTTGAAAGCTCGATTTTCGCTTTTTCTGCCGCCTCTTTCAGCCTCTGAAGTGCCATAGGGTCTTTCTTCAGGTCGATTCCGCCGTTCTCGGCAGCGAACTCTGAAGCCAGCCAGTCTATGATCACCTGGTCGAAGTCATCGCCTCCGAGGTGGGTGTCGCCGTTTGTCGATTTGACCTCGAATACACCGTCTCCCAGTTCAAGGATTGATATATCGAATGTACCGCCGCCAAGGTCGTACACAGCGATCTTCATGTCTTTGTTCTTCTTGTCGAGGCCGTATGCAAGAGCTGCTGCGGTAGGTTCGTTGATGATACGCTTAACATCGAGTCCTGCGATTTTTCCGGCCTCTTTAGTAGCCTGTCTCTGTGAATCGGAGAAGTATGCAGGAACTGTGATGACAGCCTCGGTAACTTCCTGTCTCAGATAATCTTCGGCAGTCTTTTTCATCTTCTGGAGAATCATTGCGGAAATCTCCTGAGGAGTGTAGAGACGTCCGTCGATATCCACACGCGGAGTATTGTTGTCGCCCCTGATTACCTTGTAAGGCATCCTCTCGATTTCCTTGCCTACCTGATCGTAGGTCTCACCCATGAACCTCTTTATGGAGAACACGGTCTTGTGAGGATTGGTAATGGCCTGTCTTTTGGCCGGATTACCTATTTTCCTTTCGCCGCCGTCGGTGAATGCCACTACTGAAGGAGTGGTCCTCTGGCCCTCATTGTTAATGATGACGGTAGGCTCGTTGCCTTCCATCACTGCCACGCATGAGTTCGTGGTTCCCAAGTCAATACCAATAATTTTTCCCATAATATTTTTCCTTTTTATTATTCGACTTAAAATTCCTTTTGCTGTCCGGCCTGTCCTTTCCAGGAGTCCGTTCCGGACAACGCCGGGAGTAATAACGAATGTTGTGCCAATGCCCGAAACTCTTTCTCATATGCCAAAATGGCAGAAAAAAGATGCCATGTCAGTGACATTAGTTGAGGGATTATCAAAAATATGTTTATATTTGTCCTATGATATACAGGGAACTGACACAGGATGAATATAAGGATGCTGCAGACCGTATCCTTTATGAAGACAACCACCTGCTGGTGGTCAATAAAAGGGTAGGGGAGATCGTCCAGTCCGATATTACCGGGGACGAGACCATAGCTGATCTATACAAATCCTTTATTGCAATGCGCGATTCCAAGCCGGGCAGCGTATTTATCGGCATTCCGCACCGTCTCGACCGGCCGGTCAGCGGTCTGGTGGTGCTGGCCAAGACTTCCAAAGCCCTCTCCAGACTCAATGCCATGTTCCGGAACGGGGAAATCCACAAGTTCTATTGGGCTCTTGTCTGTGCGGCCCCTCCTGCCGAGGCCGGTGAACTGACCTGTTATCTGGTGCGCAACGAGCAGCAGAACAAGTCCTATGTATTCAGAGGGGATCCTGCGAAGAGGAAAGACGCCAGAGCGGCGAAACTGAGATACAGGCTGGCCGATGCCACTGACAGATATTTCCTGCTGGAAGTGGAGCTGCTTACCGGCCGTCACCATCAGATAAGGTGTCAGCTTGCAGATATGGGGTGCCATATAAAGGGAGACCTGAAATACGGGGCACCGAGATCCAATCCTGACGGAGGGATATGCCTGCATGCCAGAAGAATAGAGTTTATCCACCCGGTAAAGAAGATACCTGTGAAAATAGAAGCCCCTGTTCCGGAATCCTGGAAAGGGCTGCATTTGTAATGCTTCTTAAGGAATTACATTAAATATAACAAGACTATGAAAAGATTTTCCAGATTCTTATTGGCTTTTTCAGTAGCGTTGGCGGCTTTGTGGAGTTGCCAGAACCCTACAAGTGGAATTATCAGGACCGAGGTTCCCGAGAGACCTGCAGGACAGGAGGACATGCTCGGATTTGCCGCTCCTGCACTTGAAACTGTCCGTATCGGTTTCATCGGTCTGGGAATGCGCGGACCGGGAGCGGTAGAACGCATGAGCCAGATCGAAGGCACCGATATCGTAGCCCTGTGCGATGTCGAGCCGGGTAATGTTGAAAAATGCCAGAATATTCTCAAAAAGCACGGACGCCACGAGGCTGTTTCCTATAGCGGAGACGAGCAGGTGTGGAAACAGCTCTGCGAGAGAGACGACATTGATCTGGTGTATATAGCTACCAACTGGCAGGTACATGTGGAAATGGCCGTATATGCCATGGAGCACGGCAAGCATGTTGCCATCGAGGTGCCTGCAGCCATGAATATGAAGCAGATATGGGACCTTGTCAATACTTCCGAAAAAACGAGGAAGCACTGCATGCAGCTTGAGAACTGCGTATATGACTTTTTCGAGCTTACTACCCTGAATATGGCGCAGCATGGACTTTTCGGCGAGGTGCTTCACGGCGAGGGTGCATATATCCATAATCTGGAGGAGTTCTGGGACGAGTACTGGCATGACTGGAGACTGCTTTACAACCGCGATCACCGCGGCGACGTGTATCCGACGCACGGTTTGGGCCCTGTCTGTCAGGCAATGGATATCCACAGAGGCGACAAGATGAATGTCCTGGTGTCGATGGATACCAAAGCCGTTAACGGCAAGGGGTATTATGAAACCCATAGGGGAGAAGCCGCTCCGGATTTCCAGAACGGAGACCATACCATGACGATGATCCGTACCGAGAAGGGCAAGACGATAATGATCCAGCATGACGTGGTGACTCCACGTCCGTATAACAGGCTTTACCAGCTTACTGGAACCAAAGGCTTTGCAAACAAGTATCCGATAGAAGGATATATGGTGGATAAATCGAAAGTCGGTGACCTCTATACCGGCGGCCAGACTTCGGAATCAGGGAAAGTGGATATCGAGAACCTTTCAGCGCACAGTTTCGTGCCTGAGGACGTAAAGGCCGCTCTTATGGAGAAATACAAGCATCCTATACAGAAAGAGCTTGAAAATACCGCAAAGAAAGTGGGCGGACATGGCGGAATGGATTATATCATGGATTACAGGCTGATATACTGCCTGCGCAATGGGTTGCCGCTGGATATGGACGTATATGACCTGGCAGAATGGTGCTGCCTGACTGAGCTGACAGCGATTTCCATAGAAAACGGAAATGCTCCTGTCGAAATCCCGGACTTTACCCGTGGAGGGTGGAACAAGATACAGGGATACCGCCACGCATTCGCGGAATAGTCTGTATGCGGTTCCCCGGAACAGTCCGTAGACCGGACGGCTGCCCGGTCTACCATTGGCTGTACGGATGTTCCGTCAGCATCGAATTATAGTACCGGCGGTCGCCGGTGACCTCTTTCCCGAGCCATTCAGGTCTGCTGAACGGCTCGGTTTCGTTTTCGAGTTCGACTTCAGCCACAGTGAGTCCCTCGTTGTCTCCGTAAAATTCGTCTACTTCGAAACTGTGTCCCTCGAAAGGGACGATATATCTGGTCTTGTCGATTGTCCCTTCCATGCACAGGTCCAACAGCCTTTCCGCTTCATCGGCAGGGATCTCTTTTTCCCATTCATAGCGGCTCAGGCCGTTGCCGCTGCTCGCCCCCTTGATGGTCAGCCATCCGCGTCCGTCCGATATACGCACCCTTACGGTTCTGCCGGACTCCCTGCATATATACCCCTGGGTCATCCGGTGCGACTCTGTCGCATATCTTTTATAGGTGTCGTCCTTTACGAGAAATTTCCTTTCTGTTTCAATATGGTTCATAACGGCTTACATAAGGTATTCTTCCATGTTCCTTCCTTCGGCGATGGCCTGGCGGATCTCTGATGATGAGATTTCCACTACAGGGGCGTCTATCGTCCTTATTTTATATGCGCCCTTTCCGTTCTCTTCATGAAGTCTGAGGCTGATGGCTTCGATGTCGAAACCTTTTCTGGGGTAGACGACTACACCGTATTCTGTCAGTATCCTTTCAGAATCCCTCCAGCGCCGTATGGCATCCAGGTTGTCTGCTCCGATTACCAGAGTGAAAGAATTTTCCGGCTCTCTGGCAGACAGTGCATCGAGCGTCCGTATTGTGTATTGCGGAGCCGGCATACTGAGTTCTATGTCGTCCGCCGTCACTTTAAGTTCAGGATGTCTGGATACGGCTCTGACAGCCGCTTCGTACCTTTCCTGTCCGCTCTGGAGAAGTTCCTTGCCTTTGAACGGATTCTGTGGCGACACGATCAGGTAGACCCGGTCGAAGTCCATTTCTTCGGTCAGATACTTCATTATCGCCAGGTGCCCGATGTGCAGGGGATTGAATGACCCTGGGTATACGGCTATATTCATTTTTCGATAAACTTGCCTATTATCTTCTCGGCTTCGGCCAATGCGGTTTCCAGGTCATCATTGACCAGTACGTAGTCGAACTTGCCTGCAGCGAATTCCATTTCGGATGCGGCTTTCGCTACTCTTTTCTCTATGGCCTCCGCCGAATCTGTCCCCCTGCCGATGAGCCTCTGCCTGAGCACATCCACGGACGGAGCCTGGATGAATACCGAAAACGCCTTGTCTCCGAAGATCCTCTTGACGTTTACCCCTCCCTTGACATCGATGTCGAAGACTATCACATGGCCTTTGGCCCATATGCGTTCCACCTCCGATTTCAGTGTCCCGTAGAATGAACCGGGATAGACTTCTTCATGCTCGACGAACTTGTCTTCGGCAATCAGCTGCCTGAACCTTTCAGCTGAAAAGAAATAGTATTCCCTGCCGTCCTGCTCGTTTCCTCTCGGAGCCCTTGAAGTGGCTGATATGGAAAATTCAAGCTCGGGGAACTTTTTCAGAAGATGGTTTACTATCGTGCTTTTGCCGGCTCCGGATGGAGCTGAAAAAATGACTACCTTTCCGTCCATATTAGTCGTCTGAATTTTAATTTTGCGCAAAAATAATTATTTTTGTGCAGTTTTTTCAAAAATACCTCCGCTGGCAGAATTATTGCAGGCAAAAGCGCGGTTTTTTGACGGATTTTAAACGGAGAAAACTTTAACAATCATATTATATTATGGTATCTTACAAATCACTCGGCCTTGTAAACACCAAAGAAATGTTTGCCAAGGCCATCAATGGCGGATATGCTATTCCGGCATTCAATTTCAACAATATGGAGCAGCTCCAGGCCATCATCCAGGCCGCTGCCGAGACCAAGTCACCGGTGATCCTTCAGGTTTCCAAAGGAGCACGCCAGTATGCAAACCAGACCCTTCTCCGTTATATGGCAGAAGGTGCTGTCGAGTATGCAAAAGAACTCGGCTGGGAGCATCCTCAGATCGTTCTTCACCTTGACCACGGCGATTCTTTCGAGCTCTGCAAGAGCTGCGTTGACATGGGCTTCTCTTCAGTCATGATCGACGGTTCACACCTTCCATATGACGAGAATGTCGCCCTTACAAAGAAAGTCGTAGAGTATGCACACCAGTTCGACGTAACAGTCGAGGGTGAGCTCGGAGTCCTCGCAGGTGTCGAGGATGAGGTCGTAGCAGAGCATCACACTTATACCCGTCCTGAGGAAGTGGTTGACTTCACAAGCAAGACAGGATGCGACTCTCTCGCCATCTCTATCGGAACTTCACACGGAGCATACAAGTTCAAACCGGAGCAGTGCCATGTCGATCCTAAGACAGGGCGTCTGGTTCCTCCGCCACTTGCATTCGACGTGCTCGACGGTGTTATGAAGGAGCTTCCTGGTTTCCCTATCGTTCTTCACGGCTCATCATCAGTTCCTCAGGAGTATGTTGATATGATCAACAAATACGGTGGAAAACTTGATGCCGCTATCGGTATCCCTGAGGAGGAACTCCGCAAAGCAGCCAAGTCAGCCGTATGCAAGATCAACATCGACTCAGACTCACGTCTCGCAATGACTGCAGCTATCCGCAAGGTATTCGCAGAGAAACCTGCCGAGTTCGATCCACGTAAGTACCTTGGCCCGGCACGCGATGAGATGAAGAAACTTTATATGCACAAGATCATCAACGTTCTCGGTTCAGACGGAAAAGCCGAGTAGTTTCCTGAATATCAGAGAAACTTCCAAACTGAAAACAGCCCTCAGGATTCCTGAAGGCTGTTTTTCAGTTTAGGTAATACTGTGCTCAGAGATTTTCCATGTCGATGCTGAACTGCTCTCCGTTGGAAACACGGTATTTGGCGGATACCTTGCCATCTATGGAGACTGTAACGGTCAGTTTTTCTCCCGAGCGCCGGACTTTTATGTCGAACGACTGATCCGAGCATGCATGGATTCCGCGCAGTTCTATCCTGTCCCATCCGTCCGGTAATTGCGGCCGTAATGTAAATGAACGGAAACCTGTAGGCCTGAATCCGAACATTCCTTCTGTGAATATCCTGCAATACAGTGCGCTTTCGGTCGAGAGATGCCTCTGGTTGCCTTCCGGCCATGCTTCCACGGCATACGGGACATGGTCCCCGAGCAGTCTGTGTCTGGAAAATTCCTGAATGTGGGTTGTCGCCTCATCTCTGCAGCCTGAAGCATATATTCCTCTCAAAGCATACAGTGTCGCCCTGTCCCAGAAGACATCGGTGCCTTCTTCGGTATATACTCCGTTTTCTGACCACAGCGCAGGGGACAGCAAAGCCTTTACAGTCCCTTCTTTACGGTCGAATATGTCCATGACAAGCGGAATGCATATCCATGAACGGAGGAGGTCATTGCCTTCATAGTAGCGATAGGTCTCGAATCCTTTCATATTGCATCCGAAATGCTTTTCGATGTTTTCTTTCAATTCAGCAGCCTGTTTCCTGTATGACTCTGCTTTTGCTGCGGAACCCTCTTTGCCGGAACCTCCGTCTTTCCTGTATTCCCTGTCCATTTCTTCCTCCAGCCAGGCTGCCGAGAGCAGTGCATCATAGTATAGAGATGACGTGCACAGGTTGGCATCGCCCGCAGGGAATCTGAGTTCCAGCTCATCGGCAGTGGATTTTACTACGCCGTTTCCGTCCAGGTTCCGCCTGCAGTACTCGAGAGACCATGTGATGAGCGGATACAGAGTTTCCGCTATCCAGATTTCCCCCATCTCCAGAGCATATCTTGTCGCTCCGTATGCGAGCATGGCCGCATCTCCGCGGTCGAAGGCTCCTAATGAATCATATCCTTCGGCTATGATGGACCACGGTATGTAATTGAACTCGGGATTCATATACCTGGCGAAATGCAGGAAACTGTTAAGTGCAGATTCATTCCCTTTTTCGTAACCGAGGAACGGGAAGAACGGGTTGATGTATTCCGCCTGGTCGTTGCACCACAGGGCTGCATAATACGCTTCCCCTCCAGGGCTCTGCATCAAGCCTCCGCGTGTGCGGAAAATACTCTCTGCCCCTCTCAGCTTGGAGAAGGCGAACATTGTATTCAGAACCGGATCGGGAGTATCGAGAACCAGCGTACCTGTAATTCCTGATACGAATGCCCTGCGTTCCTCCAGTTCCCTGTCGGTGTCTACAGGCATTTCTACCTGAGGGGTTTTGAGACCCTGTATCGAGGCATTGAAGGACACGGATTCTCCCGGCATCAGGCGGTAAGACCTGTCTGTGCTCTCCTGAGTCGCCGCTATCAGTCTGTAGCTCCCTTCCGTGCCGTATTCAGGATCCGTTTCCGTTCTGTTCAGGACAGCAGGGATTTCGAGCAGTACCGGCTTGTCTCCGGTATTGGTCAGGGTGTACTTTTCGCATACTGCAGGTCTGGTAGGGGACGGAAAATATATTCTTTCCATCATGATGCCGCTTCCGCCGGCGAATGTGCTCGATACTGTAAGCGTTCCGTCAAGGCGTATCCACTCCACTTTTTCCTTGCCTAACGGTGAGCCTTCGGCCCGGATACCGTCCGTGAAACTGTCTCTGAACTGGACGGTGAGACTTGCATGGGTATCGTTCGGCACTGTTCTGAGCATAGGCCATATTATGGATCTCTCCATGGCGAACGCCCCGTTTTCATCTACCCCGTAGCGGTAAACGACAGATACCTGTTCTCCGCTCATCTCTATGTGGTCATAGTGAGGAATGTCGTTCCCTATATCCCAGCGGATGGAATGGCTGTCTTCGATATGCCATCGGGTACTTTCCGGAATCGCAGACGGGGATTGGCCTTTTGCATCCGCTGTCAGGGCTATAGAGAGCATTATTGCCGGAACAATCAGAAAAATCGGTTTAAGTGTCATTGAAAACTGTTTCTTTAATGATGAATAAATCCGGAGCCGGGAAAGAAAAAGACTTTCTCTGCTCCGGAATGTCGAAGTTTAGAGAGCAGACGGGTTGAATACCGGGAATCCGTACCCTTTTATGATATCCTTGGCATTATCGGATACGGTCCACCTCCAGTACTCGAACAGGTCGCACAGGTCATAGCCGGCGGCAATACTGCTGGCTATGATGAAATTGTCCTGTCTTTCCTGATCGTTTTGGGCATCCGGTCTTGCCCCGACCTGTTTCCATACATTGTATGTCCACTTGTCTCCGAAAGTATCCATAAGCTTGAGACAGAACGCTGCGAAAAGCGAGTTGGAACTCCAGCCTCCGATTCCGATATTTTGTCCGAGCGTATTGTCGAACCGGGCCCCGGGAGTGTTCATATATTCCGTATATGCCTCCCTTGTCTCTTCATTCTTGTCCGGGATCCCTTTCGCTTCCAGAGCTGCCGACTCGAAATATACAGAAAATCCGGTACACCAAGGTTCATCTCCGAGTTTTGAGTAGTAGCTCCAGAAATTCCTTCCCATCTCATATGCGTTCAGCCCCCAGCAATATCCTTCCTGGACGGCCTTGTAGGCCCCGTCGAAATACTCCACCTCCATGTATATTCCGACACCGCCGACCCATGCGACTGCCGCAGCGCCTGTTCCCCGGTACTGGATGATGGGGAGACATCCGTCGAATTCGGGGCCTCCCTCACGTGTGGATCCGGTACATTCGTTGTAGAATTCATATATCTTGTCGCACCAGCCCACCCATGTCTGCATGATTCCTCTGTCCAGATCCTTGCTGTAGGACAGCAGCATGACGTGCTCGCCTTTCCACGGGTAAAGCCACCTGTCGCCTCCTTCGTACAGACCGGTTACCCATATTGGGTTGAATACCAGATCTTCCGGTATCTCCATGCGTTCGTCGTCCTTAGTATTGTCCTTGGAGCAGGAAATGAGGCTCAGGGCGATTAAAAAGGTAGAGATTATAATGTTTTTTTTCATATTCATCGGTTATTTTCCCCAGAGTTTGAATTCGGCAATGGCAGTGTGGGCTCCTACTTCCTTTCCAGGGTGGGAGAGTCCGCCGTTGCTTGAAATGACGCAGAATCTCAGGTTCATGATCTGTCCTGTTTCAGAGAGGTCAATCGGTCCTGACAGATAGAAAGCACCGCTGGTGGCAGGCAGGTTGTCCTCATCCTTTGTAAGGGTGGTCAGAAGTTTCCATCCGTTTTCGGTCTCTGTTTCTTCTTCCGGCTGTGCCGAATTTGAATAATACAGTCTGACTTCACTTGGAGCGGAAGCTGTCGGATCATAGTCGGCGCGTACCCAGTATGCAAGTCTGAAGCTTTCTTCCAGAGGAGTATTCAGCCTTACCTGGAAATAATGTCCGAACGTATCATCGTAATAGTACGGACCGACTTCCGGATTGCCAGGCTCGTCCTTATATACACTGTGCCAGAATCCCGAGGTATTGTCGCACAGTCCTGCAAGTCCGCTTCCGTCATAAGTCGCCGTAGCAGGAGACGAGAAGTTGCTCTCGGTCAGACTGACAGTATTGGCCGCCAGAATGTAGAACAGTTCCGAGTCGAGGGAGAGCATGCTTGTTGACAGCTCTATCGGAACGAGATACAGTCCTGAACCTGTCAGGTTCGTCTTGTCGAACTGCATTGCAAACTCGGCTTTGTTCACTCCCGGTGTCATATTGATTTCATTGGTGCTCAGAGAAAATACTCCGTCCGGGAGGGTTTCATAGTCAGTTCCGTTTTCGGCATTGTAGGCTTCTATGAGGTCAGGACGGTATTTCGCGGTGCACAGTATCTCCCACTGGTTGCTTACATTCGTAGGCATAGAGATGCTGATGCTGTTCGCCGCGTTGATGTTTGCCATAGGCAGGGATGAGAGGTCATTCAGTCCGCTGAGGGACATTTTCCCTCCTGAACATCCTGCCATAAGTTCGATTTTCCTTATCGAGAACGTGCTGATGGCGACGTCATTCCCTTCAAAGACTGTCGTACCCTTGTAAGGTACTACCTTTACCGCTATGCATGGCTTTATGCCCTCCGGCAGGTCTGTATAGAACTCTTTCAGTTTATCGACCTGATTTTCATCGAAGGTTATCTCGACGTCTCCGGATTCCTTGTCAGGAGGGAAAAGCAGATCGGAAGATACGGAATACATCGACTGGGGTATTGCCGTGTATGCATTGCCGTACTGCTCATGCAGTTCCTCATTGCTCAGGATGTGCAGTGTCGCAGAGCAGGCGGTATTGAGTTCGCTTCCGCCTTTAAGTACTTTGAATGATATGCTGTTGTTTATGTCTTCATACAGGATATTTTCCTTTATCTGCGTGTCGGCAAAGCTCAGTACCGTGTGGTACTTCTCAGGAATCATCGTCGACAGGTCATATCTGTCCCCCTCGCACGAGGTCAGCAGAACGGCCGGAACGGACAGCAGCAAATATTTGATATATCTGTTCATCATTTTGTCTTGGTTATGTATTGTGATTTAGTTTCCCCATATTTTCATATCAGAAATGGCTATGCCCGTTGGATCGCTGGTATCTTTACCGAGATAGTGCAGGGCTCCGTTTTGGTCTATGTTTTCCATGCAACAGAATCTCAGGTAGGTTATATTCCCCAAGCCTTCTATGTCATATCCTTCGGACTGGTACATTTCTCCCCAGTTCCTGTACGGCAGCCCGTCGGCCTCTCTGGTAAGTGTGGCCAGCTCCTGCCAGTTCCCGTCTGTGTCGGATGTCTCGTTGTTGATATTCTCGACTGTAGAGTACCAGATGACAATCTTGCTCGGTGCGTACTTGGCCGGATTGTCCCATTGGTCGACGCGGCCCCAATAGTTGAACCTGAGACCGTGGCTGATCGGTTCGGTGAGCTTTATCTGGACAAAATGTCCGTATGTCTCATTTATGTAATATTGATTTCCATCGTAGGAACTGTGCCAGTGCCAATAGCCCTGTTTGTCGAACAATCCTCCAAGATAACCGTCCCCAGGCTGGCTTGCAGGAGCGTACAGGTTGTTTGCCTGATAGGATGCCCAGCCTTCAGAGTCTGCAGGCTCAATACCGGATCCGGTATCTATCCAGAGTCCGTCGTAGGATACAGGAGACTCGATCAGGAAACAGAATGTGGTGCTGCCTTCGAATTCGGCGTTTTCGGATACCGTAAGGGTAACGGCTGCCATATAAAGCCCGTATCCTGTGAGTTTGCTCCGGTCCAGATCGAATGTCAATGCTGCGCTGGTATTATCGGAAGTAATGGTTGCTTCACCTGTGCAAGTAAGGGCATCCGCCGGAAGCATCTCATAACCGTTGCTCTCGGCATATTCCGCTGCAGCCGCTTCATCAAACGCTGCGTTTACTTTGACTTCGCCTACGATATTCCCCGAGAAATGGTTTACATTTATCTTGCATGAAGAAAAATGGTTCACCGAGATTGCAGGCAATTCAGTATAAGGCACAAGATCTATATACAGCGGTCTCTCGGCCCCTTCGAGTTCAGCGGAAATCCTGCAGGCGGAAGCATTGTCATAGGACCATGATATAATCAGGTATCCGGCTTTCTTGCTGGCCACTATACCGTTGTCTCCGTTAACATCCAGCCTTATGGCTATGCAGGGACTTTTTTCACTGTTCCTGCTCGATGTAATGAATTCTGCCACTTCGGTGGCCTTGTCGGCATTGAAGCTGACAGTCACTTCGGCCTCATCGTTTTCGGTGAACTCTACAGAAGGCGTCACTTCGAAATATTCAGCGGGGATCCGGGCATAATAACTGCCTTCGGAAGCAAGCTCTTCTTCTGTAAGAAGCGTGACGTCAGCCTTGCAGTCAAGGCCGTTTTCACTTTTTCTGATTACTTTGTAGCTGAATTCCGTCTGATTCAAGGTGAAGTCCACCGTAGCTGTAGTGAACGAACCGTCCTCGAAATATATGTAGTCGGTCAGGTTCTCTTCAACAGGGACGTCCTTCCAGTCATCCGAAGGTTCTATAGCTTCTTCATTGCATGCGCAACTCATCATTGCGATTGTAGCGATGGCTGTGATATTCAGAAATTTCTTCATGATTGTCGTTATTGTATTCGATTTGTCATGCTCATGTTAACTGTTAATATCCCGGTGCCTGTACCATCTGAGGGTTGTTGTATACCTCGTTCTGGTGCAGAGGCAGAAGGTACATGCGGTCGTACCAGCAGTAGTCTCCGTCGACCTCCACTCTCTGGTTGAACTGTGAGAAAGTAGGATTGGTTATCCTTCCGACGAAACTGTTCAGTCCGGTGCGGGCGCCTTCCTTAAGATGTTCTTCGGCTATGCACCATCTTCTCAGGTCATGGTAGCGGTGTCCTTCCATGAACAGTTCTATCCTGCGCTCGGCCCGTACCCAGTCGCGTATGGTCATATCGTCCGTGCAGTCTTCTGCCGTAAGTTCCGGCACGCCGGCACGTTTGCGGATAATATTGAGGTTGGTCAGGGCTTCATCGAGTTCTGCTGCATCTCCGGTATTCATATACAGTTCGGCACAGCATTCTGCAAGGTTGAGATACAGTTCGGCAAGCCTGATCAGCGGAGCCGGAAAGTATTCTACGCTGTTGGAGTTTCCTGTCCATCTGGTGTCGGGCGGAGTGAATTTGTTGTTCAGATAGCCTGTCTGGTTCTGGTCGCGGAGAGAAGGATTGTTGACATAGCCTGATTTGTCCGTGCTCTTCAGATCCAGTGTCAGCGGGCTTCCGTCTGCAAGCACCGGTCCTACATCGCATCCGTCATACAGTATCCATGCATAGAACCTCGGCTCCCTGTTTACGTTCAGTTTTATGACATCCCCTCTGTTCGGGATATCGGCAGAGGTCAGCCACTGGCTTTCATCAGGGAATTCAGGATCCTTTTCAGGGAGTTTTCCGTTCACTGTGTAGAATGACTCTACCATTTCCAGCGTAGGGCTTATGCCGGCGTATCCGCTGTACCATTCCCCGTTGTTATTCTTGATGACGTTTCTCGGGAGAGAGGCGAACGATATTTCGGATGATGCATTGTTGTTCATCGTGAATATGAGTTCATGGTTGCCCATTTCTTCATCCGATGCAGCGACGTACCTCATGAGCATTACCCTTTTGAGGAATTCTTCCTTGGCTTCCGCATTCTCTTCTCCTTCAAACATGCTCTCCGGTATGTAGAGATCTTCAGGACTGAGCTTGTCATTATCCATCATATTCTCGATGTCGGCAATGTCCATCAGTTTCCTGTGGCCGTCAGTGGTTGCGATTCTTATCGCTTCCTCTGCGGCTTCCTTTGCACGGTACCATTTGTCCAGGCTGAATTCCTTGCTTACCAGTTCCTTTCCGTATCCCGGCGTCTCAAAAGTGGTGTTGCTCCAGGCCGGATATGGGAAACTTCCGTTCCATAGAGGAGAGGCGGCGTACAGAAGCATTCTTGACTTGATGGCTGCGCATACGGTCTTGTTCCCTCTTCCGTATGACTCGTCAAGCGTATAGTCTGCCGGGAACTGGGGGGTGTTGCTCGCAAGGTCGAGCTGGTCGCATACATAGTCTACCATGTAGTCGAAATGGTATCTTCCTGGAAATTCTTCCTTAGGGGTATCTGTCGGCTGGTAGGAATCCACTTTAGGACAAGGTCCGAAAAGCGACAGTATTCTGAAGTAATAGTAGCCCTTGAGGAAATGCGTATTGGCTATATACAGAGCCTTGTCATCTTCGGTAAGGAACGGAGGATTCTGGATTTCCAGTTCTCTGAGGAAAAGATGGATGTTGCCGATGGCTCCGTACAGACGTCTCCAGTAATCATCGGACATGTTCGTGGCGTTGAGTTTGCCGTAAGCCGCTGCCTGTCTGGCGTGTTCCGTCCAGGCGTCAGGAGTGACGAATTCATCCGCCGACCCCTCATAGTTGGTGAAGGATATCGGGTTTGTCACATGGACCGTCTCGTAGTTTCCGTATACCCAGTTCTCGACGGCGGATTTGTTTTTCATGGCATCCGTCAGGTCGGCTCTCTTTGCCGGAGCGACATCGAGAAAGTTGCATGAGGTGCATGCCAAAGCTGCGAAAGATGCCAGCAGTATGTTAAATGACAGTTTCATATGATTTGTTTTCCTATTCTTAGAATTTGAATTGAATACCTAATGTGAATGTTCTGGAAAGAGGGTAGCTGTTCCAGTTGAGTTCCGGATCCCATTCTTTGAACGGACTCCAGACGGCTATGTTGTCCCCGTTGAGGTAGATCCTTCCCCAGTTGAACGAATAACCCAATTCGAGGGTCTTGAATCTGAGGAAACTGCCGTCCCTCAACCAGTATGTGCTGGCTTCCAGGTTGTTTCTTACATCCGTTTCGTTGATGCCGAGTCTCGGATACTGGGCATTCGGATCCGGGTTGCTTTCCTGCCAGCGGTTTTCTTCGATGAATTCCATCACATTGTATGCATCTGTGCCGAACGGAGTAATGCCGCTTATCATTATGGTCCTCATGGCAGAACCGTTGAAGAACACTCCCAGATCCCACTTTTTGTATCCGACATTGATTCCGATACCGTACTGGATGCGAGGCGTACTGCCGTATGGTGAAATCTGTACCTTGTCCAGATCCGTGATTTTTCCGTCACCGTTGACATCACGGTATTTTACGTCACCCGGGCGGACAGTACTTCCGAGCTGCTGCTCGGCATGGTTGTCGATATCCTCCTGGCTTTCGAAGAGTCCGTCGGCAATGTATCCCCACTGGTAGAATCCGTCGAGAGGTCTGCCGACCTTGCTTCTCCATGGCTCCGGATAGTCCGGTTCATCATATGCTACATATTCGTTCTGTGCATAGGAGAAGTTGATCCTTGTGTCCAATCTCCAGTCCTTGCCGAAATATTTCTGCCAGTTGACGCTGAATTCCGCACCCTGGTTCTTGACCCTTCCGATCTGGGCCCAAGGAATTGCATTCCAGTATCCCATGATGTCCGGCCATGAGCTGCGCTGCATCATGATATTGCTTCTGTTGTCGAGGAACCAGTCGAATGTGATATTCACCTGGTGGAAAAGCGACAGGTCGAATCCGATGTCCAGTTTCACAGCGTGCTCCCATGTAGCGTCATCTACCTTATATGCATCTACGCCATGGCTTACGAATGTTGTCTGGTTGCTGGATGACGGACCGAAGACAGCTCCGCCGCCTCCCTGGAGATTCACTTTGTCGAAGTAAACGAAATGCTCGTAGAAGTTGAATCCGTCGCTTCCGATGAGTCCGTATGATCCGCGGACCTTAAAGTAGTCGATAACCTTCGATACAGGTTCCCAGAATTTCTCGTTGCTCGGCACCCAGCCTACTGATGCTGCCGGGAAGAACTCGAACCTGTGTCCTGGAGCAAGCCTTTCCGTACCGTTATAACCGAAATTGAGCTCTACGAAATATCTTTCGTCATAGTTGTAGTTTACTCTTCCGGAGAATCCCTGGTTACGCTCTGAAAGGCTCTTGTTAGGGCGGTAGTCACGCATGGAATACATGAGAAGTGCGCCTACGCTGTGTTTCTTGAATGTCCTGTTGTAGTTTACTTTCGCATCGAAGTAGAATACCTGGTCGGTAGTAGGCTCGCTATAGTTTTCAGTAATGAATTTCTCGCCCGGCTCGCCGACCTGCACAAGCTTGAACGAATCCGGATTTTCCGGAGTCCAGCTACCGTCCTCAACCGTGTAGAAATGCGATTTGAGAGATTGCTGGTATGAGCTGTTGGCGTAGCTGTTCCAGTTTACAATGGCATTCAGACTGAGACCTTTGGTTATAAAATCCAGATTCTGGTCCAAATGGAGGGCTACATTTATCTTGTTGTCTTTCGTGACAGTATTGTCATCGAGCATCTGCGAGTAAGGGTTCAGCCTTATCTCGTTGTTGTTGTTCTTGTAGACATTTCCGAAATATATCCAGTCTTCACCGCCTTCCGGAGTCGGGTAATATGCCGGGAACATGACAGGGTTGCTCTGGAGCATATAGTTGAACAGCTCGCTCGCTCCTTCCGAAGGACCATGGAATTCACCTATCTGGGCATTCAGCTTGAGGTCGAGCTTCGTGGTCCTGGTAAGGTTGTAGGAAATGTTGTTCTGGAAATTGTAGTAATACTGCTGGATGTTGTTGTTGAACATGTAGTCGCTCGGAGCATTCACGATACCCGTGTTGTGGTTCATGTTGAGGCTCATGTAGTATGTCGCCCTGTTTCCACCTCCGGAGATGTTTATGTTCGCACGCTGGTTCATGTTGAAATCGCGGAAAAGCAGCTTGTCCCAGTCTACGTCCGGGAACAGATACGGGTAGTCATGGCTGCGTGTCAGGTCGATCTGGGACTTTGAATACACTTCAGCTGTACCGCCTCTGGCGAATGTCGCCTCATTGTAAAGTTCCATCCAGGTGGCGCCATCTACGAAATCCACTTTATTGACTGGCTGGACGAAAGAATTCTCTACCGTAACATTGACTTCCGTACGTGTGTTGGCACGGCCGGTCTTGGTCGTGACGAGCATGACACCGTTGGCTCCGCGCACTCCGTAGATGGCCGTTGCGGAGGCATCCTTGAGGATAGTGAAACTCTTGATGGTCTCTGCCGGTATTCTGTTCAGGTCTCCGACAGATATTTCCACGTCGTCCAGAAGGATCAGCGGCTGGGTCCTTCCTCCGAACGTTCCGATTCCTCGTATATAGAATTCGGATGCGGCGCCCGGTTCTCCCGAGGTGGTCATCGAGAATACTCCGGCCAGTTTTCCTGCCAGATTGCTGGTCAGCGACGATGTCGGAGCCTGAAGGACATCTCCCTGAACGGATGATATGGCTCCTATCACGGAAATCTTCTTCTGGGTACCGGCACCTACTACGACTGCTTCATCCAGTTCATTGTCTGATTCCAGGAC
>JADIMH010000054.1 GCA_017694885.1 Candidatus Cryptobacteroides faecipullorum | reverse complement strand
GGTTTCAGCCCGCTGCGCTTCGGCCCAATCCATCACCAGATAGTGCACCCCAAATGGTGCGCTTTCGCTGCTGACCACTACCGGAGGATAGAGAGAATCCAGGCGGGTGATTTTGCCGTCGATAGCGTCCTGGATGCACCGGTCAAAGAGGGGTTGCAGTTTCTCCTGTGCGTCTGGAGTCATCAAATAATAGCGACCGTCCTGACTATTAAACTTGGGTAAATTCGTTGTTTTTTTCATTGCTATATAAAATCAACTTGTATGTTAATGATTTCACAAAAACCAGCAGGCCTTTATCCCGCATTTCCGGATATTCATTTGCCGTGCAATGCTTCCAGTCCGCAGGGTACTGGCAAACAGAGCCTGTTTCCTTGGGAATATATGCCCTTGTTGGGGCGTGCAATGCCGGCAGGAACAGGATAGCCGACAGGTACAGGATAATTTTTTGAATGTTGCCTTCATAGATGCAATTATGTATGTTTCCAAAAATATATCGTACTTCATTCCCGTTAGAAACAGAATCTCAAAAAGTTATACCAGCATACCGATAGATAAAACAGATCTCCGGCAATCAAGACAGTAAGCCGCTGTTTGAATTTCAGGTCACACTTTTCCTCCTTCAGCCTTCGCAGTTCCCTGAACATATAACTGAAGTCAACGGGAGTCCGGCTTAGCAGGTGGACAGGCAGCAAAATGATAGAGCCTACAAAATACCTCATTTCTCCGAACATGTAAAATGGGGCGAACAGGAACATCGGTATCAGTTCCCACCACCGGTAACTCACGTTCCTGTTCTTCTCTCTCTCCTTGTCAAGGCGTTCCTGCTCAGCACGGGCTGCGGCATCCAATCTTCTCATGAAGGTTTCCTCCTTTTCTTCCATGATGTCGGCTATCAACTTGTAGTTTACACCGCGTCTGTACAGTTCCAGCTTGGCCTGTCTCACTTCCTTGTCCGTATATTCTCCGGTTACATTGTTGGCCATCATCAAAAGCTCATCGGTAGCGTATTCTTTTATTTTCATTGTGAGTTGGATGGTAATATTCTGACAGAACCGATTATATCACGGGCTTCGGATTCATGGGTCTCGGTCGCTGTCATTGAAACGATAATGAAACCGTCCAACGCCTTTTTATTCAGATAAAAAATTATACTCTGATTAAAGTTCATGCTGCCACCTCTTTCCAATGGATATTCCCTTCTGCCCGAAATCCATTCAAACGGTATTCCGTTAATATTTACACTTTCGGGAGCGGTCCCGCTCATAGACTTCAACAACAGATTGCGTGCATTGTCGATTTCCTCGGTCGAAGAGAACTTTTTGTAGTTGAAGACAATGGTATTACCGGCATTGCCCATAAGCT
This sequence comes from Candidatus Cryptobacteroides faecipullorum, assembly GCA_017694885.1. Taxonomy (GTDB): domain Bacteria; phylum Bacteroidota; class Bacteroidia; order Bacteroidales; family UBA932; genus Cryptobacteroides; species Cryptobacteroides faecipullorum. The sequence goes on along the minus strand of JADIMH010000054.1, from coordinate 5,295 downwards.
GTAAAACACAGTTGTCATCTGATTTTACTACAGCATTCCATCCTGTGGGATATGTACACCTCAGTCCGCATGCTTTATTCACATACTCTCTCCTGCCGTCTCCTATGCTTTCATCGCTGCCGCTAAATGTTGCAGGATTATCCCCTTGGTTGGGTATATAATTGGTATGATCTGTTTCACTTTCCTGTATTCTGCCTTCAGATTCACTTTCCTGTGCGTATTTCTCTAATGTACCGTATTCCCACATGTTCCTTATTTCCCTAAAATCCGAAGGTACGGATTTTGTCTGTCCCGTAAAAAGGAATGCGAACATTATCAGAAATGTCATTTCAGCAATATATGCGATATATCGTGAGGCCCTTTTAGAGCTATACTTGTCTGCCAAAAGATAAGTTATACCCAATATGACTCCTGAGACAAGGCCTCCTATATGTGCCGCATTATCTATTCCTTCTTCCTTAGTTCCAAGCAAAAGATTGTAGATTACAAAGAAACCTATGCTAAACAAAAGAGATTTTCGCTGGTGTTTTTCTATCTTGTGATTGAAGATCAGGTAAGAAAGGAAGATGCCGTAAAGTCCGAAAATAGAACCGGAAGCCCCTGCGCTTATCGTTTCGGGATGAGCAGTAAGGCTTGCCAATGCCGAGAATAATCCGGTCAGGAGATAGGCGGTCATCAACTTTCTGCTTCCGATAATCTGTTCCAAGAATATCCCGATGTATAATAGAGCATACATATTCATCAGCAAATGGATTATCCCGATATGGATAAAATTGCAGGTCACGGTTCTCCACCAATCACCGGTAAGTGTGAGCGGGCCAAAATCTGCACCCCATTTCATCAAAGAAATGCCTGTCGGTTCTATAAGGCTTACCCCACATATAGACATCACTATAAACAATGCCACATTTATATAAATAAGTAAGGGGGTTGCGATATTTCCTTTTCTTGGAGTTATTAGTGACCAGAATGACAGATCTTTGTTATCCTTTCCATTTGTCTCCTTATCGACAGGAAAGTTATATTCCTCAGAGCCTGCAGGGTTATTCTTTCTCTCTGTATCATCTGCATCAACAGTATGGACAGTTGATATGGTTTTTTCCTGATTATACCTGACCTTACCCCAATTAGCAGATTGCCCGGATGTGCATTCACACCCGGCAAAAAGATGCCCTTCTTGCCCGGCAGCACCGGCAAGTGCCTCCCTTATTCTTCGAATATTCCGTTTGTTATGTCCGAAAGAACATATCGAGGTACGCTTGTTCAGGTCGTTTACGCTATTGACCCATACCTGACCTTTGTCGAACACGACAAAAATCTGTTCTCCCCATGTCATACCCCAAAGGGAAGGATTGGTATGAGCCACGATGCAGTCCTCGCCGTAATGGTCCACGTCCCAGTCATAAGTTACCGACAACTTGTATATCTGGTCATAAATCGCCTGTTTGTCCAATGAGGTCGGTATGCTCTGGAAATCCAGCTTGCGCCGTTGGTGCCGGTAAAGTATAAAGGCAAGCAGTCCGGGAATGATACCGAGCCATAAAAGACCCTCTATATCAATATTGCTCGAATAATGCATCACTCCGCTTATGGAAATAAACATTGCGGCATAAAGCATCAACATATGCGATGCGCCGTAGTGGGTGTACGCCCAGCTGATAATCAGGGGAAGCGTCTTCTTTTCCAATACAAAGGCGGCAAGGGGAGCATTCTTTTCCTCACGGTAGCGAATCCGGTAGGCAAGCCACCATATCAGTTCGAACAATGCACCTATAATCAGGATTGCAACAATATAATCCGCTTCGTCCAGCTTGCTCTCCCTGGGTTTGATGAAATAAGGAACCCCGCCAAAGGTCAGTTCCTCGCAGGACACATCATAACCCTCGCTGGTAAAGTAATAAGTGTAAGTGTATTCCTCCTTGTTTTTGGAACTCGAATATGAGTTGCTGTTTGGCGGTACCGTTTTCCCGTTAATGGTCAACAAGGGGGGATTCTGGTCGGGACGGGCGTTGCAGGTCAGGATTGCACGGTACTTGACGTAATCGCTCTTCAGTTGCTCCACCTCCAGATGACATTCCAACTTGCTCATGTCCACTTCGGCAGGATGTACGGACACCCGGTATTCCGGCGTGGTATATGTCTTGCCATCGGCCGTCACGGATGCGACAGGGATTCTGGCTTCCCCACTGTTTTTGAACTGTACAAGATAATAGAAACCTGTTTCATAGCTATTGCTTTTCACACCGTTTATAATGGAACAGCTCTCTCTCTTATGCGGCTTCGGACCGTTCAACACTTTAATGCTGTCATTGAACACTGGGTAGGAAGCCGTGTCGAATCGGGAATTAACCAGTGCATACGTCAGCCGCAGTACCCGCCCGACACGGAGACCGCCAACCGTATCAAGCTCCGCATGAAAATATACGGAGTCTGCAGTCTCCGAAGCATGCGTATGGGCTACCGGCAAAAATGCAGATAGCAATAACAGGCAGACGAACATTCGGCTTCTGATGAAGCAGTATTTTGTTTTACTTGTTCTTTTTGTCATATATCGTTGTTGAATACCATATTAGCACTCCATTTTATAATATATTCCAGGTTATGTTTGGTGGATATGAGTTTGTACTGAACAGGTTGGGACACAGTGAATCCGTTTCCTGTGTCCCAACATCAAAGATTATCGGTCCTTGAACCTTGCCGGTTGTCAGTCGGCGTCGTTATCGCACATGTGCCGGATAAATGCCTCGTTCTTCTCGTATTCCACCCCGGTGAGGATAACGGGGTCTGCAAGCCCTACAATCTTGTACCCCTTGGTATATGTAACCAGGATGCAATAAAGCTCACGCCCTTTTTCATCCTTTTCCACTTGCAACTGCACCGGTTGGTCGTTGCCGCTGGGTAAATCGCACAGGTACTCGAAATCATGGCGGTTGAAGGCTGCTACTATGTCGTCCTTGTCTGTCATGCTGCTGATGAACTTCTTGGTCTTGTAACGCTTCACCTCGCCGCCACTTGTACGGTTATAGATTTTAAGGCCTGCGGCCAACGCGGTAAGGACACAGAAAACCGCCCCGATAACACCGGCTGTCCGTACCAGCCATGAGGGGATGAATGGCAGCCACCCGGGAAAAATGACAAGCAGCACACATACTGCCGTCAGTCCCCAGTAAATCATCGGTTTTACTTTGTCTTTTCGTTTCTCGAATTTCTCCGGCATGGCATCATAGACCTCTCCGAAATGGCTGGGAAAATGTTTTCCCTCATCCATAATTTTTTCTTCTTCCAGTTTCATTTTTCTCTGTTTTTTTATCCTATATTGAAATTTGATTTTTTCCAGGGTGATTCGTCATCCTCCAGCAGCAGGCTTACTATCTCGTATGCCGTTTCACTGTCATCCGGGTCACCGTGCCATACGCCCCTGCCCATGACGAAACTCATTCCGTATTCCTCCCATGAAGAGAAATGCTCAAGTGCCGTATCTGCCGCCGCCTGCATGATTTGCCACATTTCACTCTCGCTCACATAACCGCAAAGGTATGCCCAGCGTCCGAGGTTTACCAGACGCACCAGATCCCATGCGATGACGCTGCCCGGCATCTTCCCTCCGGGACACCATCCGTTTTCTTCCATGCTCTCCGCTATCAGGCAGACATCTCCTATCTTGCTTTCCTCGTCGTCTCGCTCTTCCTGTGATATGTTTTCGATTCCCCGTTTCCGGACTTTTTCAAGGGCTTCGTCGGCCTCGGCATGATGCCCTTCTTCAAGCAGCCACTTCACAATCTCCAGTGTACTCTCGCGGTCAGTCACATTCCACCAGCTCTCAATCGTGCTCCTGATGCTTTCGACATCTTCCTCAGGACAGTCAATCGAATCCACATTCTCGTCATTATACACTAACATGGGCGCACCGAAAGCCAGCAGCCGGAGCTGTGCCGTATCCAGTTTGCCGTCGTCGGCTTTGTTAATGGTCCACCCATCACTACCGAAGGCGTCCATCATCTGTGCCATTGCATCGGATGAGGACAGTTCCTCTCCGAGTGTGCCGTCCATCATTCCCTGCATCATCTGCTGGGCGTATGCCATGTTCTGACGGCCTGCCTGCGCCACCGTCTCCGGGTCTATGCCCGCCGCTTTCAACATGGCTTCCTGCTGTGCCTGTGCTGCTGCCATGTCGGGCATTCCCGCGCCCATCTGTGCCATGAGTTGTTCCTCCATGCCGCCGGGCATCTGGAATCCCGGGATATTCCCGAACATGGACTGTGCCTGTTCCATTGCCGCCTTTACTGCGGCTTCCTGTGCCGCCTTTGCCATTTCCTCCGGACTTTGAGGATTTGCTTTTTCTTTTGTCATATCATCTTGATTATTAAAAATGTGATACTCTATCCTTCGGCTCCTGCCGTCAGCAGGATTTCCGTTATTTCGTTGTAACCCCGCTCACTGGCATAATACAATGCCGTATGCTGGAGATTGTCCGCAAGGTTCACGTTCGCCCCATGCTCCACAAGGAGTGAGACAAATTCGTTGTTCCCTTCTCTGGCGGCAAGGATTAGGGGCGTTTCCCCGTTCCCGTTCTGCGCATCTGCCTGTGCGTGGGCTGCTATCAGGTCGTTGCCGATAAACTTGTTCCCGGACCATGCGGCAAAATGTAGCGAGCTGTTTCCGTCCAATTGGGCCTTGTTTACATCAGCTCCGGCACCGATCAGAAGCCTGGCAACGGCAAGGTTTCCTTTCATGCAGGCGATGATTAACGGGGTTTCCCCTACGTCGTTCGCCGTATCTATCATGTCGGGGTATGCAGAAAGTAGCGAGCGGACGATTTCCGACTGGCCGTTGAAAGCCGCCTGATGAAGCGGTGTGTTGCCATGTGTATCGGTCGTGCTTTCTACGGACAGACGTTCCACCACTGTACGCAATCCTTGTGCAGTGGCGTAGTCTATCGCCTTGTGCCCCGTGTTGTCGGCTATTTCCGTGTCCGCTCCCTGTTCTATCAAGAACAGGGCGGCGTCTGTACGCCTGTTGTCAAGCAGACGGATCAACGGGGTACGGCCATCGCTGTCCGTTGCATCAATGTCCGCTCCGTATTGTACCAGTTTCCCGATTATCTCCTTGTTCCCGCTCCGGGAAGCGGCGTGCAAGGGTGTTTCCGACAGGTTGTTGGCGATGGTCGCATCCGCCTCGCTGTCAAGCAGCAGGTTCACGATGTCCCTGTAACCTTTCAGACAAGCGTAATGCAGCGGCGTATTGCCCTCGGCGTCCCGCTTGTTCACGTCGATGCCGCCTTTCTTCAGGAATATC
>JADIMH010000053.1 GCA_017694885.1 Candidatus Cryptobacteroides faecipullorum | reverse complement strand
GGGGCAAAATATGGCGTGGTTGCTAAAGTGCATTGAAAGCGGACGGAAGAACGGCGTTCGCAAGCCGGAATATGAACCGAGAATGCGGACGCACTTCATCCAAGACAAATATGAATAACCAAACTTAACATGAATTTTATGACACAGTCGTCGCTCATTACATTAAAGAATAATTTGGTATATTCTATAAGCCTCAACCTTGAAAAGCTCCCGTGCCTCTTTCACTGTTGAGGTTTTTCGTTTCTTGTGAAGCTGGATTCCATATTCGTACGGTTGGCCTCCATGGCAACAGACCTTGATACGGCCACGGGCTTGGGGGCAAGGATGACAAGCACCGCCAGCAAGCCGCCCTTCTTGGGCCTCGGCAGTGTGAAAGCCTCACCAATCACCGCATCCCCATTGGGATATACCTCCCGTCACAGGTGCCCATCACGGAGCGTAGCTGGTACTCCGTCTTCCGCACGGGGTGAGGCTTCTTGTGTCATAGCTGCCTCTGTGTCCCTCGGGGAAAGGAGACCTGCTTGGTTGCAGTGGTGAGGCGTGCTGTAATGGGCCAATAGTGGAACGTGGGGGCTGCGCGTCACTTCTCCTGATCTGGGGTCCCCTCTATAATGAAAACTCATGTTTTATCCGTTGCACAGTTGATGGACTGACATCGCATAGTTTGGCTGTGTTTCGCACGGAAGTGCCTTTTTTCAAGTGCTTTATGACGCTTCGATACTCCTCGGCCTTTTGCTCCTTAGGCTTCCTGTAACCCTCTTTCCTGCCCATTTTGACGCCCTTCTCTATGGCTTGCCGTCTGCCTGAGTTCAGGCGGAACCTGATGTTCTCCCGTTCCAGTTCTGCGCAGGTTCCGAGGATGGATATGATGATGTTGAGGAACGGGTTTTTAGACCCGTCTGCCTGAAAGATACTCAGGCCTTCCTTTTGGAAATAGATGTTGAGGTTGTTGTCCTTGCATCGTCTGACATTGGCAAGCACCTCATCTACATTCCTGCCAAGTCTTGAAAGTTCGCTGATTAGCAATATGTCTATCTTCTCGGAAAGGCAATAGTCAAGACACTCGCACAGGACTTTGCGGTTTTCATTCTTGGCCACACCGGAGATGTGTTCCTCAAACTTCTCTACGACTTCGTAGTCGTTCTGTCCTGCATATCTTGTCAGGTCGTTGATTTGCCTCTCCGTGGACTGCCTGTCACCAGTGCTGCTGACGCGAGCATATATGACTGCCTTCTTCATGTTGCCTTGCCTCCTTTCGGGCAAAGATACGCAGTTTATTTCGTGTATGCAAATAAATCAAAGAATAATATGAATACAAAACAGTGTGTCAAAATAACACCCTCACGGATTCATTTGAATACATTTCCTGAAGAATACATTTAAGGGCCGTTGCTTCCTCACGATGGCAGAGTGTCCGTCCTCCATGAAAACCTCCGTCTATGCCTTCCCGAACGGGCTTGAGACGCTGCTCCCGAACGGTCAGCCGAATCCAGCCGCACAACCCGTCTTGGGGATTCTCGCTCAGTTCAACGGCGGGGAACACGGCCTAATCAGAAGCCGCATGAAGCCAGGGACGGTTGGAGTATGGCGGCGTAGGGATTACTTGTTTCTGCCTTTGCGATATGAGGCGATTTTTTCTTGTGTCGCATTTGCCTTCCGTTCTGCAGGTGTCGTTTGGCGCCAGGGAGATTTTTCGGCCAGGTCCATTAACTGCCTTTTGGATGTCCGCCCAAGGGCTGTCAGCTTGGGCAGTTCTCCACGGCTGCGTTTTGATTTTATGGTGGCAGGGCTCAAACCTAAATATTCGGACAGTTCTTCATCTGTCAGCATATCAGGCATATTGTCCCATATAAACACTCTCCTTGGCCGTTGTGGTGGTTCGGTCAGGAATTTCACTGCAAATTCAAGGTTCCCGATGACTTCCAGTGTGGGCTTTCCACAAAAAGTATATGTGCCTAGGCCTTTTGCCAGGTGTGCCTGATACAACCACTCTTGAATATCGGGTAAATCCTGCTGCCTGTATATCTGAACACAGACCTCATACGAATGCCGTTTCAGCATAGACTCATGATATTCGCCCAGGAGCTTTTCAAGGTCATCGAGATTATGTGCGTGTATTATCAGTTCTGTAAAGTCTTCCATTTCCTCAATCTTTGGAGTAGATACCGTTTAACAGGTTCGCTTTCATGTTGGAAACTTTGTCATCATCGTCTGGTAAGGATGATATATATGCCTCCGTCGTCTTTGCTGAAGAATGCCCCATCGTCACTTTTATGTCGTATAGGCTTGCCCCTGCATCCTTGATGGATAAAGTGGCATGGGTGTGGCGGAAAAACTGGTACGAGATGTCTGTCCGGACTCCGCATTTTTTCGCCACGCACTTCAAGGTCTTTCCTATAGCCCTGACTGTGTTGGCCACCTGCTCTTCAGGAGGCAGCGGCGAATCTTTCTTCAGGATGTTGAAGATGTAGTTTTCAGGCTTGTCCTCATTGCCGTATAATTTTATCATTGTGCGGATTGCGTCCGTGACATGGACTGTAATGGGGACGATGTTATCTGTCGTCCTGTAGGACTTCTGCCGTATGAATGTTATGCAGTTTGAGTTTTTATCGTAGTTCTGACCGTATGTCAGTTTGGCGATGTCTATCATATTTGCACCGTTCAGGAGGAACGAAAGTATCGCCAGGTCAAAGTTGCGCAACTGTCTTTTGAGCAGGTGGCCACGGTAATTCAGGAGAGTCTCAAGTTCCTTTTTGGTCAGGGCCTTTTTTGTCCTGCGTACGCCCTGTATTGTTACCTTGTCATCCCCACGCCCGAAAGGGTATGCCTCTTTCGGAATAGCCTCCTTTTGTATGGCGTAGTTGAACAGCGCCTTTATATACCTGAAGTGAGCGCTTACGGTGGCCTGACTGTCTCCCTTGTTTGTCAGGTATTCCTGATAATCACGGAGAAACTTCGCGTCAATCTGCACCAGTCTCAACTTGTCCCTGTCATTCCTTTTGGACAGGCCTTCATAGTAGGCCGCCATGCTGTTGTATATGCCCCTGTATTGTTTTACCGTCTTTGCAGAAGCCTTGATGTCATCCAGCCTTGCAAGGTAGGCCTCATTGCATTTTGACAGGTATATCAAGTCGCCGTTGGCATAGTGTCCGTTTTCGTATTCCGTCTTGATGTCTGAAGCCTGAAAGGGGGTGCCCCGCTTTGTCAGAAACTCCACGGCATTATCAGCCCTTTGCATGACTTCATCCAGTCCGGCCCGCAATGTGGATAGGACAATGTCACTGTCGTTGCTGTCCTTCGAGGAGTCAAACATCTTGCTTTTCTTCTGCGTCCTGTTCTGAATGATGTCCCACTCACATTCCGAGAACGCATACCCGGTGGATATGAGAGCCTGCTTGGAATTGTAGTATGCCATTATCTTTACAGGCATCTTGCCATCCTGCAAGGCACGTCTAGTGTCAAGATAAAAACTTAATTTCGGCCGTTTCATACCCTTGTTTTATTTGCATAAGATTTGCATAAAAACATACAAAATTATGCAAATATATAAAAAATATTGGAAATATTCACAACATCAGATTTTTGCATAAGTTTGTAATGCGTTGATTGATATGTATTTATGGTGAACAGTGAAACGGGGTGTGGTCGAACTCATAATCAGGGGGTCACAGGTTCAAGCCCTGTTGGGACCACAGAAAGCGGCTTTCAAAAGCCTTTATGATGAGCACTTGCATGAAAATGCAGGTGCTTTTTTGTTGTCCGGAGAAGATGAGACAAGTCGAAAAAGGTATAGTACTTGCAGCAAACAGTCGGCTCATAAGAAATTATGTATATATTTGCCAGTTAAAATATATAATATGAAAGGCTCAAAAATTCTGAAAGAGACTTATACCAGCCTTGGGAAAGGCTCGCAGTTCTTCGTTTTTAAAGTCAAGAAACTTAATTGGAAACAATGGTCTTCGGTCGTTGTAATCCTGCTGGTCATAATAGGGCTTGTATTCTGGCTGTCACGCCCTGAACCTGTTGAAGAAATACTTCCTGTAGTGAGCACTGAAACAGTTACCACTCAGGATGTGATGATTTATGGCGAATATCCGGGAAATGTTCGGGCTCAGCAGTTCGTAGAAGTGCGGGCCAGGGTAGAGGGTTATCTGGAACAGATGCTCTTTGAAGAAGGAAAATACGTGGAGAGAAACCAGATATTGTTTGTCATAGACCCGCGTCAGTATAAGGCTCAGGTCGAGAGGGCTAAGGCTCTTTTGGAAAAAAACAGGGCTCTTGCCATTAAGGCCAAACGGGATTATGACAGGATAAAGCCGCTGTACGACCAGAAAGCGGCAAGTCAGCTGGATCTCGACAATGCTCTGGCAGCCTATGAAAGCGCCGTGGCGGAGGTCCAGATGAGCGAGGCGGATCTCACTCAGGATGAGCTGGCTCTCAGTTATACTACAGTCCGTTCTCCGATAAGCGGATATATCAGTGAGAGATATGTCGATATGGGAACGCTTGTAGGCCCCGGCGGACAGTCCTTGCTCGCCACCGTGGTAAAGAGCGATACAGTGACTGTGGAATTCAAGATGACCGACCTTGATTATCAGAAGAGCAAGGCGAGGAACGTGAACCTCGGACAGAAGGATTCGCTCAGGAATTGGGATCCGTATGTCACTATTACTCTCGCTGACAAGTCTGTCTACAAATACAAGGGTCTGGTAGACTTTGCCGATCCTCAGGTGGATTCAAAGTCAGGAACCTTTACTGTCCACGCGGATATACCGAACCCCGACAGGGAGCTTCTCCCCGGGCAGTTCACCAACGTAACGCTCCTGCTCGATGTCCGTGAAGATGCAGTAGCCGTTCCGTCGAAGGCGCTGATGATAGAAAAAAGCGGGACATATATTTTCGTGCTGAGAAATGACGGAGTGGCGGAGAAACGTTTTGTCGAAACCGGACCTGAAGTCGGGAACAAGACCGTCATCGAAAGAGGCCTGCTGCCGGGCGAGCAGATAGTCGTCGAAGGCTATCATAAACTTACTCACGGGAAGAAAGCCATAAAGGCCAATTCATAGCTTCCCTTGAATGATTTTCCGAAAACAACGAGTGTAGAATCTTATGAAATCTGATTTCTTTATAGACAGGCCCGTATTTTCGACCGTTATATCCGTCATTATCGTGCTTGTCGGTCTTATAGGGCTCGTAATGCTGCCTGTGGACCAGTATCCGCCGATTGTCCCTCCGGTGGTAAAAGTGTCGGCCTCTTATCCTGGCGCCAGCGCGCAGACGGTCGCCCAGGCGGTGGCTACTCCTATAGAACAGGAACTGAACGGTACACCGGGGATGCTTTATATGGAATCCACGAATACCAATTCCGGAAGTTTCTCGGCGACCATTACATTTGATATTACCAGCAATCCGGATCTGGCCGCCGTAGAAGTCCAGAACCGCGTGAAACTGGCCGAGTCCAGACTTCCTGCAGAAGTGGTGCAGAACGGGATATCGGTCGAAAAGGAGTCTGCGAGCAGGCTTATGACCATCACTGTACTTTCAGACGACCCTAAGTTCGATGAGATTTATCTGAGCAACTATACGACTCTGAATGTGCTGGACATGTTGCGCCGTGTTCCTGGAGTCGGCGGTGTTTCCAATGTCGGAAGCCGGTATTATGCCATGCAGATATGGGTACAACCGGACAAACTGGCAAGTTTCGGCCTTACCGTAAAGGATCTTCAGAATGCACTGAAAGACCAGAACAGGGAATCCGCGGCGGGTGTCCTCGGCCAGCAGCCGATCAGCGATGCGGATATCACCATACCTATAACCGCTACCGGAAGGCTTTCTTCGGTCAGCGAATTTGAGAATATAGTGGTCAGGGCCGGTCAGGACGGTTCGATAATACGTATTAAGGATGTGGCCAGGGTTTCCCTGGAGGCCCAGTCATACAATACGGAAAGCGGAATAAACGGCCGTAATGCAGCCGTAATGAATGTCTTTCTGCTCCCGGGAGCCAATGCGATGGAAGTGGCCGATAATGTCAAGGCTACAATGGAAGAGATCAGCAAAAGCTTCCCTGAAGGGATGTCCTACGACATCCCGTTTGATGTGACGACATATATTTCCGAGTCTATCCATCATGTATACAAGACCCTCTTCGAAGCCTTGTTCCTGGTCATCCTCGTCGTGTTCCTGTCCCTGCAGAGCTGGCGGGCTACTCTGATACCTGCCATCGCAGTGCCTATTTCTCTGGTCGGAACGTTCGGCATAATGCTCATATTCGGCTTTTCTCTTAACATGATGACGCTGCTGGGACTTATTCTTGCGATCGGTATAGTCGTCGACGATGCGATCGTAGTGGTGGAGAATGTCGACCGTATCATGGAAGAAGAACATCTTTCACCGTACGAGGCTACGAAAAAGGCCATGAGCGGCATCGGTGGCGCTTTGGTCGCGATGTCGCTGGTTCTGTGTGCGGTATTCGTCCCGGTAAGTTTCCTTTCAGGAATTACAGGGCAGCTTTTCAGGCAGTTTACCGTGACGATTGCGGTTTCTGTAATCATTTCTACGATCGTAGCCCTTACGCTTAGTCCTGTAATGTGCTCGCTGTTTCTCAAGCCGCATGATCCAAACAAGAAAAAGAATATCGTATTCCGCAAGATAAATGAAGCTCTCGCAAAAGGCAATTCCTTCTATGCCAGAATGATACATGCGAGTCTGCATCATAGCCGCAGGATGTTCGCCTTTTTCGGCATAGCCATAATCGGAATATGGGTAATGGGCAAGATAGTCCCGACGAGCTTTATACCGAAGGAGGACCAGGGCTATTTCACTGTCGAACTGGAACTTCCGGTAGGCGCTACTTTGGAAAGGACCAGGGAAGTTACGGACAGGGCGATGGCCTTTCTGCTCAGGCAGCATGACATACAGTATGTATTGAACGTAACGGGTTCCAGCCCGAGACTCGGCACCAATCAGGGGAACAGCTATATGACTGTCATCATGAAGCCGTGGGACGAAAGGAAAGAGACCGATATAGAAAAGACCATGCAGCTCATCAGGGATTCCCTTTCTCTGTATCCGGAAAGCAAAGTCTACATAAGCACCCCGGCCGTCATCCCGGGACTCGGTACTACCGGAGGATTCTCCATGGTTCTGGAAACCAGAGGAGACGCCACTTACGAACAGCTTCAGGCGGCTTCCGATACTTTGCTTTACTATGCATCGCAGAGGAAAGAGCTTACCGGTCTTTCTTCCGGCCTGCAGAAGGATATCCCGCAGCTTTTCTTCGATGCCGACAGGGACAAGATTCAGCTTCTCGGTGTGCCGCTTTCAGATGTTTTCTCTACGTTGAAAACATTCACAGGATCCCAGTATGTCAATGACTTCAATATGTTCAACCGGGTCTACAGGGTCTATGTCCAGGCTGAGGCTCCGTACCGGGCGCATCAGAACAACCTTGACCTGTTCTTTGTCCGCAGTTCCAGCGGCGCCATGATTCCTGTCACCGCGCTCGGTACTACAGAATATACTACCGGTCCTGGAACGATCAAGAGATTCAACATGTATTATTCGGCGACAATCAACGGCGAACCGTCTCACGGGACAAGTTCCGGCCAGGCCATGGCCATACTTGAGGATATCGTCGATGAACATCTTCCGGACAATATCGGTGTAGAGTGGAGCGGGCTGTCTTTTCAGGAAAAGAAAGAGGGCGGACAGACAGGTCTGGTCCTCGGGCTGGCGCTTCTTTTCGTATTCCTTTTCCTCGCTGCCCAGTATGAGAGCTGGTCGGTGCCGATAGCTGTCATTCTTTCACTGCCTATCGCTATTTTCGGCGCTTATCTCGGAGTCGGGATACTGGGAATGGAAAGCAATATCTATTTCCAGATAGGTCTTGTAATGCTTGTCGGTCTTGTAGCCAAGAACGCCATACTTATCGTAGAGTTCGCCAAGGAAGAGGTAGAGAAAGGCAAGCCGCTTGAAGAGGCGGCCATAACTGCGGCTCATCTGAGATTCCGGCCGATAGTAATGACTTCCCTGGCCTTCATATTGGGTATGTTCCCTCTTGTATTCGCTACCGGGCCTGGTTCCGAAAGCCGCCAGAATATAGGAACAGGGGTATTTTTCGGAATGATAGTGGCCATAAGTGCCGGTATCGTATTCGTTCCGTTCTTCTTTGTGTGGATATATAAGATGAAAAGGAAATTCGTTTCCAGAAAACGCAGGAAAATGAATCTGCCGGGACCTGGCGCTGCAGTCATAGCCTTAGTGCTGATGACAGGGATAACGGTATCTTCGTGCTCTCCGGCAAAGCATTGTGCGGCTCCGGAACTCGATCTTCCTGACCGCTATACGGTATCGAGCGGGACCGATTCTGCCACAGTGGCGGATATCGAATGGTGGAAAGTGTATGCTGATACGACATTGCACAGACTGATTTCCGACGCGCTTGAGTACAATAAGGATATGCTCATTGCTGCTGAACGTGTCCGGGAACTTGAGTACAGGTACAGGATACAGCGTTCGGATCTTTGGCCTGCCATTTCAGCTGAAGCCTATGCAGACAATGAATATAACAATTACGGCGGGGACGAGTCTGATCCTGATGATCCCGAGCTCGGCCCGAAGCTTTCTCTCAGCTGGGAGATAGATCTGTGGGGACATTTGCGTTGGGCCAGCCGGGAAAAACTTGCAGAATACCTTTCGGGCGTCGAGGCAAGGCGTGCGCTTAAAATGACGCTTGTCGCCGATGTAGCCCGGGCTTATTTCGAGCTTCTGGCACTCGACAATGAACTGAACATTGTCCGCAGGACACTCGAGACCCGTCAGGACGGGGTCAATAAGGCGAAACTCAGATTCGAAGGGGGACTTACTTCAGAGGTGCCTTACCAGCAGTCTCTCGTGGAACTGGCTTCCACCGCCTCCCTGGTGCCTGATCTGGAGTCCAGGGTCGCGATGAAAGAGAGCGAACTGGCTTTCCTGACCGGATCATATCCGCGGGCCATCGAGCGTGGGCGGGCCTTGCTTGAGCTTTCATATGACAGGGAAATCCCTCTCGGGGTGCCGTCTCAGCTTCTTCAGCGCAGGCCGGATGTCAGATCTGCATATCAGGATCTTCTTGCCGCCCAGGCTGCTGTAGGTGTGGCACAGGCGGAACGGTTCCCTACCTTTACCATAGACCTGTCTGGCGGTCTTGAGAGCAATTCGTTCTTGGATGTACTGAAGTCCCCGTTCTATTATGCGGCTGCATCCCTGGCTTCACCGATATTCAGTTTCGGGAAAAAGAAATCGCAGTTCAAGGCGGCCGTTGCCCGGTATAACCAATCGCGATATGAATATGAAAAGACAGTCATGCAGGCTTTCAGGGAAGTGTATGACGCTTCCGCCAACTTTACATCGGCAAGAAAGAACACTGGACTTAAATTCGACCTTCAGGAGGCTACCCGCAAGTATGTCAGCCTGACGACGAGCCAGTACATCATAGGTGCGATAAATTATCTTGATTTCCTTGATGCCCAGCGAGCTTATTTCGACGCTCAGGTCGAACTCAGCAATGCCATTATGAATGAACATCTTGCTCTGGTGGATATGTATAAGGCCCTGGGGGGAGGCTGGTAAGCAGAACATGGCTGCGGTTTCAAAGAAAAAGCAGTTAAATTTCACATCGTAAGCATATATTGACTACCTTTGAAGAAAAATTCTAGACAATGGACTTAAGCACTACCCATAAGGCGCATCCCTGGCATGGGATAAACCTTGGCAAAGACGCACCTGACGAGGTGACGGCATTCATTGAAATAGTTCCGACGGATACGGTCAAGTATGAAGTAGACAAGGAGTCAGGATACCTTTCTCTTGACAGGCCACAGAAGTTTTCCAACATTGTCCCCTCTCTGTACGGTTTTCTTCCGAGGACGTACTGCAGTTCGAAAATGGCAGAGCTGACAAACAAGGTTCTGGCGCGCTATGATGTTGAAGGTGACGGCGACCCGCTCGATATATGTGTCCTTACCGAAAAGGACGTTACGCATGGGGATATAATCGTTAAGGCCCATCCTATCGGGGGTCTGCGGCTTCTTGATCATAATCAGGCCGATGACAAGATCATAGCTGTCCTGAAAAATGATGCAGTGTACGGGGCCTATACCGATATCGACCAGTTGCCGAAGGACATCATACGGAGGCTCGTCCATTATTTTACGACCTATAAGGATATTCCGGGGGAAAATACCAAAAGAATGGTTTTCATAAACATATACGGTCCGGATGAAGCCAAGGATGTGATCCGCAGGTCAATGGCGGATTATCAGGATTACATAGCTGCCCATTGACGGCGGAACCGGTCAGGAGAACACCAGCAGAACCAGCTGGGCGGTTATTACTCTGACGAAGATTGCAAGGGGATAGACCGTAGCATATGCTACAGAAGGTTCATCCCCTTTTACTGTTGTATTCGCATAGTTGAGGGCCATCGGGTTGGCCATGCTTCCGCACAGCATCCCGACATTCCGGGCATAGTCGACCTTGAAGAATTTGCCGGCTATTATTCCTACTATCATTACCGGGACCACTGCCAGTGTCAGCCCGAGCAGGATCCACAGCAGACCTTCCTTACAGAATACGGTTTCGAAAAAGTGTTCGCCGGATGCAAGCCCGAGTCCGGCCAGATAGGTCGTTATCCCGAACTGGCGGATCATCAGATTCGCGCTCTGGGTCGTATAGGTCGTAAGATGGAATCTCGGACCGAACGCACCCATCAGGATTCCCACTATGATAGGCCCTCCGGCAAGTCCGAGCTTTATCGGCATGCCCATTCCCGGGATCAGGACAGGAACCGACCCAAGCAGGAGTCCGAGGACAAGACCTATGAAAATCGCAATGAGGTTTGGGTTGTTCAGTTCCCTGGCTTCATTGCCGAGGATTTTGCTACAGTTGTCGATAGCCTTCGATTCGCCTACAATGGTCAGCCGGTCTCCGGTCTGCAGTCTCAGTGCAGGGGAGGCTACCAGATTTATGCCGGCTCTGTTCACTCTGGTTATGTTGATCCCGTAGGCGTTCCTGAGTCTCAGGGAGCCGAGTTTGACTCCGTCCATTTTGCTGTTGGTTACCAGTACGTGTCTGGATACGAGCAGACTGTCTATGGCATTCCAGTCGATGTCCGGTCTGTTCCAGTCAGTGCCTTCCTGCTCTCCGAAGATGGTCTTTATGCTGTCGACTTCGCTTTTCCCGGAAATGATCAGGAGATGGTCGTTTTTCTGTATTAATGTATCGGAAGCCGGTATCGAGACCTTGCCGTTGTGCCATACCCTTGAGATTACGAAATGCATATCCAGAGGAAGCATTATGTCTTTTATCGTTTTGCCGAAGACTGCCGGATTGCTGACATGATATTCTCCGACATATGTTTTATCATCGGCATTCCAGGATTTCTTTTCGGAATCTTTTGCGAACATCTTTTTCAGCATGATAATGGCCAGAATGACCCCTATGACTCCTAACGGATAGGCGACGGCACAGGCCAGAGCCATCCTTGTAACATCCAGGTCATCGTCCGGATTTATCTGCAGGATTGCCTGCTGGGCCGCTCCGAGCATGGGCGTATTGGTCACGGCCCCGGACAGAAGACCCATCAGGTCTGAAAGCGAAATATTTGTCGTCCAGCTGAGAGTCAGGATAAATATGAGTCCGATGGCTATGAGCGTAAGCGACATTATGTTAAGCTTCACTCCGCCTTTTTTCAATGAAGAGAAAAATCCGGGACCCACTTGAAGCCCGAGGGTATAGACAAAGATGATAAGTCCGAAATTCTGGGCGAAATCAAGCATGTCGCCGTTGATTTTCAGCCCGAAGTGACCGGCCAGGATACCGATAAAGAAAACGAAGGTGACTCCGAGCGAAATTCCGAAAAACTTGATTTTCCCCAGATACAGGCCTGCCGCACAGACCAGCGAAAGCACTATTACCGCCTGTACGACAGAAGGTTCGAAGAATATTTCCCGAATAAAATCCATTGTCCTTTAAATTCAAGAGAATAAAGATCAATACAAAACAAGACCGAGTACTCCGCCCGCTATGATTGTCAGGATCGGGCTGACTTTCCACCACCAGGAGGCTGCGAAAGCGGCAACGAACAGAATCCAGCTTTTCCAGTCCGGAAAATTTTCCGGGGTGACGAGTATTATAGCGGCAGCTCCGATAAGGCCGGCTACGACCGGTTTAAGACCGCCAAGAACCCCTTCCATAGCATGGTTGTTCTGGAATTTGTTGTACATTTTGCATATACCGAGTACCAGGATGAAAGACGGGAGCACTACCGCAGCCGAAGCGGTAAAGGACCCGAGGATGCACAGGAATTCCGGCGCCCCCGACTGTTCCAGTACGCTGTAGCCGATGTATGTAGCACTGTTTATTCCGATAGGCCCCGGGGTCATCTGCGAAATGGCTACTATGTCGGTAAAAGTCTGTTCATCGATCCACCCGTGTACGGACACTACCTGCGCCTGGATCAGCGACAGCATCGCATAGCCTCCTCCGATAGTGAAGAGACCTATGATGAAAAAAGTGGTGAACAGCTGGACGAATATCATTTCGTGTCCTCCCTTTTGCGGCTTTCCCTGTACTTGGCCAGAGAATATGAAACGATTATGGTCACTATCAGTATATATATCGGAGATACGTTCAGGAATGCGACGAGGAGAATCGTTGCTATGGACATCCCCCACATCCACCAGGTCTTGTTCGATTTGCGCGCCATCTGAAGCA
This sequence comes from Candidatus Cryptobacteroides faecipullorum, assembly GCA_017694885.1. Taxonomy (GTDB): domain Bacteria; phylum Bacteroidota; class Bacteroidia; order Bacteroidales; family UBA932; genus Cryptobacteroides; species Cryptobacteroides faecipullorum. Next base: position 661 of record JADIMH010000053.1, on the reverse strand, counting down.
TAGGGACTGCAATGAGGGCAACCACTACCGGCCTTATCCCCTGGAATATCCTTATCACGACAGGATGGTCCTGGAATCCTGTAAAGGCCATTGCGATGATCAGGATTATCAGAAATGGAGGCGTTATGCTGCCGCAGGTGGCGACGATGCTTCCCATGGTCCCCCTCAGACGGTATCCGACAAAAATGGAAATATTTACGGCCAGCAGACCGGGCGCAGACTGGGACAATGCGATAATATCCGGAAAATCCTCCTCGTTCATCCACCCCTTCCTGATGATTTCATCCTTGATTAAAGGAATCATAGCATAACCTCCACCGATCGTAAAAGCTCCGATCTTTGCGAATGTGCTGAAAATCTGTAGGTAAGAAGCCATAAAAATTTCTTTATGTCCCGAATTGCGAGGTTTCCGGATGCAAAGGTGGGAAAAATATTTTAAAAAAAACGAGAAAAAATTTGGAGAGTTGAAAAAAGTCCGTATCTTTGCAGCCCGTTTGAGAAATAACGGTAGCTATTTGAAAATACTGAAAGACTAAAGTACAAGCAAAAAGTACCAAAACAATGAGAGAGCGTAAATTCTTTTGAGAATTATTTTGAATCAATCGAAGCTGGGAAAATAAAAAACTGATTATACAAAGAAGAGTTTGATCCTGGCTCAGGA
>JADIMH010000052.1 GCA_017694885.1 Candidatus Cryptobacteroides faecipullorum | reverse complement strand
AGCAGGAAAAGGTCTTGACATACTTGTCTCCGCCATACTTCTTTGATATTCTGAGAAATACAAACGGATCCAAGAAAGATAAAAGTTGAGAGAACACGTATTTTCCTTTATTCATGTGCCATTCTACGATAATCTGGCAAAGATAAATTCAAATCGTTGCGCTCGTTTTATCTCTGTAAATTCCTAACCTTCAATATTTTCAAAGAACTTTCATGATTTTTTACCGGACACTAGTGGACATTACATTCAAATAAAATCTTGACCTTGTTAGCGTCGTTGCGCACAGCCGGTAAGGAGACAGTATTGACTGTGCGCAACTTTTTTGTTTATCGGATCCACTCTTGAAAATGAAGTTTATGCGTAGTATCTGCAACATCAGATTCCTGGCCTGTATGGCGTTGAGTATATGTTCTTTGAGGCTAACTTGCGGTGAAGTCGGGGAGACCTGTTATCAGGGCAACAGGCCCCCTCTTGTGGAAAAATCATATATAGGACTGCCGCTCGGGTCTATACATGCCAGAGGGTGGCTTGAAGAGATGCTGCTACGTCAGGCTTCGGGAGCCACCGGCCATATGGATACCCTATATCCGGAAGTGATGGGTGAGAGGAACGGCTGGCTCGGCGGAGACGGTGACCAGTGGGAACGCGGGCCATACTGGATAGACGGGCTGCTCCCGCTCGCGTATATCCTTGATGATGATGCGCTGAAAGCGAAGGTACAGCCGTGGGTCGAATGGGCGCTTTCGAGCCAGAGGGAGGATGGCTATTTCGGCCCGGCGAAAGATTATCCTTATGAGCCGGGACTGCAGAGGGACAATTCGGCCGACTGGTGGCCCCGGATGGTCATGTTGAAGATACTTCAGCAGTATTGGTCGGCGACACAGGATGAACGTGTGATAGATTTCATGTCCGCGTATTTCAGATATCAGCTGGAGACCATCCATTGCGTAGACCTTGCCCAGGGGATGAAGGCTCCGGTCATCTACTGGCAGCAGCATCCTGAAGACATTTACATTGAATCCGTAGAGGCAGGTCTGGAGGATATAAGGCTGCTTCATGGCCAGCCGCAGGGGATGTACGGCGGAGACGAGGCCATTCACGGTAGCTGTCCTACCCAGGGGTCGGAGCTGTGCTCTGCAGTGGAGCTGATGTTTTCTTTAGAAAAGATGCTGGAAGTGACAGGCAACACATCTTTCGCAGACCATCTTGAAAGGATAGCCTTCAATGCCCTTCCGACGCAGATAAGCGATGATTTCAGATACAAGCAGTATTTCCAGCAGCCGAACCAGATAGCTGTCACCAGGGCTCACAGGAACTTCTATGTGGACGAGTCCCACGGCGGTACGGATGTCCTTTTCGGGACACGCACCGGATATCCGTGCTGTTATTCCAATATGCATCAGGGCTGGCCCAAATTTACCCAGAATCTGTGGTATGCCACTGCGGAAGGAGGGGTCGCTGCAATGGTCTATTCCCCTTCGGAAGTCACTCTGAAGGTAGGTGGCGGCAGGGAAGTCACAATCACCGAGGATACCGTGTATCCGATGGGCGATGAGATCAGGTTCGAGATCAGGATGTCCGGGAGGAAAGGAGAGCGTTTTCCGTTCCTTCTCCGGCGACCGGGCTGGTGCGATGAACCGGAAGTGGCGGTTAATGGCGAGATATTCAATGTAAACCTGGAAAGCGATGTGATGAAAATAGTCCGTGAATGGAAAGACGGGGATGTCGTCTGCCTGAGGCTTCCGATGGAGGTAGAGGTATCGAAATGGCACGAGAATTCGGTGGCGGTTGAGCGCGGCCCTCTGGTATATGCCCTGGGGCTGGCCGAACATTGGGAGAAGAAATATCTTTCCGGAGACGAGGCCGTACAGTTCGGACTGGAATATTATGAAGTGACTACTACAGACAAATGGAACTACGGACTGGTGGAAAGTATGGTCAGAAACCCTGGATCATGCACAGTGGAAATAGATGAATCCAAGGCTTCGGAGAAATTCTTCTGGAATATGGAGGGGGCGCCTGTAAGGATCAGGGTATGGGCAAAGGAACATCCGTACTGGGAAAAATACGGACCAGATGCAGGCCCGCTGCCGTTCTCGGTCCGTACCAGTCCATACCCGGAAGAAGAAATAGTACTCGTCCCTTACGGGTGTACTACATTGAGGATTTCAGAATTTCCGGTGGTCAGACATTAAACAGGAAGTGCATGATGTCGCCGTCCTGGACAACATAGTCCTTTCCTTCTATTCCGAGCTTTCCGGCCGCCCTGCAGGCCGCTTCTGACTTGAGCTGTACGAAGTCTTCATATTTGATTACTTCGGCCCGGATAAAGCCTTTTTCGAAATCAGAGTGTATGACTCCGGCAGCCTTCGGGGCCTTGTCTCCCTTGTTTATGGTCCATGCCCTGCATTCATCGGCTCCTGCAGTGAAGAATGTATGAAGGTTGAGGAGGGAATATGCGCTCTGTATAAGCCTTACGACGCCGGATTCTTCAAGACCCATGTCTTCGAGGAACATCTGTTTTTCCTCATAGCTTTCAAGTTCTGCGATGTCTGACTCTATTTTGGCTGCAATGACCAGAATTTCCGCGTCTTCATCTTTTACCGCCTGACGGACCATATCCACATATCCGTTGCCGTCCTTGGCGGAAGCTTCATCTACATTGCAGACATACATGACAGGCTTGTTGGTAAGGAGAAACAGTTCCTTGGCAAGCTGCTGTTCTTCAGGCGAATCGAATTTTACCGTCCTGCATGACTTGCCTTCAAGGAGCACTTCTTTATATCTGAGAAGGATTTCGCAGAGTTTCCTGGCGCTCTTGTCTCCTCCGGCCTGGGCCTGCTTCTGTACTTTTGCCAGCCTGTTCTCTACTGTTTCAAGATCTTTCATCTGGAGTTCCATATCGATGACTTCCTTGTCCCTGACAGGATCCACGCTTCCATCGACATGCACTATGTTGGGATCATCGAAGCACCTGAGTACATGGAGAATAGCATCGGTTTCACGTATGTTTGCCAGAAACTGGTTTCCTAACCCTTCTCCCTTGCTGGCACCTTTCACAAGTCCGGCAATATCCACGATCTCTACGGTTGCAGGCACTACTCTTTTTGGATGGCAGAGCTGTTCCAGAACTTCAAGGCGTTTATCCGGGACAATGGTCGATCCGATATTGGGTTCTATGGTACAGAAAGGAAAATTGGCGCTTTGGGCCTTACCTGAGCTTATACAGTTGAACAATGTTGATTTCCCTACATTGGGAAGTCCTACTATACCGCATTTCAATGACATAACCGATCATTTTTTTAACAGAGCGCAAAGATAGTACAAACTGCAGAATTTTCTGAATTTTAATCTTTTTTCTGTTTTTGCATATAAGATTTTCTTTTTTAAACAATCATTTTTTCCCGGAGAATCCATATTTGCACAGAAAAAGTCATGGCCTTGTCACTGATGATATCCATATGCATGCTGCTTTTGAGTCCTGTAAGCGACGGTTCGTTTACGGTAATGTTCTGGAATCTTGAGAATTTCTTCGACTGGAAAGACTCCGGATACTCTTCTTCAGACCATGAATTTTCAGCTTCAGGGGAAAGAAGATGGACCAGAGGACGTTTCTATGCCAAATGCAATGCAGTCTCTAAGACTGTCCTGTGGACAGGAAGCAGATACGGCAGTCTGCCGGATATCATATGTTTTGCAGAAGTGGAAAACGCTTTTGTCCTGAAGTCGATAGCGTATTCTACCGCATTGAAGAAATACGGATACGGCATAGTCCATTATGAATCGGATGACAAGAGAGGCATAGATGTGGGTCTTATATACAGAAAGGACAGATTCAGGTGCACGGGGTCAGAACCGCATAAGATATATGACGAAAACGGAAACAGGCTTCCTACCAGGGATATTCTTGAAGTTACGCTGCAGAGTCTTGCCGACAGCTCTTTGAAAGTGGCGGTGCTTGTAAACCATCATCCATCCAAATACGGCGGGGAAAAGATATCCGTTCCCCGCCGGAAGTCGGCTATGTATGCACTTGCGCATATATCGGATTCTCTGGAAAGGAACGGGTATGAAAACATAGTGGCGGCAGGTGATTTCAACGATACGCCGGACGGCCCGGCAATGGATATTTTGGATGGCATCCTGTATGACCTGTCATATGGACTTCATATGGCCGGAAAAGGTACGATAAGATACAGGGGGAAATGGGAACTGATAGACCTGATGTTCGTTTCCGAAAAGCTTGAAAAAGTGTCCCGGATGGAAATATGCACGGTACCTTTCCTGCTTGCCGATGACAGCTCTGCGGCAGGAAAGAAACCGTTGAGGACCTATTCGGGTCCGAGATATATCGGAGGAGTCAGCGATCATCTTCCGATAATGGGCTTTTTCAAACCGGACAGGCAGAATTAAAGCTGCAAATCCTTTGAGTGTAAAAATAAACTGATTATCTTTGAAAGATGTAAGAAAAAATCAACAATAAACACTAAAGCAATGCAAACAAAAATTTCTGAAAAGTTCTCCACCCTTTTTGGCTGCAGCGGTGAATTCTTTGCTTCTGCAGGAAGGATAAATCTCATAGGCGAGCATACCGACTATAACGGAGGATTCGTATTTCCCGGAGCGATCGATAAAGGTATTATGGCGGAAATCAAGCTGAACGGTACAAACAAAGTATGTGCGTATTCACTTGATCTCGATGAATATGTGGAATTCGGGCTGAATGAGGAGGACGCTCCGAACCAGAGCTGGTCACGCTATATTTTCGGAGTGTGCAGGGAAATCATAAAGAGGGGAGGAAAGATCTCGGGATTCAACACCGTTTTTTCAGGTGATGTGCCTCTCGGAGCCGGAATGTCTTCTTCGGCTGCACTCGAAAGTACTTTTGCGTTTGCATTGAACAGTCTTTTCGATCTCGGAATAGACAAGTTCGAACTTGCAAGGATAGGACAGGCCACGGAACATAATTACTGCGGAGTAAAATGCGGTATCATGGACCAGTTCGCATCCATATTCGGAAAGGCCGGCCAGCTGATGAGGCTCGACTGCAAGACAATGGAATACAAATACTATCCTTTCCATCCGGCAGGATACAGGCTGGTGCTTCTCGATTCTGTGGTGAAACATGAGCTTGCATCTTCCGCATACAATAAGAGAAGGGAATCATGTGAACGTGCTGCTGCTGCCATAAAGGTAAGGCATCCGGAGGTAGAGTTCCTCAGGGATGCGAACAGGGAATGGCTCGATGAAGTGAAGGACGCCATTACCGAAGAGGATTATATGAGGGCTGAATATGTGATAGATGAGGTAGCCCGCGTGCTCGATGTGTGCGATGCTCTCGAGAGGGATGACTATGAGACAGTAGGCGAGAAGATGTACGAGACTCACTATGGAATGAGCAGGCTTTATGAAGTGAGCTGCGAAGAGTTGGATTATCTCAACAACATTGCAAGAGAGTGCGGCGTTACCGGTTCCCGCGTAATGGGCGGCGGGTTCGGAGGCTGTACCATCAATCTTGTCAAAGAAGAGCTGTATGATTCATTCATAGAGAAAGCCAAGACTGCATTCAAAGCAAAATTCGGTTACGAACCGAAAGTTTATGATGTGGTCATCAGCGATGGGGCACGGAAATTGTAGTGCGGTCTGCACTATTTTTCACTACACACACTTAATCCCGGTCGTGGCAGATTCTTCTGGTCTGCACACGACCTTTCTTATTTGAAATAAGCCGAAAGCCATTCGGAATCTATTTTTACAAATCCTTCCGCAGGCTTTATCCGAGGGTTTCTCTGCAGTATTCCGCAGCAGTCTTCATATACATTGTATCCTATAGTATAGTTTTTCATCTGTCCGTCTTCCGGATATACGAATGTTACGGACTTGCCGTCGCCTGAGTCGTTGAGACGGAAGAAATGAAGATTCATCTGCAGGATTTTTCTTGCGGATTCTTCATCGGATGATTTGGAAGCCAGTTCCATTTTCAGAACATATTTGCACAGTTCTATGGTTACATCGTCCAGTCCGCAGTCGAAGATGAGCACCTTTTCCATCAGTGAACCGGTATCCGTCACTCTTCTGAGCGTATAGTTTCCGATAGCTTTTGCATGCAGTGATATCGAGTGCATCTGCGACTGGGAGATATTTTCATCCTGAAGCAGCCATACCATAAGTTTTTTATCAGGGTCATGATACAGCGTGTCGTATCTGGCCAGGTTGGACTGTCCGCATGACGGACATTTCCAGAGGAACAGCGATCCGTCCCTGACTTTTTCTTTCAGTGAAGGGTCCTCGGCGGTGTTGATGCTTTTGTAGATTGTAAGTTGTGTGCGGTTTCCGCAACGGCTGCAGGCAGCTATACTTTCTGTTTTGATAGACATGGCATTTCAGATTGGGGAACCAAAGGTACAAAAATCATCCGATATTGCCATAGTTTGGAATTTTTCCAAAATGACTTAACTTTGCAGCCTTTATGAAAAACTGCTACAGATGAAAAAATGGTTAAGACAATTCGCTTCGGAAGACTGGATCATAGTCTTTGCAGGAGCGGTAATTCTGGCTCTTGCCTGTATCTTTCCGGAAGTGATGCCTCAGATGCCGGGATCCCTCAAGACTGGGGAGGACTGGCTGTCGGCCGTATATATGTTCCTTTTCGTACTGCTTCTCACGTATGTTACTTCTGCAGTGATGCACAGACCTTTGAAGTGGATTTTTCCGTCTCTGCTGGTAATATTTTCACTTACTTTGGTCTCCCAGCTGATAGCATCTGTTCCTGCAGTCAAGGAGCTTGGTTTCGAGTCCGTTTTCTTTGCCGTAATCCTCGGACTTCTTATAAGTAACATATTCAAGGTGCCGGACTGGCTGAAGACAGCCGTCCAGAGTGAATTCTATATTAAAATAGGCATAATATGCCTCGGTTCGACCATTCTTTTCGGGGAAGTGATGAAATCCGGGGCCTATGGACTCGCGCAGTCGCTTATAGTAGTGTTTACCGTATGGTATTTCGCTTTCTGGTTCGGCCGCAAAATGAAGATAGACCCTGAAATGGGTACAATGGTTTCAAGTGCCGTGTCCATATGCGGAGTGTCGGCAGCTATCGCTACATGCGGAGTGATAAAAGGCGACAGCAAGAAGCTTTCATATGTAATTTCACTGGTGCTGATAATAGCCATTCCGATGATGTATCTGCTGCCATGGCTTGCAGGTCTTATGGGCCTCAGCGAGGAAGTTGCAGGAGCATGGCTCGGCGGCACGATTGATACTACAGGTGCCGTAGCGGCTTCCGGTACCCTTGTAGGGGAAACGGCCGCAAAGACAGCCGTTATCGTAAAGTCTTCCCAGAATGTCCTCCTCGGAGTAGCTGCGTTCGTGATTTCGCTCATGTGGTCCTATCAGGGGAAGGATCATGCTGAAAAGCCGACTCTCGGAGTCATCTGGGACCGATTTCCAAAATTCGTGGTAGGATTCATCCTGGCTTCCCTTGTATTCAGTTTCTGCATGGATACTGAGACGGCAAAGACAGTAGGGAAAGTGACAAAAGGGTTCCAGAACACTCTTTTCAGTGTAGCATTTGTCTGCATAGGACTTGAAACGAGGTTCAAGGAGATATTCAGCAAGGAGAACCGTACTCCGCTGAAAGTCTTCCTTGTCGCACAGACTTTCAATATAGTTGTGACGCTGGCGGTTGCCTGGATTATTTTCGGCATTGTCAAACCGATGCTCGGATAGCTGCCGGTCATTATAGGTCGAGCATGTAGTCCATAGGCCTTCCGTTATTGCGGGAGGCTTATGTTGAATACGGGACCTATGTAGTGACGTCCTGTTATTGCTCCTGACGAGAGCAGGTTCCCGAAGGATTTTCCCCCATTGTACGAATAGGTGACGCCGATGCTTATGGGAGTACCTATCCAGAAAAAGCATCCGAATTCGACGGCAGCGGATATGCCGGCTGAAAACAGGTTTCCTCCACGGAATACGGACATGTCGAAATGCTGGGTTATTACAGCCCGTTTTACGTAAAAGGCAGAAGAGATACTGAAATCGCCAAGGTATACGGGCATAGCATATTCTACAGTGAATCTGTAGCTTGATGGATGTATGGACATATATGACGAAAGCGGTCCGTTCTTGCTGTATCCTCTGGGAAGAGTATTTGCTATGCTGGATGAAAAGAGTGATTTCCTGTTTGTCTGCCACTGCCCCGTGGCTGAAAGCCTGAATCCGTGAGTGGTAAAGAATCCGGGAAGGTAACCGTAGGCATAGGCATATGCAGCAGGAGAAAAATAATCGGAAAGTCCAGTATATCCCGCTATTCCTCCTTCTATTCCTATTCCCAGGTCCGGATAGATTTCAGATATTGCTGAGCCGAGTACTGCGTATGCCCTTACAGAGGCCGAAATGCTCTGATTAAGTCTGCCCATATACAAATCATTGCCGGCTGACCAGCTTATCTGAGGGATGAGTCCGCGGTACCAACCTCCGGAAGAAAAGTCGAAAGGTATGTAGACGGCTATTTTCCCCCTTACGGCAGGCAGGGAAGAAGCCCGGGATTTAATGGACAGAAGGTAATTGTCCTGACCTGACTGCTCGATTGACAGGAAGTTGTATCTGGCCGCCCTGTCATTTATGTCTATCGAAGCTTCAATCACGGGATAAAGCCCCGAGTATGTAAACCTGGCGTGTCCCGAATGTCTCCAGAAACTCTTGTCATACGGGTCTTTATGAGCCGAATACCCGAAATTTGCCGTGAAAGTCCCTAAATTGTTCTGTATGACGGCGGCCGCCCCGGGAGAAAGCATTTCGTAGAAATAGTCGCAACTCAGGTTCTTGATATTGTCGTAACTGAAATAAACTGGAGCCCAGGAATGGATGTTGAACAGATGCGGGAATTTGCGGTACCGTTCAGGCGGGGATATCCGAACTGGATCCGTACCGGAACCGATACCCTTTTCCATTGCTTTCTGCTTTTCCTGTGCCGATAGTTTTTCGGCCACTTTGTATATATACTTTTCAGAGAAATTGACCTTACTGCACATAAGCGAGTCCCTATCCGTCCTGCTTAGAATGTTGCCGTCATGCGTAGCTGCGGAATAGTATAGGGATTTGCCGTCCGGGCTGAACTGGAATCCGTCGGCTCCGTACGGAGTGGAAGTCATTCTGAACACATTGCCTGAGTGCGGGTCGAGTATATACATCTCGTTCACTCCAGTACGGTCACTGGTGAATGATATGTTTCCGTGTACGTTTCTCAGTCCCGTGATTTTTACAGGTTCAGGTTCCAGGACAGTAGAAAGGGGAGTACAGTCCAGGTTTTTATCTATCACGGTGCGGTAAATACCCGCTCCGGCTTCCGATATACCCGATACGAACAACGTATCTCCCGCCCAAACGGATTCCACTATCTGCAGCGAATCAGGGGAACAGATGTATTTCAGAGGCTTTCCGTCCAGGTCCGATACCGATATCCTGCTGCCTCCTCCGACAGGATATTCGGTTGCAGCCAGAAGCCCGAGGCTGTCGGATACGCTCGGATTGAAGAATTTTCCCTGACGCGTAATGTTTCTTGTCTTACGCTCTTTGATATCGTAGTACCTTAATTTCGAATTTACCTTGTGTCCCCATCTGGCACCGGGAACGGATTCGCTCCAGTACAGTCTTCCGGTGGAAGAATATTCCAGCTTGCTCGTAGAGTAAGCGAAAGCCCTTAACCTTTCTCCTTTTCCGGAATTGTATCCGTATTTCATAAGCGTTCTGCTCCGGTCCATGCCGCTTCTCAGGGTAAACAGGCCGTCCGGAGTGGCTACGGTACCTTCATATTCGGTATATCTTCGGATTTTTTCCCGGGGAACCCGAGCGGAATTCATGAAAGGGGCGCGCCTGTTCTTGTCTTCAGCCCACATTCCGGCATAGAAGTCCATTACTTCCTTGAACGTATCCCTGACATTCATCCCGCTTATCTTTTTCGTAACCGTATTTTCAAAGAAAAGGTCGTAGGGACGCCTGGCCGCGTAATGCAGGTACATCGATGTAAAGTCGGGACAGTCGTACAGGTATCTTATGCCGCTGATATACAGATAGCCGAGAGAATATTCATTCGGCGTATAATTCCTGTATGAACCGTGTTTCCATTGCTTGGAACGTCTGACATCCGAATTGTCTGCAGCTATCATATACCAGTTGAGAAGATCTGCCGTCCTGCCTCTTCCGGAACGGGAAAGGGCCGTTTCAGCCACGACTGCATCCCCTTCGAGCAGCCACTTGCTCGGATACAGACCTGCAATGGCCCCTGTCCACATCTGACCGAAAATCCAGTTGAAGGGCTTGAATACATGGCTCAGTCCCTGCTGCATCTGGGCGATATGCCTCGATTCGTGGATGACAAGGTTCTTTTCCCATGGCATCGGTTCAGGCGAATAGGCTGATGGGGTTGTGAACAGTTCCATACGTTTAGGGGCCCAGACAACGACACCGTTGGAATTGGCATTGTATGCATGCAGTATTACAGGTATTCTTCCTTTTGTAAGTTCCCCCGGAACGTATCCGGCTGTCATGCCTGCAGCCGAACGGTATTTTTCCAGGTTCAGCCCGTACACTCCGGCGAGCGAATCCAAGCCTTCGGGGTATATGATACTGTAGTTTTCAGTCCTGATTCTGTACCATGCAAGAGACCCTGGATCATCGCCTGTCGTGTAGAACTGGGCTTTGGCGAAGAATGAGGATATCGCCAGCAATATGATGACTGAAAGGAATCTCATGTATCAGTTAAGAAAAATGCGCCGGCAAATCTAATTATTTTTATAATTTTGCCCAAATGCACTTTGTCCTTAAATCTGCAGAAGCACTGAATTCACATACGATATGAGGATATCCGAAGATATAAAAGGAAGGACTTCTGTCTTTGGCGCGGCGTTGCTTTTATGTATGCTTTGCGCAGCCGGATGCACAGACCGGAGTCCCGGATTCCAGCCGCATGCCTTTCCCGTGCCGGCTGTACCTGCGATGATTACTTCAATGGAGGATGCGGCCGAATATCTGGCTTTAAACTATTGGGATGATTTCACGGATACTTCAAGGCTGTATCCGTGTGATTCTTCTATCGTCAACGGAGTAAGGAAAACTGAAGTGGAGCAGGCTGTAGCGGAATGGATTTCCATTCTCGGACAGGTTCCGGCCGGAAGTGCGGAAGAGGCTGTGGGGCGTCTTTTTGACAGGGTATCGGCATGTGAGGCCAAAGATACCTCTTCGAATGTTTTCGAAATGATGTCCGCTATGGTCGGGAAGTACCTTTATGATCCCAATTCCCCGATGCGGAACGAGGACCTTTATCTTCCTTTTGTCACCGGTTTGGCATCTTATCCGGGATTCACGCAAGAACAGAGGGAAGCATATGGCTATGATGCAAGGATGTGTGCCCTCAACCGGACCGGTACCCCGGCTGCAGACTTTGAATTCTGCGACAGGAGCGGACGGACAAGAACCCTGTATAGCCTGAAAGCGGACTTTACCCTTCTTTTTTTCAGTAATCCGGGATGCGAGGCCTGCAAATATATCATGGAAGAACTGGAGTCGGACCCCGCGCTGGGCTCGCTTATATCTTCGGGAAGGCTGGCTGTCGCCAATATCTATATCGATGAGGACATACGGTCATGGTACGGCTACCAGGGTATTTATCCTGACGAATGGTACAACGGTTATGACCCTAATTCCGTCATCCGGACGGACCTTCTGTATAATGTACGGGCAATACCGTCCCTCTATCTTCTGGACCGCAGCAAGAATGTCATTCTGAAGGATGCTACGGATGCCAGGGTGCTGGCCTGTCTTCACGATATAGCGGAACAGACCGGCCCTGACCGGAAAGGACCGGAGCCGAATTGCCTGTAGTATAAAAATACGTATATTTGACACAACATTAATCCATAATGACCATGAGCATAGAAAAAGAACTCTGGGGCAAGGCCCCGTGCGGTAAGGATATCTTCCGCTATACACTCAAAAACAGCAAAGGTGCATACGTACAGCTTTCAAGCGTCGGAGCAGGAATCACGGCAGTGGCGGTTCCCGACAGGGAAGGGAAAATAGAAGATGTGCTGCTCGGATATAAGGATCCTCTGAGCTATTTCGATGACGGCCCGTGTGCGGGCAAAGTTCCCGGAAGATATGCCAACAGGATAGCGAAAGGACATTTCACCCTGGACGGAAAAGAATATACCCTTCCTGTAAACAATGGCCCCAACCATCTTCACGGCGGTCCGCAGGGATTTCAGAACCAGGTATGGGACAGCAGGATAAATGAAGGCGGAGTGGAATTCATGTATTATTCGGAAGACGGCGAAATGGGATATCCCGGTGCATTGAAGGCTGTCGTACGTTACGAGTGGAGCGAGGAGAACGAACTCAGGCTTACCCTTACTGCAGAGTCCGATGCCCCTACAGTGGTAAACCTTACCAACCATGCATATTTCAACCTTAACGGAGAAGGCAGCGGTAGCGTTCTTGGTCATGAATTAAGACTTAACGCATCCGAATATCTTCCTACCGACGACTCTCTGATTCCGGTAGGGGAGAGCGAACCTGTAGCCGGAACGCCGATGGATTTTGTAGTTGCAAAAACTCTCGGACGCGATATCAAGACCGATTTCCCGGCACTCAGATATGGGAAAGGATATGATAACTGCTGGGTTATAGACGGGGCTGAACCCGGCCAGCTCCAGACTGCGGCCGAACTTTACGCTCCTGAGAGCGGCCGCCTGCTGGAAGTCATCACGACACAGCCTGGTGTTCAGGTTTACACCGGCAACTGGCTTGCCGGCTGCCCGGAAGGCAAATGCGGCCGCAGCTACAACGACTATGACGGTGTGGCCATAGAGTGCCAGCATTTCCCTGATTCTCCGAATCATCCGGACTATCCATCCACTGTCCTCCGTCCGGGAGAGACTTTCGAAGAAGCGATAGTCTTCGTATTTAAAGTAAAATAGACGAATGTGGCCCAAAAGGGAACTTTCTGCATTGATGCGGAATTCCTCCTTTTGGGCCACTCTACTTATTATTATTTTATTATACTGCTACCGGAGCCTTGATCGCCGGCCACGGGTCGTAGCCTTCCAAGGTAAAGTCTTCGTATCTGAAATCGAAGATATTTTTCACCTCAGGGTTTATCTTCATTACGGGTAGGGGTCTCGGCTCCCGTGAAAGCTGCAGGGCCACTTGTTCGAAATGGTTTCTGTAGATGTGGGTATCTCCTGTCGTGTGGATGAACTCTCCCGGCCTGAGTCCGCAGACCTGCGCTATCATCATGGTCAGCAGGGCATACGAGGCGATATTGAACGGTACTCCGAGGAACACGTCCGCGCTCCGCTGGTAAAGCTGGCATGAAAGCCTGCCGTCGGCCACATAGAACTGGAACATCGTGTGGCAAGGAGGTAACGCCATCCGGTCCACTTCCGCAACATTCCATGCGGATACTATGAGCCTTCTGCTGTCAGGGTTCTTCTTTATGGCTTCAATGACATTTGACAGCTGGTCGATGGTGTGCCCGTCAGGAGCAGGCCAGCTGCGCCACTGGTGTCCATAGACAGGTCCGAGGTCACCGTTTTCATCGGCCCATTCATCCCATATGGATACGCCGTGGTCTTTGAGGTACCGGATGTTGGTATCTCCGGCTATAAACCACAGCAGTTCGTATATGATTGATTTAAGATGCACCTTCTTGGTGGTGAGAAGAGGAAACCCTTCACCCAGGTCGAAGCGCATCTGGTATCCGAATATGCTCTGGGTACCTGTTCCGGTACGGTCGTTCTTCATTACTCCGTGCTCACGGATGTGGCGCAGAAGGTCAAGGTACTGCTTCATTTTTCCTGATTTCTGGTGAGATCTTCGGCGAGCCGGGAAGCGAGTTCCATGAAAGCGATTCCGTCAGGGCGGCTTGAAAGGGCTGCCGGTTCCCCGTTATCCCCTCCTTCACGGATGCTTTGTACGATAGGGATCTGTCCGAGCAGTGGAATGCCGTATTTTTTCGCCATTTCCATACCGCCGTCCTTTCCGAATATGTAATATCTGTTTTCAGGAAGTTCTTCCGGAGTAAACCAGGCCATATTCTCCACCAGACCGTAGATAGGCTTTTTGATGCTGTCGTTGCGGAACATGTTCACGCCTTTCTCTACGTCTGCCAGCGCTACCGCCTGCGGAGTCGTTACTATTACAGCCCCGTTCATCGGTATGTCGTGCACCAGACTGATATGTATGTCTCCTGTTCCTGGAGGCATATCTATGAGAAGGAAGTCCAGTTCTCCCCAGCGCACCTGCAGGATCATCTGCTTGAGGGCGTTGCATGCCATAGGCCCCCTCCAGATGAGAGCCTGTTCCGGTTTTGCGAAATAGCCGATGGACATCCATTTGACACCGTATTTCTCCAGAGGCATGATTACTTCCTTGTCCCCTTCCTGGAATGCTTCGGGCATATCGTTTTCCGTTCCTGTCATCTTCGGTACCGACGGACCGTAGACATCGGCATCGGCCAGCCCGACCTTATAGCCTGCGCGTGCAAGGGCAATCGCCAGATTGACCGCTACCGTAGACTTGCCGACACCTCCTTTCCCGGAAGCTACGCCGATGATATGTTTTACATTCTCAAGTTCTTCAAGTCCGAGGTTGAGTCCGACAGGCTTCTTTGAAGTATCTTCCTTTACGACGGTCTTGACTTCAACCTGTGTTCCGGCAGGAGCATGACGGATTACAGCCGCTTTTGTGCTGCCTATAAGGTATTCTGCAAGGGGGTCACGGTGTTTCGGGAAAGCGAGGGTGACGGTGACCTTGTCTCCATCTATATCAACTTTCTCTACCATGCCCAGCTCTACGATGTTTTTGTCACCCTTTGCCGGATGCTGCACATCATAGAGCATTTTCATTATTTCGTTCTGTTTCATTGTCTGTTTTTTCTTTAATTTAATTCAGAATAGTCATTTCGTCAAGAAGATAACCGGCCCCTCCGAACTTGTCCACAATGAACAGTACATATCTGATATCAACGTTGATGCATCTCTGCAGGTCAGGCTCGAACATGATGTCGCTGCTCATCGATTCCCAGTTGCCGTCGAAGGCAAGTCCTATAAGCTGCCCGTCTGCATTGAGTACCGGGCTTCCGGAATTCCCTCCCGTAATGTCATTGTTGGAAAGGAAGGCTACAGGCATTTTCCCGTCTGATGATCCGTATTGGCCGAAATCCCTGTTTTTCCAGAGTTCCTTGAGCTTTTCGGGAACGACGAATTCCCAGTTGTCCGGATCCTCTTTCTCCATTACGCCGTCGAGCGTGGTGTAATGTTTATAGATGACGGCGTCTTTCGGAGAGTAGCCTTTCACGTGGCCGTATGTCAGTCTCATGGTAAAGTTCGCATCAGGATATGACGGCTCTCCTTTTTTCCATTCAAGCTGTCCCGCAGTGTAGGCCTTGCGTCCTGCAGCGAGCAGGGAGTCGCTGTATGATATTTCCGGAAGGACACTCATAATGACGTCGGAATATGACTTGGCAAGCATCAGGGCAGGATCCTTCAGAATCTTTGAAGGTTCCATGGTCTTGATGGCTTCGGCAAGCTTTTCTTCGGAAGTGAAGATGCTGTTTTCGAAAAGGGAATTGACATATGAGCCGATATCCATCGTGCCGAAGTCCGGACCAATGCCTTTGAGATAGTATGCCGCCTCGACATTGTTCCTGTAGAATTCGAGCATTGCCTTGGCCTCTTTGATGTCTGTGCTGACCGAATAGTCTTTATAGAGAGGGGCGATTGCTGCCATTGCATCCTGAAAAGCGGCAAGAGTATCCGTGTTTTCAGTGGCATTGAGCGCGGTCTTTACGGAATTGTTGAAGCTGACGGCAAATCCTGGAAGTTCTATTCTGTAGACAGATTCCAAGGTAGTGGTATAAATACGGTTTGCATTGTATCCGGCATTTATGCCTTCTCTGATGGTTTCCAGGGCGTTTCCGTATTTTTTCTGACGCTTCCCGTTTTCATTTGCCCATTGCGTGAAATCCGCTTCTTCCTGTTCTGCCCTGCCGATGATATCGAGTTTTGCGAATGCCTGTTTCATGCCGATCCATTTTTTCCATCCGTTGGAAGAACCTGCATATTTGTTGGCATACTGGATCTTGACCTTCGGGTCGGCGAGCATGTCTTCCATCATGATATCCTGACGGATTGTGCGGGCCGCAATGGCTATGTCCTGTTTGTCGAGAAGGTTTTTCAGTTCCGGCGAAGTGAAGAACCTGTTCGTCCTTCCGGGGTATCCCATGATCATGGTGTAGTCTCCCTCCTGCACGCCTTTCAGAGAAATGGCCAGATGCTGTTTCGGAGTATAAGGCACATTGTCGGGGGAGTAGTCGGCGGGGTTGTTGTCTTTTCCGGCATATACCCGGAACATTGAGAAGTCTCCGGTGTGGCGCGGCCACATCCAGTTGTCTGTGTCGGCTCCGAATTTTCCGATGGAGGAAGGCGGAGCACCGACGAAACGTATGTCGCGGAAGGTCTTGTAGACGATCATATAACGTACGTTTTCGTTATAGAATGATTCGAAGACCACCCTGCAGTGAGGATAGTCTCCTTCAGCCTGCTTCCTGAGTTCCTGTTCTTTGTCGAGAACGGCCTTTTTCACGAGATCCTCGATGTTGAGGCTGTCCCTGTACTGCTTTCTTGCTGCCTTTTCTGCCTTTGACACTATTGCCGTGACATCAGTCATGTTTTCAAGGAATGTTACCGTGAGACCTTCGCACGGAAGTTCCTCGCTCCTGTTCATGGCCCAGTATCCGTCTGTAAGGTAGTCATGTTCGACCGAACTGAGCTGCTGGATGCTTGCATAGCCGCAGTGGTGGTTGGTTACCAGAAGCCCTTCGTCGGAGATTATCTCTCCGGTACAGCCTCCTCCGAACTGGACGATTGCGTCCTTGAGCGAAGAATGGTTTATGCTGTAGATCTGGTCAGCGTCCAGCCTGCAGCCTTCTTCCTGCATTACCTTGATGTTCATTTTCTCCAGAAGAGGGAGCATCCACATGCCCTCGTCCGCTTTCAGCCCTGCCGGGGAAAACACGCATAGGGCCGCTACTGCACAAAGAAACTTTTTCATTGTATTTTTTTTGTTAAAAATCCGATAGAGGGTGCAAACATACATAAAATTATTTTCAGATGAATTTTTTATCAGACTGTTCAGCTTTTTGTTCAGGATGTTCCTGTGCCAGTAGAATTTCCTGCCTGCCGTGTGATCTGCATATTTCAAGGACCAGTGGTTCCTGGCGCAGAAAGGAGGCGTCAGGAGATAGTCGAACGGCAGGCCGCACTCTTTTAAGCAATAAGGATGGAGTATCTGGTCCCTGTGCGTATATCCGGTGTAAACTTCCCACCAGAGATTGTCGAATCTGATGATCCGCTCATTCTGATGGCATCTGAAAATCACATTGTTTTCATACATCCCGTAATGTTTCGGGAAGTTGTGCCGTTTCAGGAAAACAAGTGTTTTGATAAGCCTTGTTCTGGAATCCAGCCTGGCATTGAGGCACTCTTCAATTTCTTCATATGCGCAGTCTCTTGCCCAGTGTTTCATTCCTGAATATATGGTTCCTGTCTTTATTTTCTCTTTGATGACCCTATAGAAATATTCGTCCTCGATAGTTATGTTACCGTCTATCCAGACACTGTATCTGTACTCAGGCAGGGTGATATGGGGGTTTATTTTCGGATATCTCGACAGGACGGCCGGATCCTTTGCGTTGAAATCCAGTTGTCTTATTTTCCATACACCGGTTTTGACAGGGCTTTTTCCGCTGTTTTTCACAAAACATACATAGTCGAACTCAGGATCGACGGCTACAGGGTCGGTCAGGACATCATAGTCTCCTGTTATGCATGTGTAGATGACGGTTTCGTTCATGACAATGTATGCTGTATGGATGTGCAAAGATACGTTCTTTCCCGCTGAATCCGTTCAGAACAGAGTGGGCTCCAGTTCCTTTACATGGAAACTCTTCCTGTGGTAAGGCGTATAGCCGTATTTCCGGATGGCTTCTATGTGCTCTCTGGTCGGGTATCCCATGTTCCGGTCCCATCCGTATTGCGGATATTCGGCTGCGAGTTTCCGCATGTATTCGTCCCTGTATGTCTTGGCCAGAACAGAAGCCGCCGCGATGGAGGCGTATTTTCCGTCGCCTTTTACTATGCACCGGTACGGGATGTCGTGGAGCGGCTTGAACCTGTTGCCGTCCACCAGAAGGAATTCCGGACGGATGGAGAGCTTCATTACGGCGCGCCACATTCCGGCGATGGATGCATTGAGTATGTTTATAGTGTCGATTTCCTGTGCGCTGACAGCTTCGACGGCATAGGCCAGCGCTTCCCTCTCTATGACAGGCCGGAGAGCATTCCTGGCATTTTCAGTCATTTTCTTGGAATCGTTCAACAACGGGTGGCAGAAACCGTCCGGAAGTATGACGGCGGCAGCGAATACCGGTCCGGCAAGCGGTCCCCTTCCGGCTTCGTCGCATCCTGCTTCAATGAGGTCTTCATTAAGCCTGTTCAGAAGTTGTATCTTTTCACGCATGAAAACAAAGATAGTGAAAATCAGCTCTGCTGCTCCTTTTTGAGCATCGAGATGATTTCTTCCTTTGTCTTTACCAGATCTTCAAGAAGTTCTATTCTCTTTTCATGTGACCTGACCGTCTCTTCCAGCACATTTATTTTTTCCTGATACATGCGTTCTTTTTCAGCGCTTTCCTGAAGATACCTTGTGCGCAGTTCATTCAGGGTAGGACCGTCATTTTCCCGGGGCGCATATCCGAGAACCAGTTCATCGGCAGTACTGTCCAGAATTGAAGCTATCCGCAGAAGACAATCGTTCACCAGTGCGGTCTCACCGGATTCGATCCGTCTGTAGGCATTGCGGGAAATGCCCAGTTTTTCGGCCATTTCCTGCTGGGTCAGGCCGAGTCTTTTCCTGAGTACGGCTATGTTTTTCTTGACGGAATTGTTGTCCATACCGTGATGATATAATGACAACAAAAGTATTACATATAAAACGAGCGTTATGACAATCATATCTTGTCAAAGACAATCATGATTTGTCAAAAAATGAAAAAACATTAAAAAAGAGAAAAACAATGGGGCATTTCGCCACAAAAAGGCAACAATCATTTGTCTTTTCCTGTCTTTGTTCCAGTTTTGCAGAAAAACGCAGGATAATGGAAAAGGAAAAACTCGAAATGTTCGCAACGTTGCTGGAAAAGGAAAAAGTACACATGTTTCCCGGAGTGACTTTCCGGAAGATCTGTATGTGGATAGGTGCTGACATCGGCGAGACGGACTCTTATCTGGAATCTGAACTGGGATACGGCGGAGAAGATATCCTGGAAGCATACAGACAGAGTACAAGGTTATATTTAAAGGACAAATATGGAATCGACCTATAGAGTGCTATTGTTTTTCAGGTTGGAATTTATTAGATTTGCTCCGATGCTGACTTAACGGAAGTGTCATAAGGCCACTAATTAATAACAAAAAATAAAGCACATGAAAGCTTATTCAACCAACAACATCCGTAATGTGGTTCTGCTTGGTAGTACCAAGTCAGGTAAAACCACATTATCTGAAGCTATGCTCTACGAGGGCAAGGTGATCGAGAGGAGAGGGTCGGTAGAGGCTAAGAATACCGTATCTGACAACACGGAGATCGAGCAGATGAACCAGCGCTCCATCTACTCTACTCCTCTTTACGCAGAGTTCATGGATACGAAGTTCAATATCATAGATACTCCCGGTGCAGACGACTTTATCGGCGGTGCGGTATCCGCCTTCAAGGTATGCGACACGGGAGTCCTTCTGATCAATGCACAGCAGGGGGTCGAGGTCGGGACAGAGATATTCGCCCGTTACGCCCGCCAGTATGACATCCCTCTTATTGTCGGCATCAACCAGCTTGACAGTGAAAAGGCTTCCTGGGAAAACACCCTGGAGTCTATGAAAGAGGCATTCGGCAAACAGCCGGTGCTTATACAGTATCCGGTGAATCCGGGACCTTCTTTTGACGGATTCATCGATGTCCTTAAAATGAAATACTACCATTTCAAGGATGACAACGGGACACGTGAGGATCTGGAAATCCCTGAACAGTACAAGGATGAGGCTGAGGAGTTGAGGGCGGCCCTTATCGAGCGGGCCGCTGAATATGACGATACGCTGATGGAGAAGTTCTTCGAGGCAGGAGTACTGACGGAAGACGAAATCCGCAAAGGTATCGGAATCGGCTGCAGGGCAGGGGAAGTACTTCCTGTTTTCTGCCTTTCAGCAAAAAAAGATATCGGTGTCAAGAGGCTTATGGAGTTTACCATCAGGACAGCTTCATCGCCGGCGGACAAGAAAGCGAAAACCAAAGACGGAAAAGAAATAGAGTGCAAGCAGGACGCCCCTACTACACTCTTCATATATAAGACAGCCGTAGAGCAGCATCTCGGAGAGGTGGCCTATTTCAAAGTGATGTCCGGAGAACTGACCGAAGGACAGGATCTGGAGAACCCGGAGACCGGTGACAAGGAAAGAATAAGCACCATATATGCAGTGGCCGGAAAGAGAAAGGATAAGGTTACGGACCTTTTTGCCGGAGATATCGGCTGTACGGTCAAGCTCCGTGCGGCAAAGACCAATGTCACCCTTGCGCAGCCGGGCACGGAAATAGCCTATGAACATATCAAATTTCCTGCATCCAAGTTCCGTACAGCCATAAAGGCCAAGGAGCAGAAGGACGAGGAGAAAATGAACGAAGCCCTGTCAAAGATGTCTGCCGAGGATCCTACGATTATCGTTGAATATTCAAAGGAACTCAAGCAGACCATACTCAAGGGCCAGGGAGAGCAGCATATCAATATTGTCAAATGGAGACTCAAGAACGAGAACAAGATAGAAATCGACCTCTTCCCTCCTAAGATTTCCTATAGGGAGACGATCACAAAAGTAGCGACAGCCAGCTACAGGCACAAGAAACAGTCAGGCGGAGCCGGCCAGTTCGGAGAAGTGCATCTGCTGATCTGTCCTATCGTCGAAGGGGTTGAAGCTACCAACAGATTCAAGATCGATGGGAAGGATATGGTGCTCAATATCAAGAGCAAGGAATCCTTTGACCTTGAATGGGGCGGCAGGCTCGAGTTCTACAACTGTATCGTGGGAGGAGCTATCGACGCGCGTTTCATGCCGGCCATTCTGAAAGGTATCATGGACAAGATGAGTGAAGGTCCTCTTACCGGCTCACTTGCACGGGATATCAGAGTGTATGTCTATGACGGCAAGATGCACCCTGTGGATTCCAACGAAATTTCTTTCGTTCTGGCTGCCAGGAACGCCTTCAAGGAAGCATTCCGTAATGCAGGACCGAAAATCATGGAGCCTATCTACAATGTTGAGGTGCTTACTCCGTCCGAGTATATGGGTGCCTGCATGTCAGACCTTCAGAACCGCCGTGCCCTTATCGAAGGAATGGGCAGCGACAAGGGATTCGAGGTCATCAAGGCGAGAGTTCCGCTTGCAGAACTGTACAAATACTCTACTTCCCTAAGTTCACTTACATCAGGAAGTGCTACGTTCACAATGGAATTTGCAGACTATCAGCCGGTTCCTGGGGATGTTCAGGACAAACTCCTGAAAGCCTATATGGAACAGGACCAGGATGAGTAGTGAGGAGTAAAAAGAGGCCGCCGGTAAAGCGGCCTCTGATATTTATTTACTGTTACAACGTGAATAGTTGCTATATTTG
>JADIMH010000051.1 GCA_017694885.1 Candidatus Cryptobacteroides faecipullorum | reverse complement strand
TCTGACCTTAGTACGAGAGGACCGGGTCGGACGGACCACTGGTTTACCGGTTGTGGCGCCAGCTGCACCGCCGGGTATCCAAGTCCGGTCAGGATAAGCGCTGAAAGCATCTAAGCGCGAAGCCGTCTCCGGGATGAGACATCATAGGGCCGTTGGAGACTACGACGTAGATAGGCAGGAGGTGTAAAGGCGGTAACGTCAAAGCCGACCTGTACTAATAGCCCGAGAATTTCTTCAGTGAAGACCGAGGACGTTTGTCTCTCAAAAGTATACTGCGGTGGCTATAGCGGCGGGGACCTACCTCTCCCCATTCCGAACAGAGAAGTCAAGCCCGCTTGCGCCGATGGTACTGCCCCACCAGGTGGGAGAGTAGGCAGCTGCCGCTTTTATATAGGAGTCCCGGACCGAGATATGGTCCGGGACTTTCTTTTTTATGTAAAATGATGCACAAAAAAAGGAAGACGATCGAAATCATCTTCCTTTAATTACCGATATCAGGCCGGATTACCTCTTTGCAAGTTCACCGTCGATATAGAACAGGCCTGCGCCTGCAGCTCTTCTTACCTTTTCAAGGATAGACTGTGCCGATGCTTCTTCCTCTACCTGCTCCCTTACGAAGCCCCAGAGGAAATCCTGAGTGGCTTTGTCTTTTTCTGCTGACGCTACATCCACAAGGTCGTTTATGAGCCGTGAAACATGGCATTCATGTTCGTAGACATGTTTGAATACTTCTTCAACGCTTCCCCAGCCGTCAGGAACAACATCTATCATGCTGACTTTTGCTGTACCTCCGCGTTTGATAAGGTAACCGGCAAGTTCTACGGCATGTTCCTTTTCTTCATCGGACTGTTTCAGCATCCAGTGTGCAAAACCGTCCCAACCCTCTTTCTGGAGATAGAAAGCCATCTGAAGGTAAAGATTTGATGACCAAAGCTCGGCAGTGATCTGATCATTGAAGGCTTTTTCAAGTTTTTCTGTAATCATGGTATTATTGATGTTTTTAAAGGTTTGCTTTTTCGATATCCTTGAAATAACGGTAAGTGTCTACCTTGAGTTCCCCTACTGCCAGTTCATCGCATACTATGATGCCATGCTGGTGTGCCTGGAGGGCTGACAGGGTGCAGGTATGGCTGTAGGAACCCTCGATTGCCTGCTGGAGGGCACGGGCTTTTTTGTGTCCGAAAGCGAGGATGAGAACTTCTTTTGCTGAAAGTACGGTTCCGACTCCTACGGTCAGTGCAAGGGCCGGTACCTTGTCGATGTCATTGTCGAAGAAGCGGGAGTTCACTACCCTTGTATCGTAGGTGAGGGTCTTGACGCGAGTGCGCGATACCAGCGAAGAGAACGGTTCGTTGAAAGCGAGATGGCCGTCTTCGCCTACGCCGCCCATGAACAGGTCGATGCCGCCTGCCGCCGTGATTCTCTCTTCATATGAAGCGCATTCGGCTTCGAGATCAGGGGCGTTTCCATTGAGTATATTGATGTTTTCTTTAGGGATGTCGATATGGTCGAAGAAATGTCTTGCCATGAAAGAGTGGTAGCTTTCAGGATGAGACTCGGGCAGGCCGACATATTCATCCATGTTGAAAGTGATTACATTCTTGAAAGATACCTCACCGGCCTTGTTCATTCTTACCAGTTCGGCATATGTTCCTTCAGGAGTGGAGCCTGTCGGCAGACCCAGCACGAAAGGTTTGTCGGTTACGGCTGCTTTGGCCTTGATTCTGTCAACGATGTACCTTGCTGCCCATTCAGAGCCTTTCCGGTACGAATCTTCAATGATTAGTCTCATGTGTTTATTGTTTAATTGGTGTAAATCCGATCATTGTATTGTCAGCACAAGACACAAATCTACAAATAATATAAAGACGTTCTGCCGTCAGACCTGCATATTTTATTTGCAGGCTTCTACCTGGCGATGATGATTGTCGGGACGGTGCGGCAGCCGCTGTGGTCGAAACGCTTGTTGTCGGAAGGATGGTTTATTACTCCTGTCGGTTCGGTCCATAGTGTGGAAGAACCTCCGCCATCCAGATTTATGGCCTCGTACAGCCCTGCATAGATGGCGATGGCCGCCGCTTCTTTTATCGTTATCCCGTCAGCCTGTCCGGGAAATCTTCCGTCGATGACGATCATATGGTAATACCCGTTCCTGTCGTATCCCATAATGCTGCGCGGATGCCTGTCGGAATTGAATTTGCTGTCTGTATCTATGAAGGCTTCTTTCCCGTCAGAGAGCAGCAGGGGACCGGCGGCTATGGCGGAGTAGTATTCTTTGCGGTATGATTCATACTCGGTGGAGTCGCATGGGAAAATGTCTATTTTCCTGCCTTTTCTGTCTTTGAATGCAAGGATGCCGTTTGACCTTTGCAGTTCATCTGCAGGAGACTCGCCCTGGACTTTGTGTCCGATGCTCAGAAACGTATGGGGACAGATTGTCCTTGTATTGAAGTAGCTGCCGTTGATGGCTATCGATGCTTTGCTTTTCATTGCAAGCGAATCCGTCGGGCCGGCTTCTGCCCCTGGAAAATTCATTATTCCGGTCCTGAATTTCTTCGCCGGGTATTTTACGATGGAGATATTCTGTATGCTTCCGAAGATACTGATCCTGGCATTGCCTGCCAAGGCTCCTTTGCCGAGCTCCTGCCAGTTCCATTCTGCTGAGACAAATGCCAGCGAGTCTTCTTTGCTTTGGGCCTGAAGATTCTGCAGCGGATAAAAGACTGCGAGAAAGAGTGTAGCGGTGATGAGAAGTTTTCTTTTCATGTCCTGAATTTTGGGACAAAATTAATATTTTATTAAGAAATACATGGGGCTGTACCGGGAATGGAGTAAATCGGTATATTTGCAGCACGGTATGACAGAAAACCGGATTAAGACTATGGACTATATTTTCCTTAAGCTTCTTCAGGACGGGAACATGGGTGCCTGGCACAGGCTGTATAAGCAATATTGGTCCCGCGTGCATGGTTTTGTGTCCGGAATGGTACCGGAGAAGTGGGCGGTAGATGAGATTGTCCAGAATGTTTTCGTGAAAATATGGACGAACCGCAACAGGATAGCTCCGGACAAGGCTTCAGGCGACGGATTGTCCGGATATATGTTCATGATTTCGAGGAATGAGGTGATGGACTGGTATCGTCACAGGGCGGCCGTGATGAAATTCAGGAAAGAGCTTGCCGAAGAACTTTCGGAGGAATTCGTCCAGAGGGATATGACCGATTACCGTATTATCACGGAAATAATCGACAGGACGGTCGCATCCATGCCTTCCACCAGAAGGGAGATATTCATTTCCAGCAGATATTTCGGCAGATCGAACAAAGATACCGCAAGCCGGCTCGGAATTTCCATCAGGACTGTCGAAAAGCATATTAATCTTGCAATAAGGCAGATAAAGCATGAATTGGCGTCTGCCTTGAAAATAAATGTTGTAAATCTTTCACTTTTTCTGAAATCCGATTAAGTGCGATGCTGCCTTTTTCCGTATTTATTATGGAAACGCAATTAATCGCACTTCATGACGGACTCTAATAAAGAAAAAGAATTTCGCGATGCACTCGATTCCCATGATCCTGACCGCATAGGAGATATGCTGTCTGAAATGTCGGATGCTGATTTTGCCAGGATAGGACAGGAGTATTGGGATTCCGGAGACGGGGATGACCATACCGGGAATGTCGGAATGGAAGAAGCATTCAGGTCTTTCAGGGCACGGACAGGATGCCTGCTCGGCTTGTCTTCGTTGCCGCTCAGACTTGCACTGGCATGTGCAGCGGCAGCCGTTGTGGCCGTATTGGGATTCTGGGCCGGAACGGCTTCCTCCATGAGACAGTCGCAGGATGATGTTAAAATCATAGCATGGAACGAAATCCGTACTGATTACGGTGAGACGGTTTCCATAACTCTCCCGGACAGTTCCAGGCTCTGGGTCAATTCCGGATCGAGGATCCTGTACCCTGAAGAATTCATAGGAAAAGAGCGGAAGATCTACCTTTCCGGGGAGATATACATTGAAGTCGAAAAGGATTCGCTTCATCCGTTTATCGTAAATGCCGGAGGAGCCGAAATCCGTGTTACAGGCACGAAGTTCAATGTAAAGGCTTATCAGGAGGACGGATTCGTAACCACTACCCTTATGGAGGGAGGTGTAACCGTGGAGATACCGGACTGTGATACGGTGGCGCTCGTTCCGGGCAAATCGCTGGCATATGACAGGAAAACCGGCGGTCTGGATCTCTATAAGGTCGGTCCCGGCTCTTATCCGTCCTGGTTCAAAGGAGAATTCAATGCGTATCATATGACATTGTTGCAGATTGCGAAAGACCTTGAACGGCGCTTCGGGGTCGAAATCGTTATAAGGAACCCCGAAATCGCGCAGGAGATGTTCTATGCGAGTTTTGTCAACAATGAAGATGTAGACATGATACTGGATGCCCTGAATATCGACGGCAATTTCACCGTAAGCAGAAACGGTGATCTGATAGATATCTATTGATAAAGGATTTTTGCTTAACCTCAATTTACTAAACCCAAATTATGTGTTGTATGGTTTCTGATGCTAAATTTGTTCATCAGCTGCTGAAAAAGTTGCTGGTGATAGGCCTGTCTCTGTGTTATTCAGTACAGGCCATGTCAGCGCAGGATACTGGTCCTGTGACTCTCGACATGCAGAATGTCTCGATCGAGAGGGTCCTGAACACCTTGAAATCAAAGTACGGACTGTCTTTTGTAATGAGGACCGACGGTATCGACCTTTCCAGAAAAGTGACGGTGGAGGTAAAGAACCGGTCTTTGCAGGCTGTTCTCGACCAGATATTCGCATCTCAGAATATCAGAGCTGAGATTAATGACAATGTAATCCGGCTCAGTCTCAGGACCGCATCGACTGCGGACCTGGAGCCTTATACGGTACGTGGCAGGGTGACCGATGAAAACGGAGCCGGAATCCCCGGAGCTTCCGTGTATGAAAAGGGAACTTCCAACGGAGCGACTACGGACCTGGACGGAAACTGGTCGCTTGAAATCACCGGAGGCGCGACATTGCTTGAATGCGCCTGCCTGGGCTATGATACCCAGACCGCGGAAATCTCCCCGAAGAACGGTGTCGTCAATTTTTCGCTCCGGGAATCATTCGAGTTTATTGACGAAGTGGTAGTGGTCGGTTACGGAACCATGAAACGTTCATTGGTTACGAGTGCGATCAGCAAGGTCAGGATCGATGAAAGCAACCTGCGTCAGGTTACCAGTCCCGCTGAACTGCTCAACGGCCGTATTGCAGGAGTGTCTTCTACGACCGGATCAGGAAATCTCGGCAGCGGCGAGAGGATATCTATCCGAGGGGCTTCGTCGATTTCGGCCGGGAATGAACCTTTGTATGTGATAGACGGGATTCCTATTACCAACAGCAATGCCAACCTGACTGACCTCGGTGAGGATCTGAGTTCTCTTTCTGTTTTGAACCTCAGCGATATAGAGTCAATAGAAATCCTTAAGGACGCCGCTTCCGCCGCAATCTACGGATCCAGGGCGACCAACGGAGTGGTGGTCATTACGACGAAGTCCGGCAGGGAAGGAGCGTCTAATGTAAATGTGAATTTCAGTACCGGAGTATCCCAGTTCCCGAATATCCACAAGATAAGGATGGCGGATTCCGATCTGTATGTTCAGGTCTATAATGAAGGCGTGGACAATTATAACAGGCAGTACGGCCTGACCCCTTCCGACGGGGATTATAAAGAGCATATATACAATCCTTTCGGAAACCTTCCGGATACGGACTGGATGAAACTCATCACCCAGCTGGGTGTTTTCTATAATGCCGATGTGGCTTTTTCGGGGGGCAACAAAAAGACGAATTACTATATCGGTGCCAACTATAACCACAAGGAAGGCATTATCAAGACGAACAAACTGGAGAAAATGAATTTCAAGGTCAAGCTCCATCATGAATTTACCCCGTGGCTTGAAGTCGGGGTCAATACATCGGCCAACTACATGAAGAACTGGAAGGTCCCCGGGCCGAATGCCGGAACAATGATAATCGGAAGGGCGCTCATGCAGAGGCCGTTCGACCGCCCCTACAAGCCTGACGGCAGTTATTATGTCGGAGGTACCGATGAACTGACATTCCATAACCCTATGCAGATCCTGAACGAGGAGACAGCATATCTGGAGAACCTCCGTTATCTCGGAAGCTACTATATAAATCTGAAATTCTGGAAAGACAAGATAACATTCAGGAATTCCCTGAATACCGATATTACACAGTACTATGACTATACGAATTACAACGAAAACCACCCGTACGGCAAGGGTGTAGGCCGCATAGTGGACAGGAACCAGACAGTAAAGAACATCCTTCTGGAGAGCGTCATCAATTACAATGATGCTTTTCTGGATGAAGGCTCTCTGGCCCTGAATGTCATGCTCGGGCACTCATTCCAGAATGTCGGTACGCATAACGCCACTCTCGACGGAAGCGGATTCCCTTCTCCGTCATTCGATGTGATCGGAGTCGCATCTGCAATAGATGACTATTCCGGCAACCTCTACAATTATACGATGGAGTCATATTTCGGGCGCGTCAACCTGTCCTACAGGGACAGATATGTGTTCACCGCCACCATGCGTACTGACGGATCGTCGAAGTTCGCTCCGAAATACCGCTGGGGATGGTTCCCTTCAGTATCCTTCGGCTGGAACATATCGAACGAAGAATTCATGGCGGACAGCGGAACCGACCTGAAATTCCGTCTGAGCTGGGGCAAGACCGGAAACCAGGAAGGAATCGGTACATTCGCCTATCAGGCACAGATGGCAGGAGGAAAGAATTATAATGAACAGGGCGGAATCAATGTCACGGAGTTCGGCAATGAAAGCCTTACCTGGGAAAAGGCGGACCAGTTCGACATAGGATTCGACATGAGCTTCTTCAATGATAAGCTCACGGTGATTCTGGACGGCTATCTGAAAGACACCAAAGACCTGCTTTATTCCATGCCTATATACGGTACCACCGGTACTACCAGTATAATCAGCAACATAGGCTCAATTAGGAACGTAGGGGCAGAACTCACTATCGGAGCGAGCCTTGATTTCGGACAGGTGCATTGGAGTTCCCAGTTCAACATATCTACGAACAGGAACAGGATAACGAGCCTTACGGGCGACGACAAGCCGATTTCCATCGGAAGCAACAGGGCTCTCCAGGTAGGAAAAGAGATGGGAGTGTTCTATCTTTTCAAGCATGACGGTATCTTCCAGTATGATGCGGAGGTCCCTAAAGCACAATACGACCAGGGCCGCCGCGCCGGGGATATCCGCTGGCTGGATCTGGACAACAACGGCATAATCAATGATGACGACAGAGTGGTCATGGGATCTTCGAATCCTGATTTCTTCGGAGGATGGAGCAATACCTTCAGCTGGAAGGGCCTGTCTCTGGATATATTCTTTACCTACATGTACGGCAATGAGGTATATTCCGGACAGGAACCCAACATGTCGAAGCTCAGCCATCGCGACGGACTGCAGTACGACCATGCTGTCAACCGCTGGACAGGTCCGGGCTCGACAAACGTATGGCCTCGCGCCCTGAACGGGGACAACAACAATACGAGAAATTCGGACTTCTTCCTTCATGACGGCTCATTCATAAGGCTGAGGACACTTACGCTTGCATACCAGTTCCCGTCATCCGTAGTCAGGAAAATGGCAATGAAGGGGCTGCGCGTGTACGGACAGGTGGATAACCTGTTCCTTCTGACCCGTTATCCGGGATATGACCCGGAGGTATCCAGCAACATGGATCCGAGATTCTTCGGAGAGGACAACCTGAATGTCCCTCAGCCGCGTACATTCACTTTCGGACTGAATATCACTTTTTAAGGAATGACAGATATGAAAAAGAACATTATAACCATTTTTGCAGCGATGCTGGCACTCAATGCCTGTTCCGGTTTTCTTGACCAGTATCCTCATGCTGCCATCGCTCCGGATGCTGTGACCGCAAAGGATATCCCTGCGATGAGGAACGGTATGTATAACAGCGTGCAGAATACGCCAGGTGTATATTCCTACATGATTTTCGACATACTCGGGGGAGACCTGACGCAGACGAGCTATAATCCCATAGACGTCATCAACAGCGTTATGTCTCCGCTCAGTTCAACCATAACCAACCAGTGGTACGGATACTATGACGCACTTTATCAGGTCAATAATATGATAGCCGCGGCGGAAAGGTTTCCGGAGGCGGCGGAAAGCGCAGTTTCGCTCGGAGAGGCGCATTATTTCAGGGCCTGGATTTACCTGAATCTTGTCACGAGATGGAGCGATGTCCCGATTCTCAGGCAGAATACGATGGAGAAAGTGGCCAGGGATCCTGCTGCTGACGTATGGGACTTTATCGATGAGGAACTGGAACTTGCCGGATCTCTTCTCGGTGAGTCGGACAGTTACTATTACGTATCCGGCGATGCCGTCAAGGCACTTGCCGCCAGAGTAAGGCTGTATGAAGGAAGGAACGAAGAAGCCGCGGCCCTTGCCGAGGAACTGATAACTTCGGGCGGATACAGCCTGGACAGCTTCGCTACGATTTTCGATATCAGCCGGCCTACCAACAGCGAGACCATATTCGCTTTCCTGAACCTGAATGCAGCCGAGTCATCCATAAATATCAGCGACCTCTGCCATACCTACGGGTACGTGAACAAAGGACAGGGAAGATATCTCGTTACGGAACAGGCTGTCAACATGTTTCCTGCGGGAGATGAAAGGACGGCGATTTCCATTCTTGACGTGGACGGAGTGAAATGCATGCACAAATACCCGAGCGGGCAGGCTGGCAGGGATCCGTTTATCGTATCGAGGCTGGGCGAGATGTATCTTGTCAGCGCCGAGGCCCAGGGCTATCCTGCAGGAGTTGCCAGACTCAATGAGCTGAGGAATTTCCGCGGACTTCCCGACATTTCCGTAGCCAATGCAGACCAGTTCATCAATGCCATTCTGGACGAACGCAGAAGAGAACTCATGGGCGAGAACCATATCTGGTACGATTTCGTCCGGACAGGCACTGCCATAGAAAGGCTCGGCATTCAGGAATACCAGCAGCTTTTCCCTATCCCCGGAAAAGAACTCCAGCTGAACGATCTGCTCGAGCCAAATCCAGGTTATTAGTATTCGGATATTTTAAACGGACAGAAAAATGAAATTATATAAGACAATAGCAGTTATGGCTGCAAGCGCCATGATACTGCCGGGCTGCAAAGAAGATATTCCCGGACCGGATTATCCTGCCCCGCAACCGGTCACTGAAATCGGTAAGGCTATCGTAGAAAACACGTCGCTGATAGCCAGTTTGTCTGAAGATGTGACGTGGACGGTCTTCCCGGGGCTGGAAGCTACCAGACTGAGGTATCTTGCCTATGACGGGAAGCCGATGATGATGTTCTTCTTTGAGGTGGACCTGACCAGAGAAAACCTTACGATTTCCCAGACAACCCCGTTCGACCTTCCTATAGGCTCGGGGGCGGAACCTGTGACAGAGCAGGCCATGCATGTGGATGCTCCCGGATTCAGAATATGGGGCGGGACCAATTCCGATTTCGGCAGCGAGACCACAAGCGAGCCTCAGGGCATTTTCCATCATGAGGGAGTATGTCTCAAAGGTACATTCAACTCCCTGCCTGTCAGGCCGAGGAGCTTTTTCTACCTGACAAAGGACAAGAAGGCATATACGGCCCCGGCAGCCGATTATGAGACCGTAGCCGCTTCCGATGTCATATGGGAAGCATGCGGAGGCGGTCCGGTAATAGTTTCAGAAGGCAAGACCATAAACATACCTGATCCCGATGACCTGTCTGTAGAGCCGAGAACCTGTATCGGAGTGTCGCAGGACGGTACCAGGGTTTATATAATGGTGATAGACGGACGCCGCTATACCTACTCCAACGGAATGTCTTTCCATGACATGTCCCAGCTCATGCAGGCCGTCGGATGCTGGTCGGCAATCAACCTTGACGGCGGCGGATCATCTACTTTCTTTGTCAGGGAATCTGAAGGCTTCGATGATCCGGACAGATTCCGGGTTTTGAACTGGCCTACGGACAACGGCGGACAGGAAAGAGCCGTGTATTGTGGACTTGTGATAGTGGAAACCGATGAATAAATGAAAAATCAGACAATTATGAGAACGATACATAAATATTTGCCGGTGCTCTTTTCCATTATAGCCATGACGTTCGGGTCATGTTCGGCAGATTACCTCGATGAAAGCGATTTCCCGATGGAGCCCGGTGTCGGTGACACTCCGCTCCTGAATTTCGACGGGCAGGACAACCTGACCGTGTCTAACGACGGCGGGGAATACAGTTTCAGCTTTACCGCGAATCTTCCGTGGATGGTCGAGAGCAGGGCATCGTGGGTGACCCTTACATGCGATGACCGGGGAGAAGGCGGCAAAGAACCGGTCAAAGTGACATTCACCGTTTCCAGAAACGGAACCATAGAGCCGAGAACAGGGGAGATCAGGGTCTGGATTACTGAAGATTCCGAGCATATCGTAACGATATCCCAGGAAGCCACCCCGATCCAGGAACTCGGGAACAACTGGTATGTAAAGGCAGACGGAACCGGTGACGGCTCGTCATGGGCCAGTCCTACAACCCTTTCGAATGCCCTTGCCGCCGCTGTCGACAACGACAAGATTTATGTGGCTGCCGGCACCCACTGTCCTACTGCTATGCTCGCCGGAGGAAATCAGGTAAAGGACAACACATTCCACGTTGCTGCAAATGTTTCCATCATAGGCGGTTTCCCTGCCGATGCGACAGAAGGCGCAGTGGCTGACCCGGATGCCAATCCTACAATCCTTTCAGGGGATATCGAGGGCGGTCCGGCATTCCACGTCATGGTAGTTACGGCCCCCAAGAGCGATATTTTTTCTGTGAATGTCAGCGGAGTGACAATAACCGGAGGCTATGCCAACTCCTCTGCCCAGACCATAACCATCAACGGGGCCAAACTTCACAGGTCATATGGTGCAGGTATAACCGTTGGCAATACGAATGTCGCATTCACTGACTGTGTCATCCGTGACAACTACTCTCCCGGATATTGCGGTGCGGTCTATGTTACAGGCGGCGGGGAAGCTCGTTTCACCGATTGTTTATTCGAAGAGAACGAATCCGGTGGAAACGGAGCATGTATATGGAATTCGGCTACGCTCTATATGGACGGCTGTACCGTAAGGAACAATTCCAATACCGGAGTAGGCTGCGGCCTTTACGCATACGACAATGATAAGGGCGAGGTCAAATCGTATATTTACAATACTTCATTCCTCAACAACAGGACCGACGGTATCAAGAATTCCCGCAGGGGCGGCGGATGCTATTTCAGGGAGAATTCACGTTCGGTTGCAGTGAACTGCACATTTGACGGCAACTTCGGAGGAAACGGAGCCGCTGTAGCCCTTTACGGAACTTCGGCCCTTCCGTCCGAACTGACGATGATAAGCTGTACTGTGACAAATAACGAGTCTGCGTTTACCGGCGGAGGAGTCGAAGCCGGAGACTATACTACCCTGAACATGTATAACTCTATCGTGGCAGGAAACCGGGATGCGGAAGGATATCCGGACATAGTCATAACATCTTCCAATGCCGGAACTTCCGATCTGCCGGCAGTGCTTTCATACTGTATTGACGGTTCTGCCGTCTACGGTAAGGACAAGGCGGCGGTCTCCGGCGCGGTTTTCGATTTCGAGACAATGCTTTCATCCATAAGCGACGGGGTGAGAGCCCTCTCGGGAGACAATAATCCGGCCCTCTCATATGGAATGCCTGTGGACGAACTCGCTTCGATTGTTACAGGCATGAGTCCGGAAGTCGACCCTGAAATCCTTGTTTCCGACCAGAAAGGAAATGACAGGACAGGAAATGTCATGGGGGCATATACGGGCGATTGACAATAATTCCTTATATTTACAGCGGGTATCGGGCGCCTCTGCCCGGCACCCGCCTTTATGTTTTACCAGAATTGAAGATGATGATTGCCCGAATTGTCAGAAACGCCGCCATATTCCTGGCAGCATTGTATCCGTGTACCATTGCGGCCCAGATGCCGGAATCCGAGATATTGAAAAATATCGGCAACATGTCCGGGATATACACCGTTTATCCTGATGTGCACCATCTCCGGACGCCTGCGCCGGAAGGTTACAGCCCTTTCTATATAAGCCATCTGGGCCGGCACGGTTCACGCTGGCATTCTTCGCATCTGAACTATGAACGGACTCTTGAAAAGCTGGAGCAGGGGCGCTCGGAAGGGAAAACGACCCCCTTGGGGGATGAGGTGTATTCATTGGTGAAAATACTTGCGGAGGACGCCAGGGGCAGGTACGGGGAGCTTTCCCCGAGAGGGGTCGCAGAGCACAGGCACATCGCTGAGAGGATGTACCTGTCATATCCAGAAGTGTTTTCTACCGATCACGGAAGGATCTGCCGTATCGAGGCGTATTCTTCGAATGTCGTGCGCTGCGTATTGAGTATGGCGGCATCTAACGAGCGGCTCAAGGAACTCAATCCGGAGATAATCATAGAAAGGTCATCTTCCCAGAGAAACATGGATATGATTTTCAACAGGCCGGAGTGCATGAAGATCGCAAAGGAGATTTCAAAAGAGAAAAATGCCGCTTACAGGAAATGCTGCAATCCGGACAGGCTTCTCGGCGAACTTTTTACCGACTACGGTTTTATCCCCGAGGACAGGAGGTGGGAGATGCTGTACGACATGTATATGCTGGCGAGCATCTGCCGTGATGTCGACTATCTCGGCATCGATCTGTTCCGGTATCTGACTCCGGAGGAGGTATTCGGCATCTGGTCGGTCAAAAACGGAATCATGTATTTGCAGAGCGGGCCTTCAGCCAGATTCGGGAAAAGGGCCCTTTCCGATGCGGAGCCGTCGTTGAGGCACATCATATCATGCGCCGACGACGCCCTTTCATCCGGACGGGTGGCGGCGACCCTGCGTTACGGTCATGACCAGAATGTGATTCCTCTGGCGGCGCTTATGGGACTGGACGGATGCGATACCGTCGAGAGCGATATGTCAAAGGTCCATGATGCATGGTGCGATTTCATAATATCTCCTATGGCATGCAACATCCAGATGGTCTTTTTCCGTAAGGAAGGCTCTGATGACATACTGGTCAAGATACTCCTGAATGAAAAGGAGACAAAGGTCAGCGGGCTTTCAACGGACTGCTTTCCGTACTACCATTGGACCGGCCTGCGCAGCTATCTGTTGTCGAGGATAGAGGAATGCCTATAGTTCCTTTCCTTTCAGTATGATTCTGCTGATGAACGGAGTGTGGTGGCTGTAAGGTATGAACGCAAGATCCGGGAGCGGCCGGGTAATAATGAGGTCGGCGAGTTTTCCGGCTGTGACGGAGCCTGTCAGTCGGCTTATCCCCATCGCGTATGCTCCGTTGAGCGTGCAGGCGTTGAATGCTTCTTCCGGAGTGAGTTTCATCTTTATGCAGCCCAATGCCATGACGAAACGCATATCCCCGCTCGGGGAAGAGCCCGGATTGTAGTCCGAGGCGAGGGCTACGCCTAAGCCGGCGCGGATATAGTCTTTTGCCCGGCCGTATGGCAGATTCGAGAAGAAGGATGCCCCGGGCAGCATTGTCGGCATGGTGGCGGTGCCTTTGAGAATGTCGGTTTCAGCGTCTGTGGTCCGTTCCAGATGGTCCACAGAAAGGGCCCCCCGGCTTACTCCCGCCTGGACTCCGCCTGATACGGCAAGCTCGTTGGCATGGATTTTCCCCCTCAGGCCGTATGCCTGTGCCGCGTCGAGAATCTGAAGGGTCTCTTCCGGGGTGAAGAATCCGCTGTCGCAGAACACGTCCACAAAGTCGGCGAGGCCTTCGGCGGCCACTGCCGGCAGCATTTCCCGGCATACCATATCCACATATTCACCCTGGCGTCCGGTGTATGCCCTTCCTACCGCATGGGCTCCGAGGAAAGTCGCCCGGATTTCCATCGGCAGGGAGGCTCTGAGCCGGCGGATTACGCGGAGCATCTTGAGTTCGTCCTCCGTATTCAGACCGTAACCGCTTTTGATTTCCAGTGCTCCCGTGCCCATGTTCATCACTTCGACGGCACGCTCGAGAGACTGTCTGAACAGCTCTTCTTCGGAAGTTTCATGCAGCAGGTCTGCAGAGTTCAGGATGCCGCCTCCCCGGGCTGCTATCTGTTCGTATGTCAGTCCGTCGATCTTGTCCCTGAATTCTCCGTAGCGGGAGCCGGCATAGACTATATGCGAGTGGGAGTCGCAGAATGACGGCATGACGTATCCGCCGGCGGCATCGATGATACGGGCCGCTTCCTGTGCTGTCCCGTAACGGCTGTCCCCTTCCTGCCCGAAAGAGTCTATCTTCTTCCCGTCTATCAGCAGCCAGGCATTGTCAAGGTATCCGACTTTGCCCATTTCCTCACCTTCCTTTCTGAATGTCCCTTCCGGGACAATGCCGACGAGTTTCCCTATGTTTCTGATCAGAGTCTTCATACGTGTCCGCCGCTATTGTCTTATGAATTCTATGGATTTTTCGATAAGCGGATGCATGTAGGTGTCATCCTGGATGAACGGAACCGATTTCCTGTATGCCGCGTGGATCTTTTCGATATTCCATGATGATTTGAGCGGACGGCGGAAATCCAACGCCTGGGCTGCATTGAAAAGTTCGATGGCCAGGACCCGCTCCGTATTTTCCACTACGCGCACGAGCTTGGTCGCTGCATTGGCCCCCATGCTCACATGGTCTTCCTGGCCCTGGGATGACGGGATGGAATCCACGCTTGCCGGAGTACAGAGCCCTTTGTTCTGGCTTACGATGGATGCGGCGGTGTACTGCGGTATCATGAATCCGCTGTTGAGGCCCGGCTTCGCTACCAGGAACTTGGGCAGGCCTCTCTGACCTGAAATGAGCTTGTAGATACGTCTCTCCGAGATATTCGCCAGCTCCGCAAGAGCGATGGCAAGCATGTCCATTGCGATGGCCAGCGGCTGCCCGTGGAAATTTCCTGCCGATATTATGAGGTCTTCGTCAGGAAAGACGGTAGGGTTGTCCGTGGCGCTGTTGATTTCGGTTTCGATGACGGATTCTACATACCGTATGGTATCCTTGCTTGCCCCGTGTACCTGCGGTATGCAGCGGAATGAATACGGGTCCTGGACATGCTCTTTCTGGCGTTTGATTATGTCGCTGCCGTCAAGAAGCTCCATGAACCGTTTTGCTGTCTCGGCCTGGCCCTGGTGCGGACGCACCCTGTGTGTCTGCGGCCAGAACGGCTCTATGCGGCCGTCGAATGCATCCAAAGACATGGCCCCGATCCTGTCCGCCCATTCCGACAGCCTTTTGCTCCGGATCAGGGACCACACCGCATGTGCGCTCATGAACTGCGTCCCGTTGAGCAGGGCGAGCCCTTCTTTCGACTGTAGCCGGAGAGGTTTCCATCCAAGGGTCTCCCATACTTCTGCTGACGGCAGCACCTTTCCTTTATATTCCACTTCTCCCATGCCGATAAGCGGCAGGGACAGATGCGCGAGAGGCGCCAGGTCGCCGGATGCTCCGAGGGAGCCCTGCCGGTAGACCACAGGCAGGATGTCGTTGTTGAACATGTCCATGAGCCTCTGTATCGTATCTGTCTGTACTCCGGAATATCCGTAGGAAAGCGACTGTATCTTCAGCAGGAGCATGATTTTCACGATTTCCGGACGGACTTTCTCTCCTGTACCGCAGGCGTGCGACATGACCAGGTTGTGCTGGAGCTGCGAGAGGTCTTCCTCGGGGATGGTTATGTTGCACAGCGAGCCGAACCCTGTCGTGACCCCGTACACCGGACGTCTGATGTCATCCATCTTGGAGTCCAGGTATTCGCGGCATTTTTTTACCGCCGCGGCGGCCTCCCGGCTCAGCTCCAGACGGATGCCGCTGCTGATGATTTCCGATATTCTGCCGATTGTCAGCTTTTGGCTAGAAATATAATGTGTGTTCATCTGTTTTTGTATTTTGTGTCTATATTCTATTTCACGTTTTCAAGCCATTTCATGAAATCGTCGGCGCGGGAGCGGCTGACTGTCATCTCGAAGTCTGGCCGCGGGCAGGCAATGACCGTCAGCCGGCCGAGGTGCTTCACAAGGCTTTCGATGGCCTGCATGTTCAGGATGCAGCTTCTGGAGATCCGGAAGAACTTTTCAGGATCCAGCTCGTCCGACAGGATGTCCAAGGTGGAGTCCAGGATGTATTTCCTGCCATCGAAAGTGGCCATGACCGTATTTTTCTCCTCGGAGTAGAAATACGCTATGTCGTCTGTCCTGACAGGAAGGATCTTGTCGTTTATTCGCACTATGAAGCGCTGCCGCCACTTGGTCCTTGTTCCGAAAATCCGCGACAGTTTCTCTATGTCTATGCCGGAAGCTGACTGTCTGCACCTGTCTATTGCCCTCTTCAGGGCGTCATGGTCCACAGGTTTGAGAAGATAGTCGATACTGCCTGCTTCGAATGCCTTGATGGCATATCTGTCGTATGCGGTGGTCATTATCACTTTTGCGTTTACCTTTGTCTGACGGAATATCTCGAAACAGTTGCCGTCGGACAGTTCTATGTCCATGAATATGACATCGGCAGAATCAGGATGCTCCCGCAGCCAGTTTACGGTGTCCCTGATGGATGCGGTATTTCCGATTATCCTTATCTCGGGAAAATGCGAGAGCAGGATTCTGGAAAGATTCTCCATGGCTATCTTTTCATCTTCTACTATAAGTACGTTCAGTGTCATATCGTGGTATTATGGTTACGGTTCATTTCAGTGCGCTTCGTTCTGTTTTCCGATCAGCGGGATGGATACGCTGTAGTACCCTCCGGAGTCGGAAACACCGATGCTGCTGCCGTTCAGGTCCATGTATTGCTGGCGGATATTTGACAGTCCGATCCCTGTGGAACTGCTTCCGGAGAGTTTGGGATTGATGTTGTTCGTGACCGAGACGGTGTTCCCGTCCGAAGTGATCCTTATATGCAGGACATTGTCTTCGCTCACGGTATTGTGTTTTATGGCATTTTCTACGAGCATCTGTATCGAGCACGGCACTACGAAGTATCTTCTGTATTTTTCCGGTATGTCTATTTCGAGCCTGAACCCTCCCGGAAACCTTACCTTCAGCAGGTCGGAATACATATGTATGAACGTAAGTTCTTCTTTCAGGGGAACAAGGGTATCAGCCTCGTTCTGCAGCATATACCTGTATATGCCGGCCAGTTTGTGGATGAAACTGCTGGCCTGCTCATATTTGTGCTCGCATACGAGGCAGTCGAGGATGTTCAGCGAATTGAACAGGAAATGGGGGTTTACCTGCTGCTTGAGTTTCAGGTACCGGTACTGCGCCTTGTGGGCTTTTTCCCTTTCCTCGAACATTGACTTCCTTGCTGCGAGAGCGAGGTCTATTATGTAAATTATACAGTAGATGCACAGTTCCGCAAGGATGCTTATGGTCAGAAGCAGGATGAATTCATTCCAGGTCAATGTCCGGTTGAATCCGAATGGCAGTCCGTACCCCGCCAGAAGAGCCGTAATGACGGAGACGGTCAGTACGAAAGCCATGAGCAGGATAGTCTTCAGGTATATGCTTTTGACGGGTTCATGCCTGCGCATGAAACTTATGTAGATGATATTCAGACATACTGCCAGCAGGATGGCGAAAGAGTTGCCCATGAGCATCCTGATTATGCGGTATGAACTTTCGGCAGTAAAATATCCCGAATTGAAAATCTCCCTATAGGCAAGCCGTACAAGGAAGATGGCGGCGGTGGCCGCGAGCAGCCACCCGATGCGCGGCGTCCAGCCTCTTTTCCTGTGCTCCGTACAGAAGATCCTGGTCAGAAGTATGACCGTCCAGCCCAAAAGTTCGGTCGTTACGAATGTCGACAGGGCGTGTACCAGCAGGGCTGACCGTGAAATGTGCATGATGATGCCGGCAACCCCTATCCCTGTCAGATAGCCCGCGATATTGGCCAGGACGATATATGCCGCAGTGAACTCTACGCTGATTTTCTTTCTGAAGCATATAAGAAGTATCATCAGCATGGTGAGAAGGGTCAGCAGAAGGGAATCGTCTATCCCGGCCGAGCGGCATGACAGGGTCGCTATCACATGGGTGACGGCAAAAAGGTGTATTATGGAACCGGTTTTCAGCGCTTTCATCTGGAAATCACGGACCTGCATCCTGGACCGATGCAAAGTTAGCTTTTTTTCATGCGAATCCAACGGATGTTCATCCCGATTTATCTGCAGCCCATCCATATAGTTTTACCATTCGTCAGATGGGCCATTGCGGGGCTGACATTGAGTTTTATATTTGTATTGAAGACATACCACATATCAGGATTTGTAATCTGAAAACCGAAAAATACTTTTAACCTGCAAATCCGGAAGAATGGAGGCAGACTACGGCCCCGGCGGTATGGAGAACCTGAATGTCGCCAGATTTTCCTGCGAAAGTGTCCATGATGTCCGTATTATACTATAGTAAAAGACACTGTCAGGAATTTTACAGCCCGGCCTGAAATAGCGGTATCCTGGCGCGGGCTGACGGCAGGACATCCGGTTTCTCCATGCCAGGTCCGGGAAACCTTTCGGGAAAGCCGAGGCGGTGCGTTATCCGGCGGATGAAGCGAATACCCGTGTACCGGGACAAAGACCTGCAGACAAAAATAATTTAAAGCATAAATATTATGATAAGGAAAATATTGACGATACTGTCGGTATTCATGGCCGTCAGCTACGTATCAGGTCATGAAGTTCCAGATGCGCAGGATGCGGCGATGTATCAGGTAAACCCGAGAGTGTTCGCAGCCGACCATTCGTTCAATGCCGTGACCCGGCAGCTGGATTCCATTGCGGCGCTGGGAGTAAATGTATTGTGGTTCATGCCGGTG
Organism: Candidatus Cryptobacteroides faecipullorum; assembly: GCA_017694885.1. Taxonomy (GTDB): domain Bacteria; phylum Bacteroidota; class Bacteroidia; order Bacteroidales; family UBA932; genus Cryptobacteroides; species Cryptobacteroides faecipullorum. Next base: position 5,714 of record JADIMH010000051.1, on the reverse strand, counting down.
TATGAGATCGGCGTTGAAAAAAGCGTGAACTCTCCGTATTGTATCAAGGATTACCTTTCCCTTAACCCTGAATTCGGCACTGTCAAAGAATTCGACACTATGGTCAGGGAGGCCCACAAGAGAGGGATGAGTGTCATTCTGGACTGGGTCGCGAACCATACATCATGGGACAGCGTATGGATGGAAGAGCATCCGGAGTGGTTCACCAGGGATTCGCGCGGGAATATAATCCACCCTGCCGGAACCGGATGGGAAGATGTGGCAGACCTTGATTATGGCAACCGGGAAATGCGCAATGCCATGATCGATGCCATGAAATACTGGGTGGAAGAACATGGTGTGGACGGATTCCGCTGCGATGCGGCGGACTATGTACCGTTTGATTTCTGGCAGCAGGCTGTCCGGGCTTTGAGGGAAATCCCGGACAGGAAGCTGCTTCTGCTGGCGGAAGGGCAGAGAAAAGACCATTTCGATGCAGGATTCGATATGAATTATGCATGGGGGTATCTCGCAGCGCTGCGTCAGGTATATCATAAGGGAGCTCCTGTTACGGAACTCATTAAAGCCGACAGTCTGGAATACGCAGGGCTTCAGCCCGGAAAAGTGAAACTGCGTTTTACCACCAACCATGATGAGGCGGTGCATGCCCCGGCCGTTGTGGAATTTGACGGGGAAAGAGGAGCCATCGCCGCATTTGTAGCCGCTACATATCTGCATGGAGGTATGCTTATATATGATTCGCAGGAAGTCGCATTCCCGGAAAGGATCGATTTCTTCAGGTATGTGCCTGTGGACTGGAGCTCGAATCCCGGTTACAGGGAGGAATATAAATACCTCGTGGATTTCTATAACAGCCATCCTGCCATAAGGAAAGGAGACCTGACGGCATACCCTGACAATGACGTGCTGATGTTCTCGAGAAGATATGGCAGCGACTGCGTATTTGTGGCGGTGAACATGAGAAACAAGGCCGTGTCCGTGGATTCGCCTGCAGGGAAGCTCCATTTCGGCCCGTATGAGTATATTTTGAGAAACATTACAGAATAGAGACAATATGAAAAGGAATATGGTTTTGGCGGCAGCGGCCCTGTTCGCTGCCATGACGCTTCAGGCAAAAGTGCAGCATGCTACTTCAGACCAGGTGGTGAGAGTCGAGCCTCCATGCTGGTGGACAGGGATGAAGACATCTCTCCAGCTCATGGTCCAGGGACCGGGAATCAGCGGATACGACGTCTCCATACAGGGAAAGGACGGGGTGTCCATAACCGGAGTCCACAAGGCGGACAACCCGGATTTCATCTTTGTCGACGTGGCGGTCTCAGGTACTGCCGTAGCAGGAGAGTATGATCTGGTGTTCGAGAAAGGGAAGGACAAGTTCCGTTATACATACACTTTGGGGACCAAATCCTCCGGACAGAGAGAAAGCTTCTCAACATCCGATGTGATTTATCTTATTGTCCCTGACAGGTTCGCGAACGGAGATCCTTCCAATGATTCCACTCCGGATACAGACGAGAAAGCCGCACGTGAAGAGCCGTTCGGCCGGCACGGCGGCGATATCCGGGGTATCATCGACCATCTGGACTATATCGCGGATCTGGGTGCCACGGCCATCTGGATGACTCCGCTTCTGAAGGACAATGCCAGATGGGGGTCCTATCACGGTTATGCTTGTGCGGACTATTATAACATAGATTCACGCTTCGGTGACAATGCCCTGTATAAGGAAATGGTTTCCAAGGCCCATGAGAAAGGAATCAAGGTAATCATGGATATAGTCACGAACCATTGCGGCACCGAACACTGGTGGATGCAGGACATGCCTTTTGATGACTGGGTGCATAAGAATGACCCTTATATGGGATCAAACCACATGTTTACCCTTGCCATTGACCCCAATGCGTCAGCTTCCGACAGGAAAATCATGGAAGAAGGCTGGTTCGCACAGTCGATGCCGGATATGAATCTGGACAACCCGTATCTCCTGAAATATTTCCAGCAGTGGGCAATATGGTGGATAGAATACTCCGGTCTGGACGGATTCCGTGTCGACACTTATTTCTATAATGAGAAGATACCTATGTCATACTGGTGCAAAGCCGTCATGGATGAATATCCGTGGTTCAATATCGTAGGCGAGAACTGGAACACCAATCCGGATATGGTAGCCTACTGGCAGAGCGGGAAAGAGAATCCCGACGGATTCGATTCGCATCTTCCGTCCATTATGGATTTTCCGTTGAGGGAAGCGGTTAACGGCGCCCTTGCTTCTTCCGGAGAAGGACACTGGCACGGAGGTGATATTTCTGCGGTATACAACACCATTGCCCGGGATTTCCAGTATCATGACCTGAACAGGATGCTGCTTTTCTGGTCAAACCATGACACTCCGCGTCTGGGTGATGTCGTGGGCGGGAACTACGCCAAGATGAAACTGGCCTTCGCCATGCTGTCCACCATACGCGGGATCCCCCAGATGTTCTACGGCGATGAAATGATGTTCTCGACAGGTACCTCGAGGCGCGATGACGGACGCCTCCGTATGGACTTTCCCGGAGGATGGGAAGGCGATACCCTGAATCTGTTTACTGAAGAAGGCCGTCAGAAGGCTCAGTCTGATTCTCTGTACCGCGGAGCCGCCGATCTTCATGATTATGTCAGGACCTTGCTGAACTGGCGCAAAGGCAAGGAAGTGATCCACTCAGGGAAAACCTTGCATTTCATACCGCAGAACAACACATATGCCTATTTCAGATACAATGATACCGATATCGTGTTTGTGTATATAAACAATTCCGACACCGACGCCAATGTGACATGGTCCCGTTTTTCTGAAATCACAGAAGGCCTGGGAGAAGGACGCAATGTGATTACCGGCGAGCCCGTGACAGTAAGCGATGATACTCTCGTACCCGCAAACAGTGCACTGATCGTGGAATTTACCGGAAAATGAGACCGGACATTTGCAGAAACGGCGGTATTTCCTATATTGCAAAAACAATTAAATTTACAGGAAATATGTTAAAGAGAATCATAATGGCAATATCGATTGCAGCCGCCGTATCATGCAGTGGCAACGCCGCCTTCAATCCTGACCTTACCCCGGACGCAGACGACAGGATAGACCGGGTGGAGCCCCCATGCTGGTGGACCTGTATGAAGACCTCACTGCAGCTTTTGGTCAAGGGCGAGGGGATTTCATCTTTCAATGTAAAAATCGAAGGCGGAAGCGGGGTGAAAGTCAAGAAAATACACAAAGGAGACAGTCCGGACTTTCTTTTCGTGGATGTGACCGTAGCCCCGGATGCCGTTACCGGCGATTACTGGCTCGTCTTTTCTGACGGAAGCACGACATTCAAGTATCCTTACAGAATAGGGAAGCGCAGGCCGGGATCTTCCGACAGGAAAAGTTTCACCACCGCAGACATGATCTATCTTATCATGCCTGACCGCTTCGCCAACGGTGACCCTTCGAACGATTCGACGCCGGATACGGCCGAAAAGGCCGACAGGGAAGCCTTCTTCGGAAGACACGGCGGCGATATCCAGGGTATGATCGACCACCTGGACTATATCGCGGATCTGGGCGCTACTGCCATCTGGAGCACACCTCTCCTGCTTGACAATGAACCCGGGGGCTCCTACCACGGCTATGCCTGCTCCGACTATTATCATATCGACCCTCGGTTCGGCTCCAATGAACTTTACAGGGAGTTTGTCTCCAAGGCCCACTCTAAAGGACTGAAGGTCATAATGGATGTGGTGACAAACCATTGCGGTGCGGCCCACTGGTGGATGGAAGACCTTCCCTTCCGGGACTGGGTGCATGTTTTCCCTGAGTATACGGGCACAAATAACTGCTTTTCCTCCAATATGGATCCGAACGCCTCCAGATATGATCTGAATATCCAGGAAAGCGGCTGGTTCGCACAGTCGATGCCGGATATGAACCTGGACAATCCGTATCTCCTGAAATATTTCCAGCAATGGGCCGTATGGTGGGTGGAATATGCCGGACTGGACGGGTTCAGGGTGGACACCTATCCGTACAACGAGAAACTTCCTATGAGCAGGTGGTGCGAGGCTGTCCTGGACGAATATCCGCATTTCAACATTGTCGGGGAATGCTGGACTTCCTCCATCCCGCAACTGGCCTATTGGCAGGGAGGCAACGCGAACAGGGACGGTTTCGACTCTCATCTTCCGTCTATTATGGATTTTCCCTTGCAGGATGCGCTCTGCCGTGCCTTGTCTTCCGGTTCCCGTGCATGGGGAGAAGGAATGGCCAGGGTATATGACTGCCTTTCCCATGATTTTGTCTATCATGACCTGTCGAAAATGCTCATTTTCCCCGGAAACCATGATACGGACCGTATCGGTGATGTCGTAAGGAAGTGCCCTGACCGGCACAAGATAGCGATGACTCTCATGGCGACCATGCGCGGCATTCCGCAGATACTGTACGGGGACGAGATGATGTTTGTATCTAAGGACAGGTCTCAGGGACATGGCGGACTGCGCGTGGATTTTCCCGGCGGCTGGTCTGACGATGCCATTGACCTCTTCTCTGCCGAGGACCGTGCGGCTGCTGCCGTGAACACGGACGGCAACCCCGTGCAGCAGGGGCAGATGGAGGAACTTCATGATTTTACCAGAAAACTTTTCCAGTGGAGGAAAGGCAAGGAAGTTATCCATAACGGCAAGACCATGCATTTCCTTTCAAGGGACAATACTTACGGTTATTTCCGGTACGACGATACCGATGCCGTTTTCGTGTATATCAACAATTCACGCGGAAAGAAACATATCCCGTGGTCGCACTATGCCGAGATAGCAAACGGCCTTCATGACGGGAGAAATGTCATTACAGGCGAGTCCGTTACCGTTTCGGACTCTACTGTTGTGGGACCGCGCCAGGTGCTTGTCGTGGAATATAAAAGATAATCAAACATATTGAAAATGAAAAAGATATTGACATTCATCGTTGCATTGGCCGCCGGCGCCTCGCTGTCCGCCCAGGACGCCGCACCGGCAGGCGTACAGACATTGGCCTCCCCTGACGGGAACATGTCTCTGAAATTTACTGTTACCGAAAAGGGCGAGCCGTGCTATTGGCTTGACTACAAGGACAAGACGGCAGTCCTGCCCAGCACGTTGGGGTTTGAGTTGAGGGGAGAGCTGCCGAAACTCGAGTTCGGGGAGAAGATTCAGAGGGGAAGAGTAGGGGAGCCGGTTTCCCTGTATGACGGTTTCAAGATGCTGGACGTCGAACGCGGTTCTTTCGATGAGACCTGGACTCCGGTCTGGGGCGAAGAGGACCATATCAGAAACCATTACAATGAGATGGCCGTGACTTTGCAGCAGGCTGGCTCAGGGCGCGTGATGCTCGTCAGGTTCCGCCTTTATGATGACGGTCTGGGGTTCAGGTATGAGTTTCCGGAGCAGAGGAGCCTGTCCTATTTCGTAATCAAGGAGGAGCTTACACAGTTCGCCATGACAGGGGACCACAAGGCGTTCTGGATTCCCGGGGACTATGACACCCAGGAGTATGACTATACGGAATCCAGGCTGTCTGAAATCCGTTCCCTGATGCCGTCGGCCGTTACCCCGAACTCTTCACAGACCCCGTTCTCCCCGACAGGCGTCCAGACAGCCCTGCAGATGAAGACGGATGACGGCCTTTACATCAATATCCACGAGGCCGCGCTGGTGGA
>JADIMH010000050.1 GCA_017694885.1 Candidatus Cryptobacteroides faecipullorum | reverse complement strand
CATGACTGGGCTATCTACGGTCCGTTCAGCGTGGACAATGACAAGCATAACACCGCCATCGTCCAGGACGGGCAGAGCGACCCTATGGAGCATGCAGGCCGTACTGGCGGCCTTCCGTTCGTCGGGACAGGATGGTACAGGTTCGAGTTCGAAAAACCGCAGCTTGCCGACGGAGGCAGATGCACCCTGCTCTTTGACGGGGCAATGAGCCACGCACAGGTATACGTGAACGGCCATGAAGCCTGCCGCTGGCCATACGGGTACAATTCCTTCTGGTTCGATGCCACCCCATATCTCGTCGAAGGGAAGAACGTATTGGCCGTAAGGCTTGAAAACCTGACCGAGAGCTCACGCTGGTATCCCGGCGCCGGACTTTACAGGAACGTACATCTGATAACGACCGGAGATGCGCACGTGCCTGTCTGGGGGACGCAGGTGATTACTGAAGAGCTCGGAAGCAACTTCGCCAAAGTCAGCCAGAAGACTTCACTGGATTTTCCGGAAGGGAAATCATTTGCCGAATATTCCATCGTCACGGAAATCAAGGACCGGGACGGAAATACAGTAGCTTCAGAAAGACAGCAGGGAACAGCATACGACGGCGGGATCTTCCGTCAGGACTTCACGGTAGAAAACCCTCGTCTCTGGACTCCCGAAACGCCTTATCTGTATACTTCCGTATCGAAAATCTATGAAGGGGATACATTAAAAGACGAATATACCACTGTCTTCGGTATCCGCACCGCCGAAATCATCCACGGCAAAGGCTTCTTCCTCAACGGAGAACGCGTACAGTTCCAGGGAGTCTGCAACCACCATGACCTCGGCCCTCTCGGAGGCATCGCCAACGAAGCCGGCATCCGCCGTCAGATACGCATACTCAAAGATATGGGCTGCAACGCTATCCGTACTTCTCACAACATGCCGGCGCCCGAGCTTGTCAGGGCCTGCGATGAGATGGGTATGATGCTGATGGCAGAATCATTCGATGAATGGGCTTCGGCAAAGGTACAGAACGGATATCACCTTTTATTCGACGAATGGGTCGAAAAGGATCTGGTGAACCTTGTCCGCCATTACCGCAACAACCCGAGTGTCGTAATGTGGTGCATCGGGAACGAGGTCCCTGACCAGTGGAACGGAGACAGGGGTCCGAAACTCACACAGATGCTGCAGGACATCTGCCACAGGGAAGACCCGACAAGGCCGGTGACCAACGGTATGGACGCGCCGGACGCCGTAGTGAACAACAACATGGCAGCCGTACTCGATGTTCCCGGATTCAACTACAGGCCACACAAATACATGGAAAACTACAGCAAACTTCCGCAGGGCCTGATACTCGGAAGCGAGACAGCTTCGACACTCAGTTCAAGAGGAGTATACAAGTTCCCGGTAGCAAGGCGCTCGATGCACAAGTATCCCGACCATCAGGCATCTTCCTATGACGTAGAACATTGCGGCTGGTCGAACCTTCCTGAAGACGACTTCATCCAGCACGATGACCTGCCTTACTGCATAGGAGAATTCGTATGGACAGGGTTCGATTATCTCGGAGAACCTACTCCATATTATTCCGACTGGCCGAGCCACTCGTCCCTGTTCGGTATCGTGGACCTTGCAGGCATTCCGAAAGACCGCTACTACCTATACAGAAGTCACTGGAACAAGGATACGGAAACACTGCATATCCTGCCGCACTGGAACTGGGAAGGCCGCGAAGGCGAGGTGACTCCGATTTTCGTCTATACGAACTACCCTACGGCTGAAGTGTTCATCAACGGCAAGAGCCAGGGAAAACGGACAAAAGACCTCTCCGTAACTGTCCACAATAGCGCGGATTCTCTCTCTCAGGCCACTCTCAAAAGGCAGAGCCGTTACCGCCTCATGTGGATGGACACAGTCTATGAGCCTGGAACAGTCAAGGTCGTGGCTTACGACGAAAACGGCAATGCAGTGGCAGAGAAAGAGATGCATACAGCCGGGAAGCCTTATGCCATAGAACTTTCCGCCGACCGCAGCACCATCAAGGCTGACGGCAAGGATCTTTCATTCGTTACCGTAAAAGTCGTGGACAAGGACGGGAACCTCTGTCCTCTGGCTGACAACAGCATCAGTTTCAAGGTCAAAGGCACCGGATACTACCGTGCCGGGGCCAACGGTGACCCGACATCTCTGGAGTCATTCCAGAAACCTGAAATGAAAGTATTCTCGGGAATGATGACAGCCATAGTCTCATCGACCGAAGAGGCCGGCGAAATCATTCTTGAAGCTACAGCGAAAGGACTCAAAAAAGGAACTGTAAAAATAACAAGTACAGATTTTTAATAATCCATATTTTAATTTTACAATATTATACAGATGAAACGAATTATCAGATGGACACTTGCGGCAATAGCCGCAATCCAATACACTCTGGGTTTTGCCCAGAAATCCCCGTCCGGAAGCCCTGATCCGGATAAATTCTACGAAATCCGAACATCCGGAGGCCTTGCCCTGGACAATAACGGCAGGCTGGAACCCGGATCCGGCATCTTCACTTCACGGGGACAGGAAGGAAGGGAATCTCAGGTATGGCAGATCGTACCCTCCGGGAGGGAAGGTTTCGTCCTCATCCTGAGCCCTCTTACCGAAATGGCACTCGACAACGGGAACCACGGTTCTTCAGACGGACCGGTCCTCCAATGGAACAAAGACGCACGGAACCTGAACCAGCTATGGAAACCGGTAAGGAACGGAGACGGGACATGGTCTTTCATAAGCGCCGCAGGAGGATGCTTTCTCGGATATTCGAGCGCGGGCGTAGTCGGAGAGCCGGCATACCAGCTCAAAGCGGCAGGAAGCGAGCCTTCGGCCAATATGAAATGGACCCTTGCGGAATCATCCCTTAAGGTACAGCCGTTCAGACTGACACGCCAGAGCAACCATGACTGGGAAAATGAAGCCGTTTTCGCAATAAACAAGGAAGAAGGGCGCAGTACATTCATCCCGTTCGCGTCAGCCGGTGAAATGAAAAGCGGGGATTTCTACAGGTATCCTTGGCTGGAGCCGGAGTCCTCACGCCGGATTCCGCTCAACGGAATATGGAAATTCAATTGGGCCGACAGGCCGGAAAACAGTCCGGAAGATTTCTACAAGACAGGATATGACGTGAGCGGCTGGGATGAGATACCCGTACCGTCGAACTGGGAAATGCTCGGATACGGCACCCCTATCTATACGAACTATACCTATCCGCACCTCAACGTCCCGCCGTTCATAATGCCGCAGAAAGGATATACAGCGGAAACTGAACCGAACCCTACAGGCTCCTACAGACGTGATTTCAATATTCCGTCCGAATGGAAAGGGAAACGGATATTCATTCATTTCGACGGAATCTACAGTGCGGCATATATCTGGGTCAACGGGAAGAAAGTCGGATATACGCAAGGAGCCAACAACGATGCCGAATTCGACATCACCAAGTATGTAAAGACCGGAAACAATACGCTTGCCGTACAGGTATTCCGTTGGTCTGACGGCAGTTATCTTGAAGATCAGGACATGTTCAGACTGAGCGGCATCCATAGGGACGTCTATCTTGTCGCTACGCCTCAGACAAGACTGAGGGACATGTATCTCACATCCGAAACGGATGCACCGTGGGACAAGGCCGTCATGAATATCAGCGCGGAAATCGCAAACTACAGTAAGAAAAGCACTGGAGCCGTGCTGAAAGTCACTCTCACCGATCCGGAAGGGAAAGCGGTCGGGACTGCGGATATCGAAACCGGCACCATATCCGGCAGCGGCTCTGCGACTGTTACCGGATCCATCAACGTAACCGATCCGGAACTGTGGAGCGCAGAGACTCCCCATCTGTATACAGTCGACTTCGAGCTGCTTGACAAAAACGGCAACACCCTCGAGGCCACTACACAGAAATTCGGATTCAGGAAGATAGAAATAAAGGACAACAGAGTCTTCATCAACGGCCGGCAGGTATTTTTCAAGGGAGCGAACCGGCACGACATCCATCCTCAGTATGGCAAAGCCGTGCCGGTCGAAAGCATGATAGAAGACATACTTATGTTCAAGAGATTCAATCTCAATACGATACGCACGTCCCACTACCCTAATGACGCCAAAATGTATGCCCTTTATGACTACTATGGCCTGTATGTAATGGATGAAGCCGATCTTGAATGCCATGGCAACATGTCATTGAGCGACAATCCGTCATGGAAGCCGGCCTATGTAGACCGCGTAGTGCGGATGGTCGAAAGGGACAAGAACCATCCTTCAGTGATTTTCTGGTCATTAGGCAACGAATGCGGCGGAGGGCAAAACTTCGTTGCTGCCTATAATGCAGCCAAAGACCTGGATGACAGACCTATACACTACGAAGGGATGAATGACGCCGTAGACATCGACTCCAAGATGTACCCTTCGCTTGAAGAAATGGCAAGACTGGACAGGCTGCCTCGCAACAAGCCTTTCTTCCTCTGCGAATATGCCCATGCCATGGGCAATGCAGTCGGGAACCTCGACCAGTACTGGGACTATATCGAGAACCATTCCGAAAGAATGATAGGTGGCTGTATCTGGGACTGGGTAGACCAGGGCATCAATATGAAAGGACAGGCAAGCGACAGATATTATTTCGGAGGAAGTTTCGGCGACCATCCGAACGATTTCGATTTCTGCTGCAACGGACTGACTACTCCGGACAGGAGAGTAACGCCTAAGCTCATTGAAGTAAAAAAGGTATACCAGTACATGGAATTCAACCCGGCAGGAGAAAATCGGATTGAAATTTACAATAAATACAATTTCCTGAACCTCAATAACTTCAAACTCAAATACTCGGTCATTGAGAACGGGAAGAACGCAGGAAGCGGTGAAATTGCCCTTCCAGACTGCGAACCCGGCAGGAAAGTCATCGTAGAAATTCCGTATTCCGGTCTTACGGACGGCAGCGGAGAATATTTCCTGAATCTGGACGCCGTCCTTACCGAGGACTGCCTCTGGGCGGAAGCAGGACATTCGGTAGCAACAGAACAGATATATCTGAAGGGCGGATGGGAAGAACCTGCCGCTGCAGATGAGGGCGGACAGGCATTCAAAGTCGTGACGGAGCGTGACGGAGCCGTAATCTTCAGATCTGGACAGACCGAAATCACTTTCAGTTCCGTTTCAGGAACCATGACCGGACTGAGATACGGCGGGAAGGACATGATCCACTGTCATAACGGATTCACCTTCAACGGATACCGTTCAATCAACAATGACAGCAGGACATGGCAGGGCCAGAGTGTGGTCCTGAAGGAATTCACCTGGAAGAAAAACGATACGGGAAATGCCGTGACGGTACAGACATCATTCGAGGCCGTCAGCGGAAAAACGACGGTTCCGTACACGGTAACCTACACCCTGTATCCGTCAGGTGAAATAGATGTGGCGGCTGAATTCGTTACAGGTGAGAACTTCAACCTGCCGAGACTAGCCCTGCAGGCAAGTCTCGACCGCTCGCTTGAAAACATAGTATGGTACGGACGCGGTCCTGCCGAAAACTATCAGGACAGGAAGGATGCTGCATATGTCGGCAGGTACACAAGCACTGTCAGCGATATGAGAGAATGGTATGTACGCGCCCAAAGCATGGGAGAGAGGTGCGATACCAGATGGCTTGAACTGACCGACGGGGATGGCAACGGCCTGAGGGTCGCCGCTCTGGACAGGACATTCGATTTCAGTGCACTGCACTATACCGACAAAGATCTCTGGGAGACCAAGTACGGCCATGACCTTCCGTCTGTCGAAAGGGCTGAAGTCATACTGAACCTCGACTGCATCCAGCGCGGAATCGGCAATGCCAGCTGCGGTCCGGGACCGAGACCGGAATTCGAAATAAAGAAGGATTCAGTCTACTCGTATTCATTCAGGATATCTCCGCTTCAGGGAAGCGGAGCATCCTTCGGATATGCAGCGGCCCGATAACAAAGGAAGGAATATTTGTGTTTATTTTTATTGATACGACCCCTGAAAATCGTATCTTTGCAAAGCTTAACGACAAATTTTAATTTCATTATGGCTAAAGAAGCAGAACAGGCAGGAACAGCCGAAGTCAATGCCGCCAAACTCAAGGCATTGCAGGCTACGATCGACAAGATTGAGAAAGATTATGGGAAAGGGACGATCATGAAGTTGGGAGATCAGCCAAAATGGGAGGTTTCCGTCATTCCGAGCGGCTCCATAGCTCTGGATCATGCTCTGGGTATCGGAGGATATCCGAGAGGCAGGGTCATCGAGATTTTCGGACCGGAGTCCAGCGGTAAGACGACACTGGCAATACATGCCATCGCACAGGCCCAGAAACAGGGAGGAATAGCTGCAATCATAGACGCCGAACACGCATTCGACAGGAGTTACGCAAAGAATCTGGGGGTAAACCTGGAAACGTTGCTCATCTCCCAGCCGGACAACGGAGAGCAGGCTCTTGAAATCGCAGACAACCTCATCCGTTCAGGGGCGATAGACATAATAGTAATAGACTCCGTGGCGGCCCTTACACCTAAAGCCGAGATAGAAGGCGAAATGGGTGACGCCAAGATGGGACTTCAGGCAAGGCTCATGAGCCAGGCGCTCAGGAAACTGACCGCCAATATCAGCAAGACCAACACATGCTGCATCTTTATCAACCAGCTGAGGGACAAGATAGGCGTAATGTTCGGCAACCCTGAAACCACCACCGGCGGCAACGCTCTGAAATTCTACGCTTCGGTACGTGTAGACGTGCGCCGCACCAGCCAGATCAAGGACGGGGAAGAGGCTTTGGGAAACAGGACAAGGGTCAAGATCGTGAAAAACAAGATGGCTCCGCCTTTCAAGAAAGCCGAATTCGATATCGTTTTCGGGGAAGGAATCTCCCATGTAGGTGAAATCATAGATCTGGGAGTAGAACTCGATATCATAAAGAAGAGCGGATCATGGTTCAGCTACAATGACTCGAAACTTGCCCAGGGACGTGAAGCCGTAAAACAGCTTCTGACCGACAATGTAGAACTTTGCGACGAGATCGAAGCAAAGATCCGCGAAGCTCTTCAGAATATCCAGGACTGATTTTTCCCTGAGTGAAGAGCACGGCAGGAAACCGTAGAATCAGAATCCGTTCGACAAACATGATACAGGATATCCTAAATAGCCAGAGAGCGTTTTTCCGTAGCGGGAAGACGCTCTCTGTGCCTTTCAGGCGTGCTGCTCTCGTTGCATTGCGCAAAGCGGTAATGGAAAATGAAGCGAAGATCAATGCCGCGCTTCAGGCTGATCTGGGTAAAGGCAGTACCGAATCCTACATGTGCGAGACAGGAATGGTACTGTCCGGACTCAGGCACGCAATCAGGCATATCCGCAGCTACTCGCGCCCCAGGAAAGTACACACTCCCCTCGCCCAGTTTCCGGCCAGGAGCTACATGATTCCTGAACCGTACGGCAACGTGCTGGTCATGAGCCCGTGGAATTACCCCCTGCTGCTCAGCCTTGCCCCTGCGGCAAGTGCGATAGCGGCGGGAAATACAGTGATAATCAAGCCGAGCGCCTATTCTCCGGCGACCTCTGCAGTAGTGGCTTCTATCATACGGAGCGTTTTCCCTGAAGAGTATGTCGCGACAGTCGAGGGTGGGCGCGATGTGAATTCGGATCTTCTGGAACAGAAATTCGATTATATATTCTTTACAGGAAGCAAGTCTGTCGGCCGGCTGGTCATGAGAAAGGCATCAGAGCATCTGACCCCCGTAACTCTGGAACTCGGAGGGAAAAGCCCCGTAATAGCGGACAGGACTCTGGCTGCCAGGAATCTGCGGACTGCAGCGCGGAGGATCGTCTTCGGAAAATTCCTCAACTGCGGACAGACATGCGTAGCTCCTGACTATGTACTGGTACATAATGATATAGCCGGAGACTTCCTTTCGGCCTGCACGGAAGAGACTGCCAGGATGTTCGGCGAACACCCGCTGGAAAATCCGGACTATGGGAAAATAGTAAACAGGAAGCATTTCGACCGGCTCGCAGGAATGATTTCGGAACTGAAGGAACGCGGGATTCCGGTATTCGGCGGAGAATCCGAGCCTGACAGTCTCAGAATAGGACCTGCCATAGCCCGTCTGTCGGACGTCAACGACACCGGCAACGAATCTCTCGCGGTAATGCAGGATGAAATCTTCGGACCTGTGCTTCCCGTCATTACCTACACAGACATAGAAGACGCAATAAATTACATTGACGGAAAACCGCGTCCTTTAGCGGCATACGTGTTCACTGATGACGGAGATTTAAAGGAAACGCTGCTTAGGAGACTCCATTTCGGCGGCGGATGCGTAAATGACACCATCATACACCTTGCTACCGAAAACATGCCTTTCGGAGGTGTCGGAGAAAGCGGGATGGGACATTACCACGGAAAGTACGGCTTTGAAACTTTTTCCCATCTGAAAAGCATAGTCGACAAACCTCTGCGGACTGACCTGCCGATGAGGTACCGGCCGTACACGGCCCTGAAGGAAAAGATTATACGGCATTTCCTGAAATAAGCATAGTATTTTTAAACTCTGATATATGAAAAAGACTGGACTGATTATCATTCTGCTGGCCGTCAGTATTTCAGTTTGGGCTGGAAGTCCTGAAAAGAAAGGCATTGAAACCATCAACCGTGAAAATGCGGAAGCCTATATCGGGTTTCTGGCAAGCGATGCGCTTCAAGGCAGGGAAGCCGGCACGCAGTGGGGAAAGATTGCCGGAGAGTACATAGTATCGAACCTGAAGACGTTAGGAGTAAAACCACTGTTCGATTCGTACTATCAGCCATTCGAGGCGTACAGCAAGGAACGGCAGAAAAAGGGCGGGTTCCAGGTACACCCGGATTCCATATCCGTACTCAGACAGGATGTCCATAGGAAGCTGTCGCTCAACAACATACTCTGCCGGATAGACGGAAAGAACCCTGACGAATATGTAATCGTGGGCGCACATTATGATCATCTCGGATTTGATCCGATGCTCGATGGGGACAAGATATACAACGGAGCTGACGACAATGCTTCTGGCGTATCTGCCGTTCTCCAGCTGATCAAGGCATTCCTGTCCACGGGAGAACAGCCGGAACGGACAGTGATCTTCGCTTTTTGGGACGGAGAAGAAAAAGGGCTGCTCGGATCCGAGTATTTCGTGCTTACCTTCCCTCTGATAGACAAAGTGAAAGGGTATCTGAATTTCGACATGATAGGCCGCAATGCAAATGAGTCGAACCCCGGATACCTGATGTATTTCTACACCGAATCGCATCCCGCTTTTGGTGACTGGCTGAAAGACAGCGTTGAAAGATACGGTCTGGACCTGGCTCCGGACTACCGGGCCTGGGACAGACCTGTAGGCGGAAGCGACAACGCATCTTTCGCCCTGCGCGACATTCCCATAATATGGTACCACACGGCCGGACATCCCGACTACCATATGCCCGGCGACCATACCGACCGGATCAACTGGAAGAAAATCGTCGACATAACCAAAGCTTCATTCATCAGCGCCTGGAATCTGGCAAACGAAAAGGACTTCTGATTCCGTTACGGAAGGGCTATGCGGCACCGGGAGAGTCTGGATGCATCTTCAGGGCGAAGGACACCGGCCCGGGCCAGAGCATCGACGGACCAGGCTGAAGAAGGGTTGTTTTCCCTGAACAGGACAATTCCGTGGGCGGCATAGGAACCGATATAGGGATGAAGGCGCAGGGAATCCTCCGGAAGTGTCCACATGGGATATGGCCGGACATGTGCAGAATCTACGGTTATGAGGTCCGACAATGCATCATATCTTTCCCTGTCGAACTTCCTGATGTCCATCAGCTGCTCCTTATATGAATAGCTGCCGCCGAGCTTGCGCCTGTACTCCACCATTCCGGATGCGAAATAGCCGCCGATACCCGGCAATGCGTCAAAATCTGCCGAATCAGCCAGGTTCAAGTCGACCAACGGTATATCGATGTATGGCTCAAGCCGTCTGTAGACGGAATCAGCCACGACGTATGACTTTGCAAAATCGGACTTGCGTCTGAAACGGCCGCCTTTCAGACGGTAGTTGACTATAGACCTGGCCTGCTTCTCGGAGAAGCCGAGCCTTTCAAGATCATCCCGGGAGACTGAGTTCGGATCGAAGCGGAAGGTTTCCGTCTTTTTATCAGCATGCGCTTTATAAACGGACTTTGCCGCCGGGCTATGCTCCGAATGCTTCCTTACCACGGTACGGCCCTCCGGCACAGCCGTATCCGAATGCTCCATATCAGTAAGCACCTGCCGTGCAAGCGCACTGTCCACGACATAGACCGTATCGGGATGATCCCGTTTGTTTACTATGGCAGTTACGGCAGCCTTATGGACGAACAAGGCTGTCTGGAAACCTATGATCAGGAATACCAATGCAACGGCTCCTGTCGTTACCGATGCGGAATAGCCTTTATTCCCGGCCTTTTCTCCGCTGTTTTCTTTCTCTCTCCTCATCTTTCTTCTCTTTATCCCTCTCACTCTTTCCTGCCCGGCAGATCAGGCGGGGACTTCAACTCCGGGCGCCGCAATTATACACAGGGCAGCCCGTCTTAAGAATCTGCATCCCCGTCATCGCCATACCTGTTTCCGGACTTCTTCTGCGGTTCCGCCCCGGCCACTATAATGACGATCTCCCCTTTCGGCTCATGGGCGGCATACCACGCGGCGACTTCGGAAAGCGTTCCGCGACGGTGCTCTTCATGAACTTTTGAAATCTCCCTGGCTACAGAACATCCGCGTTCCGGTCCGAAAAATTCGGAAAACTGCTCAAGAGTCTTCACCAGACGGTATGGAGACTCATAGAATATCATCGTCCTGGTCTCGCAGGCAAGCTCGGAGAGCCTTGTCCGGCGGCCCTTCTTCACAGGCAGAAAACCTTCGAAACAGAACCTGTCGCACGGAAAGCCGGAACTGACAAGCGCAGGGACAAAAGCCGTAGCTCCGGGTAGCGTCTCCACTTCTATGCCCTCCTGCACGCATGTCCTGACAAGAAGAAAGCCAGGGTCTGAAATCCCCGGAGTCCCGGCATCGCTGATCAGGGCCACATCCAGGCCATCGAGAATCCTGTCCTTTATAACAGATGCTGTCTTGTGCTCGTTGAATTTATGGTGGGACTCCAGCCGCCCGTGTATATCATAATGTTTCAAAAGCACAGAACTGGTCCTGGTATCCTCCGCCAGAATAAGGTCCGCATTCTTCAGGACCGACACCGCCCTGAAAGTCATATCTTCAAGATTCCCTACAGGCGTAGGGACAATATAGAGTTTCCCGCTCATTCCGAATACGCATTTTTTTACCGGGTCTGACTGTATCATTTATACTATTGCGTATATTTGCATCCCGCAAATACAAAAGTAAGGAAATGTTTTTAGAAAACGCAAAAAAAGGTTGGATAGAGGTCATCTGCGGCTCTATGTTCTCAGGAAAGACGGAAGAACTGATCAGAAGGCTGCGCAGGGCCCAGTTCGCGAACATGAAGGTGGAAATATACAAGCCTGCGATAGACATCAGATATTCGGAAGACGAGGTGGTGTCGCATGACTCGCACAGCATTCCGTCCACACCCATAGACTCTCCTGCAAGCATGCTGCTGCTTTCCAGCGATGTGGATGTAGTGGGCATAGACGAGGCCCAATTCTTCGATGACACGATAGTAGAAGTGGCACAGACTCTTGCCGACAGAGGGATAAGGGTCATAATCGCCGGCCTCGACATGGATTTTACAGGAAAGCCTTTCGGTCCCATGCCTGCACTTATGGCAGTAGCCGAAGATGTGCTGAAGGTCCATGCCATCTGCGTGAAATGCGGAAGCATAGCCAACCATTCACACCGGCTTTCTTCCTGCGACCAGCTTGTCGTTCTCGGAGAAAAAGACACATACGAGCCTCTCTGCAGGCACTGTTTCAACGAGGCGGTGAAAAAC
>JADIMH010000049.1 GCA_017694885.1 Candidatus Cryptobacteroides faecipullorum | reverse complement strand
GGAGTATATGAGTTCGCAAAGGATTTCCGCAATGAAGGGATGGACAAGACACATAATCCGGAATTCACCTGCATGGAGATCTATGTAGCCTACAAGGACTATATCTGGATGATGGATTTCGTTGAAAAGATGCTCGAAAAGATCGCCGTCACCCTGCACGGGACTACGGAAGTGACTATCGGAGACCGGAAAGTGGACTTCAAGCCGCCTTACCGCAGGCTTCCTATTCTCGATGCCATAAAAGAATATGCAGGAGTTGACGTTGCAGGAATGGACGAAAACCGGCTCCGTGAGACATGTGAAAAGCTTAATGTTCCTATCTCCAAGGAAATGGGCGAAGGAAAACTGATAGACGCCATTTTCGGCGAATATTGCGAAAAGCACCTCGTCCAGCCTACCTTCATCACCGACTACCCTGTTTCAATGTCTCCTCTTACAAAAAGACACCGCAGCAATCCGGACCTCACCGAAAGGTTCGAGCTTTTCGTCTGCGGGAAAGAACTCGCCAACGCCTACAGCGAACTGAATGACCCTATCGACCAGCTCGAACGGTTCCAGGACCAGCTGAAACAAAGGGAACACGGAGATGACGAAGCGATGTATATAGACATGGATTTCGTCCGTGCGCTCGAATACGGAATGCCGCCTACTTCAGGAATGGGTATGGGAATCGACCGCCTGACAATGTTCATGACGAACTCCCCTACTATCCAGGATGTGCTGTTCTTCCCTCAGATGAGACCGAAGGCCGTAGAATAGCATTCATGAGGTCCGAAACAATAACATCGGCACAGAATCCGAAAATCAAGGAGCTTCTTGCGCTTCAGGAGAAATCCAGACTGAGACGCGAGAAGCGCCTTTTTGCTGTTGAAGGGCGTCGGGAACTCGGACATTGCATCGATGCAGGGTTCAATGTCCGGAAACTGTTCGTCTGCAGGGAGATTTGCCCTTCCGGCGACCTGCAGGAGATAATCCGGAAACTGGAACGGTCCTCACCGGAAGGCACAATGGCAGAAATCGTGGAGTTGCCGGCACGACTATATGAGAAAGTAGCTTACCGCGGAGGCACCGAAGGAATCATAGCCGAGGCGGAATACCGGGACAGGACGCTTGAAAGCCTGATACTCGGGAAAAATCCTCTGATAACCGTACTTGAGAGCGTGGAAAAACCAGGCAACCTCGGTGCGGTCCTTCGCAGCGCCGATGCTGCAGGAGCCGATGCCGTGATCATCTGCGACCCCCTGACAGACCTCTACAACCCGAACCTTATACGAGCCAGCATAGGGGCCGTCTTTTCAAGGCAGGTGGTGACAGCCTCTTCCGAAGACACCATCAGATGGCTTAAATCACATAACATACAGATACTCACGGCACAGCTTCAGGATTCCGAGTGGTACTACGACACGGACATGCGCAAAGGAACCGCCATAGTATTGGGAACCGAAGCTACCGGACTTTCCGACACGTGGAGGAATGCTGCCGACGAACACATCAGAATCCCGATGCTCGGACATCTTGACTCGCTTAACGTATCGGTGTCGGCCGCCATCCTCCTGTACGAAGCTGTCCGGCAGCGCAATTCCAAATAAGGACTTAATTCTCATCTTACAGAAAATGAAAAAGTTCGGTCTCATAGGGTATCCGATACAAGGCTCCCTCAGTCCGGCTCTGTTCAGGGCCGGCTATCACGGGAAGTACCCATACGACCTGATCGAAGACCCTGATTTCAACGTATGCTACCAAAAATTCATCGACAGCTATGACGGTATCAATGTAACGGCCCCCTTCAAGGAAGATGCATTCAGAAAAGCGGAAATAATCGACCCTGTCTGCCAAAGGATAGGCGCCACCAACCTGTTGGTCAAGACTACTGAAGGAATCTGCGCGTACAATTCCGACTATACGGGCATCAGCAACAGTCTCATCGAAACGGTATCAGGCGGCATCCCCGAAGACAGGTCAGACATAAATGCAGGAATATCGGAATTTTTCGGTCACAGACCAGGTGCTCTTATAGTAGGCTGCGGAGGAGCCGGCAAAGCTGCCGCCGTAGCTGCAGCAGACCTCGGGATGCAGGTGACACTGATGAACAGGACAGTGGGAAAAGCAGAAAAAATCGCATCTGACCTGCCGCAGTACGGGTTCGGAATCAGGCCATTGGCAGATTTCATGGAAATGTTCCGTAAATGCGATGTCATCATCTACACCCTCCCCGGGGCCATAGAAGCTATCGGCAGCCTGGCCTCCGGCAAGGCAGGAAACATAAAGATCATACTGGAAGCCAACTACAAGACTCCCGCTTTCAGCCAGGGAACCATTGCACAACTACGCAGCGTATACCGGGATGTCAGGTACATAAGCGGGCTGCGTTGGCTCCTCCATCAGGCGGCCGGAGGCTACAGGCTGTTTACAGGCGAAGCACCTGATTTCCATGTCATGGAACAGACACTTGCCTCACATTGAATCGTACTGGAAAACTTTGAATTTCATTAAAGCCATGTTGAAAAAAGCAATCATTATCATCGCCATTGCAGCACTCGCCTTTACCGGCTGCAATGAAATCCGGAACGGGAAACATGAAAACCCGCTCGCAAGCCATGTCATCTACATCGGCCTTGACGGATGGGGAGCCTACAGCCTGCCTGAAGCAGATATGCCCGCTGTAAAATCCTTGATGGAAAAAGGATGCTGGACTCTCTGCAAGCGCACTGTCCTCCCTTCATCCAGCGCCCCGAACTGGGCTTCCATGTTTATGGGGGCCGGCCCTGAACTGCACGGATATACGACATGGGGAGCACAACATCCTGAACTACCGTCCAGGGTCATACTGAAAAACAACATTTTCCCTACCATATTCCAGATTGTCAGGGACTCTTACCCGGAGGGCGAAATCGGGGTACTGTATGACTGGAACGGCATCAAATTCCTTGTCGACACTCTTTCTTTAAATTACCATGCCCAGTCACCGGACTATACGAAATACCCCGGAGAACTATGCTCAATGGCAGAAAAGTACATCAAGGAAAAGAAACCTATGCTCTGCGCCATCTGTTTTGACGAACCGGACCATACAGGACACACTGCAGGACATGACACGCCGGAATACTATGCCAAACTCAAAGAGCTTGACGGATATGTCGGAAGGATAGTAAAAGCCGTAGAAGAGGCAGGAATATCCGATGACACGATATTCATCGTAACCTCAGACCATGGAGGGACCGGGACCGGCCACGGAGGAATTACGATGGAAGAGATGGAAACCCCGTTCATCATCGCCGGGAAGAATATAAGGAAAGGCGGAGAAATAGAAGAAAGCATGATGCAGTACGATGTAGCTTCCACAATGGCAAGGATTCTGGCCGTAGACCAACCTCAAGTGTGGATCGGCCGCCCGATGGAGGAAATATTCGAATAACAGGTTGCCCGAAATTCGGGCAATTTTTTTTCATTCATATCGAATTAATGAGTAACTTGCACCGTTTAAAAAATTTTACATTTTATGTCACTGAATAAAGTAATGCTGATAGGCAATGTGGGGAGAGACCCCGAGGTACGATACCTCGAAAATTCAGGCAATGCTAAAGTGGCCACATTCACTTTAGCCACAACCGAAAAATACAGAGACCGTAACGGGGAAATGAGGGAAAACACAGAATGGCACAACATTGTCGCATGGAGGAATTCCGCCGATGTCGTTGAGCGCTTTGTAAAGAAAGGGACGCAGTTATATATTGAAGGACGTATCCGCACGAGGTCGTGGGACGACCAGACCGGAAACAAGCGGTACACTACTGAAATCCTGGTGGATAACCTGCAGCTTCTTGGCAGGAAAGCAGACAACCCTGCATCCCAAGGCGGCTACGGCGCCCCGACACAGAGCGGCTACCAGAGCCCGCAGCCTTATTCAGGCAGTCAGGCAGGTCAGCCATACGGGACACAAAGCTACCAGCAGCCGGTACAGCCGCAGGCACAGCCGGCTGCTCCTGCGGAAGACCTTCCGGAAGACGACCTTCCATTCTAGAAAGCAACAAATAACATAATATTCCAATAACCATGGCATTAGACGTAGTTTTAGGCCTTCAGTGGGGTGATGAAGGCAAAGGTAAGATAGTGGATGTACTTGCAGGACGGTATCCTATAGTGGCACGCTTCCAGGGAGGCCCTAATGCGGGACACTCACTGCATTTTGAAGGTAAAAGCTTCGTATTGAGGTCAATACCTTCAGGAATCTTCAGAAAGGACGCTGTCAACATCATCGGCAACGGCGTAGTCCTCGATCCGATTACATTCCGTCAGGAATGCGAAAATATAGAAAAGACCGGCGTTCCCGTAAAAGAGCGGATCGTCATAGCCAAGAAAGCGCATCTTATACTTCCGACACACAGACTTCTCGACGCGGCCAACGAAGCTGCAATGGGAAAAGGCAAAATCGGTTCCACTCTCAAAGGCATAGGGCCGACTTATACCGATAAGGTAAGCCGCAACGGACTGCGCGTCGGAGACATCCTCGCAAACGACTTCACGGATAGATATGACAAATTGAAAAAAAGGCATGTCAAGCAGCTTCAGCAGATGGATTTCAAATGTGATCCGGATACGGAAGAAGCCGCTTTCATGGATGCTGTGGAATATCTGAAACAGTTCAGGCTCGTGGACTGCGAATATTTCGTAAACAACGAACTCAAGACAAAATCAATTCTGGCAGAAGGGGCCCAGGGTTCAATGCTCGACATCGACTACGGTTCCTATCCGTTCGTCACTTCGTCTTCAACGGCCTGTGCCGGCGCCTGCATCGGTCTTGGCGTCGCCCCGTCAAAGATCGGCCATGTATACGGTATTTTCAAGGCATACTGCACACGCGTAGGAAGCGGCCCGTTCCCTACCGAACTTTTTGATGAAACCGGAGAAAGGCTCAGAGAAATCGGACATGAATTCGGAGCCGTGACCGGCAGGCCGCGCCGTACGGGCTGGCTCGATCTGGTCGCACTCAGATATGCGGTAATGCTGAGCGGTGTAACGGATCTCATAATGATGAAATCCGACTGCCTGGATTCATTCGAAACCATCAAGGTATGCACTTCCTACAAAGTAGACGGGCAGGAGACGGATCAGGTGCCTTTCGACACTTATGCCCGTGTAGAACCTGTCTATACCGAATTCAAAGGCTGGAATGCAGACCTGACAGGATGCAGGAAAGAAGACGAGCTTCCTGCCGAATTCAAGAATTACATCAGTTTCATGGAAAACTATCTCGGCGTTCCTATAAAAATCATCTCATTGGGGCCTGACCGGGAAGCGACAATCATGAGATAAAAAACTAATTTGCAATCTATCGGACTAAAATGACAGCAACAATCAAAAGATTTCTCAACGACTATCCTGCAGCCAGATGGGCAGCGCTTGTCCTTATTGCCCTGATGATGTTCTTCGCCTACATGTTTGTGGACGTAATGTCTCCGCTTAAATCATTGATCGAAAGCGAAAGAGGATGGGACAGCGGGGTTTTCGGGACTTATGCGGCATCAGAATATATACTCAATGTTTGCGGATTCCTTATCGTTGCAGGTATCATCCTGGACAAAATGGGGATAAGGTTTACGGGAATCCTGTCTGCGTCCCTCATGGTATTCGGCGCCGGAATAAAATACATTGGAATCAGCGACTGGTTCCAGACCACAGAGATGTGCAGCTGGCTGGGAAGCTGGTGGACGGCCATGCCCGGCAGTGCAAAGATGGCGGCCCTCGGATTCATGATTTTCGGATGCGGCTGCGAGATGTCCGGGACCACCGTATCCAAGGCCATTGCCAAATGGTTCAAAGGCAAGGAAATGGCTCTGGCAATGGGACTCGAAATGGCAATCGCCAGACTTGGGGTCTTCGCCGTAATGTGGCTGTCACCGGCAATATCCGGGAAATTCGACGGATCCGTAGTCGCACCTCTTGCATTCTGCACCTGCCTGCTCCTTATCGGACTGATCAACTATATCGTATTCTCGGTTATGGATACCAGACTGGACAAACAGCTCATAGCGGCAGGTGAAGCCACCGAAGAAAAAAGTCCTGAAGACGAATTCCATATCAAGGACCTCGGGCAGATATTCTCAAGCAAGATGTTCTGGCTTGTAGCCCTGCTGTGCGTACTCTATTATTCAGCCATCTTCCCATTCCAGAGATATGCGCCGAATTTCCTTGAAGTGACGCTGAACGTAGATGCCAACACTGCTTCAAGACTGTTCAGTTGCTTCCCGATCCTTGCCATGGTACTTACTCCGGCATTGGGTATTTTCCTTGACTACAAGGGTAAAGGAGCTTCCATGCTCATGGCAGGGGCAGTCATCATGATTGCATGTCACCTGAGTTTTGCCTTCCTTCTTCCGGTTTTCCCGTATAAATGGTTTGCCGTACTGCTGATCGTAATACTCGGGGTAAGTTTCTCGCTCGTTCCGGCAGCCCTCTGGCCAAGCGTTCCCAAAATCATTGACGAAAAGATTCTGGGAAGCGCCTACTGCCTGATATTCTGGGTACAGAACATCGGACTTTGTCTGGTACCTCTGCTTATAGGAATAGTGCTCAATGCAACAGGCGGATATCTCATGCCGATGATAATATTCTCATCGTTCGGGATACTGGCTTTCATATTCAGTCTGCTCCTCAAGGTCGAAGACAAGAAAAAAGGATTCGGACTGGAAAAGCCGAACATTGAAAAATAGAACTGATCCGGATACGGAAATAGAATCTGATAACAGGAATGTCTGACAACAAACGGCTCGACAGAATCAACAAAAGCAGTACGGCCTGCTGGGTAGCGCTCGCATGCCTGGTGGTCCCGATGTTCGCATCGTACTTTTTCGATGACATGTTCTCCACGCTGTCGCATATTTTCCAGAATCCGGAAATGCTGCAGCTCGGATGGGACAGCGCGGACTACGGATTCTATGCCGGAGGATATTCTTTCCTGTGTGTATGCGGAGGTCTCGTCATCTGCGGAGTCCTGCTGGATGTATTCGGAGTAAGGATCATCGGTTCCGTTTTCGTAGGGCTTATGATTGCCGGGGCTGCAATCGTCATGACGGCTCTTCTTTCAGGCCTTGCTCCGGACGTGACCCTTACGATAGCCTATATCGGATGCATGCTGTTCGGACTCGGCAGCGAGATTGCCGGAGTTGCAGTCACAAGGTCCATAGCCAAATGGTTCAAAGGAAGGAATGTGGCCCTGGCAATGGGGTTGCAGCTTTCCATAGCAAGGCTGGGGACAGCGACGGCTTTCATTATCTCGCCCATGCTGGTGGCGGAAAAATCCGCAGGTGAAATATACACGCTCGCAGAAACGGCCAGGCCTGCAATGGCCGGACTGGCCATGCTCCTTGCCGGAGGCATATTGTGGTCCATATTCGTGGCGATGGATGCCAGATTCGACAAGGACGCCGGGATCACAAGGTCAAGAGGGACAGTCAAGGACGAAGACAAATTCAGGTTTTCAGATATTCTGAAGGTCCTGACCAACCCGCGGTTCCTGATGATTGCCCTTTTATGCGTATTCTTCTATTGCTGCATCATCTCATTCAAGAAATTCGGGACCTCGATAGTGATTCCCCGATTCGGTATGGATGTAGATTCAGCCAAATGGATGATTACCATGATTCCGTTCTTTACAGTACTGTTCACGCCGCTTTTCGGAGCTCTTGTAGACAAGGCAGGAAAAGCCACCACATGGATGATTACAGGAGCTGTACTGGTACTTGCGGCACATCTTATCATGGCCTTTGCTCCGCAAGGGACGGCATTCTACGGATATCTTGCGATTTCCCTGCTCGGCATAGGCTATTCGCTGGTACCGTCGGCGATGTGGCCTACCGTACCGAAAATCATTCCGGAAAAGAATCTCGGCACGGCATTTTCCCTGATCTACTGGATCCAGAATATGGGTATGCTTCTCGTACCGGTTTTCGTCGGCAGGATTTTCAGGAACATGGTTACTGAAGCCGGGAACAGAATACAGGAAATCAATGCGGCGGTACATGCCGAATTCATTTTCATAGGACTGGGGACTGCAGCGGTGGTCATAGCCGCCCTGCTCATATCCTCTTCACGCAGACATCCGGAACTGGAAATAGACTTGCCTAACAAAAAATAGAAAATGTACAGACTGCTCGATAAAGTTAATTCTCCTGAAGACATAAGGGGCTTCAGCCCTGAAGACCTCAAAACCTTATGCGCCGAAATCCGCAGCTACATGATCGAGTGCTGCGCGAAGAACCCCGGCCATCTGGGATCAAGTCTCGGGGCCGTAGAACTTATCGTAGGTCTGCACTATGTCTACAATACTCCTGAAGACAAGATCGTTTTCGATGTAGGCCACCAGGCCTATGCGCACAAAATACTGACGGGAAGACGTGAAATCTTCCGACAGAACAGGAAAAAAGGCGGGATAAGCGGCTTCACTAAACGCAGTGAGAGCGAATATGATGCATTCGGGGCCGGCCATTCATCCACTTCAATATCCTCCGCTCTCGGACTTGCCGAAGCGGCAAGGATCATGGGGACCGGAGAGAAAGTCGTAGCGATAATCGGAGACGGTGCCCTTTCAGGAGGACTCGCCTTTGAAGGGATCAACAATGCAGGAACAAGCAAGACCGACCTTCTGGTCATCATCAACGACAACAATATATCCATCGACAAAAACATCGGGGCTGTGCATGAGCATCTCCTGAGACTTACTACAGACCCCACATACAACAGGATCAAGAAACATGTCTGGGACAGGATAGGTGAAGGGAATTTCCGTAAAATGATCCAGAAATTCATTGTAAGCACCAAATCCTCGATCGTAAGCATGTCGGGAGGCGCTTTGTTCGAAGCTTTAGGCTTCAGATATTTCGGCCCGATAGACGGCAATGACATATCTCAGGTAACGGAGACCCTTTCCAGGCTGAAAGACATAAAAGGGCCACGGATCCTGCACACGATTACAACCAAAGGGAAGGGCTTTGCACCGGCAGAAGAAGAACAGACCATATGGCACTCTCCTGGAATGTTCGATCCGGAAACGGGGAAAAGGATCAAACCGGCCGGACACAATGAAAGCAGATACCAGGACGTATTCGGGGAAGTCCTGCTCGAGCTTGCCAGAAGCGACAAAAGAATTGTCGGGATCACACCCGCGATGGCCACAGGTTGCGGGATGGACCTTCTGGCCAGGGAGATACCGGAACGCTTCTTCGATGTCGGCATAGCAGAAGAGCATGCTGTAACTTTCGCCGCAGGGCTTGCTGCCGGAGGGATGAAACCGTTCTGCAACATCTACTCTTCATTTTCACAGAGAGCGTACGACCAGATCATTCATGACGTGGCACTTCAGAAACTCGGCGTAGTCCTGTGCCTGGACAGGAGCGGACTTGTAGGAGAAGACGGAGCCACCCATCAAGGCGTCTTCGACATAGCCGCCTACAGAAGCATCCCCGGGACCGTCATAGCCGCCCCGAGGAATGAGACCGAACTCAAACAGCTGATGTTTACAGCATCGAAGCAGAATGAAGGGCCGTTCATTATCAGATACCCGCGGGGATACGGAGAAGGCACAGACTGGAGGAACAGCGAATTTGCAATGCTTCCGGTAGGGAAAGCGGAAAAGCTCATGGACGGTACGGACGTCATCATAATAGCCGCAGGTCCCCTGGCCAACAGGGCCTGCGAGGCATCTGCAAGATACAGGACCATGACAGGGGCCAATCCGGCCATATATAATATAAGGTACATAAAACCTATCGATACAGGCCTGCTCGAATCAGCAGGCGCCACATTCAGAACCGTAAT
Organism: Candidatus Cryptobacteroides faecipullorum; assembly: GCA_017694885.1. Taxonomy (GTDB): domain Bacteria; phylum Bacteroidota; class Bacteroidia; order Bacteroidales; family UBA932; genus Cryptobacteroides; species Cryptobacteroides faecipullorum. Next base: position 624 of record JADIMH010000049.1, on the reverse strand, counting down.
CACTCTTGAAGACGGAGTCACTGCCGGAGGTCTTTATGGCGCTGTATGCGAATATTTCTCGAATAAGGCAGACAGGCCTGAAATCATAGGCATGGGAATACCTGACAGATTTATCGAACAGGGAACACAAGCTGAAGAAATGAAGGAATGCGGTATAGATACAGACAGCATATTCCGGAGGATAAAAGAAGAAATGGAAAAAACAGACAAAAAATCTCAAAAAGTTTTGGAAAGTCGGAATTAATATCTATCTTTGCAATCCCTTTTGGGGAATGAGCGATTAAAAACATCGCCGATGTAGCTCAGTTGGCTAGAGCACGTGATTTGTAATCTCGGGGTCGTGGGTTCGATTCCCTCCATCGGCTCAAGTTCTTTAAAAAACGGGAGAATACCAGAGTGGCCAAATGGGGCAGACTGTAAATCTGCTGGTTTATACCTTCGGTGGTTCGAATCCATCTTCTCCCACAAAATTTGAAAGAGTCCAACGCAGGATATTTCAAAAGAAACGAAAAAAGCGGAAGTAGCTCAGTTGGTAGAGCATTAGCCTTCCAAGCTAAGGGTCGCGGGTTCGAACCTCGTCTTCCGCTCAAACTACGCCAGTGTAGCTCAGGGGTAGAGCGCTTC
>JADIMH010000048.1 GCA_017694885.1 Candidatus Cryptobacteroides faecipullorum | reverse complement strand
GCCGGGGATGCCTGGATTTCCTTAAGGAGCCTGAACTGGACATACCCGTAGTCCAGGTCCCTGTTGTCCGGAAGCTCCTCGTCCACACATCCTGAAAGGAGTGCGACGGCCGCCGTCAAGAGCGCAGCCCCCAAACATTTGATGTAATTTTCTATTTTCTGTCTCATTTAAGTATAATTGACGTCTTCTGACGAATTTTAATACAATATGTCTTTAAATCCCGGACCGTCCGGCATCAGGCCTTCCGGCCCGGAATTAAACCTATAAATACTTTATCAGTAGTTCTTGACGAAAATAATCAGAACAGAAGGATCCCCCGACATTGAAGTCATGAAATTAAGATAGGCTTTCGACCCTTTCTCAACATTTTCCGGTGAATCCGGATTTCCGGTCATATATACGGAGAACATGTCTGTATCAAATCTGGATGTTTCAGGGTCGTACTCAGGGAAATAGAGCCATGTAATGCCGTACGGGTTAATAGTGGCCGTACCGTATTCTCCTGTAATGCTCAATACAGAACCTTCAGCCTCTTCGCTGTTATAAGTGACGCGATATGCCTTTCCTCCCATCTCTATTATAGGGGCGATATCCCCATAATCAGGATCATCAGGGTCAAGCTCTTCAAATGAAGTCGGGAATTCCTCGAATACGGCTGCTGTTCCGTCAAATCCTTCCCCGGCCACGCATCCAAATTCTTCGCTCTGCTTGCCATCCTGCTCGCACGTAGCGATTATGTACTGCTGATACTCCGGTTTGATGACAGTGGACATCCCGTCTTCGCTGAAGTCGATAAGCATCATGTCTCCATCAGGTGCAGCAGATGACGGAATAGCGAGCAGAGTGGCAGTACGAGGTCCCTCGCTGTCATTCAGCGACATTGAGATTGAAACATTCCGGCTGATAAGTCCTGTTCCGGCCCCGTCAGTCCATTCGTCCTCCACAGAAATGATACTGTTTGAACTGCTAGTCTTATACGGCATTGCAGGAGCGTACTCATTTCTGGAATAGTAGCAATAGTATACAATCTTCTCGCCGCTTACTACGTTCCCGTAGAAAGGCCCCATGCCGCCCTGGCCCTGGTATATGCCGTCGGCATCAAAGGCAAGGACCTTGTCCTCCGGTATCCCGACAAACTTGGACAGCCCGTATGCCGATGCCGCCTTTACACTGAGTACAGTCGGACTGACTCCCTCTCCCGATACGGTGAATGTTCCAGTGAGATCCACTCCCTCCTCCAGAGAAAGGTCAGACAGGTTACATGATATCTCCACCACAGTCTGTCCGGCTGATCCTGAAGCAGGGGAAAAGCTGATCCAGTCTGCTTTTTTACTTGCAGCCCACTCTACGGAAGAGTCCACAAGTATGTAATTCCTGTATGGATTGTCTGCCAATGATATTGAAGCAGGCCAGATGAGCTCTATCTCAGAATCCGCTTCAATCTGCTCATATTCATAAGAGCCGTCTTCACCTGTGGCAAAATCCGTCTTGTCCGCATTGAACACGGCCCTGGAAATGTTCATATACCTTTCAAGGGCAGGAAGGGTGATCTCTGCTATCGCCTCTGTCCTGTCCCCCATTGTCATGGATACAGTCAGTTCGTGATTTTCAAAATCCTGCTCGCCGATAACCACTACGCTTACCGTATGGTCTCCGGCTTCTCCCTTGACGGCAAAAGACTGCGTGCTGCCGTCAGTGAGTCTGAAATAGGTTCCCGCCTCGGCGGCCGGTATGCTCACCGTCCAGTCCTGGTTGGCGCTGAAAGAAAGTTCCACGGTTTCCCCGGCAGCGACTGTCTTTTCCACGAAATCCGGGAAGACAGGATCCGGGGTGCTCTCGACCGGGTCACATGATGTCGCTGAAAAGACGACACCCGCCAGGCCTGCAATCAAGGTGGTCAGAAAATGTTTTCTCATGATTCAAAAAATTAAAGATTATAATTAAATGAGAACGGAATGTATTGTCATTCACCGGCTCCGGTGTCTGAAGGTCCGCCTTTCTTTACCATCCCGTATTCTTTGACAAGCCTGTCGGCCTCCTCATCGGATACCCATTCCATCTGGTTGTCATAATACCCGAGAGTGGCGAACGGGGCACCGAATTCCTGGAGATACACCCTGACATTCAGAATGACGGAATTCCTGCATGTGTTGAAATATGAGTAAGCGCTTGAGCTTTCCTCGACATATATCCTGTCATCGGCGTTTATCTGGCCGAGGACGTTCTGCTCGTTGCTTATGACCTGGTCGGCATCCATAGTGACGGAAGGTTCCGCCGGGTCGGACGGGTCCATCTTTATGGTCACGTCATAGCCGTCGTGAAGCCAGTTGGTCAGCACCACGGTATTCTCCTCCTGGCCTTTCTCCGTCCATATCAGACGCTGCACACCGTTGTTGTCCAGCCCCGGGAGTTCGAGGAGGCATGAGGAAGTGACCATACACCAGCCTGTAAAATTCTCTATATCAAATGGCTGCACCTTGAAGAGACTGACTTTCGTCTGATCTCCGTAAAGGTCCCACTTCACTGCATCCGGCACCACAAGCCTGAGGTTGAAATGGAGAGTGTCCATGTCGCTGAGATTGTCGAGGTTGGCAGTGACCATCACATCCGTACGGTTTTCACCGGCCTTGATGGTCAGAGTGTTGGCATCGATGCTGAAATCCCTTCCCTCAACAGCGGTACTTCCGCTGTCCACAATCTCTACCCCGAATGTACGGTCGTAATCGCATGTGACGGTAGAGATGACCGGCACGCTGAAAGTCTCGCTTCCCTGGAGTACCACATTCACGGACGCGGTGTCGGCAAACATGATATACTCT
>JADIMH010000008.1 GCA_017694885.1 Candidatus Cryptobacteroides faecipullorum | reverse complement strand
AAGAGATAAAGAGTTATTTGAAAGCATGAGAAATATGGCACTACCAAACAGTTCCGCATTTTCTTATCCGTTGCCCGTTCTCGTGCGAGTTTTCTACAAAAAGTTGATAGTCAAATAAGTTATCTAAAACTGCAACAAATATACGCAGAAGCCGAGAGCAATGCAAATGAACTTGCTCAATTTGCATTGCGAGGCGTGAACAGTATAAATGAAAAGCCCCGGTGCCATGACGGGGACCGGGGCTGAAATCTGATAATGTTCCTCTGCTAATAAACGGCAGGAACGAAAGGAGCCGCCTCCAGATAGTCTATGCTTTCCTTGATGCTTCTGGCGACATCATCATAGCTGTATCTTTCGACTTCTACGACGATATTCTCTACACCGGCAGTCCCGGCATTTTTGAAGATGGCATCGAATCCCACCATTCCGCTCTGGCCGATTTCGCGTTCATCCTTGATATGAAGGACTTTGAAACGGCCCGGGTATTTCTTGAAATAGTCTACAGGGCTGGCATGTCCCATTACAGTCCAGTAAACGTCCATTTCAAAGAATACCAGTTCAGGATCGGTATGCTGGAGCATGTAGTCGTACATGACTTCCTTGTTTTCGACTTTCTGGAACTCATGAGCGTGGTTGTGATAGCCGAATTTGATGCCGTTTTCCTGACATTTCTTTCCTACCTGGTTGAAGTAGTCGCAGTATGCCTGGAGTTCCTTTACGGTAGACGGTACTCCGAGGTACGGCATTACGAGATATTTCATTCCGGCAGCCTTGTGTGCGGCAATGCAGGTATCCCACCATTTGAGGGCTTCGGAGAAGTCTCCGGTCCGGATTTCCTGTTCAGTCAGGTATTTGTTGCAGTGTGAAGAAAGCACTTTCATCCCTGCAGCTTCGACATCTGCCTTGAACTGTGCAGGATCCTGTCCATACAGTTTGCCGTCATCGGAATAGCTTGCAGCCTCGACAGCAGTGTATCCCATTTTTGCAAGAGTGTCCAAAAGAGGCTTGTAGTCGCTTGAGTTGTTCCCGAAAGCTCCGATCAGACTGCGTACAGAGTAAAGCTGTACGGCGATTTCCTTTTTCTGTCCGTTTGCTCCGGCCTCTCCGGCATTCCCGCTCTGTCCGCAAGATACTGCGAGCAGCGCGGCTGCCAGTATCGATATGATAGTTTTAGTCTTCATCTTATATAAGGGTCTTTATGACAAGAGACCGATGCTTAAGACCGGTCTCTTGTCAATATTGGAAAATACGTCGTTTAGTCAAGGACTTTGACACGGATGTTGCGGAACCATACATCATCGCCGTGATCCTGGAATCCGATATATCCTTCATGGTTCTCGCCGCCGCAGTTGTTCAGGAGCTCGAATGCGAGAGGCCATTTCTCCTGGCTGAATTTACTTGCCTGGAGCATGTCTGTCCACTGCTGGGTCCACAGATGATATTCAACAACGTTTACATCGTTCTGTCCGTGAACTACAGTGCCCTTGTAAACCATGATCTTACCTTTGTTCCATTCTCCGTAAGGTTTCTGGTTCTGCGGTTTTGCAGGAATCATGTCATAGAGGGAAGCTGACATTCTGTTTCCGTCTACACCGAGTTTTGCGTCAGGATGGTTGGCATTGTCAAGAACCTGATATTCAGGGCTTGAGATATAGATAGGCTCAAGGATAGTCTGTCCGTCTTTCTCGGTAGTCACTTCCTGTGCGAGGTAGAGGACACCTGAGTTTCCGCCCTTCGATACTTTCCATTCGAACTCGAGTTCGAAGTTTTTGAATTTGTGGGAGAAGATGAGGTCTCCGCCGTCACCTACCTGAGCCTCGCCGCCGCCGGAACCGATGAATTTGATGGCTCCGTCATCAACGACCCATCTTGCAGGGACATTGTCCTTACCGTAACCTCTCCAGCCCTTCATGGTCTTGCCGTCGAAGATAACGTAATATCCGTCTTTGTCAACAGGAAATTCCGAAAGGTCCACCTGAGGCTTGTCCAGGAGTTTGTACGCAGGGGCGTCGGCTTTTGTCTCGGTAGCGGCGTCAGCCGTTTTTTCTGTCTTTTTGTTGTTCTGGTTGCCGCATGAAGCCATAGATACGATCATTGCAAGGCTGGCGGCATATAAAAATACACGTTTCATAAGTAAGTGTTTCGTTTTATAAATGTTATATAGATTGATCCATCAATTAAAGCGGCATGTCAGGAAGCGAATAGCCGTTCTGGTAGTTGTGTTTGATGAGTTCCTGGGCAAACTGGTTCGCATCGACCGGTTCTGTCCAGGTCTTGTCGAATGTCGGATGTCCGTCATGTATCTGGAAGCCGTCTTTGATGACAGTCCTGATAGTGGCTCCTTCCGGAATGTTGGTGAACCTCATGTTAGGACCATCCCATTCGAGTTCCTGGTTCAGGCTCTGGAGCCTTACTGCAAGAACACCCATTACGACCATTTCGTTGAAAGGTCCGGCTTCGCTGAAGTCTGATGCGCTCGGTACCCTGTACTGAGGGTCTTCCTTACATGCGCGAACCCAGTCCATCTGGTGTGAAAGCGTGATTTCACGCAGAACGTGAGGCACTTCAGGGTTACGTCCCGATACCAGGTAAGGGTTGACTCCGTAGCATCCGCAGATAAGCGTATCCTTTGTTCCGTAGAAAATTACTCCGCCGCCATCCATGTTCAGGTCCTTTCCGGCAGGAAGTCCTGCAGGACGGTTCGGCTTGAGACCTCCGTCATACCATGTGACTTCTACTTCAGGCATTGCGACCTTAGGCATGTTGTCTCTGGCCGGGAATACGAATTTTATCATCTGTGCGTTAGGCGCAGATTCGTTGAGAAGCAGCGTAGAGCTTCCCTGTACTTTCGTAGGATATCCGAGTTTCAGTCCTTTGAATACAGGATGGAGGATATGGCAGGCCATGTCTCCGAGTGCTCCTGTACCGAAATCCCACCATCCGCGGAAGTTCCAAGGCGTATAAATGGCGTTGTAAGGTCTCATAGGAGCAGGGCCGATGAATGATTCCCAGTTGAGTGTCTTAGGAATCCTGTCCTCTTTTTCAGGACGTGCAAGTCCCTGAGGCCAGATAGGCCTGTCGGTGAAGGCTTCCACTTTCCGTACTTCGCCTATTTCACCGTTCCAGATCCATTCGCAGATTTTCCTTACTCCCTCGCCGGAAGCACCCTGGTTACCCATCTGGGTAGCCACTTTGTATTTGGCTGCCAGCTTTGTGAGGAGCCTTGACTCGTATACTGTATGGGTAAGAGGTTTTTCCACATACACGTGTTTCCCGGCTGCTATGGCCTGAGCGGCGATTACAGCGTGGGTGTGGTCAGCTGTTGCTACTACTACTGCGTCTGCCTCGTCGAGCATATCGTCGAACATTCTGCGGTAGTCGTTGTACTTTTTAGCGTTAGGGTAACGTTTGAATACATGGTCCGCGTAGTTCCAGTCAACGTCGCACAGACCGATGATGTTCTCGCTTTCGAGACCTCTGAGGACAGATGCGCCTCGGCCTCCGATACCTACACCCAGGATTTTCAGTTTGTCAGTGGACGGAGCAGGGGCAGCGCCGAACTCTTTACCCAGGATTACATTTGGAGCAACCGACATTCCGATTGCTGCAGCCGCACCTTTTTTCAGGAACGACCTTCTGGACATTTCATTTGCCATTTTGTAAGATGTTTTAGTGGTTATTATTAAGCGTAATTGCTTATTTCTCTATTTCTTTGTTTATGTCTTTTTCGATATCGTTGATTCCTTCCTTGAAACTCCGTACCCCTTTGCCGATACCTTTCATTAGTTCAGGAATTTTTTTCGCTCCGAAAAGCAGGATCACTACCAGTGCTATCAATATGATTTCACCGGCGCCTATGTTTCCCAGAAAAAGCAGATTGTTCATGTTATGGATGTTTATTATATGTTATTATTAGTTTTATTGGTGCTTGCGTCGTCGATGCGCTCGGAGTGTCTGGTCAGTAGCCCGTAGCCGTTTTTCATGTTCCTTCTCCTTTCCCGGATCTGTTCGAGCGTGGCATTGTCACCGATTGAAGGAAGGTCGTGGGTCCGGCTGTCCTCGATGCATTTCCAGGCGAATTCCGATGCTATGGCCGAGTCTCTGAAAGTCGGCAGGTCCGCATTGCGCTCTCCTGACCGTATCGATGCTGCGAATTTTGCGCAAAGCCTGTCGATGTTTTTTCCGCCGAAAGGTTTTTTTATCGTTTCTGTCCGGGTCACACCACGCAGCTCGACGGTGGCTGTCTTGAAATCATGGGTCATCCGTGCGATCCCTTTGGTACCTATTATGTCTATGTATGAATTGTGCGTCTGGTCCTTTGACAACTGGCCGTAGACGAATCCCTGGGTAATGTCGTATACGATTCCGTTTTCGAATGTCCCGTGGCATTGAAGCCACCACGGATCCTTGTAGTCCCACATCCTGATCCCCTGGGCGTGCCAGGTCTTGAATTCCGATTCTGCGTACCATCTGATGATGTCCACATAGTGCATTCCGCAGTCATGGAAGGCAGGCCCTTCGTATTCATGGCCTTCTCCGGGAGCCAGCCCCGGAGTCATGTGGCATATCCTGATTATGGCGAGATCGCCGATTTCCCCTGATTTTATGAAAGATTTTATCGTGCTGTGATACCAGGAGTTTCTGAGATAGAGATTGACTGTCGTGAGGATGTCGGATTTTTCGGCCAGCGAGACCATTTCCTGCTCGTCTGCGAGGGTGGCCGCGATAGGTTTTTCCGCAATCACATGTTTGCCGTGTCTTATGGCTTTTGTAATCAGATCTTTGCGGGAGTCCGCCAGAGTGGACAGCACCACTGCATCGACGCTCTTGTCTTCAAAGATGATATTGCAGTCCGATATTACCGAATATTCGGGATAGGTGGCCGATGCATATTCCCTCGATGCATCGGAGGTGTCGCAGATATAGGCGATATCCCATTCTCCGCTTTGTTTCATGGCGTTGAGATAGAATTCTCCCATCCTTCCGAAGCCTATGATTCCGGCTTTTACTTTTTTTTCCATATTGTCAGAATTTACTTCCGGTACTGTTGTTAAAATTCGTCTGCGGTATCCTATCAATTATCATGCAAATGTAGTTAAAAAATTTCTTAATTTTGTGCGATTTTTTTAAACATTGTTTTATGGATAAGAATAGTTATGCATTGGGCATGAGCATTGCCCATAATATGATCTCATCAGGCATCAAGGAAGTGGCTTTCGATGATTTCATAGCCGGGCTGAAAGCCGTACTGACAGGCCAGAGTCCTGCGGTTTCCTTTGATGAGGCGGCAAAGCTGCTCGACAAGTATTTTGCCGAGCTTGAACAGAAACAGAAATCAGAGGCTGCTGCAATGGGGGCCGCCATGAAGAAGGAAGGGGAGGAATTCCTTGCGGCCAATGCAAAGAAAGAAGGCGTGGTTACCTTGCCGAGCGGCCTGCAGTATAAGATTCTGACAGAAGGGAACGGCCGCAAACCCGGTCTCAAGGATAAAGTCAGATGCCACTATTGCGGAACATTCGTGGACGGTACCAAGTTCGACAGTTCGTACGACAGGAAAGAGCCTGCGGTATTCGGGGTCAATCAGGTGATTGCCGGATGGACTGAGGCTCTTCAGCTTATGCCTGCAGGTTCCAAATGGGAACTGTATATTCCATACGGTCTCGGATATGGCGAGCATGGCGCTCCGGGATCTATTCCTCCGTACAGCGCCCTGGTGTTTACTGTCGAGCTTCTGGAAGTGCTTTAGCTATATTTTCCCGGCGAAATATTTCCATAAAGGGGCAGCCATGAGTGCCTGTCTGATCAGGTCGCCCGCCAGCAGGTCCTTTACCTGGGATTCATCCAGCAGGCATACGGTTATGTCTTCGGTCGCATCGAGATGCTGGCCGGAGATTTTTTTTACTCCTTTTGCCAGAAAACAGTGGGTGAGGTTGCTGGTCGTACTCGGATTGCCGGAAATGGTCATGAGCGGGGACCATTCTCCTTCCCCGTATCCTGTTTCTTCCTGCAGTTCCCTTCTGGCGGCCTCCAGGGGCGTTTCCCCTTTTTCTATTACTCCGGCCGGTATTTCGTAGCATGTCTTGCCCAATCCGTGCCGGTACTGGCGCTCGAACACGAATTTCCCGTCTTCGGTTATGGCCAGAACGTTTATCCAGTCAGGGTATTCTAGAACGTAGTATTCAGGGTTGATGCGTCCGTCGGGAAGTCTTACCGTGTCGTGGCGTACAGTCAGCCATGGACGGCGGAACAGATATTCGCTGTCGAGCACTTCCCATTTTCCTTCTTCTGTAATTGCGTTTTCCATGTCGGTCCGGTTTTTTCAATCATTGCCCGGTTTTTTATAGGTCCGGGCCGGACAAATATATGGATATTTCGCCAAAGATGTCAGGAGCCGGAAAAGAAAAAACGGACGGTGCCGATACGGTGGCCGGATACCGGGTGTCGGAACCCGGAAGAATGCGTATATTTGCGGCTCGGAGGATTCGGTCTATGGAAATATGGAATTATATGGTTGATAACATCTGGGAAATCTTTTCTCTTGTTACGGGCGTGATATATGTTCTTCTGGAGGTCCGGCAGAAGAATGCGATGTGGATTCTCGGGATGCTTACGAGCGCGGCTACGGTGTATGTCTTTTTTGAACAAGGGCTGTATGCTTCGTCTGCCCTGAACGTATATTATTTCGTTATAGCATTCTGGGGGCTGTACCAGTGGAGGAAGGATGCCGGGAAACTGGCTTCCCTCAATGGTGCGTCCTCCTGCGAGGACGGACATGATCCGATACATCTGACACGGCTTCCTGCGGCCACTGTATGGTGGAGTCTGGCGGTCATGCTGTCCGGAACCGCCCTGTTGGTGTCGGTCATGGACTTGCTGGAAGATTCCATGTCGGTCATGGACGCTTCGGTGGCGGTGCTGAGTGCCATTGCCACATGGTGGCTCGGCAGGTCTTATCTTCAGCAGTGGTTCCTTTGGATAGCTGCCGATGTCCTGACTATGGCGATGTGCCTGTCGCAGGGACTTTATTTCATGACTGTGCTGTATGCCGCCTATACGGCGGTTGCTGTCTACGGGTACTTTTATTGGAAGCGGTGCGGCAGATATCTGTAGACCGTCATGTCCCGGGCAAAAAAATACAGGCTGACCTGCAGGTGCAGGCCGGCCTGTATTTTTAATCCGTATTGAAAAATGCCTATTCGGTCGCGCTTTCGATTTTCTTCATGATGGAGAAAATGACTACGAATGAAATGAGGCACAGGGCGATGAGAATTGCCCATACTCCCCACAGTGGAAGTTTGTTCCAGAGCAGTCCCGGCACAGAGGTAAGGTAATTGCCGACAGCCGTGGCGGCGAACCAGCATCCCATCATCGCTCCCTTATACTTTGGCGGAGCTACCTTGGATACGAATGATATTCCCATAGGGGAGAGGAGAAGTTCCGCGAAAGTCAGCACGAGATATGTACTCATGAGCCATGTAGGCGATACGAGGTCAGGGCTTACGGTACCGCCGAGTTCCTTCGGGGACTGAAGCCCGATGGAGCCGATGGCGAGGATGAGGAATCCCAAGGCAGCAACGAACATTCCCATTCCTATCTTCCTTGGAGCCGAAGGCTCTTTGCCTTTCTTTGCCAGAGCGCTGAATATTGCTATGGATACAGGAGTGAGTGCCACTACATAGAACGGGTTGAACTGCTGGAAGTCTGAAGGCTGGACGGAAACGGTCTCAGGCATGCCTGAGTATATCCAGTAGGCGGCTCCCCACAGAACTGCTGTAGCTATGCCTGAAGTGAGCTTTCCTTTTCCCGTCTCGGACTGGAACACTCCGAAAAGCGTATATATAGAAATCGCTATCAGCGCCAGACATCCGATGTTGAAACCGATTCTGGTGAAGCCGGTAGCCACATTTTCGGTATAGTCGCGTGCGAATATGGTCATTGTCCCTCCGTTCTGGTGGAATGCCATCCAGAAGAAGATCACTACCGCAAATACGAGCATGAGGGCGATTATGCGGCTTCTGGTCTGTGCCGGAGTAAGTTCCGGCTCATTGACATGGGCAGCCTTGGCCTGCTTGGCGTTCACATCTGCATGCTTGAACCAGCTGCGGCAGCAGAAATAGATGAGGACTGAAACTATGAGCGATATGCAGGCTACTCCGAAACCGTAGCTGTAAGAGGTCGAAAGCTTTTCTATGTAAGCCTGGCTGAATGCCGCCAGATCCATTCCGGCCGAGCCCGGCATGGAAGCCATGAGGCTTGTGAGCTTTTCCGTGTTTTCCGGGGTTATCGTACCGTCCAGGAACTGGTGGGCGAGGGCAGGGACATTGGCGTTGTATGCAAGTCCGGATTTTCCCAAAAAGAAGTTGGTAACCGCTTTTGCAGCCGTAGGGGCGAACATCGCACCTATGTTGATGGCCATGTAGAAAAGACTGAATGCGGCGTCTCTCTTCGATGAGTACTCGGGACTGTCGTACAGGTTGCCGACCATTACCTGGAGGTTGCCTTTGAAAAGGCCGGTTCCGGCAGCTATGAGGGCAAGGGCGCCGAACATGGCGACTTTACCGGTTGCATTGGCTTCGGTCGGAATGGCCAGGCACAGGTAGCCGAGGAACATGACGGCAAAGCCTATCGTAACGCATTTGCCGAACCCGATCCTGTCGGCAAGGAATCCGCCGATAAGAGGCATGAAATACACCGCTGCGAGGAATCCTCCGTATATCTGGGTGGACTCTGCCGCGGTAAACCCGAATTTTGCCTGAATGAACAGTACGAAAATCGCCAGCATGGTGTAGTATCCGAACCTTTCACCCGTGTTGGCGAGAGCGAGGGCGAACAGCCCTTTTGGTTGACCTTTGAACATATGTTTATTGGTTTTTGAATTATTGTCGGTATCTGTGGCGTATGAACCCCGGCAAAGGTAATAAAATATGGTTAAAAATCGTAATAGTGAATGAATTTTAGTATATTTGCTAAGTTGTGCCGGAATGGCAGGATAAGTATTAACAATTTAAACCAGACAGTATGAAAACAAGAAAAGCTGTGCTTTGTGCAGGGTTGTTGCTTTGCAGCATCGCATTGAATGCCCGGAAAACCAAGTCGCAGCCTGACCCCCAGGGGGTGTTGTCCTATAGTCTTCCCGCCACTGCTCTTGTCCTGGAAGTGGAGGCCGTGCAGGAGAATTTCTATGCGGGTCCTTATGCCAGATATGCTTCAAAATATCTCGGCATCGATGTCAGACAGAAAGATTCCCAGTCCTATACGGTTTCAAAGGTAAGCATGACTCCATATGTGGAGGCTGACCTCAGCCGCCGTTTCAGCCTTGATGCAGGAGACGGCAAGATGAATGCGGCGTTCCTGAAACTCACTTCCATGGGGCTTGTCGCAGTATCCGACGGCAGTTTGGGTGACGCCCGGGTATGGCGCTTCCCTTCTCCGGCGGCGGGGGATTTTTCAGGGGTCGGCCTGACGTCGAATCTCGCATCGGAATCCGCAACCCTTTATCAGAATGTGAAAAATGAGTCTGCATACAGCCGCGTAGCCGTCAGACAGGAGGTGATAGTGGAGAAATCCGAGGAGAAACGCGCTGCCGAGACCGCAGCCATGATATTCGATATCAGGGAAAAAAGATATCAGATCGTAACCGGCGATACGGATGCCACATACAGCGGGGAGGCTATGGGTGCGGCGGTGGCCGAGCTTACGAGACTGGAGAAAGAATACATGTCCATGTTTACCGGGTATTCCGAATACCAGACCCAGAAAATGACCTTTGAGGTGGTGCCTCAGGGCGACAGGGAGAACCAGCTTTATGTCGCTTTCAGGATTTCCGATTCTGCAGGCCTTCTCCCTCCGGACAATATTTCCGGCAAGCCTGTAATCCTCGAGGTGACTCCGCAGCCGGTAGTTCCGGTATCTGGCGGGGAAGAAAAATCTTCCGGAAAATCAAGGGAGAACGGGTTCGTCACATACAGGATACCTGCAATATGTACCGTCAGGCTTACAGACGGGATGAACGTGATTTTCCAGAGCAGGGTGCCTGTCTACCAGTTGGGCGTGGAAAGCACCTTTCCTGTTGACTGAATGACAATACGACTCAATTAATTATAATCGATATGGAACTAAAGGATTTGAAACCCCAGCTCGTCTGGAAGAACTTTTATTCGCTTACGCAGATACCCCGCCCGTCGAAAAAGGAAGTGAAGGCCGTGGAATTCCTTTATGATTTCGGGAAATCTCTCGGTCTTGAAACCATAAAGGATGAGGTAGGAAATATCATAATAAGAAAGCCTGCCACACCGGGAATGGAGAAACGCAAAGGCGTTATACTCCAGGGTCATATAGACATGGTGCCGCAGAAAAACGCCGACAAGGTGCATGATTTCGAAAAAGATCCCATAGAGGCATGGGTCGACGGTGAATGGGTTCGTGCAAAAGGTACGACTCTCGGCGCCGACAACGGTCTGGGAGTAGCCGTCGCAATGTCTGTACTTGAATCGAAGGATCTGAAACATGGTCCGGTGGAAGTGCTTGTGACTGTCGACGAAGAGACCGGAATGACCGGAGCGCGTGCGCTTGAACCCGGCATTCTGAAAGGAGACATCCTTATAAATCTGGATTCTGAAACCGAAGGGGAACTTTATGTCGGATGCGCAGGAGGTCTGGATATTACTGCGGAGCTTCCGTACGGGACCGTTCCCGCTCCGGCACATTATAGACCGTATCTTTTGACTGTCAAGGGCCTGAAGGGCGGACATTCCGGTATGGACATTATCCTTTACCGGGCAAATGCCAACAAGGTTATGGCCAGGGTCCTCCTTCCGCTTCTCCGTGACATGGGGGTAAAGCTTGTGTCCATAGACGGCGGCAGCCTCAGGAATGCCATACCACGTGAGGCTTTTGCACAGATCCTTGTCCCGGAGGAGAACGTTGCCGGGGTGACGGCCTGTATCGGGGCTGTCGGAGAGGCTGTTAAATCCGAATATGCGACTACCGATCCGGATATATCAGTATTTGCCACTGAACAGGACGATGTTCCTGCAGGATATATGGAAGATTCGGCTGCACTTGCGGCAATGCGCGCTGTAAGCGGCTGCCCTGACGGTGTCTGGAGAATGAGCGACGCCGTACCGGGACTGGTCGAGACCTCAAACAATACCGCTATAGTAAAGTCCGAGAACGGCAGACTGTATGTCAAGACCCTTATGAGAAGTTCTGTCGATACTGCAAAAGAGGCTATGGCAGAGCAGGCGAGGGCCGTGTTTGAACTGGCCGGATTCAAAGTCACCTTTTCAGGCGGTTATCCGGGTTGGGCTCCGAACAGTTCTTCTCCTATACTGCATACTATGAAGGAAGTATACAGGAGCCTTTATGGAAATGAGCCTGCCGTGATGGCTATCCACGCAGGCCTTGAATGCGGTATTCTCGGAGGTGCCTATCCTCACTGGGATATGGTTTCGTGCGGTCCTACCATTCTCAGCCCTCACTCTCCTGACGAGAGGGCCAATGTCGCTACGGTGGAGAAATGGTGGAAATTCGTTACGGCCACCCTTGAAAATATTCCTGAAAAATAGGGGAAAACCTTTGACAGTAAAGAATATTGTCTTACCTTTGCGCCCTGAAATTATAGTTAACTAAATTTTAAAGGAAATGAAAAAAGGAATTCATCCCGAAAACTACCGTCTTGTAGCTTTCAAGGATATGTCTAATGACGAGGTGTTCATCACCCGCTCATGCGCAAGTACCAAGGAGACCATCACTATTGAAGGTGTCGAGTATCCTGTAGTCAAAGTCGAGATTTCGAATACATCGCATCCGTTCTATACGGGAAAGATGAAACTCGTGGATACGGCAGGTCGCGTGGACAAATTCTACCAGAGATACAAGAAGAAATAATCTTATATACGGATTATACGGAAAAGAAAGAACCGGCAGCCTCAGGCTGCCGGTTCTTTCTTTATACCGCATTTCATTCGTACATGAAAGATACTTCGCTGTCGATGCCGCAAGCCACAGCGTTGTCGACGGAGTAGTTTTTCGAGCCTTCATCCGCTGATGTGACAAACAGGACGACCTTGCAGTTTTCTGCTACCCAGTCATCTTCCAGGGTCATGACAAAAGCGTATTCTGCAGTTTCCCCTTCGTCGATGCTCCCGAGGGAGTATCCTGTGAAGTTTATGTTGGAGACTTTGCTGTCTGCAATGCGGATACAGTTGTCATGAGTGTCATAATCGCCGTTCCATGCAGCCTGGTTATAGTTGCTTTGCCGGCCTGATATGCCGTCTTCCAGCAGCCATGCCCCGATACGGAATTCCGATGCCGTGGCAGCCTTTACGGATGCAAGGACCACCAGGGTGTTCCCATCCAGTTCGGCCCTTGCGGATATGCCGGCCTTTGTGTCGTTCCTTCCGTATGCCTGGTCGATAACGTTTTTCAGGCCGGAAAGATTATTATAGTTGTTGTATGCCAGATACATGTCTGCCACTACCATAGGGTAGCCCGACACTCCCATGGCCTGATCGAGTCTGTCTGTCAGATATGCAGGATCATCGCTGTTGTAGGAATGGCAGGCTGCCAGTATCATTCTGGATGAGTACCCTTCATCTTCCATCAGGTTGCG
Organism: Candidatus Cryptobacteroides faecipullorum; assembly: GCA_017694885.1. Taxonomy (GTDB): domain Bacteria; phylum Bacteroidota; class Bacteroidia; order Bacteroidales; family UBA932; genus Cryptobacteroides; species Cryptobacteroides faecipullorum. The sequence goes on along the minus strand of JADIMH010000008.1, from coordinate 1,710 downwards.
CAGCAGCGTTATCATTCCAGGACAATATCCGCAGCCGGTACCCGTAAACTGTGTAAGCAGCACTCTGCGCGAGAAAGACGTGTTTTCCGGGTCCGGGTCATCCGGCAGCTCCGGGACAGGGAATCCGATTGCTGTTACCGAGACTGTTTCCGTATGGGAGGTGCCATAGGCGGCCCAGAATGTGTATGTGCCCGTTTCGGTGGTGGTAAATGCCATCTCAGGCAGCTCTATCTGCCTGTTGGTTGCTCCGTCATAAAAACGCACGCCTTCGGAGACTGGCTTCCCATCGCTGAGTACGGTGAACACTGCTGCGTCTTTTCCGTCAGCCTGGATGACCATATCGGATACTTGAAGCTCGAGGCCTGTCGCTCCGGGTGTTCCCGGTCCGTCCGCGCCTTCATCGTCTCCAGTCAGGCTGGAACAGGAAGAGAACATAACGGCACCGGCCGTGATGAAAGTTAGGAATTCAATGATTTTCATTCTGTCCGATCTATTTTTCATGTTTGTCAAAATGATGTTGTAAGAGCAAGGTTGAGCCCTGTGTATGCGGGAGAGTATCTGCAAACGCCTCCGGAGCATATGTATCCGGCCCGGTTGCGTCCGTAGCTGAGCTGGATCCGCGTCTTTCCCTTTGTGTAGCTGAATCCGGCGTTGTAATAGTTTTTCTTCGTACCTTCAAGATTATACATGTCGCTGGCGAATATGCTCCATTTCGGTGCGAAACTGAATTCAAGAAGGGCTGCAGCCCAGTCTCCTTCATAATCTCCGGAAAGGAGATACTGGATCTCGGCGCGGAGTGATTTTTTTCTGTCGAATTTATAGGTTATGTCCCCTACGAATATATTGGAAACATAGGTCCCGTCTTCAGCTCCGTGCGACGGACTCCATTCCTGACGGGAAAACAGCAGGACGGTCTTGAGTTTGCGGCTCCATTGTCTTTCAATGTCGGCGTTTATGTCATTCCAGAGGAGCTGTTTGCTGTTTGTGACCGACTGGGCGGGATTCAATGTATATGCCATGGAGAAGTTGGCATGGAAATTCCAGTATCTGTGCCTGTCGGTCTTGCTTCGCAAAGAATAGTAAATGTCTGCCTGCCCTGCGGTTTCCCCCGTGACATTGACCTGGTAAGGGTTGAGGTTAGCCAGCATGTAGGTGTACTGTCTGGTAAGGGACGGCAGATAGTTGAGGGCGTTTCCTGTACCGTTCCCGTACAATGACAGCATTGTCCCCATGTCGTCCAGAATTCTGAAAGTTCCTGAAACGCTGAACGACTTGTATGAATATACGGCTTCTGCGAAAACGGCCGCCCCTTTTACAGCTTTCATTGAAGATGCCGTTGGAAGGTCCTTGCCCTTGCGTGCATATTCACCTTTTAAAGACAGTCCTTTCCATGCGAAGTCGATGCCTGCGGAGAACATGTTTAATTGCGGGGAGTCCAGACCGAGAGAGTAGAAATCATATGAGGCGTCCTTGTCCAGACTTTCATAACGGTTGACGTAGCTTCCTTCAAGGTTCAGCATTACGCGGTCCCAGCCGAATATGTCGGCTATGGAAACATTCAGGTCAAGTCCTCTTACCCATGAACCGGCATAGCCGGTGTAGAGCCTCGGTCTTCCGTACATTCCTTTTATCGATACCGATCCGGAGAAATCATATGCGGCACGAATGCCTTCGAGCGAATTGTTCAGTCCCAGCTGACGGTCTTCATAG
>JADIMH010000047.1 GCA_017694885.1 Candidatus Cryptobacteroides faecipullorum | reverse complement strand
GGCAGGAATGGTATTCCCAACAGTTTTACTTTAAAAAGGGATAATATCGCCATTGTAACAGGTGCGAATATGGCCGGCAAGAGCACATTCCTAAGGACGATAGGCGTATCATTCATTCTTGCCGCCAATGGTGCAGCAGTATGTGCCAGACGGTTTGCCTTTGTCCCTGTATCGCTGTTCTCAAGTATGCGTACTGCGGACAATCTCTCCAAAGACACATCATATTTTCAGGCGGAATTGTCAAGGCTCAGGCAAATGCTGGAACATATCAGATCCCACACTTACACATTGGTCATACTTGATGAGATTCTGAAAGGAACCAATTCGGGTGATAAGCTCAAAGGGTCATTGCTCATCCTTGAAGAACTCTCCAGACATGATGTATCCGGGATAATCGCCACCCATGATCTGGGGATAACGGATTTGGAAAACCGGTATCCGGACAAGTTCCTGAATTATTGTTTTGAAATCGGACTGTCAGATACAATCCGGTTTTCATACAAGATCAGCCGAGGTATCGCCCGCAACATGAACGCCTCTCATCTTATCGAGATAATGCTGGATAAAATATAAACTGCCGCCCAATGAAAATCCTGAAATCCCTTATAATCTGGATATGCTTCATCCCTGCAGCTATTCTCAATGGAGGGCTGAGGGAGCATGTATTGGCTCCGGCCATCGGACAGAAATGGGCTTTACCCGCAAGCGGAATCATTTTAAGCAGCCTTATCTTCCTGATTACGTGGCTTATGTATCCACGACTGATAAAAAACAGTACCCGTAAGGGAAAATGGCTTACAGGCATAGTATGGATGTTGCTGACCGTTATTTTTGAGTTTGCCACAGGACTCTCTGGCGGCAACAGCATTTCGGAACTTCTCGCTGCCTATAACCCACTGACGGGAAATCTTTGGCTTCTTGTTCTGGCAGCAACCCTTTTTTCTCCGGTTGCGGCAGGAGACAAATACAACACTTCAAATTTCGGAAGAACAGGCTACTCTGTCAAATAATTATCATCCACGCAATAGCGGATAACAACGGCTTCCGCTTCGGCTTCAGGATATTTTTTCTGGTACTCTTCTGTCAGATCCTTATAAAGCCAGAGTCGGAAAGAATGCGGTATCGGCTGGTCAGCCTTTGAACTCGCCGAGGGAGCGAAAAATATGTCGAAGTGCATCAGGCTGTTGTCGTCATCTCCCGACTCCATAAATTCGAGACGGCCGTAACCTCTTATGCTGCCGGGATCATCCGGAGGGAATATCCTGTATATCTCCGGCATTTCATCGGCACTCATCGACACTCTTTTCAGCCTGCCCCAGTTCTCTACATTATTATCCGGGTCAAGCAGGAGCCATTGGCCAAGGCCGACCATGCAGAGTTTGCCGTCATTGAAGGAAAATGCCGGATCATTCTCTATGTCGGTCGCTATTGTCTCGGGATGTTCCGCTTCAACCTTATATGCAAAATCATCCAAATCAGCACAATGCTGTTCGAAAAACCACTCCGGAATGAAGTTGTCCGGAACATTCTCCGAGACCTTCGCCACCTTTGAGATTTCTTCTATCAAGGCATATTCAGTCCAGGCCGGCTCGCCCATACTGTAATCCAGATAATCCGTCCTGCTTATGCGCAAGATATATTCATAGCCGCTCTCATATTCGAAGCCCTCTATTGAGGCAAGCATCTTCCAGTCATCCTCTCCCGCATATCTGACCGCATATACATCCGTAAGAATATTGTTACCGCAAGACGTATATACGCCAGGAATCTTTTCCGATGCCACAGTCACTTCATATTCCTGATAATCCGTAACCCGTCTGCCTTCCGGTTCGCCGTTGATATTGCAGCTTACTATTATTGCAGTTGTCAGACTTGCTGAAATCGTCCTTATAATACTTCGCAGTCTCATATTGTCTGCCTTTACCGATTACATAGTACCTGCAATTATACGAATTTTTCTTCGGGGGGGGCAAATTTTTCTGTATTCAGACACCTGACTAATTCTCGACTTTTTGGCTTGCATAGGTCGGAGACTTGCTTCGGAAAACCTCGCAAGACTCCCTGTCCATCACGGCCTCTGGCGTATGCTACGCCAGAAGCCTGCTATGAAGTACATCCATTAATTCAATGATACTTTTTTCTATAGTTTCAGGTAACGGAATCTGACGATATGCCAGATCCGGCAATTCCTGCAGATATTTTTCCTGTAATGTTCTCCATATCTTCGGCAAGTCTGTCATCAATGGGGATTCTTTCAGAGATCTGTCGCGCCATCCTTCGGGTTTGTCAAAAACCTCCCTGTCATGGTCAAGCAATGACTGGAAGTCCTCTGTAAATGCCCTTCCATATAGATATTCCCGGCATTCGTTATCCTGAAGAAGATGGTGCAAGTCATAGAAATGGCGGATTTTGGCAATAAGTTGCGGCATATACGCATCTGCAAGTGAGCATCTGACAAGAGAAACGAGTTTCTCTGTAAGTGTACGTTTTTTGTCAAGGACATTGACAATAAATGGCTGCATCTCATACTCTGTTATCAGATGAGGATTTCCTGAATGTTGCAGGAAATCCGTAAGGAAACTTGACAGCCGTTTATGTCCGAAGGGATATGGATTGGCAAAACTGTTTATCTCCACCTGAATCTGCCCGGCTTTGATAAAGCCTGTCTGTGATGTATCTACAGTTCTTGGATAAGTGTAGAACGCTTTGTGATAATGCGAGCCTTTGCTTGTCAGACCGGGGATTACCAGCTCTTCTAATCCGGCTGTCATATTCTTTGCTGTTCGCCGTATAAGATTTTTGAGTTGATTGCCGCTCAATGTCTACGCTTCGGCTATGGCGATGTCTATATCTTCGGAAAATCTGGCTCCAATACCATAGGCTTTGGTAAGGCTTGTCCCTCCTTTGAAAATGGCCCGGCTCTCCTTGTCTCCTGTTACCATAAGAGACAGTGAGCGGCATATCCAATAGTCTTTTTCTATAAAGATGCTTTTTATGCCGAGACCACCTTCTTCTATCGGACGGGAAGCGGCTTCTATTGCGTCTGCGAAAAGTTGTGGATTCTCGTGCAGTTTCATATTGCTACGATGTTCCAGGATGATTTGGTGGGTAATGCTTGTTTGGAGACGGGGAGCTTATATGTTGTGACGCCATTGAGCGTTTTACCAAGTCCGAATGTGTCTGAACCGATATTTTCAAGGATTGCTCCCAGCAGTGCACGAACATACGGGGTATAATTTTCCGCCAAAGTGCATAGTTGCTCCCTGCTCTTATCCGACAGATTGCCGATCAGATTGCTGATATTGATTATGCAATCGTCCGGTGTTGCCGCAGGAATATTCCGTATCAGTTTTATGGCATCAAGTATACGTAACAACGGGATATTCTCCTCAGTGATAGCATTGGACTGTACAATGAATGATATGGTATATTCCCCTCGTTTCAGAGGCCGGCGATACTTATTCGTTCCAATTGTAATTGCTGAAGTAATCTGTGTTGTCAGTCCCATCTGGGCAAATGCCGGTATTCCGGTAATGTAGCCTATAGGTTTGCCGTTTTTCTCTAACAAATCTTTTACTGCTTCCGTTACAGGAGGCTTCAGCGAACCGAAAACCGTCTGTTTCGGTTTGAAATATTTGCCTTTTGAGATTTTGCTGATGTTTCCGGCTGCAATCTGTCTGCCGAGTGCTTTGACCAAAGCCGGCTGATATTTTGGGACAACATTGAAATCGGCAATGGTAAATACTTTGCCGGGTGGTATTGAATTGAGTGTATCCTGAATTTGCTTTGAGATAACCATAGTCATTACGTATCTAAATACAAAGATACAAAAGTCTTGTTTTCTACGCAAAAAACTTGACTTTTTTCTGAAGATGTTTATTCCATAATAATAACCGCTTTCATATTCGAAGCCCTCTATTGAAGCAAGTATCTTCCATTCATCCTCGCCGGTATATCTGACCGCATATACATCCGTAAGAATATTGTTTCCGCAAGATGTATATACGCCAGGAGCCTTTTTCGATGCCACAGTCACTTCATATTCCTGATAATCCGTGACTTGCCTGCCTTCCGTCCTGCCGTCATTGCTGCAGCCGGCACTGACTGCGGCACCTATACTTACTATAAACATTCTTACAAAACCGGACAGTCCCAAATATGTCGATTCCTTATTTATTCCGAAATATCTGTAATTATACATATTATTTTTCGGGGGGGGTATTCCGGCTAAAAACAAAACTCAGAAATTTGTGTTATGCAACAAAAACATTATGTTTGTGCTGCATAATAAATATATGAAATTCGTTGATAGAACAGATGAAACGGCACGGCTGAAAAATACTCTTGCGAGAGAGAAATCCTCGCTGGCCGTACTGTATGGTCGAAGACGATTGGGTAAGTCAACACTTATCAAACGGGTGTTGTCGGACACGGATGTTTATTTTCTTGCCGACCGATCTGAAGCTCAGCACCAGAGAATATTGCTTGCAAAAATGATTGCACAAGTGTTTCCGGATTTTGATCAACTGACATATCCGGATTGGGAGGCTTATTCCGTGCGCTCAATTATCGGGCAGACAGACGTTTTACTCTATGTTTGGATGAATTTCCGTATCTTGTGGAGCAATCTCCCGGGCTGCCGTCACCGGAAAATATAATTGAGTTTGGAATTTGACGATATGGAGAAAATTGTATATCAGCTTGTTACCGAGCGGCTTATTTTGCGTCCCTGGAGAGAATCGGACGCCGATGCCCTATACAAATACGCTAAAGACCCGGCAATAGGCCAGGCAGCCGGATGGCCGCCGCACACTTCCGTAGAGAACAGTCTGGAGATTATCCGGACTGTGTTTGCCGCCCCCGAGACATACGCCGTGGTACTGAAAGAGACGGGCGAGCCTGTCGGAAGCGCGGGCATCATGTGCGGCGACGGACTGCACAGTGCTGAGATGCTGCAGGGAGAGGCGGAGATCGGCTACTGGATAGGCAAGCCGTATTGGGGACAAGGGCTGATACCTGAAGCAGTGCGATGCCTGCTTCAGCGGTGTTTCGAGGATCTGGGCATGACCGCCGTATGGTGCGGGTATTACGACGGCAATACGAAATCCCGCCGCGTAATGGACAAATGCGGTTTCCATTTCCATCATACGGAAGAAGGCAAGACTTCGCCATTGGGAGACATCCGCACGGAGCATTTCATGCGGATCACAAAAGAAGAATGGGAGACGGACCAGATACGGATTCTTCCTGTTGACACCGGCAAGAAACGCTATTTGCCACTCCTGCTTCTCGGGGATGATCCGACCTTCCTAATCGCATCCTATATATTCGATTGATTTTAAGTAATTTAGCCTATCATTCATTAGGACGGTCCCCTTCTGCGGAACGGGACCGTCCATATATGTCCTGAACCAACTCATTGGTATTAACCGTTTTGCCCGTCCTATTATTGGGAAGGTTAATGCCGCTCTATATCCTGACATAATTTCTCCGCCTCGGCGAGGGAGCCCGGTTTGCCTACATCGATAAGGTGCAGACCGGTCGCCGGAACGCCGTATATCGGATAGCGGTCCGCCGCCTTCAGATAGAAATCCATTATCGGGAAACGTTCTCCGAAACCCTCGGAGCCGAAAAGAGGAAATATGCCGTCGGAAAGGATATGGATTCCGGAAAAGGCGAACATGCGGCAGGAGGCGACATCCAGCGCAGGATACGGAGTACGGACTTCGCCGGTGGAAACATTGATCCAGCCGACAAGCCGCATGTCGTCATCGAACAGCAGGTACCGGCTGGTCTTGCGGTCGCTTACCAGAAGCGTAGCTATGGCGCCGGGCCGGACCTGCGACTCGAACCACCTGATATCCAGGTCGGAAAGGATATCTACATTATGGACAAGGAACCTTCCGGCACGGGCTTCATCTCGTTCACTGTCCCCGCAGATCCCGGCCGGAACAGAATCCCCGTTCCGGCCACCGGCATGTCCGGCCTCGTCGGAACCGGCCCAGGCCACATGACCTGCAGGACGGCACAGATACCGCTCCGCATGGCGGATTCCGCCGCCGGTCTCTAAAAGCATGTCCCGTTCGTCCGAAATGTGGACATCCATCCCGAGTCCGTCTACGGATTCCAGATAGGAGATTATCTTGTCTGCAAAATGATGTACGTTTATAGTGACGTCATTGATTCCGGATGCTTTCAGCTTGGTCATGACATGCCACAGCAGGGGCTTGCCGCAGACCGGGACCAGAGCCTTGGGCATAGTGTCTGTCAAAGGTTTGAGACGGGTACCGAGACCCGCAGCGAATATCATAGCTTTCATTATATGCAATCTTTTTGGTAACAAAACAGATTTCTTCACTCCCTGCAGTCGGTCGGAGTGAGCCCCCCTTTCCTTACACTTCCGGAGGCACTACAGGATGCGCTCCGCATGCTGTTCCCTATGCACAAGCCGGACTTTCACCCCTTGAATCCCGGCCAGATGCCGGGCCAGGCTTTCCGCACAATAGACCGAACGGTGCTGACCTCCGGTACATCCGAAACTTACCATCAGATGCGTAAAGCCCCTCTGGAGGAAACGCCCCACATGCGCATCTACCAAAGCATATACATTGTCCATAAACATGAACACCTCCCCGTCATCTTCAAGGAACCTTATCACAGGGGCATCCATTCCCGTGAGGGATTTATACCGGTCGTATTTCCCGGGATTATGGATTGACCTGCAGTCGAATACATATCCGCCCCCATTGCCGGAATCATCCAGGGGAATGCCCTTTTTATACGAAAAACTGTATACGGTAACCGTCAGAGCCTGTTTTCCTGCACTGCCCGTCCCACCGGCTGTTCCGGCATCCGTCCTGCCGGAACTCCGACCATTGCCTTCGTAAAGGCATTCTGTCTCTCCCCTGTCAAAGGCTTCTACAATCCGCCTGAGGACGCTGTCCAGATACGGATAGTCCACGAACGGGACTGCCAGCAGTTCTTCGATATTCCGTATGGCCGACGGTATGCTTTTCAGGAAATGCTCTTTTCTCTCGAAACAGCCCCTGAAACCATAAGCTCCGAGTACCTGCAGCGTGCGGACCAGAACGAAAAGCCTCAGCCTTTCATTGAATACATCCGGTTCCGGATGGCGGTAAGGGGCCAATGCCTCTAAGTAAGCGGCTATCATTTCGTCCTTCAGGTCCTGCGGGTACCGCGCCCTTGCCTGCCATACGAAAGAAGCCAGGTCATAATACATGGGGCCTTTCATGCCTCCCTGGAAATCTATATAATAAGGTTTGCCATCCTTGACCATTACATTCCTGGACTGAAAATCCCTGTAAAGGAAACCGTCGGACGGAACAGAAGATATATCATCGCGAAGCTTGTCAAAGTCGGACTGCAGACGCACCTCGTCAAACTCCAGTCCGAGCGTCTTCAGAAAACAGTATTTGAAATAATTGAGATCGAACATCACCATCTGCCCGTCAAACGTCATAGAACGGCAGCAGACACCGAAATCCAGTCCGGCAGCCCCTTCAAACTGTATTTTCGGAAGTCCTGAAACAGCGGACAGAAGCATTTCCCGGTCCTGGAGAGAATATTCCCCTCCCTTGCGGCCGTCAGCGACATAATCAAAAAGTGAAATATCACCCAGATCCTCCTGAAGATAATACATCCCGTCTCCGCTTATCCCATAGACTTCAGGCACATTTATTCCTTTGGACCTGAAATGGCCGGACATCGTACAGAACGCCCGGTTCTCGGCAAAATCAGTTCCTGCAACTCCTATGGCCGAGCTTCCGCCGCCGGACAGACGGAAATATCTGCGATGGCTGCCTGAGACAGGCAGAGGGGAAACGGAATCAGGCATTGTCCCGAAGCGGACACTGAAAAGGTCAGATAAAATATTGTTTTCCATAACGCAAAAATACAACATTGTCTGGCAAAAAAGTGTAAATTTGCATGGATTTAACCGAAATGCAATGCTTAACAACTCCTATTGCTCCGACAAGTACCAATATACGATGGGAAAGTCGTTCTATGACTGCGGCATGAAAGACAAGACCGCGATTTTCAACCTTTTCTACCGCAAGGCTCCCGAAAACAACAACTGGGCTGTGGTGAGCGGTGTGGACGAAGTTCTCGAAATGATCGGAAATCTCGGGAACATGCCGGCGGATTTCTTTGAAAAATTCCTTCCGGGACCTGACTACGCGGAGTTCAGGGAATACCTGTCCCGCATGAAATTCACGGGAAACGTCTACGCCATGAGAGAAGGAGAGATAGCATTCCCCTCACAGCCTGTAATCATAGTCGAGGGCCCGGTGATAGAAGCCCAGGTGCTTGAAACCCCGATGCTTTGCATAATGAACCATCAGATGGCGGTTGCGACAAAGGCTTCCAGGGTCTGCCGGGCGACGAACAGGCCGGTAAGCGAATTCGGTTCCCGCCGCGCCCACGGACCATGGGCGGCCACATACGGAGCGAAGGCTGCCATCATCGCAGGTTGCAGCAATACATCCAATATCCTCACGGGAGCGATGTTCGGCTGCGGCTCTACAGGAACGATGGCCCATAGCTATGTCACTTCTTTCGGATGTTCGGTAGAAGGGGAACACAAGGCTTTCGACTCCTATATCAAGACTCACATGAATGAGCCCCTTATCCTGCTCATCGACACATACGACTCGCTGAAATGCGGCATACTCAATGCAATGAGGGCCTACAGGGAGAACGGAATCGATGACACCTACCGGTACGGTTACGGAATCAGGCTGGACAGCGGAGACCTGGCATACCTCTCGTGCGAGTGCCGCAGGATCCTGGACGAGAACGGTTTCCGCAAGTGCAGGATATTCGCCACCAATTCTCTGGACGAGTATATCATTTCCGATCTGGAGAGGCAGGGAGCATGCATAGATTCCTACGGGGTAGGAGATGCAATAGCAACCAGCAAGGCAAACCCTTGTTTCGGCAACGTCTACAAGCTGGTCCAGATAGACGGACAGCCTGTGCTCAAGCGTTCGGAAGACAAGGCGAAACTCATTAACCCGGGATTCCAGATTACCTACAGGATCACCAGAACAGATCCTGAAAAAGGGGAAATATTCAAGGCGGACGTCACCTGCCTGCGCGGAGACGGACTGACAGAAAAGATCGAAAACGGGGAGACATTCACCATCTACGATGAAAACGACCGGTACAAGTTCAAGACTTTCGAGGCCGGTACATATATGGCAAAACCGCTCCAGATCAAAGTAATGGAAGGAGGCAGGCGGTGCGTTCCCGAACATACTCTGACAGAAAAGAAAGCATACTATGATGATACGCTTATGCATTTCAGTCCGAGCGAACGGAGGCTCATCAATCCGCACTACTATAAGGTAGACATATCCGACACGCTTTATGACCTGAAAATGAATATCATCAACAGACTGGTATCGGAAATAAACAACTTCAGCCTTTGACAGACATGACAGATTCTGCACTCATAATAGTCGACATGCTTTACGACTTCATAGACGGTTCTCTCGCATGCCGGAACTCAAAAAACGCCGTCAGGGAGACAGTTTCATTCATAGACAGGATGACAGCGGGACAGAACGGGGATGAAAACGAGATTCTGGATACATTCCCCATCCTGTTCGTCTGCGACCACCATCCTGCAGACCACTGCTCTTTCACATCCAACGGAGGCACATGGCCGTCCCACTGTGTAGTCGGGACGCACGGAGGGGCAGTTCATGAAATGCTCCAGCCCTACATGAACGATGAGCTCGTATTCTATAAAGGATGCGACAGGAATACAGAACAGTATTCCGGCTTCGAAGGGGCAAACAAAGCCGGCCAGTCGCTCGGGGAAGTACTGGAACTCATGGATATCAAGGAAGTGTATGTCTGCGGGATTGCCACAGAATTCTGTGTCAGGGCCACATGTCTCGACCTTCGGAAAGCCGGGTTCGACGTCCGCCTTCTCTCTCAGGCCCTGGCTTATGTAGACGAAGCCGGACACAACGCAACTCTCAAGGAATTGGGCTCTTCCGGGATCGATATTTTGTAAAGACAAAGAATTTGCATACCTTTGCAGGTTCGTATGAAGAACCTGTTATCTAAAATATGGATTCCTGCACTGCTGATCGGGATTGCAGCCGTACAGTCTTTCGGGATAGACGCGGCCAGGACAGGGCGCATGTTTTCAGTCGCCGACTCTATCAGACAAGCCAGAGATACTGTCAGTTCTGTCATAAAGGAATCAATAGATTCTGAAGCCACTACGGCTTCGGACAGTGTTGTTTTCATACATTCGAACCGCGGGATTGCCTCCGTTATCGGTACAATATCGGCCAAAGTCGATTCAGTCAACGCCCTGACTGCGAGGGATACCATAATCCCGCCTGATTCCCTGCGCTTTACCGATACGCTCCGTTACAGATATTATGTAGAACTCAAGGACGCTCCGACCAGACGGCAGACAAGGGATTCCCTCCTTGCGGCAGGAGACTCCATCCAGCTGCATCTTCTTGATTCCCTGTTCATCAAGGACTCGACGGACATTGCGATACGCGACTCGTTGATATGGTTCAACTCCCTCTCGAGGAAAGAGCAGAAAAAGGTCATCAGCGAGCAGCGGCTGCCGATACTCATGGCCAGGATCGACAGTATCCTGAACAGGAAAGACAGCATATTGGCGGCAAGGGACAGCATAATCCAGGCGACCCCGAGAATCCTCGAAACATATGCCATCCCCGACTCAATGCAGTATAAGCGGCTCATAACCTGGACTCATGACAGGTATTTCAACAATGTGAACCTCCATGAACAGGACACATCCTACAATTACCACTTCAACGACTACCCGTTCTACAAAGAGGATGTAAACGTTTCATACCTGGGCGTAATCGGCTCTCCTGTCCAGACTTACGACTATTTCAAACGCGATGAGGAAGAGAATGTCGTATTCTATACCCCGTACAGGATATACAACTATTCCCCTGAAACACTCCCCATGTATAACACCAAAACCCCTTATACGGAGCTGGCCTACTGGGGAACACTGTTCGCAAACAGCGAAAAGGAAGAATCCGATGTCAAGATACTCACCACCCAGAACATCCTGCCCGAGCTGAACGTCACACTCGAATACCACAGGTACGGAGGAAACGGAATGCTCAAACGTGAGGATGTGGACAACAGGACTTTCGTTGCTGCCACCAACTATATGGGCAAAAGATATCTGATGCATGCAGGATACATCTACAATAAAGTGGAGAAAAGCGAAAACGGAGGCATTGTAGACAATACATGGATAAGGGATACTACCGTCGATGCCCGTGAAATAGACGTGCATCTGCAGAACGCATCAAACAGGATAAAGAAAAACACCATATTCCTTGACCAGTCTTACAGAATACCTTTCAATTTCCTGAACAACATCGGGAAAAGGAAAGAAATGAAGGCTGAACAAGCGCGGAAAGACAGTATAATGGCTTCAGGCGACAGTACCGCCATCAAGGCATATCTCGACATGGAACAGGAAAAAGCCGCACTGGAAGCATCCAAGGAAGAGGCGGACACCCTTGACAGGGATATAACCACTGCGTTTATCGGCCACAGTTCCGAATATTCGGTATTCACCAAGATGTATACCGATGAAATCGATGCCGGGGAAAACGGTCAGTTCGGAAGGGATCTGTACCATAACAGATTCTACCTCAACCCGACCAGCAGCGCCGACTCGCAGAGAGTGATGAAATTCGAGAACAGACTGTATATCAGGCTGCAGCCCTGGTCCGAAGACGGTATCGTATCGAAACTCGACGTCGGTATAGGAGACAAGTTGCTCAATTACTATGATTTCAGAAGTACGCAGAACTACCTCTCCAAAGGAAAGAATGTCGTAAGGAACTCGGTTTACCTGTATGCAGGGGCACAGGGGCAGTTCCGGAATTTCCTGAAATGGGACGCTACCGGCAGATACACATTCCTCGGTGCGGAAATCAATGATTTCTCAGTAGATGCAAATGTCGGTTTCAATATTTACCCGTTCAGGAAAGCCAGGAAAAGCCCGATAAGTTTCAACGCGCACTTCAATACTTCCCTCAAGGAACCGGACTGGTACCAGCAGCATTACCTTTCAAACCATTACAAGTGGGACAATTCTTTCGGCAAGATTTCCGAAACCCGCATCGAGGCAAGTGCGGCCGTACCCCTGTGGAAACTGAAGGCTACATTCGGATATGCATTATTGGGCAACAACATATATTATGATACTGAAGGGATAGTAAGACAGAATAACACCCCGATGAGTGTGATGACAGCTTCCCTGATGAAGAATTTCCGGGTATGGAAGTTTCATTTTGACCATCAGGCACTGTTCCAGTTGTCTTCAAACGCCGATGTGCTTCCTCTGCCTACGCTGGCACTGAATTTCAGATACTATTTCCAGTTCGATGTAGTGAAGAAAGTCATGCAGATGCAGATAGGGGCAAACGCATGGTACACCACCAAATGGTTCGCTCCGGCATACAGTCCTGCGCTCGGGCTGTTCCACAACCAGGCAGAAGAAAAATACGGCAACAGTCCGTATATCGATGCCTTTGTCAACATCCAGTGGAAGAGAGCCTGCATATTTGTCAAGCTGGTAAATGCAGGCATGGGATGGCCGGACAATGCAGTGGACTATTTCGGTGCGCATCACTACATCAGACCTCAAAGGGCCGTAAAATTCGGAATATTCTGGCCTTTCTATGTCCAGTCAGGCAAAAACGCTTCAGTAGGGGGAGGGTCGTCCGCCGGCGAAGGCGGTCGCTCTTCCGGACTGTCAGGTGACAGAATGTCATCAGGGAGAGGCTCTTCTTCCGTTGGCATGAATGCTGCAAGCGCACTTAGAAGATAAATTATTATGGTTAGTAAAAGGACAAGACGATATCTCATCGCACTGGTCCTGGCTTTCATTGCCGTGACGGCAAGTGACAGGGCTCATGTAATGGAATCGTCAGAATCAAAGGAAAGCTTTGGTTCATCAGAAGAAATCAAGTGTGCAATCGTTCTTGGGAACGACATGTACAGCAACAATGGCCTGAATACAGGCTTCAACTACGAACTTCTGAACCAGTTTGCGAAAACTGCCGGAAGGGATCTTACGATAATAACCGCACACAAAGGAGAAAACTATCTGGATTCTCTGCGGGAAGGAAAAGTCGACATCGCGGTAATTCTTCCGTCCGAGGCGGAAAGCCATGACGAACTGATGGTTTCAATAAAGACCGGAGACAACTCCGTATGGGCCGTAAGGAAAGAGAACCCGAATGATATCATGGCCATCAATTCATGGATCAGCTACTATGAAAAGACTCCTGAGTATTCCGATGCAAAGGAAAGGTTCTTCAACTCTTACGATCCGCATGCAAGATCCGGGTCTTCCCATATCAGTCCATATGACAGCCTGATAAAGAAATACGCCGGTGACCTCGGCTGGGACTGGAGGATGCTCGCTGCGGTAATCTATCAGGAATCGAGATTCTCCATCAACTCCCACTCAGGCAGGGGGGCTGCGGGTTTGATGCAGGTAATGCCTTCTACTGCAGAATATTACGGCATCCAAGACTTGACGGATCCGGAGGAAAACATCAAAGCCGGCACCCTGCACCTTGCCCGACTCCAGAAAATGTTCAATGGGGATGATATGGACGGCAAAGAAAAGGTACTCTTCACTTTGGCCTCATACAATGCAGGTGAAGGGCGTATTGCCGACTGCAGGAACCTGGCTGCGGCACGCGGACTGGACAAGAACAAATGGGAAGAAGTCGTCCAGGTCATTCCTGAAATGAGACTCGACTCCATCCTTAAAGAAGAGTGCGTGAAACTCGGTAGGTTCCAGGGACACGAAACCATCGATTACGTAGACAATGTCCTGAATATCTACAATGCATTCTGCGCCGCATGCCCCGCATAGCTCGGCGGGAGGAACGTAAATTGTTGATTATCATGCGACCCTGACCGTTTTGGCAGGGTCGATTTTCGTTATGAACAGGGACGGGATAAGAAGAAGAAGCATGATTGCCAGATATGCCGCGATATCCGCAAGCAGGAACAGCGGCAGATCGATATGCACCGGAACATACGGAAGAAAATAATTCGCCGGATCGAGCCGGAGCATATGCGTCGTACCCTGTATGGCACAAAGCAGCAGCGCTACGGCATTCCCGATAACCATTCCTTTAAGTACAGCAGATGAAGCGCTTATCAGAAAGACTTTCGCAATGCGCCTGTCATCCATACCGAGCGACTTCAGCAGACCTATGGTCGATATATTTTCAAAAAGCATGATCAGCAGACCGGAAATCATATTGAAACCGGCTACGACTGTCATCAGGAGAAGGATGAAAAAGACATTGAAGTCTATAAGACCGAGCCAGTCGAATATCTGCGGATAACGTGAAACCGCAGACCTCGCGACTACGGAAGCCGATTCGTCATCAGCATACAGCAAAGCCATGCTTCCGACTTCCTGCTGCATGGCTTCCATGCCCTGCATGTCCTTGTATCTATTGTCTAACTGTACTTCAAGCGCAGAAACCTGATTACTGCCCCAGCCGTTGAGTCTCTGCATATCGGACAAGGATGCAAAAACCACCATATTTTCCGGATCCGAGTCGAACATGCCTTCATATACGGAAGCCACGGTAAAATTCCTGACCCTTATCTTCTCTCCGATAAAATAGGACGGAAGCCTGTCGCCAGGCTTCAGATGCAGTATGGAGGCCAGGCCTGATGGGACAGCCACTCCCAGAGAAGGAAGGGAATCCGCCCCTGATACTTTACCAGGATTTTCAATTCCTTTAAAAAGCACTCCGTGTATCTCCCCGTCCGTCCTGACGATCCCTGCCTTATATACAGCCGGAGACACAGCCTTTACTCCTTTAAGAGCCTCTACTTTTTCCAGATATGCAGGACGGCGTTCTATGGGAGATGACTCGTCAAGATAATTCAGATTCACCGGAGTGAGCTGGATGTCTCCTGAAAGAAACGAAATTCCGTCCCGTATCTCATGCCGGAAACCGGACGAGACAGAGACGGAAATAATCATCACGATGAAACTTACAGCGATGGATGTCACCGCAATCCTCCCTTTGAAGCGGAGTCTTCTGGCAATAAACAGCGATGCGTCCATCATCGGCAGGTGTTACCAGATCACCACCTGCTCGCTCTCTGGCCGGTACATGGCATCCCCTTCCTTGATTCCGAATGCATCGAAGAATGTCTGGATATTGCGAAGAGTAACATTGACCCTGTTTTCTCCCAGAGAGTGGACATCAAGCTTGGTAAGCCTGGCTTTCTCTTCATCGGTTATGTTCTGCGCCCATATGTTCGCATATGACAGGTAGAATCTCTGTTCAGCGGTATAACCGTCAAGAGGCTCCGGATGCGTGTCTCCGAATGAATTCTGAAGAGCCGTATAAGCTATGCGCAGACCGCCCTGATCGGCTATGTTCTCACCAAGACAAAGGGCGCCGTTGGCCATGAGACCTGGAAGGATCTGCACCTGATCGAACTGTTCGACAAGTTTCCGTGCACGTGCATTGAATGCCGCGGCATCAGCCTCGGTCCACCAGTTGACCATGTTCCCGTTCTTGTCGAACATACGGCCCTGATCATCGAAACCGTGGGTCATCTCATGGCTTATCACAACGCCTATAGCTCCGTAATTCAGTGCATCATCCGCCTCCGGGTTGTAGAACGGAGGCTGGAGAATGGCTGCCGGGAAACAGATTTCATTGGTGGTAGGATTATAATAGGCATTGACTGTCTGAGGGCTCATCAGCCATTCGTCCTTGTCCGTAGGCTTGCCCATGCGTGAAATATTGTCAGCCACATACCATTTGGCGGCATTCCTTATATTCTCGTAATAGCTCAATGAAGGATTGATTATAAGGGTAGAATAGTCCTTCCATTTGTCCGGATACCCTATCTTGACCGTAAATGCATTGAGTTTCTCATGAGCTTTCATCTTGGTCGTATCGCTCATCCATGACAGGGAATCCACATGCTCGCCCAGAGCTGTCTTCAGATTGTCGACCATATGCTTTACCCTCTCTTTGTCTTCAGCAGGGAAATATCTGGAAACGTACATTTCACCGACTGCTTCGGAAAGGATATTGTTAGGTACTGACATGGCCCTTTTCCAGCGAGGTTTCTGTTCCTTGACTCCGGCCATCTGCTTCTGGAAAAAATCGAAATAAGCAACATAGAAACTGTCGCTCAAAGCATTGCACGCTCCCTGAATAAGCTGGCCGGCAAGATAATTCTTCATTTTGGAAAGATCCGTCGATGCCATCAGGGAATCTATAGAGGCGAAATAGGAAGGCTGGCCTACGACCAGCTTGTCCTGCGGCTGAATTCCGGAAAGCCTGAAATAAAGCCCGAAGTCAAGATTCGGATACTGTTTTTCAAGCTCCTGGGAAGACATCGGGTTGTATGAACGGGCGACATCACGCAATTCAACGCTGGACCATGACGCCTTTGCAATCTCATCCTCGACAGAAAGGGCATCATCAGCAGCCTGTGCGGCATTTTCAATTCCGGAAAGAGCGAAAACCTTTTCAAGGAAAGCCCTATACCCCTCTTTCAAAGCAGTATTGGCGGTATCAAGGTAATAGTCCCTGTCGGACATTCCGAGTCCTGACTGGGACAGGTAAAGTATCTGGTTTCTGCTGTCGGCAAGATCAGCTGCCACATATGTCGAAAACAGAGGGTAATCAGAGGCTGAATGCATCTCGGTCACGGCTTCCATAAGGCCGCGTTTGTCCTGTGCGGACAGGACCTTCCCGAGCAGAGGTTTTAAAGGAGCGGCCCCTTCGGCATTGAGCCTGGTGGAATCAAGTCCCATCTTATAAAGGTCGGATATCTTCTGCTCCACACTTCCCGGCATGGCGGAAGTCTGGCCGAGGGACTTGAACAGGTCGTTGAGCCTCTTCTGGTTATTCTCGCTGATAAGATCCATTACCCCATATCTCGAATATTCCGGCTTGAGCGGATTCTTTTTCTGCCATCCTCCTGTAGCGAAGCCGTAAAAATCCTCGGCCGGAGAAACCGATGTATCGAGATTCGTCAAATCCAGAGCAGTCGTCTCCGCTTCCGGATTTCCGCAAGCTACGGCGAAAACCGGAAGCATTGCAATCATCATTTTTCTCATATTCAATACTAACGCATTAATTAACTGGGCAAAGATAAGAAATCCGCCGGGAAAATGTCATAAAAAATGTCACACTATATCTTTTCCATCGCCGGTTTTCCCGCATCCACCCGAAAACCTTCCCGTCTTTGGAACAATATCCATCCGGCGGACATAAAGGAAACTACAGGACCTTAAGTCTGGCTTCCGCCGCCAGCTTCTCCTGTCCGGAGCTGACTCCGACCAGCATCTGAAGGTATTTTTTCTCCTGTTTCGTATTCTTCTGCCGCCTTGCGATCAGCACGCTGTTTTTTATTGCGGTATAATCATCCGGAGCTTTCTTCAGAACCTTGCTGTAATACTTCTGCGCTGTCTTGTAATCTTCTTCGGCTACCAGATAATATGACCCGAGGTTATCCATGAACACTACTGCATCCGGATAGTAGCCGAGCATCTTTTCAGACAGGCTGTAGAAAGCCGAATACGAACCGCTGCTGCCTATGTTGAAAAACGTATAGCAGCATTCCTGGATCAGGTCGCAGAACAATGTATCCGACACTTCGGCTCCCGGATAGGTCCATTTGCCGCCCACCAGCATGTTTTCATCAGCCAGCTTCTCCAGATAAGCAAGAGCCATGTCAGGACTTTCTTTCTCATAGGCTACGAGCGCCGCAGCTTTCAGGAAACGCAGATCGAGGCGGTCCGAATCGATTCTGATCGCCTTGTCTAGACACCTCATTGAAAAAGTATACAGCGAATCATCATAGAAGACTTCCTGGAAATAATTGACGTCCCTTCCAGTTGAATCCTTCAGGGTCAGCACCGGGCCGGAACCCATGAACCTGTTCCTGTCTTTGGGCACTACTTCTGTTCTCTGCGATTTGGAAAAATAATAGCTGAAACGGCCGGTAAGCATGCGGACATCGTCCGGAGCTACGGCTGCCCAGTTGTTCAGGACAGTTTCTATTCCTACTCCGTCAGCTCCGAGTTTCGAAACCAAAAGGTTGTATCTTTCAGCATATTCATCGGCCTTTGCGGCATTGCCGCTGTCCTGGGCCGCCGCCGGAACGGCAACGGACAGGAGAGCCGCCGCTATTGTCACAAACAGATATTTTCTCATTTCAGTAATCATTGGTTTTCTTGAATATCGTTTTCCTTATATATCGAGTCTTATCCTGCGGCTGCGCGGGAACAGGCTGTTGCACCGGTTGCCGAGATTCTTGACGAACCCCAGCGGCAGCGACCTGTAGCAGACAGTCAGGACTCCAGAAGGAAATCCTTTCAGCACAGGGCTGTTGCCTTGAAGAAACGAGAGAGTCCCGTCAAGATCAAGCTCTGCCTGCGGATATGAATCCTTTCTGAAGATGACCGAAAGAGCCAGGTCCGGATCGGGAACCAGAGCATTCTTCTTGAATTCCCCCACCGCACATCCGGATGAAAGCACATGCAGCCTGCCCTCAAGGTCGAGGAGTTCCCGGAAGACTTCCGTCGGCAGCGCCTTAACGAAACCTTCCCTTCCGGCTACGGCCACTTCTTCGGTAAAATATTCCGCTACCTGCCTGGCGGCATTTCCCTGCAGCAGGCTGAAACGGCTTTTCTGCGGCTTGACCGAGGTTCTCCGGCCGTCTCCGCTTGTCTTGAGCAAAGCCGCACAATACTGTCCTTCCCCTCTGACAAAGCCGGGAACAAGGCTGAAGCCGGCACCGGTCTCCATAATCCCTTCCGGACAGCCGTCCGGGAACTGGTCCCGGGATATGATTTCCGCACCGAGGTTATCCGAAATCCATCCGACGTTGTCATCGTTTTCATATCTGTTAAACGTGCAGGTGGAATAGATCATCACTCCCCCTTCGGCCAAAGCCGGCCAGACATCGGCGGCTATCCTGCGCTGACGTCCCTGGCACAGTCTGACATTGTCTTCAGACCACTGTTCCCGTGCCAGAGAATCCTTCCGGAACATCCCTTCACCGGAACACGGGACATCCGCGAGTATAATGTCGAACCATCCCTGCATATCAGCAAAACGGGACGGGTCATCGGAAGTCACCGCTATGCACGGATCTCCCCATATTGCAGCGTTATGTGCCAGGACCGAAGCCCTCTGGCTCACCACTTCATTGGCCACCAGGACAAAACCGCTGCCGAAGGCTTCCCGGAGCGATGCCGCCAGATCTGTAGTCTTCCCGCCCGGAGCCGCGCACAGGTCGAGGACACGGACAGGTCTGGACTTTCCTTCCGCCACCAATGGCAGTATGCGCCTGAACATCTGTCCGACGAACATGGAAGACGAATCCTGCACATAATACGCTCCCCCATGGAAAAAAGGGTCAAGGACAAAAGACGGCCGGGCAGTCAGATACCTGCCGTGAGGAGACCACGGTACCGTCTCGGCACCCTCCGCAAGCGGAGGGGAAACCTTAAAAGGATTCAGTCTGACCGACACCGAAGCAGGTTCTTCCAAAGCGGAAAAAGCGACAGAGGCATTTTCATGCCCTATCGCCTCTTCCATATACTTCTTGAAAATTTCTTTCAGTCCTTCCGCCATACTGTCTGACAGTTATGCCTGCCGGCCGCCGAACCCTGACGGATCGAACCCCTCGGGAAACATGGACGGATCCATACCTTCCGGCATCCTGCCTTCCGACATCGCCGCAAGACCGTCGACCATCTTGTCCATGGCGTCCTTGAGCTTCGAACCGAGCATCATCTTCATCATGAAATTAAGGTCGGCCGATACTTCAATATAAAAATCCGTCTTGTAGGGGTCGCTGCCGGCAGCATCGAAATGCATTGAAACGGAAAACCTGAAAGGTGCCCCGTCATCGCAGAAGTCTATTCTGGAATACGGGATCCTGTCCTCCACTCTTATGCCTACGGAAAATCCCTGTACTACGGCTTTAATGGAATCATAATCCGCTTCGACGTCCTTTTTCTTGTCCTCGGGAAGGAACTGGACGAAATTACGCATGTCCACGAATGCCATATACAACTGATACGGCGGTCTGGACACTACGGCATGCTTGCTTTTTATCTCGGTAGCCATCACCTACTCTTTTTTGCCCCATGTCGACGGGGAATACCTCCATTCTTTCAGCATTCCCATATCCGACTCGTTGATGTATCCGGTCTCACGGGCGACATCGATAAGGGTATCGTAATTGGTAAGGGTATTCAATTCCACATCCGCATTTTCAAATGCACGTCTCGACTGGTTGAAGTTGTATGAGAAAATGGCGACCATGCCTTTTACATAAGCGCCGGCCTTGACAAGGGCATCGACGGCAGCGAGACTGCTTGCTCCGGTGGATATGAGATCTTCCACCACCACGACCTTTGCCCCTTCTTCAAGTATTCCTTCTATCTGCGACCCCGTGCCGTGATCCTTCGGCTTCGGACGCACATAAATGAACGGCTTTTTCAGCA
Organism: Candidatus Cryptobacteroides faecipullorum; assembly: GCA_017694885.1. Taxonomy (GTDB): domain Bacteria; phylum Bacteroidota; class Bacteroidia; order Bacteroidales; family UBA932; genus Cryptobacteroides; species Cryptobacteroides faecipullorum. Next base: position 18,554 of record JADIMH010000047.1, on the reverse strand, counting down.
TATGGGCAATCAGAGCCCCATGTGCGATTGCGCCTGTAGCCACGCCTGCGATCACCTCAACATCCGGATATCTTGTTATAATGTTGTCAGCCATCCACTTGCAGACATGTTCCCTGAGGTCGGGATATGAAAGTATCCGCCTGTTGTCGCAATAGATCGGGGAGAGCCATCCTGAAGTCCATCTGAAAGGTTTCTCCGGGCTGAGAAGGACAGCCTTGATATCAAGCAGCGATTTTGCAACTGTTCTTTCTATTGATTCCATATTTACGTAAATTTGATTTCTATATAATACCTATATTTGCAGACATATTCCTGCAAAGTTAAGAAATTTAACATTGAAATGCACAAAATATACCTTGAAAAGAGATGCATCATCATCTGCAGCCCTTCAGAACAGGCTCTGGGCGATCCTAACGCAATCCGGTTCTCCCTCGGAGAAACATCCGGGATCCATGACCTGATCAATCTGTTCGAACAGTCCGGCTCATTGCTGCGAATATATATTCCCACGGATGACATAGAAAACACCTACCGTAAAATATGCTCCGAATTCAAGGAAGTGAACGCCGGCGGGGGACTGGTATCCAACAGACGTGGAGACTTCCTGCTCATAAGCAGGAACGGCTTCTGGGATCTGCCCAAAGGCCACCAGGAACAAGGCGAGGACATCAGGACGACAGCGCTGAGGGAAGTACGGGAAGAGACCGGTGTCGACCAGTTGGAACTGAGGGATCTGATATGCATTACCGACCATTGTTACAGACGTGACGGGATATGGCATCTGAAGCACACATGGTGGTACGACATGCTTTACACGGACCCGACCGACCTGACGCCCCAGACGGAAGAAGACATAACCAAGGCCGCATGGGTGGCAAAATCGAGCCTCCCGCCGTTCCTCACAAAGACATATCCGTCCATTGCCGAAGTATTCAGGGAAGCCAGAATCTGAATTTTTCCCTATGCAGTGAAACAATATTCTAAAATTATCGTATAATGTAATGCGTGTAATTAACAAATCTACACCTTAATATATATGAAACTTTCTCAATTCCAGTTCAATCTTACTAAAGACAAGATTGCTTCCGAGCCGCCGAGATGGCGTGACGAATGCAAACTGATGGTACTCCATAAGGATTCAGGGGAAATCGAGCACCGGCTTTTCAAAAACATCATAGACTATTTCGGAAAAGGGGATACGTTCGTACTCAACGACACCAAGGTATTTCCGGCCAGGCTCTACGGGAACAAGGAAAAGACAGGTGCCGATATCGAAGTCTTCCTGCTGAGGGAGTTGAACAGGGAACAGAGACTTTGGGATGTAATCGTTGATCCGGCCAGGAAAATAAGGATAGGCAACAAGCTCTATTTCGGCGATGATGAAAGTCTTGTCGCCGAAGTTATAGACAACACCACCTCGCGAGGCAGGACCCTCCGCTTCCTTTATGACGGTTCCTATGAGGATTTCAAATCGACACTGTTCGGTCTCGGGGAAACGCCCGTACCGAAATGGGTGAAAGACAAGGTGACTCCGGAAGATGCCGAAAACTTCCAGACCATATTTGCCGAACACGAAGGTGCGGTTTCGGCTCCCGCTGCAGGACTGCACTTCAGTCGGGAACTGTTCAACCGAATGATACTCAAAGATATCAATAAGGCATTCATCACTCTTCACATGGGCATCGGACATTTCCGGTCAGTAGATGTGGAGGATCTGTCCAAACACAAGATGGATTCCGAAAGGCTCATAATTTCGGAAGAGACCGCAGATCTCATCAATAAGACCAAACGTGAAAAACACAAAGTGCTGGCAGTCGGAGTGACTGTAATACGCGGACTCGAGACATACGTCACCACCAACGATGAAGTGCGCCCTTATGACGGATGGACGAACAAATTCATCTTCCCTCCTTACAGATTCGCCATACCGGACGCCATAGTCTCGAATTTCCATACGCCGTGCTCTACCATGCTCATGTCCGTAGCCGCTTTCGGCGGTTATGAAAATGTCATGAAGGCATATGATACCGCCCTGAAGGAAGACTATAAATTCGGGCCTTATGGAGATGCTCTGCTCATCATATAGTAAAAAAGAGAAAATTATATAAAAAACAGAAAAACCGGCACCCGCAAGCCGACGGGCATGCCGGTTTTTTCTTTTATAGCAGATACCTTTGCCCCCAAAAAAGTATGGACGGCATCTATGACGAAGATGTGTGCTGCTGCGCACTGAACAGGATATTCGGCTTCAAACCCAAGATCGCACTTGCACTGATTTCCAGCCTGGGCGGAGCTTCGGAGATTTTCCGGCTTGGAGGGAAAGAACTCGACATGCTCCTCGGAGCGGACTCGCCCGCAAGGCGGATGATCAGCGGGAAGACCCTCACCGAATCGAGGAAAGAACTCGACGCCCTGTATGCAAACGGCTGCTCATTCACATATTACGGATCAGAAGATTATCCCGTGATGCTCAAGGAATGCGAAGATCCTCCTGTCGGTCTGTATGTAAAGAGCATTTCCCCTCCAGGTGAAGTTTTCAGGAAGACTCCGGCTTTGGCCGTTGTAGGAACGAGGGACATCTCGGACTATGGAAAGGAATGGTGCCGGAAAATAACCTGCGCCCTCTGCCGTTCGGAACCGGTTCCGTCCATAGTAAGCGGGCTGGCTCTCGGGACAGACATAACCGCCCATTCCTCCGCTCTGGAATGCGGGGCCCCTACCATAGCGGTAATGGCTACCGGTACGGATACGGTCTATCCTGCCAGGCACAGGGAAATTGCCCGACGGATAGCATCTACCCCCGGATGCGCACTGATTACGGACTATCCTCCAGGGACACCGCCTTTGCAGATCAATTTTCTCAGAAGGAACCGCATCATTGCCGGATTAAGCCGGGCGACCATACTCATTGAATCCAGATCTAAAGGAGGCGGAATGCTTACGGCCAGGCTCGCGTTTTCATATTCAAGAGACGTATATGCACTTCCCGGAAGGATCGACGATGTCCGTTCCCAGGGATGCAATATCCTCATTAAAGAAAAGACGGCGGAAACGATACTGTCCGAAAAATGGCTCGTCAGAAGCATCGGTCTGAAATACAGGGAAACAGCACGGAAAGACGATCCTGAAGAAACGCTCAGGTCGGTCTATGGCGACAGATACGGAAAGGACAGGATCGGCACACTGGCGGAAATCGTACTGAAGATCAGATCCCAAAGAGGGATCACGGTTGAAGAACTGGCTTCGGCTACCGGGCTTGCATATAAAGAGGTACTTGAATATACGGTCCTACTGGAAACCGACGGAATAATCAGTACGGACCTTCTCCAAAGGTGCTACATCAGACTGAAATAATGCTTAACTTTGCAAAATTTCAAAAGGGGCATACCGATGGAATTCATAGATACACATACCCACCTTTACGAAGAAGGGTTCAGAGGGGAAGAATCCCAGGCAGTGGAAAGGGCTCTGGAGGCCGGGGTCTCAAAAATGGTTTTCCCTGACATTGACAGTACTTCAAGAGATGACATGTTCTCTCTGTCCGAAAGGTTTCCCGGAACGGTTTTCCCGTGTCTGGGGCTGCATCCGACATCCGTCGGTGCCGGATGGAAAAAGGCAATCGAAGAAATGGAAGGGTATATGGACCGGAAAATCGTCGCCATAGGAGAGACAGGCATGGACTGCTACTGGTCGAAAGAGTTCATACAGGAACAGAAGGATGCGCTTGAATACCAGATTGTCCTGGCCCACAGGAAAAACCTTCCGATAATAATACATTCCAGAGATGCGACCGGCCTGATCTTCGATGTTCTCGAAAAATGCAGGAATCTTGATATGAGAGGAGTATTCCATGCCTTCAGCGGCAGTGTTGAAACGTTCCGGAGACTGCAGAAATACGGCAGATGGTATGTAGGCATAGGAGGAGTGGTCACATACAAAAATGCATCCATCGCGGAAACCGTAAAGGAAATACCGCTGGAATACATCCTGCTTGAAACCGACTCCCCGTACCTGACACCGGTACCGAAACGAGGGACCAGGAACGAAAGCAGCTATATCCCGTACATAGCACGGAAACTTGCAGACCTTAAAGGACTCAGCATAGAAGAAATAGCATCCGCAACCACATCCAACGCACGACAACTGTTCAACATATGATATCCACCGACACAAGCAAGAAAGCCTCTCTGCTGCTGATATACACCGGAGGTACGATCGGCATGAGGCAGGATCCCTCGACCCAGACTCTCAGACCGTTCGATTTCAGCCAGATTCTGGAAGAAGTACCGGAACTGCGCAAATTCGCATACAGAATAGATTCATATACGTTCGATCCCATAATCGACTCTTCGGACGTAGAACCGGGTCTATGGCAGTGCCTTGCCGGACTGATCAAGGAAAAATACCGCATGTACGACGGATTTGTCATCCTTCACGGAACAGACACCATGGCCTACTCGGCATCAGCCCTGAGCTTCATGCTCGAAAATCTGGCCAAGCCTGTCATATTCACAGGAAGCCAGCTTCCGATAGGCATCCCGCGCACGGACGGACGCGAAAACCTGGTTTCAGCCGTAGAAATCGCGGCAGCCAAAGACAGTCAGGGGCATGCGATCGTCCCCGAGGTCTGCATATACTTCGACAACATGCTCATGCGAGGGAACCGGGCCTGCAAGATCAGTTCAGACAACTTCACTGCATTCAGGACATTAAACCTGCCTCCGCTTGCAGAAGCAGGCATCAGCATAAAATACAACTCGCCGCTCATCATAAAACCCGATGACTGGGAAGCGGACCTTGTCATACACACCAGTCTGGACACAAGGGTATCCATACTGAAAATACACCCAGGCATCACTCCCCACGTAGTCAGGAACATCCTGTGCGGAGAGGAGACACGGGCCGTAATCATGGAAACATACGGATGCGGAAACGCTCCGAGCAAGGAATGGTTCTTAAACCTCGTGCGGCAGGCGGCCTCGTCCGGAAAAATTCTCCTCAATGTCACCCAGTGCCTTTCCGGGACCGTGGACATGAACCTGTACTCCAACGGCAAAGCGCTTCTGGACGCCGGCGTAGTAAGCGGATACGACAGCACTACCGAAAGCGCACTCGGAAAGCTGTTCTTTCTCCTCGGCCAGACCGATGACAATCCGACAGTGAAACGTCTTCTGAATAAAAATTTCAGAGGAGAAATATCAAAATAATTATTGCCATATGAAAATTAATTGCTAAATTGCACCGGTTTTAAAGAGCAGGAAGCCCGTAAAAGACCGTTAATGAAAACTATAACAATTTAATACATTATTAATTAAACACACAAAAACAATTATGAAAAAAATTTTCATGTTTTTGGCAGTAATCGGCCTGATGGCCTTTTCTGCACAATACGCATCAGCTCAGGACGAGGCAGCAGCAGAACCAGCTGCTACTGAGCAGGTAACAGAATCTGCAGCACCTCAGTCAATGGCTGAACTCGTTGCAGCAACTCAGGGCGAAGTTCCTCTTCACCAGCAGCTTAAAACTTACTTCATCCAGGGTGGTCCGGGCTTTATGACAACCATTATCCTGTGTCTTATCCTCGGTCTCGCCATCTGTATCGAAAGGATCCTTTACCTCAGCTTTGCTAAAGTAAACACCAAGAAACTTCTTGCCAACATCGAAAAAGCCCTCAAAGAAGGCGGAGTAGAGGCTGCAAAGGAAGTATGCCGCAACACCCGCGGTCCTGTAGCAAGTATCTTCTATCAGGGTTTCCTCCGTATGGATCAGGGAATCGAAGTCGTTGAAAAGACTGTCGTTTCCTACGGTTCAGTACAGATGAGCCTCATGGAAAACGGACTTACCTGGGTCGGCCTGTTCATCTCACTTGCAACATCTCTGGGATTCTTGGGAACAGTCGTTGGTATGGTGCAGGCATTCGATGCCATCCAGATTGCCGGTGATATTTCCCCTAACATCGTTGCAGGAGGTATGAAGGTCGCTTTGATTACCACCGTCGGCGGTTTGATCGTGGCTATTATCCTCCAGATTTTCTACAACTACATCCTTTCAAGAATTGACGCCATCTCTATCGAAATGGAAGACGCTTCAATTTCACTTGTAGATATCCTGGTTAAACACGAGAATAAATAATCCGATTCAGCATTATGTTCAATAAAATAATCAAATACGTACTTCTTGCACTGATCCTGATCGGCGCGGCTCTGGCTGTTTGGGGGTTTGCTGTAGGCTTCAATGATGCTTCAGTCAACGTCCTTCTGCGTTGGGCATACGTCATGGTCATTGTCGGAATCGGCCTTATTGTCGCTCTCGGTCTGATCATGGGAGCCATCAATAATCCGAAGAGTCTGATAAAGACAGGATTGGTAATAGTAGGTGCAGCTGTCGTGGTTGCTATTGCATTCCTGACGGCAAAAGGAGCTCCGGCTCAGGGCTTTGTAGGCCAGCAGCCTGAGTTCACGACACTTAGAAATACAGACGCAATCCTTACTATCACATATCTGGTATTCGGCGCATCTATCGTTGCTATTATTCTGGGTATGGTAGTAAATGCTATCCGCAGTAAATAACATCCGAGAGTTATGTCTAAAAAAGTACCAGAGTTAAATTCAGCCTCATCGGCCGACATTGCATTCCTGCTGTTGTCATACTTCCTTATGACGACAACCATGAATCAGGATTCAGGACTGCAGCGTCGTTTGCCTCCTATGCCTGCAAAGGATCAGGAGGTACAGGATCAGAAAGTCAACCGTCGAAACATCATTATCGTAAGGATAAACGCTCAGGACAGACTTTTTGCTGGTAACGAACCAATGGATGTAAGCAGACTTAAAGACAAGATTAAAGAATTCCTCCTCAACCCTAACGATGATCCTAAGCTTCCTGAAAAGGAAGTCAAAGACATTGAAGGCTTTGGCCAGTACCCTGTATCAAAGGGTGTGATTTCACTTCAGAACGACCGCGGTACCAGTTATCAGGCTTATATCGCAGTGCAGAATGAAATCGTAAAGGCCATCAATGAAATCCGTGAAGACTTCTGCCGTGCAAATTACGGAAAAGCATATGAAAACCTCACGGAAGAACAGCAGGAAATCGCAAGGGAGGCAGTTCCTCAGCTTATTTCTGAGGCAGAACCTAAGGATGTGTCACAAAAATAAATAAAGGAGATCAGTTATGGCAAAATTCGGACGCGGCGGCAAAAAAGAGGTTCCGGCATTTACAACGGCCTCTATGTCAGATATCGTCTTCATGCTGTTGTTCTTCTTTATGGTGACGACAAACATGAGGGAAACTGAGTCAAAAGTCATGTATAAACTTCCTGAGGCGAGTGAAGTTGCAAAACTGGAAAGGAAGGACCTCGCTGCTTATATAAGCATCGGACCTCCAGCCAAATACTTGCAGCAGCAGTACGGAACAGCTCCACGTATCCAGCTCAACGATTCATTCAGGACTACAGATGATATCCGAGATTTCATCGCAGCTGAAAGGGAATCAAAGAGCGAGGCAGACCGTCAGTTCATGACGGTATCCATCAAAGCAGACAGCGATGTCAATATGGGTATCATTACTGACGTAAAGCAGGAGCTCCGTAAATGCTCGGCATTGAAGATTATGTATGCTGCAAGGAAAGCGCAATAATCCAGACGACTAATTGAATTGAAGAAAAGGCTTCCATAAGGGGGCCTTTTCTTTTTTGGAATTTATCCATAATTGAAAGAAAAAGAGTAAATTTGCGGGGTTTGAATTATTAATGGAATTTATGCACAGGAGTATGAAGATGATCAAAACAGGATGCAAAGCGCTTTTGCTGCTTGTCCTGACGGCAGTAGTAAGCCAAGGCTGCAGCAGTACTTGTAAAAATGACACGCAAGACAGGGCGAAATACATATTCCTGTTCATAGGAGACGGAATGGGAGCATCGAACGTAGCCGCAGCCGAATCATACCTTTCATACAAGAAAGGGGAAATCGGAGGGGAGCATCTTTCCTTTACCGGATTCCCGGTATTCGGGATGGCAACGACATATTCTGCAAACAGACACATAACCTGCTCTTCGGCAGCCGGCACTGCCATCTCATGCGGGGAAAAGACCAATAACGGATATCTGTGCGTCGATCCTGAAGGGAACCGTATGGAAAGCTTTACGTACAAGCTGAAAAAAGAAGGCTACAGGATAGGCATCATGTCCACAGTGCCGATTAACCATGCAACACCTGCAGCATTTTACGGGCACAACCTGAGCAGGGACGCATACTACAGCATCTCTCAGGAAATTCCGCAAAGCGGATTCGACTTCTTCGCAGGAGACGGTTTCCTCGACTACTACGGAGACAATGATGAAGAGGAGCCGATAACAGACTACCTCGAAAGGAATGGCGCCGACGTATGCTTTTCCTTAAGCGAATATGAAAGCAGTAAGGCAGATGCCGGCCAGATGATTCTGTGCCAGCCAAGTTCCAGGGAACAGGATGCGGAGGAGTATGAAACCGGAGAAAATGCATCAAGCGACATGAGCCTCGGGGATATGCTGGCAACCTGCCTCGACTTCATGGGAGACGGGCAACCTTTCTTCATCATGTGTGAGGGAGGCAAGATCGATTGGTACGCACATGACAACAATACAATGCCGATGGTCAATGACATCATTGAACTCAGCGACGCCGTCAGCATAGCATGCGAATTCTACCGTAATCATCCGGACGAGACGCTGATTGTGGTTACTGCCGACCATGAAACTGGCGGAATCGCCTTAGGAGGACCGGGAGGAAGCTCGCGAAGAGGAGACAATATCTACTGGGACGTATTCGACGGATACACTTCCGAAGAGACTCTGGAGTTCGACAGGGAGAAGCGCAAGGAACTTAACGATGAAGCCAATATCGGATGGACAACTACAGGACATGCCGGAGGACCGGTGCCGGTATATGCTATAGGGAAAGGCGCCGAAAACTTCTCCGGGATGATGGACAATACCGGAATCAGCCGCCGCATCCTGAACATCGAATAAAAAGGAATACCCTTAATTGAACAAAATACAAAAGACATATAAAGATGGAGACTGTTAAAAGGACGAAAGTCAAGGATCTGCTCAAGACAGAGCCGGGGATTGAAGTACTGGCCAAAGGCTGGGTACGGACAAAAAGGGGGAACAAGAATGTATCTTTCATTGCACTGAATGACGGTTCCACCATCAATAATATCCAGATAGTCGTAGATACCGCCTCGTTTGACGAAGAGCTTCTGAAGAAGATAACAACCGGGGCATGCATCGCGGCATACGGCGACCTCGTGGAATCTCAGGGCAGCGGCCAGTCCGTTGAAATCCAGGCCAGAAAACTTGTCCTTTACGGGGAGGCCGATCCCAATACCTATCCTTTGCAGAAGAAGGGCCACTCGATGGAGTTTCTCAGAAGCATCGCACATCTACGTCCGAGGACAAACACGTTCGGTGCGGTACTCAGAATAAGGCACGCAATGGCATTCGCCATACATAAGTATTTCAATGACCGCGGTTTCGTATACCTCCATACACCGCTCATCACGGCATCGGACTGCGAAGGTGCCGGTGAGATGTTCCAGGTAACGACCCTCGACCCCGGCAATCCGCCGAGAAAAGAAGACGGGAGCGTCGACTACAGCCAGGACTTCTTCGGAAAGCAGACCAGCCTGACTGTCAGCGGGCAGCTTGAAGGAGAACTCGGAGCAATGGCTCTTGGTGAAATCTACACATTCGGGCCGACGTTCAGGGCTGAGAATTCGAATACGCCGCGCCATCTTGCGGAATTCTGGATGATTGAACCCGAAATGGCATTCTATGAGATCGAGGACAATATGGTCCTTGCCGAAGACTTCATCAAATATCTTGTCCGCTATGCCCTTGAAAACTGCATGGACGATCTGAAATTCCTTAACGACATGTTCGACAAGGAACTGATAGAAAGGCTGGAGGGTGTAGTAAAGACAGAGTTCGTGCGTCTTACATACACCGAAGGGATCAGGATTCTCGAAGCTTCCGGAGAGAAATTCGAGTTCCCTGTAAGCTGGGGGGTAGACCTTCAGAGCGAACATGAAAGATATCTCGTAGAGAAGCACTTCAAACGCCCTGTAATAATGACCGACTACCCGAAGGAAATCAAGGCGTTCTATATGAAACAGAACGATGACGGGAAGACAGTCCGCGGCATGGATGTCCTCTTCCCGAAAATCGGTGAAATCATAGGAGGCTCCGAGAGGGAAGCTTCTCTGGAAAAACTCGAAGCAAGGATAAACGAGCTCGGAATGAGCCATGAAACCCTTGAATGGTATCTGGACACCCGCCGTTTCGGATCAGCCCCTCACAGCGGATTCGGCCTCGGTTTCGAAAGGCTGCTGCTTTTCGTTACAGGAATGAGTAACATCAGAGACGTGATTCCGTTCCCGAGGACACCTAAGAACTGTGAATTCTAAGAATCCCGGCCATGCTGATAATAGGTATAGCCGGAGGTTCCGGATCAGGAAAGACAACTGTGGTAAAGGCCATCACCGAAAAGCTTAAAGAGCAGGTGGTGGTCATACCTCAAGATTCATATTACAAGGATTCCAGCCATCTTCCGATGGAAGAGAGGCAGAAAGTCAACTTCGACCATCCGGACTCCATCGATTTCGATCTGCTCAATGCTCATCTCCATGAACTGCGGTGCGGTAGAAGCATCGAGCAGCCGGTATATTCTTATCTGACATGCTCACGCTCCAAGACCGAGACCGTCACCGTCAATCCTGCGGAAGTAATCATCATAGAAGGCATACTTATTTTCACTTGCGCAAAGCTCCGCGACCAGATGGATATCAAGATATTCGTCGATGCCGACGATGATGACAGGCTCATGAGGGTAATGTCCAGGGACATCATAGAAAGAGGCAAGACCGTACAGGCCGTCATAGAACGGTATACGAAAACAGTCAAGCCGATGTACCTCCAATTCATCGAACCGAGCAAGCGCTATGCTGACATAATAATACCGCAGGGCGGACACAATAAAGTCGCCATAGACATCATAGCTGCAACGATCGAGAAATCCCTTCTCCGATGAAACCTTTCCAGATCAGGAAATGGCCGGGCAAAGTCTGGACCAGAATACGCTGGCAGTTCAGGGATTCCAGCAGTGGAGACAAGGCCGGGCTGTATCTTACCGTGATAGCGCATCTCACGGTAATCATTGTCCTGCTTGCAGTCCAGGTAAATACTGCCATACGCAAATCGGATTCTTTCCTTCTGGACTTTTCAGCCGCGGACGAACGCGAAGCCCGGATAAAGGAAGAAGCATTCAGGGAAAGCATCAGCAGCAGACTTGACAAGATGCTCGGGGATGTTCCTGCAACCCGGCCGGAACCTGAAACAGGAGATCGGATAAGGAATATAGCAGTCGATGCCGGAGGTCCCCTGAAAGATGACAGGAATACTGATGTCTCCAGACTGTATGAAGATGCACGGCGACTTGACGATGAACTGAAGTCAGGCCGTAACCACGCAATATACGAGGATGCCACCGATGAAGCCGTAGAGACAGGGAAAGAAAACGGCAAGGGATCAGAGGATCAGGAAAAAACCGAATATTCGGGACCATCCGTCCTGTCTTACACTCTTGACGGCCGCAAGGCCAGTCATCTCAGAATCCCGGCATACCAGTGCTATGGCGGAGGGGAAGTCACCGTAATCATCACGGTAGATCCGTCCGGAAGGGTGCTCAATGCAAAAATAATGGACGAGGTATCGTCTACTGACCAGTGTCTCAGGGACTTTGCAATAAGGGCAGCACGGCTCTCAAGATTTTCATCTTCCCGTACTGCCCCTGCACGTCAGACCGGTGAAATCGTCTACCGGTTCATCGCCCAATAATTGTCCTAAAACTGCCCGTTCGATCCGAGGGCGACCTTAATCGTTTCGTCTATATCCAGATAAAAGCGATAGAACGCTTCATCGTCCAGTTTGGAATATCGGCCTACAAGGGCTTTCAACTGAGGCATCATGTAGCCTTCAGTCTTTTCCCATTCCCCTTCTCCAGGGACAATCCCGTCGGTATTTTTAGCGAAATCAAGAAATTTCCGGTCGAGCCGGAGTCCGTCAAGGTATTCCGAAAGTCTGGAGAAATCGTCTATCTGCGAAAGCGTCGACTTGTAACGGTCGAAAATATGGGAGGCAAAGCGCATCTGGGTCGCTTTCCTGTTGCATTTTATATAGAAATCCGTCGCCCTGGTAGTATCCATCGGGACGAAAATATCAGGAACTATGCCTCCTCCGCCATAGACGGTCCTGCCCTTGACTGTATGATAGACTTCGCTGGAATCAACCTGAATGCTGTCGGCATCAGTCATTTCACCGTGCCTGTAACGTTCATATATGTCATATGCATATCGGGTACCGTCTGAATAAGGCTTCTGGATACACCTTCCGGAAGGAGTATAGAACCTTGCCACCGTAAGCCGTATTCCTGAGCCGTCCGTGAAATTGATCGGTTCCTGTACCAGGCCTTTGCCGAACGAGCGCCGTCCGATGATGGCGCCTCTGTCATTGTCCTGAATGGCACCTGCGAATATTTCACTGGATGAAGCTGAAGTCTCATCGATCAGCACTGTCAGGCCGACATCCTGCAACTCCCCTTTCCCGTCGGCGTTGAAATCCTGACGCGCCCTGTGAAGCCCCTGCATATAGACTATCTGCGCATCTTCGGGCAGGAACTCATTGCACAGAAGAAACGACTGGTCGAAGTAGCCGCCAGTATTTCCTCTCAGATCGAATATCAGCCTTGTCATCCCCTGCCCCAGCAGTTTTTCACTTGCCTGTGTAAACTCCCGGTATGTAGTTCTGGTAAACTTGGAAAGCCTGATGTAACCTGTAGTGTCATCGATCATGAAAGAGGCATCTACGCACTTTACAGGAATCTTTCCTCTGGTGATTTCGAACGGTATCTCCGATCCGTTCCTGTTAACCGTTATCTTTACTTTAGAGCCTGAGGGTCCTTTCATCAGATGGACCATACTGTCCTGAGGAGTCTTTGTCCCGGCAATGACCTCATCGTCCACCCTGATTATCCTGTCACCCTGCATAAGGCCGGCCTTTTCCGAAGGCCCGCCCTGGATTACGCTCAGGACGACGGCAGTGTCGTTCGGTACGTTGAACTGGATGCCGATACCGTCGAAATTGCCGGCCAGTTCGGTCTCGGATTCCTCCAGATCCACCGGCGGCAGATATACGGAATGAGGATCGAGTTCCGACAGCGCCGCAACTACCGCAGCATCCGTCATCTTTTTCATATCGATGGTATCCACATAGTTTGCCTGAACCTGCTCAAGTATCAGATTCAGTTTGCGCCAGCGGTTATAGTCTCCGTCGAATTTCCTGTTGGAAGAATAGAATCTTCCTGCAGTGACAGAAAGGAGCACGCCAATGACGACTCCCAGAATCGCAACCAATAATATATTACCGTTTCTGTTCATTTTGTCAGTCCACTTTTTCCACCTCGATTCCGGCCCGTCTGAGCAGGTCTATGCCATCGGTCAGTCTGTATTCATCCCTGTAGACTACTCTTTTAATACCAGCCTGAATAATCAGTTTCGAGCATTCGAGACATGGAGCGGCAGTCACGTACAATGTCGCTCCGAGACTGTTGTTCCCGGATTTTGCCACCTTTGTGATTGCATTGGCCTCTGCGTGAAGAACATAAGGCTTGGTCACGCCGTTCTCGTCTTCGCAGTTGTTCTCAAAACCGGAAGGTGTCCCGTTATAGCCGTCTGAAATAATCATACGGTCCTTTACAAGCAAAGCGCCCACCTGCCGTCTCTTGCAATATGAATTAGCGGCCCAAATGGCGGCCATCCGAATATAGCTCTGATCGAATTTTTCCATTTTTCACCTTCACTTGTAAAGTTATGCCCTCTGATAAAGATAACGTTTGATACTGCGCTTAGGCGTACGCTCGAAATCCTCAGGCATTACTTCAATCTTCTTTACCCTGGCATAATTAGGCAGTTCCTGGTTTGCAACCGCCAAAGAATCATTCAGGTTCTTCTCCAAAGCCTCGCGAGAAAGACCGTCAAGTTCACCCTGATGGAAATCAGGATAAATCAAGGCTGTAAGAGCCCCGTCATCTTCTATGACCAGGGAATCCACTACATACGGCATGTTGTTGAGCACGCACTCTATCTCCTCCGGATAAATATTCTGACCCGAAGGCCCCAGAATCATGCACTTGGACCTTCCGCGCAGGAAAAGATACCCGTCCTTGTCCATTACACCCATATCTCCGGTACGGAACCAGCCGTCTTTGGTAAAGGCGGCGTCAGTCGCCTCGCTGTTCTTATAGTAGCCCAGGAAAACATTCATTCCCCTTACCAATACCTCGCCTGGTACATTCTCCGGATCTTCGGAGTCTATACGGATTTCCATATTGGGAGCCACCTTCCCGCATGAAAATTCGCGAGTGGTCTTCCAGTCATCATATGATATGATAGGAGCACACTCTGTCATGCCGTAGCCTACGGTATAAGGAAAACCTATCTTCCTGAAAAAGGCCTCTACTTCCTTGTTGAAAGCGGCGCCTCCGATTATGATCTCCTCGAACTTTCCGCCGAAAGCATTGACCAGTTCGGTACGGATCTTTTTCATGATCATCTGATCGAGCACCGGAAGTTTCATAAGGAACTTTATGCCGTTTTTCTCAAGAAGAGGCTTCAGTTTGCTTTTGTATACCTTTTCTATAATGAGAGGTACGGCTATGACGATATCCGGCTTCACCTCGGAAAGTGCCTGCATGATGATCTTCGGGCTCGGCACCCTCGTAAGGAAATGGACATGGGTTCCGACAGACAGTTCGAAAAGAACCTCGAACATCATTCCATACATATGGGCAGACGGGAGCATGGCCACGACATTTGACGTATTGTCCAGCATCGGGAGCACCTTTTTAGCGAAAAAGATATTGGAGAAAAGGGCCCTGTACGGAATCATTACCCCTTTGGAGAATCCTGAAGTACCTGAAGTATAATTTATAAGGGCGAGTTCGTCAGCCGAATCCTCGTAATAATCGATGCTTTCAGGAGTAAAATTCATCGGATATTTCCTGCCGAAAAGTTCATTAAGATGTGCGCGGACCTCCTTAATCTCCCTGGTCCGGGCATACAGAAGTGATAGCGTACTGATCTGCACCACTGCCTGAAGGTTCGGCATCTCGCTTTCTGTGAGTCCTTCCCATACGACATCGTCCACGAACAGTATCTTGGCCTCCGAATGGTTTACAAGATGATGTATGTTCCCTGGCTTGAATTCGTGCAGGATAGGAACGGGAACGGAGCCGTATGTCAGGGCCGAAATAAACGACACCCCCCAGTTTGCCTGATTCCTTGAACAGATCGCCACCTTGTCCCCTTTCACGAGTCCGCACTCCTCATACATGATGTGCATCTTCGCAATTCTTCTGGCTACGTCTCTGTAATGAAGGGTAACCCCTTGATAGTTGGACAGGGCGGGCCTGTCCCAATTTTCCCTGAAACTTTTTTCGTAAAGTTTGTTTACCGATTGAAATTTATCCATAAAACAATTTTAATTCTGACCGAAAATGTATTATCGTGGAACAACACCGTTCCCGTTATTTCAGTTTTATAGTATGCATCTTGCCATCATAGCATACGGCCTTTACGCTCATACCCTCGCCCGGAATCACCTTACTGTCGCTCCTTATCATCCTGTCGCCTTCGAACACTGTCAGCGGCTCACCTCCGTAAAACCCGTAAATCAGTGTCTGGATCGATGTGCGGACTACCCAGAATGTCTTTCCTCCGGTCTTGACGGCCTCCGGAAGGCCTTTTATCTTCTCTGCAGGAGCAATGCCCTTCCACTGTGCCGGGCGGCGTCCCTGCAGGTTATACATCTCGATGGTGTTGTCCTTGTGGAGGATCATCACATTGTATCTCCTGTTGCCGTTGAAGTCATATATGCCAGGACCGAGCAGGATCTCCTTGCCCAGATCGACAGGGAAAGGATTGACATAACGGCCAAGCCTGTCTATCAGATAGAGCTTGCTTCCAGATGCAAACAGTATCTGCAGCTTGCCGTTGGCAAAATAATCTATGGTACCGGCATTACCGCATATGGGAGAGGAGAACGGGACGCCCCAAAGCCCTTTGCCCCCGACTTCCTTAAGGCACAGGTACATGTTGTCCTGCTGATAGAACAGGTTCATCTTCCCTGTTCCGGAGTTTTTCACTTCAAATGGTCCTTTAGGCACTACGACCACAGTATCCCGTTCAAATACCGGTGCTTTGGTTTTCATGGAAGACACCCGGAATGTCTCCGCCGAAGCTATGACATTGTCGTCCTTGTCCTCTGAAATACAGAATGTAACAGGAACATAGGAATATCCCTCCGATGCACCGGCCAAAGTCCGGGCGTAGGATCCGGTAAAAACATCCTGCAGGACATCGGCACCTTCCGAAACGGACAGATAAGAAACGAAATATTTGCTGTCCGTCATGAAGTCGGGCCGTAATGAAGCATCTTCCGCATATCCGGCAAGCGTGTTTTCCAGTGCCCTGCCGTCTACATACTCGGAAACGGCAGAACGGCTTCCGGCTATTATCCAACCGTCGATATATGTAAAACTCGATTCGTCCGGCAATGAAAAGAACGGGCCGAATACCGAAGATGCAAATCCGGCATATGGATAATCGCACAGTTTAGGGGAAGCCCCTTTTCCTGAAGACTGGCCTGTGTCGCGGAATACCGGACTCATGTCCTTGTTCCCGATCTTCATAAGAAGGATTTTCTCGATCCTGCCTCCGACTTTGAAAAATGCGGCAGCAACCTCCTTTACATCCAATGTCCTGGCCCACTGCACCGGAGAAAGTCCGGAGCGCTTCTGAAGCTGTTTTCTGGCCAGCTCTGTCTTGCCCAGTTTTCCGGTACCGTCAGCAAAGGCATCGGCGCAGGTTATATACGAAGAGACATCATCCAGCGGAAGACTGGCAAAGAACACCGTATATGACGGAAGCACCGTCCCGACTGAAGAACGTGCAGGAGAATATCCCCTGAATACATTTATAAAGTCTTCGGCGCCGCTGTCCGAAGTAAACCTGCCTGACAGTCTGAGATGATCCGAGGCCGCGTCATCAATGGAAAAACTGGCCCAACCGGCAAACTTCTTCAGAAAATCAGCATAGCCGGAAAGGCCTTTCCTTGCTATGCCTGCGAAGAACTTTCCAGCCTCGCCGCAAGACAGGAAAACGGTATTGCCGACTTCTCCAGCCTGCCGCAGGCAATCCGCAAAACCTTCCGAATCCAGTACGGAAATACCCTTGGCAATATGTCTTTCAGCTGATTTGGTCTGCACATCGGATGTCGACAGAAGTATTATGTCGCGCCTGTGCAGATATGTATTTTCATCTGCCGTTTCCTGACAATCCGGCAACAAAACCGAAAGTCCGGCCGAATCGGCCCGGGCAATCAGACCGGCGGCTTTTCCGTCAGCAAGGGAACCTGCCCGGCCGGCATCGATTACAAGCAACGGGACAAGCGAACCGTTATAATGCAAGGAAAGGACGGCTCTGGACGACTTCAGCACTCCATGGTCCGTTCCTTCCGCCTTTTCCAGGAATTTCAGGAGAAGGCTGCTTTCCTTACCTCCGGTGAAGTAATGAAAACAGCCTGAAGTATCAGTCAGAAGGCTACATGCAGACTTCATGTCGGAAAAGCCCGCAACCATTACGGCATCAGACGGCACAGCGGCGAGAAGCCCCGTACTTCCTTCGGAAGCAAACGCAGATGTTTTCGTCTCATCCGTACCTGAATACAGAAAGAATACTGCAGCCGCAACCAGTACCGCCAGGGCTGCAAGCGCCGCAATACAGGCGATTATAGCCTTCTTGTCCATGTCCTTACCGTACAGCTATGGCTTCTATCTCGATTTTCACACCCATAGGAAGGGCCGCTACCTGGAAACATGCGCGTGCAGGCTTGTCTCCTGTAAAGAATTCGGCGTAAACGGCATTGGCGGCAGCAAAGTTTGCGATATCATCCAGCAGGACAGTAGTCTTTACTACATTGTCGTAAGTCATGCCTGCCGCTTCCAGGATAGCCCCGATATTTTTGAGGGACTGTCTGGTCTGGTCCTCTATCTTTTCCGGAACCGAACCGTCTGCGGGAACTACAGGAATCTGACCTGAAACATAAAGAGTACCATTGACTTCAATAGCCTGTGAATATGGACCTACAGCTTTAGGCGCATTAGGGGTAGCAATTACTTTTTTCATGGCAATAAAATTTTACACAATTTACAAATGTACTTATTATCCACGAATTACAAAAGGATATTGCGCATAAAAAACGCCCGCGCCTGAAAGGCGTGGGCGAAAAGCAATAAAGTAGTCCCGAGCAGAATCGAACTGCTATCTAAAGTTTAGGAAACTTCCATTCTATCCGTTGAACTACGGGACCGGATTTACCTGTCAAAAGAAGCCGGAATTACTCGGCGTTCTTTACAATGATCTGACGGCCTCTGTAGTACCCGCACTCAGGGCAGACCCTG
>JADIMH010000046.1 GCA_017694885.1 Candidatus Cryptobacteroides faecipullorum | reverse complement strand
AGGTTCGTCTACAGTTCGGATATAAATCTGGAGAGGCCGTACATCGGAGGACGCCCGGATGCATCGGAAAATACTGTGGAATCCGGCAGTGCCGAAGGCCTTGAAGCTGCCCTTGACAGGGTGTTCCGAGGCACGGGAATCAGCTGGAAGAAGCGCCGCAGGTACATAATGCTCGGTCTTGAGCCTCCCGTCGAGGTCAGGGACTCTATCCGGACCATGGCGGCACGGGAACGGACAACCTGTTTCTTCTGGACGGAGTCCCTCTGTATCAGGTGAGCCATCTTGCTGGTCTGTTCTCGTCGTTCAACACGGATGTCGTCGAGTCTGTCGATTTCTACAAGAGCGGTTTTCCGGCTCGCTACGGAGGGCGACTTTCCTCCGTGGTAGACGTCAGGACCCGGGAGGGGGGGGACTTCGAGGAGTATCACGGCCTGTTCTCGATAGGTCTGATAGACGGGAGGTTTCAGTACGAGGGTCCGATAGTCCGTGGAAAGACCTCCTTCAACGTGGCCATGCGCCGCAGCAGATACCGTTTCATACTGTTCAAGCTGTCCCCGGAATTCTATGACAGTATAAAAGCATGGTACAACAGGTCTTATAACCTGCCATACGTAGAATACGTCATGTCGTCCCCTTCATTTGTCTACACGAATATCCGCGGCGGTCTCGGTTTTTTCGGTGCCGTCAATGTCTCCGTGTCTGAATGGATGGACAATCCCGGAGATATGAAAGATATGGGCCCTTATAGTGAATCTATGTAGAAAAGCAATAAAACTCAGACGATTGCAGTGAAAAATCCGTATATTTACGGAGACCGGGTGCTCACACCGGTTTCGTATATACGGATTTTCTAATATAGGCACTATGGATCCCGACCTGCAGTATCTGTTTGATCTTGAATGGATAATCACCCGTATAAACGGGAAAATCTCTTCTGTGGCCCTCGACTGGAAGCCGCTTGCAGTCCTTACTTCCAAAGTTTCATTCTGGCCAGCTTCCCGGATTTCCGATATTGAAAGTACAAAAATCAGTACCCGGGAACTCCTGAAGATTTCTTCGGAAGCCGTATGGAGCGACCTGTTTCCGGTAGGTACACCGTTCCAGAAAAAGGTATGGGAGAATCTTTTCTATCTTACGCACCGCAGGCCCGAAGAATCTCCAGACGAGAGGTCTGCGGAGCCAGGAAAAGCCGTCAGGCTGGTAAGCTATACCGACTTTGCAGTCATGTGCGGCAGCCGTCCCGGAGTGAGGGCGGTAGCACATGCCGTCGGGCTTAATCCGATACCTTTCATCATCCCGTGCCATCTTATAGTTCCGAAAGAAGCGACCGACAGCATCGCCCGCACAGAAAAAGAAGCAGAGGCCACCCTTTTCGGAAAAGACGGTCTCTGCCTTGATATTTCGCTCGATTTCGGCCAGTTCAGCCTATTGGGAGGCAAGCCTCTCAAACGCGACCTCATCCGCCTTACTTTTTCAGATATGATGTAGTAGTTTACAGATATTGTGCAATTATATGATTATTGCTGACATATCGTATTAAATAGACAAGTTCTCCATTTTGTCTGTAGATATTGAAGAATATATACCAGAATGTTGTATTGTTCTTCGGGAAAACTGCATATAAGAGATTATGTCCGTATTTTTCGAAGTATCCAGGTGCCGGCTTCTTTACCTTGGAATGTAGATGAAGCCTTATATCTTCCAATAAATCGTCTACATATTTCAGGCTGTTGTCCTTGAAGCTGAAGTAGCCCTGTTCATAAAGAATATCTGCCAGTCTGTTAAAATAAACAAGTGTTTCCGGTAAAAATACTATTCTCATTTCTTCGCCTCGAACAACCCTTCAATATGTTTCAATGCACCGGCCTTAAAATCCTCGAATGACAATGACCTTTCAAGGTCTGCATCAGGATCAAGTATGTATTTCCTGTCTATTACAATGTCCGATTCAGTGACAGGAACTATCCTGTAACTTTTGTCTTTACCCCTCTGGATCAGCAGTTCCTGTCCGGCGTCCACCTGGTCAAGATAGGTTTTCTGGTTTGCCCTGAATTCACGTGAAGATATTATAAGCATAGTCGTGTACCAATTTTATACACAAAGATACATTAAATTTGATATATTCAAAAAAATCCTGACCATACGGTCAGGACAATATTAGATAATTATCTTTTCAGATAGTATGTAACGGATGTCACTACACGTACCTTTTTGATTTCAGGAGTGTTGCTGTCCCGGTCGGTGATGGAGAAAGTACCCTGGTTGGCTGTTTTTATTTTACCGAGCCTGCTGCCTGAGTCTTTGGCGAATTTCTCGCCTACTTCACGGGCGTTTTTGGTGGCTTCTTCTATCATTTCCGGCTTTATGTCATTCAGCCCTTCGAATTTGAATTCCACCGGGTTGCTCCAGGCGTTCTCAGAGCCTACCACAATGCCTTTCTTCAGAAGCTCCGTCTGTCTTTTCATCAGGGCCAGCACCGTATCGACATTGCCGGTGCAGACAGTTACCGCATTGGTGGAGAGATAACGGTATGTACGGTCATTGTTTCCGTATTCCTGAGCGTATTTGTCCGAAATGACAGGTACCGCTACGGTGATTTCCTCCTCGGAGATTCCTCCGTCTGTCAGGAATTGCTTTATGGCTTCCGTATTCCTGTTTATTTCCGAATATACTGAGCTGATGTCGTTTCCCACTACTTTGAAGACCAGCGGCCAGATGACCTTGTCTGCCGGCACCTCTTTTTCACATAGTCCTTTGACTGTCACGATTCTGTCGAAAGACCTGAAGTCTTTTACCGCCTTCGGGAGCATGGCTCCCAGAAAGATCAGGCCGATCATGATGAACAGGCCTGAGAATAATTTGCCTCTTTCCATAGCATAAATAATTGAAATTTCCGATAAATATAATATTTTCCCTTCAAACGGAAATATTGGTCATAACAATAAGGATCAAGTTATTCTGCAGTTTCCCGGCCGGTAGCGGCCCTGTTCAGATACGCCTGCAGGGCGGTGCGGTAGGCAATGCATTGGTCGATGTATTCGTTGGAGCATTCCTGCAGCTGGCTCTGGGCCTGAAGAAGGTCTGAAAGCGGAGACATTCCGGCCCTGTAGTATGACTCTAACTGACTGACGCTTGTGCGGGCCGTCACAACGCTTTCACGGGCTACCAGAAGCTGTTCCCACGATGCGGTGAGATCCATCCATAGCTGCCTTATCTGGAGGATGAGCTGGGCGTTCAGGAAATCCTTTTCATTCTCAGCCTTTTGTATCTGGTAGTCATACCTCTGCATTTTCCTGGCTGTCTTCCCCCAGTCGGAAAGCGGAATCTGTATCGAAGCGAACACCGCGCCGTTCATCTGTCCCTTGTCTATGATGTTCCCGTATCCGTATGAGGCTCCCACGCCTATCTGCGGCAGCGTTTCCCCGACGGTCATCTTCTTTTCCAGCTGTTTCGACCTGACGGAAAGGTCCAGCAGCCTTGCCTCTGCCTGTTGTGCCGCCACTTCCTCTTCCGGTCTGTAATACGTATCCGGGGATTCGAGGTCCGTCAGCCTGTCAGAAAGAATGATGTCATCTATATACGGTACGGAATCGTTTCTGATGGTACTGTAAGGGTTGTATTCCAAGCCTATTGAGTTGAACAGGTTCATCTTTGCCAGCCTTATTCCGTTCCTGACCCGGATTTTCCCTGAGCGCAATTCGTTTTTCTTCAGCCTTACCTGCAACAGGTCATTTTCTGTGGCCAGGCCGGCCTGTACCGCTGCATTTACATCCCGGTACAGAGTGTCTACGAGTCCCTGCAACTGTTGGAGCGTTTTCATTTTTTCTTCTAACGATAGCACTTGCCAGTAGCCTTTCTCCACATCTTCGGATGTGGTCCGCAGCTGGATTTCATGTTGGAGCTGTGCAGCCTCCTTCCCCAGGGCGGCGAGCTTGTTTCCGTTGACGATCCTTCCTCCGGCGAATACCGGCTGCATGGCGGTAACCGTTGCCGTCATTCCTTTCTTGAGGGTGGAATATTGCGTATTGAACCCGTATTGTGCGGCAAAGCCTTCCAGAAGAGAGTTGAGGTTGTTTGCAAAATCATTGTCACCCATTATGTCCGTAAGCCCTATTTCAAGTATAGGGTCAAATGCATAGAAAGCCAGTGCATTGACAGAAACTTTCGGAAAATACTCTGCTAAGGCTTCTCTTTTCCGGGCCTGTGCCGCCAGTATATCCAGCCGGGAGTTGAGGATATACGGGTTGTGCTCAATGGCCATTTCCTGGCATTGCTCCAGAGAGACTTCCGTTTTTTCCTGCGCAAGAGCCTTGTGCCCGCATACCAGGGCAGACACAAGAAAAGCCAGAAAGCCGGCTGCCATATGATTATTTTTCATCATTGTTCACCTCCACTGTTTTAGCGTTCTTGAAAACCTGCCAGTATGAAACCGGCATTATCAGGACTATAAGGACGATCGAAAGCATTGTTCCGAAACATATCACCACTCCCATAGGCATCCACAGGGCATCTCCGCTTATGATCATCGGGAGTACTCCGAGGGCTGTAGTGCATGAGGTCAGGAAAATCGGTCTCATTCTCCGTTTTCCGGCCTCTATTGAAGCCTCTTTTACATTCCATCCCTTTTCGAACCTCAGATATTCCGCATACTCGAACATAAGAATGCCGTTCCTGACTATGATACCCATCAGGCTTATGAGCCCGAGGACGGAAGTCAGACCGAAATCCAGCTTGAAGAGCCACAGCCCGAGGAAAGCCCCGAAGAAGCACAGGGTACTGAGTATCATGGTGAGGGTCGCAATCGAGACTTTCTTGAAATGTATAAGCAGGAAGAAGAACAGAATGGCAACGGCGCACAGGAAAGTCGCGGCAATTTCCGGAGCGACTTCATTGTTCATAGATGAAAGTCCCCCGTATGATATTGCTACGCCCTCAGGCAGGGCCGGCCTGATTTCATTCTCGATGTACCGTTTTATATCCTTCATCACTTCAGGCTGGCTGTGTCCGAATTTCAGATCTGCCCCTACCGTTATGGACTCCTCGCCGCTGATCCTTGCATGGGTGTCGGGACCCCAGTCCGGCTTTATATCCGCCACCTGCCTCAAAGGGACAGACACTCCGGGCATCCTTGTCGGGACTATCTGGTTGCCTACGGCATCATAGTCCATGTCATTCCCGGTAGTCTGGCTGTAAAGCATGACAGGAATCTTCGTGTCACCCTCCCATACGGAACCGACAGGAAGCCCGTTGAAAATCCCGGCCAGCGACATCGACAGCATGCTGCGGTTCACTCCAAGCCTGGCGGCCTCGTCGGAATCCAGGTCCACATCCACGAATGACGCCATACCTTCACAGTCGCTGTGTATCCACTGCAGCTTGTCGTCCATTGTGTAGAAGAAATGTTTTATGGAGTCAGCTATGGGCTGCAGAGTGTAGAAATCCCCTCCTTTCACCGTCACTTCTACCGGCGCCGCGACGGCCTGGTAATCCATCTGCTTGAACCTTATCGTCGCATCCGGGAACCAGTGCTGGTACTTTTCACCATAGTCCATCAGGACGGCTTCTGTCGCCTTGGTGGATTCGGTATTTACTATGAACTGTGCGAAATCGGGAGAAGGGGTCTGCGGCGCGTATGTGGCATGAAACCTCGGTGAACTGTTCCCCACAAAAGCCGTAACAGACTTGATCCTCTTGTCTTTCAGTAATATATGTTGCAGGGAATCGCTTACGGCCGTTGTCCTGTCCAGGCCTGACCCGCTTTCCAGGTAAATTTCCACCACAAAGCTTTCCCTTGCCGCCTTAGGCATCATTTGGATGTTGATATGGAAGAACATAAGGGCTCCCAGCCCGATAGCCAGCACTCCCGAGGCAATGGTTATCTTCGGATGGCGGAAGCAGGCGGCCTCCATTACCTCGTAACCTTTCTGCATCCCGTTGAAGAAACGGGACTGCCCTCTGGCGAACCATCCTTTGCTTTCAGCCTTCGGGCTCTTTATGAACCGTACTTCCAGAGAAGGGACAACGAACATCGCGTATGCCAGTGACGAGCATAGGGCTATCGCTATCACCCACGGGAATGTCGTAACGAAATCCCCCAGATAGCCGGAGATGAGGCCCTTGGCCGGGAAAGACATGATGCTTATGGCCATGGTCGCCGTAAACATCGGGAAGAGAAGTTCCTTCATGCTGGAGCTTGCAGCCTCTATCCTGGACATCCCGCGTCCCAGTTTGTCCATGTAGCCGTCCATCGTTATGATAGAGTCGTCGACGATCATCCCCAGCACTACTATCAGTGCGGCAAGCGATACGGTGTTGAGGTCAATCCCCGCAATGAACATCACCGCCAGAGCCACCGCAGTACATACCGGCACCCCGGAACTTGCGATCAGCGCCGATTTGATAGGGAAGAGCATGAGCATCACCAGAATGACCACAAGCATCGATATGACCAGATCCCTGAGGAATGACAGCACTGACATTCCGACGACTTTCGGCTGGTCTGTAATCTTGCTGAGGGTCACACTGTCCGGCAGCCCTTTCTGGAATTCGTCAAGGACTTTGTCTACCTCACGCCCGAATGCTACGATATCGTTGTCCGGACGCATTTCCACAGAGAGGATAACGGCCGTATTGCCGTTGTAATCCACTGTAGAAGATGGTTCTTTGTATCTCCTTTCGACTGTGGCTATATCCTTCAGTCTGACTATATTGCCGGCAGGATCGGAATATACTATTCTTTCCGCTATCTCTTTTTCGGAAGCCACCGTGTTGGACACATGAATGTGCGAGGTGACATATTCGGTGTCGAAATCCCCGCTTGCGGCCTGCATCCCTGAACTCTGGTAGTCGAGCATCAGCATTGCAGGACTGATCCCGTATGCCGAAAGCCGGTCCAGATCTACATGAACGGCTATTTCCTCGTCCTGCG
>JADIMH010000045.1 GCA_017694885.1 Candidatus Cryptobacteroides faecipullorum | reverse complement strand
GATGATTATCTTAAAGACAAGGACAGGTTCATCTATTCAACAAGGGTATCATTTATCATAACTCATCCGGGCTTTGTATCATATCTTAAAAAGTCCGGGCTTACGGAAATGGAAATCGGATATTGCTGTCTGTACTGTATTGGCATGAACGGTAAAGAGATAGCTTCATATCTAAACAAAAAGTCGTTTTATAACATCAGCAGTGTCATACGTGAAAAGTTGGGCTTAGGTAGCTATAAAACGAATCTGGATATTTTTCTGCGAAAAAAAATGACTGAATTGGATTAGTCGGACTCTCACTTTTACAAATAGACTTTCATATACTCTATAGAGCAGATAATCAAGGTGTTATGACTATATTATGCGGCATCTTCCAATTATCTGCTTAATTTTATATTGTGTAAATGTCTGAATGTTATGTATTTATATTGTCGGCAAGGTGAGAGATTTGATTTATGTATTATGTCTGATTCGATATAATTTTGACTGAAAATAAAAAAACATCAAAGCTATGAAAAAGTTAATTCTTTTAGTTTTTGCTGTATTTCTCAGCACATCTCTGTTTTATTACGATGCCTATGGCAAAAGTGACAGAAACAGAAAGGTCATTAAAACAATAGTCATAAATAAAAATGCTCATGGATCAGCAACTGTAGATCGAAGCATTTTTTCAGATGTTAAAGCATTCCTATGCGAAGAAACGCATGCAGTGGAAATAGATTTTTTTGAAGTAAGTAAAGGAGATATCTATATTATGGATTCAAATGGAGAAATTGTAGCATATGATACGATAACTTCGTCACATCAGATATTGGATGCGCCTATGCATAAAGGAAACTATTGTCTGATTATTGACTCTCCATCATTATATGCCGAAGGTCTATTCTATATAGAATGAAATTTAATAAATGAAACTCTAAAATTTTGAGAAATGAAAAAATCAATTTTTATTTTATCGGTCATTTTTTGTGTCGCTTGCCAGAAAGTCGATGATGTGCATAATAAAAATGCTGACCAGCGGGGCACTAATGAAGAGGTTTATCCAGAAAATCTATCAGATATAGGATATTACCATAATGAAATATTAAAAAATTATATCTCAATAAGCAAAACACCTTCATTACTTAGCACAAACAGCGAGTCTGACGACTTTATAAAGCTGATGGCAGATTACGGAACATCTGTATGTATGGCGTATAAAAGGAATCCTCCAGCCGGAAATATTGATAAATGGGTTGGCAATATTATTAATATGTCGTTGTCTGGCCGTCAATATAGCATCTTGAACAATATCCTTAATAATGATATGTCCATATCAGCAGCCGTAAATAATGCTTACGGTAAAGAAGTCGTTCCAGCAATAGTTCAAAATTACTTAGATGAAATAGATAGGGTAGTTGAACAATATGCCGGCACGTATTCGTTTGATAATCAGTTAAAGCTATTACACCTTAGGTATATAAGAAGTACAACGGATAGTAATGAGCGTCAATTGTTCAATTATGTATATTATGTAGCTTCCGGATCATATGAATATTGGGATACACAGCATTCTACATGGAGTCCTCATTTGTCCGGAAGATTTTGGAAAGATCTGTATAATAGTGGTAGGTATTTATTGGATTCTGATATATCAGGTGCAGTAGACTATATCCTTGGTACGATGATAGTCGGGGCGATTATGACATGGAAAGTCTGTGTGGCCTATGCTGCAGCATCAAGTGTAGTAGCAGGAGTTGAGGTTTTGCTGGAAGATTTTAGAAATAAAACGAAATCTGTTACGGTAATTCCAAATAATGTTACTTTTGGTGAAGTTTATGATGCTTATCTGATTCGAAAACAAGAGTTGGGACTATGAATAAAAAGAGTCTGGGATACGTGATTTTGAAGATTATAGGAAAGATAGCTTTCTTTCTTGTGCTGGTGTATATCGCCGGTCTGGTTATTGACCATATTTTTCAAACCGGCAGAAATTCCATAGCGGAAATACTGATTCCGGCTGTACTGTCAATGTATATCGTATATTATGAACTGAAAAAATTCTGGTCGGCCCGGAAAGACGATTGACCCGTCCGGGCGCCGGGTCTGAAATCAAGACCTATGACCCGAACAGGTCTCTGTGAGGCAGCAGGGGGCTGTATAGCTCCCTGCATTTTTTAAACAGGCGATCCGTATATCTGGTAAAGCCGGGCCCTCTCCATGTGCTGGTATTTGTAATCATGATCCAGCATTCTCCATCGGGGAAATATTTTACGAGGGCGCTTGTTCCGGTAAGTGTCCCGGTACGGGTCCATCCGTCAGAAGGCTTGGTGTCATTCCATCCCAGAGAAAAAGTCTGTGAATCGAAATACTCTGTCATTTCATCTATGCTCTCCTGCGAGAGTATATCCGGGACCTGTGGCTTCCCGTCTATGCTGGCGACGAACCTGCACAGTTCCGCGGTAGAGCCGCACCATGCCCCGGCGCCCGAAAGTGCACGGATGTCATTTCCTCCGTAACATCTTTCCACCATGCGCCCGCTCATATTGTATTCCTCTACTTTTTCGCTTCCTTCATGCATGTAGTACCTTACTTCATTGGGATACTTCTGTTCGTAGTAATTGTATGCGATATGCATGTCATAGCATCCTGCCGGATGCAATACGTTTTCCTGAATGAATGTCTCATAATCCTGGCCGCTGACCTTTTCGATGATCATCGAGAGAAGCAGATAACCGAAATTGGAATATCTCTGCCAGGACCCCGGCTTGTAGCCCAATGGCCGCTTCAGGACGCAGCTGACGAGAGTGTTATGGTCTGGCGGACCGTCGAGACGGAACTGCCGGATAATGTCTCTGGTTGAAAACATCGGATCCCCGCGGCTGCTTGTAAAACCGCCCTGATGCCTCAGAAGCTGCTCCACGGTTATCCTATACATGTTCTTGTACCGGATGGAAGCTGTGAACAGCGAATCGTTGAGGATTCCGGAAGGCCCGAACACGGTATCTCTGAGAGATATCATGCCGCGCTCTTTCAGAACCATGATTCCTGCTGCGGTGATGAGTTTCGAAACGGACGCCATTCTCAGGATATTGCGCGGAGTCATTTCCCGTCCTGCCTCCCTGTCTGCCCAGCCGTAGCCCTTTGCATAGACCAGCGAATCGTTTCTCATTATGGCGAGCGACGCCCCCATGATATCCCACTGGGCCAGGAATTTCTCTATTCTGGAGTCCATCCCGGACAGTGTGTCTATATCGGACATTTCGTTGGTAAGCGTGTCATTGAGGCATATCGGGACTTTTTCCTGCATTTCCGTCCCGGAGCCGGAATTCCTTTGGCGGGTAGCCATAGATACGGCTGCAAAAACAATTACAGCGGCAAATATCGATATTCCTGTAATTATTTTTTTGTTCATGTCCTATTTCAGCTTGCCGGAACGTTTCGCGAAATCGATGATGAAATCTGCAGTGCCGTCTATGCCCAGAATCGAAGAATCTATGCAAAGATCATAGTTTGAAGCGACACCCCAGTTCCCGAAAGTGAAATAGTTGTAATAGGTTTCCCTCTTACGGTCCGTCTTGTTCATCACTTCTTCCGCTTTTTCCAAAGTGGATCCGATTCTTTCGGCAACGGTCTTTTTCCGAGTTTCTTTCGGTGCGCAGATGAAAACGTCCACAGTACAGTCGAGATCGCGAAGTATGTAGTCCGCGCATCTTCCGATTATTACCGCTGATTCATTGCTTGCAATATCACGGATCACCTGGCTCTGGATACGGAACAGTTCGTTGTCGTTCACATAGTTTTCGGCCTGGCCGAAACTCTGTGAACTGAAAAACGAGTTGAATGAGAACAAGCTGCGCTTTTCATCGGATTTCCTGAACAGATAACGGCTGAAGCCGCTTGCTTCTGCGGCCTTGGAGATGAGATCGTTGTCATAGACCTTGATGCCGAGCTTGTCTCCGATTTTCTGTGCGACGATACGGCCTCCGCTCCCGAACTGACGTCCTACATTTATGATTATTTTTTTCTCCATAATTATATTCTGCTATAGCCTGCTTCCGAGGATAGACGGATCATCGCCGTCATTGAGTCTTTTGAACTTTCTTGCAATTCCGGCATACAGTATGGCCGATATGATGAAAGCTACGAAATCCGCGATAGGGAAACTCATCCATACGCCTACGTTATCGAAGAAAAGAGGAAGTACATAGACACACGGTATGAGGAAGAGCAACTGTCTGGAAAGGGACAGCAGGATAGCCTTGTTGACCATGCCGAGGCACTGGAAAAAGTTCGATGATACCATCTGGAAGCCGACGAACGGGAATGCGAGGACAAGAAGCCGCAGACCCTTGGTCGCAAGCTCTATCATCTGGCTGTCATGGGTGAAGACGGAGACCGATGCTCTCGGGAATATCTCGGCCACGAGAAATCCCAGGCATGTGACCATAGTGGCGTATTTCACGGTTTTCCAGAACACTTCATTTACCTTGGAGTATTTCCTCGCACCGTAATTGTATCCGGCGATAGGCTGCATGCCCTGGTTCAGTCCCATGACTATCATTATGAATATGAAACTTATCCTGTTCACTATGCCATAGGCCCCGATAGCCAGATCCCCTCCGTACCTCTTGAGCTGCTGGTTTATGAAAAGGGTAACGATGCAGGCCGCGGAGTTCATCAGGAAAGGTGCGACGCCGATTGCCAGAGAATCTTTTGCGATCCTTACATCGAGCCTGAATATCCCTTTTTCAAAATGCAGGAGCCTGCTCCTGTCGCTGAAGTACTTCAGCACCACTATGAGCGCGACAACCTGTGCGATTACCGTCGCCGCAGCCGCGCCCCTTATGCCCCATTTGAATGAGAATATGAACAGAGGAGCGAGTATGACATTCAGGATAACCGTCATTATGGTGAGGTTCATGGCCAGTTTCGGGTTGCCGGAAGCCCTCAGGGCATTGTTCAGTCCCAGATACATGTGGGTGACGGCATTGCCTGCAAGGATTATCTGCATGTATTCCCTCGCGTAAGGGATCGTGTTTTCGCTCGCTCCGAAAAAATACAGTATAGGGTCCAGAAAAAGCAGGGATACTGCCATGAACAGGATTCCTATGATGGCGTTGAGGGAAGCCACATTCCCGAGGACTTTGTTCGCCGCTTCATAGTTCTTCTGCCCAAGCAGGACAGAAAGCATTGTGGAGGCCCCGACTCCCACGAGGGTTCCGAATGCGGCGGACAGGTTCATCAGAGGGAATGTGATGGCAAGTCCGGAGATCGCCAGCGCACCGACGCCGTGGCCGATGAATATGCTGTCTATCATGTTGTAGAGCGAAGAAGCCGTCATGGCTATAATCGCCGGGACCGCATATTTTTTCAGCAGTTTGCCTGTTTCTTCCGTTCCGAGTTCGGTAGGGATTATCTTTTCTGGCATCGTACCTGATCTAATTGCTTGGTTTTTCGACAATTTCTATTTCAAACATAAGCGGGGAATAAGCCGGGATAGTACTGCTGCTGCCGGTTGCGCCATACCCGAAATCAGAATAGAAAATACCGATAGCCTTCCCCATCGGGTGCATTCTCCACAGGGTCATGGCGAATCCCTGTGTTATGCTCGAACTCGAACTTTCATCCCCCATCTCGAGCGCATAGAAACTGTCTCCCCACTGTATGGCCGAAGGCTTATAGGTGCCTCCGCTCAATCCGTTGTCCTGTGCCACGCGCTGTATGTTGGTGTCGAAGACCTTTCCGTTCAGCAGCCTTCCAACATAGTTGATATAGATCGTAGTGTCATTGCTTCCGCTTACTGTATAGAAATGCGATTTCTCCCAGTCGTACTTGTCTTCTTCCTCACTGTCTTCCCCGTCTTCTTCCTGCTCATCGTCCACCGGCTTGAGTTCTTCACCCTTTTCTATTTCGATGAAGTAGAAACCGTACATGTCGGATGAGTCCTTGGCCGACAGGATGTTTTCACCGAGCTTTTCCTTGAGGGTGGAATTCAGA
The DNA here is from genome assembly GCA_017694885.1 of Candidatus Cryptobacteroides faecipullorum. Classification (GTDB taxonomy): domain Bacteria; phylum Bacteroidota; class Bacteroidia; order Bacteroidales; family UBA932; genus Cryptobacteroides; species Cryptobacteroides faecipullorum. Next base: position 45,453 of record JADIMH010000045.1, on the reverse strand, counting down.
TAGCCGAAGTCATAGTCCGCATATGACCCTGACAGGAAAGTGCCTATAGAGTCGATCTGCCACTGCCTGATATTGTCGATCGGATCCACGACTTTTATTTCATAGATGGAATTCGACCCTGTTTCCTTGTTGAGATACTCCTGTTCCGTTCCATAGGAGGCATAGCTCATCAGCCAGCCCGGGATGACGGCTGTCCTCGAATCGCCTCTGCCCAGACCTGTGAACATTTCCCCGACGCCTGCATATATGTAGCCTGGAATCCTCGTCCATACCACAGGTCCGTAATATCTTGAAGAGTTCTCGACATCTTCCCCGAGCATTTCGGCGGTTTCGGCTTCCGAATATGAGGTGATGTTGCCGTCGAGGTCCCTTGCCGTATATGAGACATAGACATACTGGGAATCGGCGACCGGTTCCTTCTGTCCTTCTTCCGTAATGTTTTCGTCTATGATATAGATGCCGAGTCCGGTCTTTTCTGTCTGCGGGTGGTGTACCTGCATCCACGAGTCGAAAAACAGCTTTTCGTTTTCATTAGTAGCCGGCTCAGCCTTTTTGGCACATCCGAATAGAACTGCTCCGGCGGCAACGGCTGCTGCGATTAACCTAAAAAATCTTTTCATCTTCCAAAAATTGACCTGCAAATATAGGTAAATAAATATCAGTTCTGATGATTGGCGGGATTAATTTGATACGCTTTCCACCCGGATATAGTACAACAGCGCCGAATTGCCGGGAATTGTCCCTACGGGCTTTTTCCCGAAACCGTACTGCCCGGAGAAAAGAATATAGCATATTTCACCTGCCTTGACGCCTTCCAGCCCGGCATGGAGGCCCGGAACAAGTCCGTCGTTGTTTCCCAAGGTCAGCGTCTTGATCTCATAGGAAGCATCCGTAATGTCCCATCCGTTCTCCCCGGCCGTCTGGCTGTCATTGGTGGCGAATATGTTTTCTGCGCTCAGGCTTCCCTGGAAAACATATCCGGTATAATAGAAGGACACTGTCCCTCCCTTGCGGAGTCCTTCTCCGCTTCCGTCACGCAGAATGACCCTGTTTGCCCCGCCGTTGTATATTACGTCATGCACGTACAGGGCTTCAGGGTCATCCGGATCCCCTTCCGTCGAAAGGGACTGGATGAAACTGTCTATCCTGTCTTCCTGAGTCGACCATGCATTCTCGAGACTCTGTTTCGAGCAGGCGGCGGATACCGCCGCCGCTGCGCATAGAATGATAATCCTTATTCTTCTGAGCATCATGCCTCGTTTTTGTTCATGTTCATGAATTCATGGGTGGCTTTTTCCGCATATGCGGCTACTTCCCGGACAGATCCCACATCGTCCGGAACGGAAAGTTTTCCCCCTGCGGCCAGTTCGTGTCCTCCTCCATGGAAATACAGGGCGGCGCACCTGTTGGCGGATATTCCCTTTTTCGATCTCAGGGAAACCCGGATCCTGTCCGTGTCTTCCTTGAAGAAACAGCTCATCCGTACCTTGCCGATACTGAGGGGAATGTTGACGAATCCTTCGGTGTCGCCCTCTTTCAGCCCGTATCTCGATATCGTCTCCCTGTCGAGGATCATGTATGCGACTCCGTCGTCCGTGATTTTCATGTTCCTGTAAAGGAGTTCTCCCATAAGACGGACCCTGCCTTCCCGATATTCGTTATACAAATGGCTTATTATCATATCCCTGTCTACTCCTGCTTCGAGAAGGGAAGACGCCATGCGGAGGGTCGAAGGGAAAACCGAATTGGCGAAGTTGTTGGTGTCCGTGGTCATGCCCGTCATCAGGGCCGTAGCGGAGGCCGGCGGGAGCATCTTCGCATTGCCGCGGTATCTCGATGCCGCCATCAGTATGTGATACAGGTATTCGGCCGTCGAGGAAACCCCGGTTTCCGAAAAGACGAGACTGAACTGATCCCGTTCAGGGTTGAGGTGGTGGTCTATGAGCACTTTAGGAACTTTCATCCCGGAAAGGAACTCCTCCATTTTTCCTGTCCTGTGGAACGCATTGTAATCCAGGCTGAAAAGCAGCCCGCATCCGGAAAGCGCCCTGCGGGCTTCATCTTCATTGCCTTCCCAGTCGAGGAAATGTCCGGCCTCTACGGTGGAGGTGATGAATCCGAGATAGTCCGGACTTGCGTCCGGCAATACGATGAAAGCGTCCCTGCCGATGTCTTTCAGGCAATGGTATAATGCAATACAGCTGCCTACAGCATCTCCGTCAGGTCTCATGTGCGCAGTTATCGCGATCTTTTCGGTCCTGCCGGTCATGTGTTCCAGGGCAGATATGTCATTGGGATTGATATCAGTCATTATTGTATGAAAAATTCGACTGCAAATTTACAAATTATATTGCATATCATAAATCAAATTTCTAACTTTGTCCGGGATTTGGGTAGAATAGCCTGAAACCGGACACCGGACTGATGAAAAACTGGATAAAAATAATAAAATCATAAACCGATGAACATTCTTAAAAAACTAGGCACGTATCTCGTGCTGCCCCTCATTATCATTGGACTCGCCTATCTGATAGTCGATAGCGTAATGGCACCTATGAGATTCACCAAGGCTCAGGAAAGCCGCGAAGCCGTCGGCATCCAGAGACTGAAAGATATCCGTGACCTTCAGGTCGCATTCAAGAGCGAGTACGGACATTTTTCTCCTACTTTCGATTCTTTGAAACTGTTCTATAATACAGGTAAAATCAAAGTGGTCATGCAGATCGGCTCTAAAGACGATTCTATTGCAGTGGCCAATACCAATGCCCTGAAGAAACGTAACCCGAGAATCAAGCCGGAAGACATGCTCGCACTTTATGAGAAGGGAGAGAAACTCGTTTTCCAGATTGAAAACGATATCCCTGTTAAGGATACCCTGTTCCATAGCCGCAAGGACTTCAACATCGATTCTATCGCATTCATACCTTTCAGCGGCGATTCAGTCATAATGAGATCCGATGTCAAGAAAGTTTCAGGTGTAAACGTTCCTCTTTTCGAAGCCTGCATGCCTTACAGGTCTCTCCTTAAAGGTCTTGATAACCAGTTGAGAATCAATCTCGATGCAGATATGAGAGACAGGGGCCGTTATGAAGGTCTTCAGGTCGGAAGTGTTACTGCTCCTAATAACAATGCGGGTAACTGGGAGTAATGGTCTCTGCAGATAATACCGTAACAGCAATAGACAGAATATCCATTCAAGTAGCCTTGAGTGGATATTCTTTTAAAGTGTCGTACCGTGACGGATCCGCATGCGTTTCCGGCTGGCAAAGTGCGGACAGGATATTTACTACGCCTGAATTCCAGCGAAGATACGATGAGGTGGACGTCTCTCTCTTTACTCCGAAGGTATCGCTTTTCCCGACACATTTTTTCAGCGCCCGGGACGCCAGACGTCTTCTTTCCGATGTGGTGCCCGTGTCAGACGGGGATGCAGTGGAGACTGTGCCGGTGCCCGAATTCGGTGCGGTAATGGTCTATTCCAATTCTATAGGAGAGTCTCTGTCAAAGGTTATTTCGGATTCCGTGCTCAGGACTGACGGATACAGGAGCATGGTATATCCGGAGCAGTATTTCATGCTTAAGGCGCTTACTGCAATAGGCGAATACAACAAGATTGTGGCATCCTATGCTGACGGAAGGCTCTATCTTGCCATAGCCCAGGGAAAGACGCTTCTGTTGTGCAACAGTTTCGAAGCTCAGGATTTTACCACTGCCGAGTATTTCATCTTCAGGAGCCTGAAAAAGCTTCAGCTCAATCCGGAGATGTCTTCAGTCTTTTTCAGGACTCCCCTGACGGAAAGCCAGGAAATGTCGCTATACAGATATTTTACTTCAGTCGAGCATATTTAGCCATGAGAATAATCGGAGGACGGTTAAAGGGACGGAGCATAAATCCGCCTGCAGGATATAGCGCCAGGCCAACTACTGACTTTGCAAGGGAGGGGCTTTTCAATATACTTGACAATGAATATGAGTTCGAAGGGCTTTCCGTCCTCGATCTTTTCGGCGGCACCGGAGCTGTTTCCGTTGAATTCGCATCGAGAGGTGCTTCGGAAGTGTACTGTGTCGAGATGGCACCGGCCAATGCGTCATTCATCAGGTCCCAGGTCAGGAAATTAGGCATTGACGGCACAGTGAAAGTGGTCCGGCATAATGTCTTTGATTTTCTGGATATCTGTACTCTGAAGTTCGATATCATATTCGCGGATCCGCCATATGCTCTGGAGAATCTGGCATCTTTACCGGAGGCTGTCCTAAGCAGGGAACTTTTGCATCCGGGAGGTTATTTTATACTGGAGCATCCTGATACTTATGTCTTTGCGGACAGACCTGGATTCGTGAAAGAAAAAAGATACGGGAATGTGCATTTCTCTTTTTTTACTGTATGATAACTCCGGAAAAAACAGGGATGGCTTATGTCAAAGATATTGAAAACCAATGCAGCCAGGCTTCTTGATAAGGCCGGCATAAAATATGAGCTCATACCTTATGCAGTGGATGAAAACGACCTTGCCGCATGTCATATAGCGGAGCAGCTGTCCGAACCGCTGGCCCAGGTCTTCAAGACCTTGGTGCTGGCAGGCGACAGGACCGGGCATTTCGTTTGTGTCGTTCCGGGAGACTCGGAAGTGGATCTGAAAGCCGCCGCAAAGGTTTCCGGCAACAAGAAATGCGACCTCATTCCGATGAAGGAACTTCTGCCGGTCACCGGATATATCAGGGGAGGGTGTTCACCGGTAGGTATGAAAAAACATTTCCCTACATATTTCCATTCTACGGCCCCGGACTATCCGTATATTTATATCAGTGCAGGAATCCGCGGACTGCAGTTCAAGGTGGATCCCAAGGATATAATTGCCTATACCGAAGCCGGATGCGCCGATCTGATCAGACATTGAAATGGTGATAATGCGGACCGAAGCGTTCGAAGGCCGCGCGGTCCAGTGCTTCCCGATGATCCGGGTGGGCTACGCTGATGATGAGTTTCGCCCTTTCCTGAAGGGATTTCCCGTAGAGATCAACGGCTCCGTATTCCGTTACAAGATAATGTATGTGGGCCCGGGACGTTACTACTCCGGCTCCGTTCATGAGAGTCGGGGAAATCTTGCTTTCTCCGTTTTTCGTGCAAGACGGCATGGCTATGATAGCTTTTCCTCCCTGTGAAAGGGAAGCTCCATAGATGAAGTCCACCTGGCCTCCGGCACCTGAATAGAACTTGGTGCCGAGCGAATCTGCGCAGACCTGTCCAGTCAGGTCGACCTGCAGTGCCGAGTTGATGGCCGTAGTCTTGTGATTCCGGGCTATGTTGTACGGGTTGTTGGTATAGCCGACGTCCATCATTGCGACCATAGGGTTGTCATCCAGGAATTCATAGCACTGCGGAGATCCCATTACGAACGTAGATACCATTTTTCCTGTGTCGATGCCTTTCTTCGCTCCGGTAATTACTCCTTTTTCCACCAGTTTCAGTACGCCGTCGGCAAACATTTCGGTGTGGATTCCGAGATCCTTGTGGTTTTCCAGCTGTTCCAGAACGGCGTTCGGTATGGCTCCGATGCCCATCTGCAGACAGGCTCCGTCTTCGATGAGGGCTGCGCAGTTCCTGCCGATGGCTTCCTCTACTGCATTCGGGGCATGGAATTCGGCCGGAAGCAGCGGAGTGTTGTCTTCCACGAAAATATCGATCCGGTCCATTGGAATTATAGCCTGACCCCAGGAACGCGGCACATACTTGTTTACTACTGCGATTACGGTCTTTGCACACTCTATCGCGGCAAGTGTCGCATCTACTGAAGTGCCGAGAGAAACGAAACCGTGTTTGTCAGGAGGACACACCTGTATCATGGCCACATCGCATGGCAGGGCACCGCATCGGTACAGTTTCTGTGTCTCGCTCAACAGGACAGGAATGTAGTCTGAGTAACCGCTCTGAACGCTTTTCCTTACGTTGGAGCCGATGAAGAATCCCTGATGGAAAAAGATCCCGTCGAATTCCGGATCCGTGTAGGGAGCCTGCCCTTCGGTATGGAGATGGTGGATCTTCACATTTTTCAGTTCTCCCGCCCTGCCTCTTCTGCACAGGGCTTCTATCAGCACTTTCGGCGCGCTTGCAACGCTGCTCAGATGAACATGATCTCCGGATCTGACTGCTTTTACGGCCTCATCGGCAGATACAAAATGGATCTCTTTCCTCATCGGTATATTGTATTTTATGGTTTTTCGGTCAATATGTCAGGTTTTCGACCCAAATATAACGTTATTGTTTTATATTTGCGCCATTTTTGAAAAAAGTGGAATATGGATTTTAATCTTGGAAAGACATTCAGGCCGAAATTCTTCAGCCTGTTCAGAAGCGGACGCTACAGTTCTGCGGCATTCGCATCCGACCTTGCCGCAGGGGTCATTGTCGGAATCATAGCCCTTCCTCTTGCAATCGCATTCGGCATAGCCAGCGGTGTGACTCCGCAGCAGGGTCTGATTACGGCGATCGTCGCAGGTTTCCTTGTGTCCGTCTTCGGCGGTTCGCGGTATCTTATCGGAGGGCCTACGGGGGCATTCATTGTGATAGTATCGGGGATAGTGGCCCAGTACGGTATCCAGGGGCTGGTGATAGCCACCATAATGGCAGGGGTGATTCTGGTGATCATGGGACTGTGCCGTATGGGCGCGATTTTCAGGTTCATTCCATATCCTATCGTAGTGGGGTTCACCAGCGGCATTGCGCTTACCATTTTTTCTACGCAGATAAAGGATTTCTTCGGACTTGACGCCGAAGTCCCGTCAGGATTCATTCCCGAGTGGATATGCTATATCAAGAACATAGGAGCGGCCGATCTTGCGGAGACATCGATGAGCGTGTGCTGCCTGCTGGTGATAATATTCTGGGGGAAATTCAACAAGAAAATACCGGGTTCCCTTATCGCCTTGATATTCGGAACGCTGGCCTCGTTCCTGCTGAGCCGGTATGCGGGCATGGAATTCTCTACGATAGGTACCAGGTTCCCGGAACTGGCTTCCGGCCTTCCCATGCCGAAGCCTGTAGCCCCGCATTTCGACTATGAAACCATAAAAGGTCTTGTTTCACCGGCTTTTACGATAGCAATCCTGTGTGCCGTGGAATCTCTGCTGGCTGCCATGGTGGCCGATGGTGTAACAGGACACAGACATGATTCCAATACGGAACTGATCGGCCAGGGCATTGCTAATATAATTACCCCTATGTTCGGCGGCATCCCGGCTACAGGCGCCCTTGCCAGGACCATGGCAAGCATAAACAACGGAGGAAAATCCCCTGTCACGGGAATCGTCCATGCTGTCGTACTGTTGCTCATATACCTTTTCCTGATGCCGTATGCGGTTTATATCCCGTTGTCATGTCTTGCGGCGATATTGGTCGTAGTGGCTTACAACATGAGCGAATGGCGCACTTTCAGGTATCTTTTGAAGGCCGACAGGGCTGATGTGGCCGTACTGCTCATAACTTTTTTCCTGACGGTGCTTGTGGATCTTACGGTAGCCATAGAGATAGGCGTGCTGCTTGCCGTTGTCCTGTTCGTAAAACGTGTAATGGAGACTTCGTCCATTGAGGTGCTCGACGATGACCATATTGCTGCAACGGAAAGCGATGAGATCGCACAGCTCGACGATACTGAACATCTGGATATTCCCAAAGGCGTGGAAGTATACGAAATAAACGGTCCTTTCTTCTTCGGCCTCGCCAGCCGTCTCGAGGAACTGGAAGAAGGGCGCAGGAGAGACGTGTCGGTGCGTATCATACGCATGAGAAAGGTGTCGTTCATGGATTCGACGGGAATCCGGAATCTCCGCAGTTTTTTCGAACGGACTGAAAAACGCGGAATCAGGGTGATCCTTTCAGGTGTGAATCCCCAGGTAAGGTCTACTCTTCACAAATTCGGCCTTGATGCGGAGATCGGGACCGACTATATTTTCCCTCATATAATACCTGCTCTGGCAAAAGCCAACGAGTACCTGCGCACGGTTTCCGGGAAAAAGAATTAAATTTGACGGATTTAAATCAAGAAACAGATGAAAACGAAAGAAGAAAAGCTTGCGGCTTTCGGCCGCATCCTCGATATAATGGACGAGTTGCGTCTGAAATGCCCGTGGGACAGGGAGCAGACATCCGAGTCGCTCCGTCCGCAGACTATCGAGGAGGTCTATGAACTCAGCGATGCCATTCTCAAAAATGACGGCAAGAACGTGTCGAAGGAACTCGGAGATGTCCTCCTGCATGTCATTTTCTATTCAAAAATAGGGGAGGAAAAAGGACAGTTCGATATTGCGGATGTAATCAACCTGCTGTGTGACAAGCTGATATATCGCCATCCACATGTGTTTTCCACTGTCCAGGTGGAAAATTCCGCACAGGTGATGCAGAACTGGGAGATGCTCAAGGCCAAGGAAAAGGACGGGAACAGACGGATCCTTTCCGGTGTGCCTGACGCCCTTCCTCCGCTTTTGAAGGCATACAGGATGCAGGACAAGGCGCGCGGGGTAGGATTTGACTGGGAAAAGAAAGAAGATGTCTGGGACAAGGTCAAGGAAGAACTCGGAGAATATCAGGCCGAACTCGACAGTATGGAGAAGGCAGGCACGGAAGAGGAGCGCAAGGCTGCATATGACAGGGCAGAAAGCGAGCTCGGAGACTATCTGTTCGCAGTCGTAAATGCTGCGAGACTTTACGGCCTGAATCCGGACACCGCCCTTGAGCGCACCTGTGCGAAATTCAAAAGAAGATTTACTTATCTTGAAGAACATACGATCCGTCAGGGGCGTGATCTTCATGGGATGACACTCGAAGAAATGGACGCCATCTGGGACGAGGCAAAATCCAAAGGCCTTTAGCATGGAAGACTGGAAAGAAAGGACTTCGATGCTGATAGGGGAGGAAGGTCTGCAGCGGCTTTCCGTCTCCAGGGTCGCGGTAATCGGGGTTGGCGGGGTGGGCGGCTATGCCGCTGAAATGGTCGTCCGCGCAGGAGTGGGCCACCTTATAATAATGGACAGCGACAATGTTTCGGTCACAAACAAGAACCGCCAGCTTCTGGCCCTTGATTCTACAGTGGGACGGCCCAAGTGCGATGTCCTGCGCGAGCGGCTTCTGGATATAAACCCGCAGCTTGACATCATAGTGCTGAAGGAGTATCTCGAAGCCGGCTCCGCGGATGAGGTTCTCGGAAAGTACAGGATTGATTTCCTGATAGATGCCATAGATACTCTTTCTCCCAAGATGTCCCTTATCAAATATTGCATGGACAGGGGCATACCGCTGGTTTCATCCATGGGGGCCGGGGCCAAGACCGATGCCACTAAAGTGAGGCTCGCCGACATATCCAAATCGTTCAACTGCCCTCTGGCGGCCCTGGTCCGCAAGCGTCTGAGGAGAATGGGAATAAAGAAAGGATTTCAGGCTGTGTTCTCGGAAGAGTTGCCGAAGAAAGAGGCGATAACCGAGTGCGATGACCGCAACAAGAAATCCCTTGTAGGGACTGTTTCCTATATTCCCGCCGTTTTCGGCTGTGTCTGCGCCCAGGCCGCACTCCAGTCGCTGCTGTCCGTCCGGAGTCCGGAGCAGGCAATGTGACGGGCTTCCTGGATTTGTTTGTATAATTTTTACTACCTTTGCATCCGGTAAGTTGGAAGAGTATTTGCCGGATGTATTTATTGTATTAAAACACAGATATTTATGCCTGCCTATCGTATTGTCGAGGTCAAATCGAAAAAAGACCTTGGAAAATTCATCTGCTTCCCTGACAAGCTATATAAGGATTGCCCGCAGTATGTGCCTGCGCTCCATTCCGATCAGGTGAAGTCCCTTACGAGCGTCTCTACGCTGAGTTACTGTACTCACAAGATGTGGATGGTAATGGAAGGAGACAAGGTAGCGGGGCGTATCTGCGGGATGATAAATCCGAGGTATAACGAACGATACGGGAAAAAACGCGCCCGTTTCGGATGGTTCGATACCGTAAACGATCTGGAAGTGGCCCGTCTTCTGATTTCCACCGCCGAGGCATGGGCAAAGGAGCATGGAATGAATGAAATCCACGGTCCGCTGTATTACAATACATTAGGCAAGCAGGGCATGCTGGTGGAAGGGTACGAGAACATTCCTCCGTTCAACTGTCTCTACAACTATCCTTATTATAACGATCTGGTTACCGCCCTCGGGTTTGAAAAGGAATGCGACTGGGTGCAGTACAAGCTTCGGGCTGACCAGCCTGTTCCTGAGAAGATGGAAGCGATAGCCTCCAGGCTGAAAGAGAGGTACAGGCTTGTCGAGGGCGACATAGATTCCCTGAAACATGACAAAGCGCTGGTACGCAAATTCTTCCAGATATATAACGAGAGTTTTGCAGAGGCTGTCTATAATTTCATTCCTTTTACGGATGAGGAGATCGCAGAGGAGGCCGAGCAGACTATAGGTCTGCTGGACAAGAGGTTGTGCTGCTTCCTTCTGGATGAGGACGGGGAGATTGCCGCATTCGGCATTTCATTTCCGAGCATCTCCAAGGCTCTGCAGAAGGCCAAAGGGTCCATGTTTCCGTTCGGATGGATACATTTCCTGAAAGCGCTCAGGAATGTCGAGACGATAGACCTGATGATAAACGGTGCCGCACCGAAGTGGCAGAACACCGGCGTTTCATCCGTCTTCCATAGCATAATGGCACGACAGTACCGCGAGTGCGGTGCCAAATGGGCTATCACCAACCCTCAGATCGACACCAATTCCGCTTCTTTCGTATGGAGCAAATACGGCGACTGCGAGCTTTTCATGAGACGCAGATGCTATATCAAGGAGATAAAATAAAAGAGTCTTTATAATAACATATGGCAGAAAATTCACTATTAGAGAAAATCCTGGGATTGCAGGACAAGTATGATTCACTTCAGGCACAGTTGTCTGACCCTGAAGTGATTTCCGATATGAAGAAATACGTGCAGCTCAACAAGGAATACAAGGAGCTGGCCCCTATTATCAGGGCGGGGCAGGAATATAAGAAACTGGTCGAGGATTACGAGTCGGCAAAGGATATCATCGCCAATGAGAAGGACGAAGAGCTCCGCGAGATGGCCAAGGAGGAGATGTCCGAGATAGAGCCCAAACTCCCGGAAATGGAACAGAACATCAAGCTGCTCCTGATACCGGCCGACCCTCAGGACAGCAAGAATGCCATAGTGGAGATCCGCGGCGGCACAGGCGGAGACGAGGCTGCCATTTTCGCCGGCGATCTGTTCAGAATGTATTCCAAATACATTGAAAAACGCGGATGGAAAATGGAAGTCACCAACCAGTCCGAAGGTGCAGCAGGCGGATTCAAGGAAATAGTCTTCAAGGTGATAGGCGAAGGGGTCTACGGTGTCCTCAAATATGAGTCGGGAGTGCATCGCGTGCAGCGTGTCCCTCAGACCGAGACGCAGGGCAGGGTACATACCTCGGCTGCATCAGTGGCAGTCCTTCCGGAAGCTGATGAGTTCGACATCGAATTGAATATGAACGATATCCGTAAGGATACTTTCTGTTCTTCCGGTCCTGGAGGACAGTCGGTGAACACGACATATTCCGCTATACGCCTTACCCACATCCCGTCAGGTATCGTAGTCCAGTGCCAGGATGAGAAATCCCAGCTGAAGAACTTCGACAAGGCTTTGGCAGAGCTCCGTACCAGACTCTATAACATGGAGTACGAGAAATACCTGAACGAGATTTCCGCAAAGCGCAAGACAATGGTCTCGACAGGTGACCGTTCCGCCAAGATCCGCACTTACAACTATCCTCAGTCCCGAGTGACCGACCATCGTATCAACTATACGATGTATAACCTTCCGGTCTTCATGGACGGCGATATTCAGGAAGTGCTCGACCAGCTCCAGATAGCAGAGAACGCAGAGCGTCTCAAGGCAGCGGAATGATAGAAAACAGTGTGCTTGGTAACCACTTAAAAAACAAGAACAATGCAAAACAATCCTCATCCGGGGCTTCCGGCCCCCGGACAGCGCATCGCGCTGTCCGTACCTTTTGTGCTGATGGCCATACTTTTCAACGTATGTCTGATAGCATCCAATCTTTTTGAAACAAAGATATTCACTGCAGGAATGCTCACGCTTACCGGCGGAGTGATTATTTTCCCGGTCTCTTACATACTGAACGACTGCATAGTTGAAGTATGGGGCTACAAGAAGGCGAGGCTGGTCATCTGGACCGGCTTTGCGATGAATTTCTTTGTGGTAGCCATGGCCCAGATAGTCAGAGTGCTACCTGCCGCAGGTTTCTGGGACGGCGGAGAGCATTTCGATTATATTTTCGGTCTTGCACCGAGAGTTACGCTGGCGTCTCTGCTGGCTTTTCTGTCCGGTTCGACAGTGAATGCCTATATCATGAGCAGGATGAAGGTGGCATCCCATGGAAAACGCTTCTCTCTCAGGGCCGTGGTTTCATCGATCGGAGGAGAGACCGTGGATTCGCTTGTTTTCTTTCCCATAGCATTCTGGGGACTGGCCATGAATGAAATGCTCAAGATGATGCTGCTCCAGATTTTCCTGAAGACAGCATATGAAGTGATTATCCTGCCGGTGACCAATATCGTCGTCAAGGCTGTCAAAAGATATGAAGGCGCGGATGCCTTCGATACGGACATTTCCTACAATCCGTTTAAAATAACAGACATACAGTAATGAACATGATGAATAAAGATGAGGCTCTGGTCGTCTTCAGCGGGGGCCAGGACTCCAGCACATGCCTTTTCTGGGCAAAAAGGGAATTCAGGAAGGTACATGCATTGACATTCAGGTACGGACAGAAACATTCCCTGGAGGTAGAAATGGCCGGAAAACTGGCGGAAAAAGCAGAGGTTGATTTCCATCTCATGGATACTCCTTTTATCGGACAGCTCGGTGCCAATTCATTGACGGATGCTTCGATAGTGATGGATCAGGAGAAACCGGAAGATTCATTCCCCAACACTTTCGTTCCCGGAAGGAATCTTTTCTTTCTGAGCATAGCCGCAGTCGTGGCGAGGGAGCACGGCATAAACCATATCGTAACGGGAGTGTCCCAGACCGATTTCAGCGGTTATCCGGACTGTCGTGATTCTTTCATAAAGTCTTTGAATGTCACACTGAACCTTGCAATGGACGAGCAGTTCATCATCCACACTCCCCTTATGTGGATAGATAAGGCCGGGACATGGGCGCTTGCAGACGAGCTCGGCGTGCTGGATATAATCCGGAACGAGACACTGACATGCTATAACGGTATTCCGGGGGACGGATGCGGACATTGTCCTGCATGCAGGCTCCGCCGTGCAGGCCTGGAAAAATACCTTGCATCCAAAGCCTGAATATTGCCGGTAAGTATTTTACACTATTATTAACGGAATTATGGAAAACAGAGAAAACGAAGGTCTCAAATCGCTTGGCCGCAAGACGGAATACAGGAGCGATTATGCTCCGGAAGTCCTCGAGACATTCGAGAACAGACATAAGGAAAACGACTATTGGGTAAGGTTCAACTGCCCGGAATTCACCAGTCTCTGCCCTATAACCGGGCAGCCTGACTTTGCGGAAATCCGCATAAGCTATATCCCGGATGTGAAGATGGTCGAGAGCAAGAGTCTGAAACTTTATCTTTTCAGCTACAGGAACCACGGTGATTTCCATGAGGACTGCGTCAACAAAATCATGAAGGACCTTATAAAGCTCATGGACCCGAAATACATAGAGGTTACTGGATTCTTCACCCCCCGCGGGGGCATATCCATCTATCCTTACGCCAATTACGGCCGTCCCGGAACCAGATACGAAGCCCTTGCCGAAAAACGTATGGAGGAGCACGAATAGTTCTGAAAAAACGTATTTTTGTGTCGGTCAGATAAAATCGAGGAAAATGAAGAAGATCATAAATCCGTGGCTCGGCCTTGTCAAGGACGGCTACAACTGTTTCGGATGTGCGCCTTGCAACCGGGTGGGACTGAAAATGGAATTCTACGAGGACGGCGATGAAATCGTATCCTTCTGGCATTCCGATGACGACTATCAGGGTTGGCTTCATACCCTGCATGGCGGCATACAGGCTACCTTGATGGATGAGATAGCCGCCTGGGTAGTAGCCAGGAAGCTCCAGTGCGCAGGCATGACCACCAACCTTGACATAAAATACAAGAGGCCTGTTCCGACAGGACCGGACGTCACTATAGAAATACGTGCCGGCATAAAGGAGATGAAAAGGAATTTCGCTTTTATCTCGGCCCGTATCATATATGAGGGGAAGGTATGCTCCGAAGCGGAACTGGCCTATTACTGCTTTTCCGCAGAAAAATCCGCTGAAGATTTCTACTTCAGCGGATGTGAAACCGAAGAATGAGCATATTCTATGATCTGTTGACTTTCACCACATTCCGTAGGGCCCGGAGCTGAGAAAGCACTTTGTCCAGTTCCAGATTGCTCGGAATGGAAAGCTTGACGGAGATGTCGTAAGTGCTGTTCTTTGCGTTCTCGTTGACATTGAACGAACGGATGGATGCCTTGAATGTGTTTATGACATCTATCACTTCGTTTATTACTGACGGCTCCAGTGCGGCGATTATCCTGAGCGTGGTCTGGAAACTTGAAGTGGCAGGCGTGTCGCTCCATTTCACTTTCTGGATGCGGTAAGGGTACATCTCGATGAGTCTCGCCGCATTGGGGCAGGACATCCTGTGTATCTTGATCCCGTCCTTTATCGATACGAAACCGAATACGTCATCGCCGTAGACAGGGTTGCAGCATTTGGCCATCTTGTAATCCAGATGCTTGACATTCTTTGCGTTCAGCACCAGTATGTCATCTGAAGATATCCCTCTGCCGTCCCACATCTGCCTTTCCGGATTCTGGCTGCCCTGAGATGCCTTCGTCCCGGCGGTCTTGCCCTCAGTCTGTCCGTCGGCATCAGGACTTGACGTTACCGGTTCGCCGGTCCTTATACCGGTGACCGCCTGGATCATATCCTTCAGAGATCCGATGTCGACGGTGTTGTCTCCTACCGCTGCATAGAATGCATTGACATTCTTGTACTGCAGCTTTTTCATCAGTGCGGCGAGGGTCTCGTCATCCAGCTCCATTTTCCAGTTCTTGAGTCTTCTCCCCAGAAGTTCCTTGCCTTCGGCCGCTTTCTGGAATTCGGCTTCGCTGAGTTTCTGTCTTATCTTGGTCCGGGCCTTTGAAGTCACCACGAAATTCAGCCAGTCCTGTGACGGTTTCTGGTTCCTGGTGCTCATTATTTCGACAATGTCTCCGGTCTTGAGCGTTTCCTTGATAGGTACGGCCTTGCCGTTTACCTTGCCGCCGGAACATCTGATTCCGAGGTTCGAATGTATGTCGAAAGCAAAATCCAGTACGGTGGCGCCTGCAGGCAGCTTGCGCAGTTCTCCTGACGGGGTGAAGACGAATATTTCTTTTGACGGCGGTTCAGGAACGTCGTCTTCATAGTACTGGCCGCCGCTGTGCGGATGCTCGAGAGCATAGCGGACGGAAGCAAGCCATTTGTCGAGAGTGGCTTCATGCTTGATCCCTTTGTATGACCAGTGGGACGCGAGTCCGCTTTCAGCCACATCGTCCATCCTTTTGGTACGGATCTGTACTTCCAGATAGACATTGTCGCTGTTCCTGACCGTTATGTGCAGCGATTCATAGCCGTTAGGCTTCGGATTGGATATCCAGTCGCGCAGCCTTTTCGTGTCGGGTTCGTATTCCTCCGTGACATATGAGAATACCTTCCAGCACAGAGCGTGCTCGGTTTCCCTGTCTGCATCGCAGTCTATGATGAACCTTATGGCGAACACGTCGAAGACCCCTTCGAAAGGCACTTTCTGCTTCTGCATCTTCCTCCATATGGAATAGGCGGTCTTCGTCCTGATTTTCAGCTTGTATTGTATGCCGGCAACGGAAAGTTTGTGTTTGAGCGGCTCGATGAACTGGGTCATGAGCGCCTGGCGGTCCTTTTCGGTCGCTTTCAGCTTGTTGGTTATGGCCCTGTACTGCTCGGGTTCGGCGTAACGGAAATAGGTGTCTTCCATCTCGCTCTTCATGTTGTAAAGTCCGAGCTGATGGGCCAGCGGAATATAGAGCATTAGAGTCTCCAGTATTTTCCTTTCCCTGGAAAGCTTAGGGAACATGTCCAGAGACCTCATCACTTCCAGCCTGTCGGCAAGCTTGAGGACCGTCACCCGGGGGTCTTTGGAATAAGAGACGATGAGTTTCTTGTAATTCTCCGCTTCGAGCCTGGTATCCTTGGGCTTGATGGTCGAAATCTTGTTCAGGCCGTCCACCATGGTGAGAACATCCTTTCCGAACACGCCTCCGGCAGGGATGTCTGTTTCAGGATGGAAGCGTGTAGCCTCATGCAGGAATACTGCAGCGATGCACTCTGCCGGCAGACCGATTTCATCGGCTGCAATTTTCGCCACCCGGACCGGGTGTTCTATAAACGGCTTTCCGTTTCCCCTTGTCTGCTGTTCAAGAGCCTTTCCCGCTATGGAGTATGCGGCTCTGACAAGCTCTTTCCCCTTTTCATCGAAAGAAGGGAACAATTCCTCTACTGTGTCCATAGTGATGTTCGTTTCAGTCCGGTTTCAAATATAGTGAAACTCGCCCACATACGGATGAAAATCGGCGGAATAATGCAGACCGTGCAGGATTGGACTCCCGAATTCAAGAGTGCATCGGTTTTTAAGCTGATTTTTGGGGTTTTGCCTTGATTTATTGTTACATTTGCAAATTGTATTAAAACCATTAACCGCATAATGAGCAATAAGAGCATTTCTCCTCTGAGGTGGGTCCCGAGCGCTTATTTCGCTATGGGCATGCCGTTTGTCGTCCTTAACATGGTGTGTGTCCTCATGTTCAAGGGGCTGGGTATTGAAGACAGCCAGATAGCGCTGTGGACTTCCGTAATCATGTTCCCGTGGACCATAAAGTTTCTCTGGAGTCCTTTCCTGGAGATGTTCAAGACCAAGAAATTCTTTGTCGTAGCCACCCAGCTGATATCGGGAATCGGATTCGGTCTGGTGGCGCTGGCGCTTCATCTTCCGCATTTCTTTGCTGTAAGCATTGCGATTCTGGCCGTGATTGCCATGAGCGGCGCCACTCATGACATAGCCCTGGACGGGCTTTACATGGCAGAGCTCTCAAAGCAGGACCAGGCCAAATACATCGGGTGGCAGGGGGCGTTCTATAATCTGGCAAAGCTCGTGGCTACAGGACTGCTGGTCTATGTCGCCGGCATCCTTATCGATCATTTCAAGGCAGGAGGGGCAACGGCACAGGAAGCCTCTCTTCCGGCCTGGACCATAATCATGACAGCCTGCGGCGCCATCCTGGTCGTGCTCAGTCTCTATCACGCAAGGTCCCTGCCTTCAGGAGGGGCGGCAGCCGTACAGGTAAGGTCGGCTTCCGAGACGATGTCTGAACTCTGGGCGGTAATCAGTGACTTCTTTACCAAGAAATATATCGGATGGTACATCCTGTTCATAATCCTTTACCGTCTGGGCGAAGGATTTGTGATGAAGATAGTGCCTCTTTTCCTGAAAGCCGCACGGGCTGACGGCGGTCTCGGCCTTTCCGAGCAGCAGATCGGCATGTTCTACGGGACATTCGGGGCAGCCGCTTTCGTCCTCGGATCCCTGCTTGCCGGCTACTATATTTCCCATCTCGGCCTCAGGAAGGCCCTGTTCTCTCTCGTATGCATATTCAATCTTCCTTTTCTGGTGTATACGTATTTCGCATGGGTACAGCCTGTGTCCGTGCTTCTGATAGGAGCCGGAATTATCGTGGAATATTTCGGCTACGGCTTCGGATTCGTCGGGCTTACCCTGTTCATGATGCAGCAGGTGGCCCCGGGAAAGCACCAGATGGCCCATTATGCATTCGCTTCCGGTATAATGAACCTGTCCGTCATGATGACGGGGGCGGTGTCCGGTTTCCTGAGCGACGCACTCGGCTACAAGATGTTCTTTGTCGTTGTAATGGCGGCGGTAGTGCCGATTTTCATTATGTCACGGCTTGTGCCGTTCACTTATCCGGACAATGCGGCCGCAGGCAACAAGTCCTGACGCTGCGGATAAGTTACCTATTGACTGGAGATATTTTATAAACAATAAAACAACAAAAGAAATGAACAAGGAAATAAAGATTTCAGGCAACCCTCTTCCGAACATGCCATGGGAGGAGCGTCCGGCAGGATCGTCGTCAGTGATGTGGAGATATTCGGCCAATCCTGTAATTCCAAGGGATCTGCTACCGACATCCAACAGTATATTCAATTCGGCCGTAGTGCCTTTCAAGGAAGGCTTCGCCGGAGTATTCCGCTGCGATGACACCAACAGGCGCATGCGTCTGCACGTCGGCTTTTCCAAGGATGGGCTCAAGTGGGACATCAATCCGGAAATGCTTGTGTTCCAGTGCGACGACAAGGAGATCGGCGAGTGGGTCTACGGTTATGATCCGCGCGTCTGCAAGATAGAGGACAAGTATTATGTCACCTGGTGCAACGGGTATCACGGACCTACTATCGGAGTGGCCTGGACCGAGGATTTCAAGACGTTCCATCAGCTGGAGAACGCTTTTCTGCCATATAACAGGAACGGAGTCATGTTCCCGAAGAAGATTCACGGGAACTTCGCCATGCTTTCACGTCCGAGCGACACTGGCCATACTGCTTTCGGAGACATCTTCTACTCCGAATCCCCTGATCTCGAATTCTGGGGCCGCCACCGCCATGTGATGTCTCCTGCCCCGTTTGAGGTGAGCGCATGGCAGTGCATGAAGATAGGTGCTGGCCCAATTCCTATAGAAACATCGGAAGGCTGGCTTATCTTCCATCATGGCGTACTCCATTCATGTAACGGATATGTATATTCGTTCGGCTCCGCACTTCTCGACCTCGAACAGCCTTGGAAAGTGATTGCCCGCAGCGGCCCTTACCTCATCTCTCCGCAGAAGGATTACGAGTGCATGGGCGATGTCCCGAACGTGGCTTTCCCGTGCGCCGCACTTCATGATGCGCATACCGGCCGCATAGCCGTATACTATGGATGTGCGGATACCGTTACCGGACTGGCTTTCGGCTACATTCCTGAAATCATCGATTTCACCAAGAAGACCAATATCCTGTAAACCGGCAGATTTGTTTTTAAGACCGCATTGTATGAAACTGAAACTGTTAGCTTCCCTTCTCTTCCTCGCTCCGGCAGGTCTGTCCGTTGCGGGGGAGGAAATTCCGGATAATGTTACCCGATATGTCGATCCGTTTGTCGGTTCGACCAATTTCGGTACGACCAATCCGGGAGCTGTTTGCCCGAACGGCCTCATGTCCGTGTCCCCGTTCAATGTCATGGGTTCCAATCTCAATGTATGGGACAAGGACAGCCGGTGGTGGTCGACTCCGTATTGTTTTGAAAACAAATTTTTTACGGGCTATTCTCATGTAAATCTCAGCGGAGTGGGATGTCCGGAGCTCGGAGCTTTGCTGGTAATGCCTACCGCGGGACCTTTGCAAGTCGACTACCATATTTACGGTTCGGAGTACTCCGATGAATATGCCGAGCCCGGCTATTATTCCAATGTCCTGTCCGCCTATGGCATCAGGACGGAGGTAAGCGCTACAACAAGGACTTCTGCCGAAAGGTTTACTTTTCCGGCAGGGGAAAGCCATATCCTGCTTAATCTTGGAGAAGGGCTGACCAACGAGACAGGAGCCATGGTAAGGAAGGTAAGCGACACAGAAATCGAGGGCATGAGACTGCTGGGAACGTTCTGCTATAATCCGCAGGCCGTATTCCCCATGTACTTTGTGATGCGTGTCAGCAAGACTCCCGTCGCAAGCGGATACTGGAAGAAGCAGAGAGTGATGACAGGAGTCGAGGCGGAATGGACGCCTGATAATGGAAAGTATAAGATCTATACGCGTTATGGCCGTGAAATGGCGGGAGATGACATCGGATACTGGTTCACGTTCGAAACGGAAGAAGGCGAACAGGTCGAGGTGCAGATGGGCGTTTCGTTCGTAAGCATCGAGAATGCCCGTGAAAATCTGGAGGCAGAGCAGAAAGGGTTCGATTTCGATGCCGTGCGCGCGCAGGCTTCCGCGAGATGGGAACGCGACCTGTCGAAGATCAGGGTTTCCGGAGGTACGGAAGACCAGAAGACGGTTTTCTATACCGGCCTGTACCATGCTCTTATTCATCCGAATATACTTAATGATGTAAACGGCGAGTATCCTCTGATGGAAAATGACGGCGTAGGGACGGTTCCGGAAGGACAGAACAGATATACGGTCTTTTCTCTGTGGGACACTTACCGTAATGTCCACCAGCTCATGACACTGCTTTATCCTGACCGCCAGCTGGACATGGTACGCTCCATGATCGGCATATACAAGGAGTGGGGATGGATGCCGAAGTGGGAGCTCTACGGCAGGGAAACATTTACCATGGAAGGCGATCCTGCGATTCCGGTCATAGCAGATACATGGTTCAAGGGATTGAAGGACTTTGACATCGAAACGGCCTATCAGGCTTTTATAAAGTCGGCCACCACTCCGGGAGCGCAGAACAGGATGCGTCCGGACGTGGATCCTTACATAGAAAGGGGGTATATCCCTCTTGGAGTATTTGCTGCCGACCTTTCAGGGGACAACGCGGTTTCGCACGCCCTTGAATACTATATCGCCGACCACGCGCTTTCCCTGCTGGCCGATTCTCTCGGACATGCCGGGGATGCAGCCCGTTTCAAGGAGGCTTCCCTGGGCTACAGACATTACTATTGTCCGGAGTACGGTACTCTCAGACCTTTGAAAATGGACGGAACCTTCTATTCTCCTTTCGATCCGCGCCAGGGCGAGAATTTCGAGACGGCCCCGGGTTTCCACGAAGGCAGCGCCTGGAACTATACTTTCTACGTTCCTCATGATATCAAAGGCCTTGCAAAACTGATGGGCGGAAAGAAGAAATTCGTAGACAAGCTGCAGATGGTATTCGATGAAGGACTGTATGATCCTGCAAATGAACCGGATATAGCCTATCCGTATCTTTTCAGCTACTTCAAAGGAGAGGAGTGGCGTACCCAAAAGACCGTAAAGATGCTGCTGGACAAGTATTACAGGCCCGAAGCGGACGGTATTCCGGGCAATGACGATACAGGTACCATGTCGGCGTGGGCCGTATTCTCCATGATGGGATTCTATCCGGACTGTCCGGGAGAGCCTCATTATACGCTTACCGCCCCGGTGTTTGACCGTATAGAACTGACTCTTGATCCGGAATATGCCGGAACGGACAGGCTTGTGATAGAGAAAGACGGGGACGGGTACATACGTGGCATTACTTCGGGCGGAAAGCCTTTCAGGGGTTTCCGCATCGGCCATCATGAAATGCTTCAGGGCGGACATCTCGTATTCGACTGCAGATGACCGTTATCGGAGGGCGATGTCCGTTAGCCGGGAGATTTGCCCGAAAGGAAAATTGTAAAAAAATAAATAATGAAAACTTTACTTAAATCTTTATTATTCTGTGCCTCAGGTGTTTTATCCGGGTGCTCAGGCGCTTCGGAACAGGAAAGCCTTACTGCATATGTAAACACTTCCATAGGTACCGGCGGCCACGGGCACGTGTTCGTAGGGGCAAACGTACCGTTCGGTTTCGTGCAGCTGGGACCTACCAGCATCCCTCAGGAGTGGGACTGGTGCTCCGGCTATCATGAAAGCGATTCTACCGTAATAGGCTTTTCCCATACCCATCTCAGCGGAACAGGTATCGGAGACCTTTTCGACATTACGGTCATGCCTGTTACCGGGGATGTGACTTATGCCAGAGGTACCGAGGATGACCAGACATCCGGTCTGTGGTCTTATGCGGACAGGACGCAGGAAGTCAGCCGTCCGGGATATTACAAGGTGCCGCTTGTGCGTTACGGCGTTACGGCGGAGATGACCGCTACGGCACGTGTAGGCCTTCACAGGTATACCTTCCCTGCTTCCGAGGAAGCCGCCCTGGTATTCGACCTGCAGAACGGGGGCTGCTGGGATGCTGCGACAAAGACAGAAATGAAAGCCTCTGGCAACACCAGGGTGGAAGGCTGCAGATTCTCGAAAGGCTGGGCCTCCGACCAGAGGGTGTACTTCGTTGCGGAGTTTTCCAAACCTTTCGACAGTTTCACCCTTGCCGGTCCTGATGACATGTACGGAAGGGCTTCCTTCAAGACAGGTGAAGGAGAGCAGGTATTGCTGAAAGTAGCCCTGTCGCCTGTGAGCATCGAAGGAGCCCGCAAGAATCTGGAAGCCGAGCTTCCCGGCTGGGATTTCGAAGCGGTCGCACAGGCCGCTGATGAGGCATGGAACAGGGAACTATCCAAAATACGCATCAGGACTTCCGATGAATCTGCCAGGGAAATCTTCTATACGGCACTGTATCATACCATGATAGCTCCTTCAGTATTTTGCGATGTGGACGGAAGCTATTACGGAGCCGACCATCAGAATCATGCACCGGAAGGATTTGTCAATTATACTACGTTCTCACTTTGGGATACCTATCGCGCCGCCCTTCCTCTTGCGACTATCATCCATCAGGAGAAGATGCCGGACATCGTCAATACCATGCTGACTATCTACAAGCAGCAGGGCAAGCTCCCTGTATGGCATCTGATGGGATGCGAGACTGACTGCATGGTCGGGAATCCCGGCGTCATTGCAGTGGCCGATGCTGTCCTGAAAGATTTCGGCGGTTTCGATAAAGAGATGGCTTTCGAGGCTATGAAAAACTCGGCTGTCCGTCCGGACAGAGGGCAGGATCTCAGAATGAAATACGGATACATACCTTGCGACCTGTTCAATGAAGCCGTAGCCTACGATATGGAATATGCCATAGCCGACGGCGCCGTAGCCGATGCGGCGAAGAAGCTCGGGAAGACCGGGGACTATGAATATTTCCTTGAACGCAGCCATTCTTACAGGAATTTCTTTGACCCTCAGACCGGTTTTATGAGAGGCAAGGATTCCAAAGGAAATTTCCGTACACCGTTCAGTCCGTTCGCATCCACCCACAGGGCCGATGACTATTGCGAAGGCAATGCATGGCAGTACACATGGCTTGCCCCTCATGATTTTGACGGGCTGGTAGGCTGTTTCGGATCCAAAGAGGCTTTCCTTGGCAAACTGGACTCTCTCTTCATCGTTTCATCCGACATCGAAGGGGGCAACACATCGCCTGACATATCGGGCCTTATCGGCCAATATGCGCACGGCAACGAGCCGAGCCACCATATCCTGTATTTCTATACAGTAGCCGGCCAGCCGTGGAAAACGGCGGAGAAAGTGCGTGAAGTCCTTTCTACCATGTATCATGACGCTCCTGACGGCCTTTCAGGCAATGAGGACGTAGGCCAGATGTCCGCATGGTACATTCTGTCTGCTCTCGGTTTCTACCAGACGGAAGCAGGCGGCAGGTACTGGTTCGGTTCCCCTCTGTTCGACGAGGCTGAAATCAAGGTCCCCGGAGGTGTGTTTACCGTAAGGACCGTAGATAACAGCGAGGAGAACATCTACATTCAGAGCGTAACGCTGAACGGCCGGCCGTACACGAATCCGTACATCGATTTCAAGGATATCAAGGCAGGAGGTACCCTTGAATTCCGAATGGGGCCGGAGCCTAATGATATGGCATTTTCCAAATAAGGTAATAATAGTTTAAAGATATGAAAATAAATAAATTGGCAATCTCTCTGCTCTGTACTCTGGCTTTCGCTTCCTGTTCCGGGGACGAGGTCCTGATGGTGGAAAATCCTGCAGACCATGTCACAACACTCATGGGTACCCTTTCGGAATTCCCTCTGTCGACAGGTAATACCTATCCGGCTACTGCAGTCCCTTGGGGAATGAATTTCTGGACACCTCAGACAGGTACGATGGGCGACGGATGGACTTACCGTTATGATGCCCATCTGATCCGCGGTCTGAAACAGACCCACCAGCCATCCCCATGGATAAACGATTACGGACAGTTCTCCATCATGCCTGTCAGGGATGCAGCGAAAGCGGATGAAAATGCACGTGCAAGCTGGTTCTCCCATAAGTCGGAGACCGCCCGTCCGTATTATTATCAGGTCTACCTTGCCGACCATGACATCAATGCGGAGCTGACTCCATCCGACAGGGCGGCCAAATTCCGCTTCACTTTCCCGGCGAGCGAGACTTCTGGAATAGTAGTAGATGCCTTCGATAGAGGCTCTTATATAAAAGTCGATCCGAAAACGAATACCGTGACGGGTTATACAACCAGAAACAGCGGCGGGGTTCCCGGCAACTTCCGCAACTGGTTTGTCCTTGTTTTCGACAAGCCTATCGAGAGCTTCAGTATCTATGACGGCCAGAACCTGGTAGCGGAAGGAGTGTCTTCCGCCGGAGAGCATAGTGGAAACCATGCGATAGCGGTAGTTAAATTCAGGACCGTCAGAGACGAGAAGGTCAATGTCGATGTCGCTTCTTCATTTATTTCGGAAAAGCAGGCATATACGAACCTGAAAGAGGTGGCAGGAAAAGATTTCGAAACCGTCAAGGGCGAAGCCCGTGCCCTGTGGAACGATGTGCTGGGGAGGATAACTGTCGGAGGAGGTACCGTGGACCAGTACCGGACATTCTACTCATGTCTTTACAGGAGCGTGCTTTTCCCGAGAAAATTCTATGAAGTGGACGAGACCGGGCAGATACTCCATTACAGTCCTTACAACGGTGAAGTCCGCAGCGGCTATCTCTATACCGACACCGGCTTCTGGGATACATTCAGGGCACTGTTTCCTCTGCTGAATCTGGTTTATCCTTCCGTGAACGAAGAGATACAGCAGGGACTTGAGAATATTGCCGGGGAAAATGAATTCCTTCCGGAGTGGGCCAGCCCGGGACACCGTGGCTGTATGGTAGGGAACAACTCCGCTTCGGTCGTAGCCGATGCCTATGTCAAGGATATTTATCCGGCCGGAATACAGAAGCTTTATTCAGCCATAGAATACGGGACGGAGCATGTCCATCCTCAGGTCAGTTCGACCGGCAGGCTCGGCCATGAATATTACAACACTCTCGGTTATATTCCCTATAACGTAGGAATTAACGAGAATGTGGCCAGAACCTTGGAGTATGCATACAATGACTGGTGCATCCTGCAGATAGCCGAAAAGATGGGCCGTCCGGAAGCCGAACTTGAAAAATGGGCCGCCAGGGCTATGAACTACAGGAACGTATTCGATCCGCACACGAAACTCATGCGCGGCCGTAATGAAGACGGCTCTTTCCAGAGTCCGTTCAGCCCGTACAAATGGGGTGATGCCTTTACGGAAGGCAACGCATGGCATTATACATGGTCGGTATTCCATGATGTCCAGGGGCTGATCGACCTTATGGGAGGGGAGAAGGAATTCTGCCATATGCTTGATTCGGTCTTCGTGGTTCCGCCTGTATATGATGATTCGTACTATGGCGGCCGTATCCATGAAATTACTGAGATGCAGGTCGCGCATATGGGCAATTATGCGCATGGAAACCAGCCTGCCCAGCACATGATCTATCTGTACGGCTATGCCGGAGAGCCTTGGAAGGCCCAGTATCATGCAAGGGATGTCATGGACCGTCTTTACAGCGCTACGCCTGACGGCTATTGCGGAGATGAAGACAATGGCCAGACCTCGGCCTGGTATGTATTTTCAGCTTTAGGCTTCTATCCTGTATGTCCCGGTTCTGACGAGTATGTGCTCGGTTCCCCTCTGTTCAGAAAAGCTCTTATAAAACTTGAGAACGGAAAGACGGTGACACTGGAGGCAAAAGACAACTCGCCGGAGAACAGGTATGTAAAATCCATGAAAGTGCACGGAGATGTGTGGAACCATAATTTCCTGAAATACGAAGACCTAATGAAAGGTCCGTATATCAGCTTTACCATGTCTCCGGTACCGGATTACACCAGAGGTACGGCCGATGCCGACAAGCCTTACTCGTTCAGCAGAGAGTAGACAATCAGCAACAGGGGAAGATAATCTTTCAGGGAGATGCGCATGATCTCAAGGACATGCTGTATCTCCCTTTTCACTTTGCGTGGCGAAACGCCGTATTTTTCCGCTATTTCATTGTAGGTCAGGTTTTCGAATCTGCTTGCAAGGAAAATGTCCCTGGTGGACTCCGGAATGGAATCGAGCAGGTTCTTGAATATGGTGGCGATGTCGGACCTGAAGATCAGCCCCAGTTCGTCTTTCCCCAATACTCCTATTTCGGCCATTATGGCCTTGTAGGAATCCTCATGCATCTTCTGCTGGATGCGCAGTCTGTTAGCCTTGTCTCTCAGGTAGTTGATGCATCTGTTCTTGACCATCTGCAATATATAGGCCTCGGGGACTGTGGCAATGTCTATTTCCTTGCGGCTGTCCCAGAAAACAGTGAAGCTTTCGGCAACAATATCCTCTGCGGCCACTTCATCCCTTACGTAGGAACGGGCTATTGCGATGAACCTGTCCCTGTATTTGAGAAAAAGCTGACCGAATTCCTGTGAAGTTATTTCGTCGTTTATCATTCCGGCCTTAGAACAATAGAGCGACTGCAAATATGGTAATAATTTAATTGTTAAGAAAATTTTAATTTTTTTTTCATTTTAGGGGTCTGACTCTTATTTTGAAGTGTCTTATTATTGTTTTGTCATGAAATATTAATGGAAACGTATCTTCTTATAAAATATTTAAAGTGCTCTACCACTCCTGAAGAAGAGGCCCGGGTGAAGGAATGGCTTGCCGATGATCCGGACGGGAGCCATGCCAAACAGTATTCCGACGCCCATTTTCTTTATGAGGGCATGATTATCCATGGCGAAGAACGGAAACAGGCATCCGGTCATGCCGGGAAGAGTACGGTGATCCGCAGGATCATTGTGGCGGCCGCATCGGTCGCGGCCGTTGTCCTGCTTGCCGGAGGCGTAGGGCTGGCGACTCGGAACTACACTATGGACAGGCTGTCCGCAAAGGTCGAGACCGTATATGTACCTGCCGGTAAAAGCATGCAGCTGACTCTTGAAGACGGCACGCGCATGTGGCTTAATTCAGGAACTGAAATAGAGTATCCGGCCGTTTTTTCGAGAAAGTCGCGCGATGTGAAGATCTATAGCGGAGAAGTGCTTTTCGATGTCGCGAAAGATACCAGGCGCCCTTTCAATGTCGATACGTACGCATCTGTCATCTCGGTGCTGGGTACGCGTTTCAACGTAGCCGTCGATGAGGCGGGGCAGGATTTTTCCGCGGCTTTGCTAAGGGGATCAATCAAGGTGGTCAACAAGCTCAGTTCGGGTGAAGAATATATCCTCAAGGCGAACCAGATGGTGAAAATGAAGGACGAGCATCTGTACGTCGAGCGGATAGAGAATCCCGGTGCCGTAGAATGCTGGACGGAAGGGCTCATAGATATTGTCGGGATTCCGTTCGACCAGCTGATGAAGAAATTCGAGATGGCTTATGATGTGGATATAGTCATAGACAGGGATGCTGTCCCTGAAATACGCTATACACGTGGAAAGTTCAGGATATCCGAAGGCATCGAGCATGCGCTTTCCATGCTGGAGCTTGTTTCTGACTTTACTTACGAGTATGACAGGCAGACAAATACTATCGTAATACGATAGACTGTAACCGAATTTGTTTAACCACATAAAAATATCTGCTATGGGATGATTCAGGATATTGTTCAATGGTGTTCTGGTCAGATGAAATGAAAAACACTGCAGATTGGGGGACCTGCAGTGCGGGGGACAGAATACTACCGTTTTTAGTAAACTATCACTAATAATTATCAAAAATATGAATAAAAGTCTATTTTTCAAAACATTTAGACTGTTCATTGCCGCAGCTGTGCTGTGCCTTGTCTGCCCTTTACAGAAGGCTGTCGCACAGTCTGATTCCGGCATAACCATCAAGATGGACAATGCCAGGCTCGAGTCGGTCCTGGATGCTATCGAGCAGCAGTCTAAATACCTTTTCCTCAATGATCAGGTAGATTTAAGCAAGACTGTCAGCATCAACGTATCAGATGCTGATATCAAGGTCGTCCTTGACCGCTTGTTTGCCGGTTCGGATGTTGACTGGCGTATTGAAGGAACAAACATCTATATTTCAATCAAATCCGAATCCGATGATGCCGCGGACGGGGTCAGGGACAACCGTGTGTCCGGTACGATCGTGGATGCTTCAGGGCTGCCGGTAATCGGTGCCGGAGTCCTCGTCCAGGGGACTACGGTCGGAGTCAGCACCGACCTTGACGGCAAGTTTTCATTCGAGCTCCCTGACGGAGTGGATTCTCCGGTACTTGAAATCGCATGTCTGGGATATGCTTCCCAGTTCATTCCGGTGGGAGACAGGAGAGTATTCGATGTCACTCTCGAAACGGACGCCATCATGATGGAAGGGACCGTGGTCACGGCTCTCGGTATCAAACGTTCCGAGAAAGCCCTTTCCTATAACGTACAGGAAGTCAAGTCCGATGAACTCCTTTCCAACAAGGATGCGAACTTCGTCAATTCCCTTAACGGTAAAGTTGCGGGACTTGTGATAAATGCTTCTTCTTCAGGAGTCGGAGGCGCTTCCAAAGTCGTAATGCGAGGCCAGAAATCCATTTCCAAGTCCTCGAACGCACTTTATGTCATCGACGGCGTGCCTATGTACACAACTGCACGGGATGCGGGAACAGAGTTCGATTCTCGCGGAGCTACAGATCCTATAGCCGACCTGAACCCTGAGGACATCGAATCCATGACTGTCCTGACGGGAGCGGCTGCAGCCGCCCTTTACGGATCCGCTGCGGCGAACGGTGCGATAGTCATCACTACCAGAAAAGGACAGGAAGGCAAAACATCGGTGACCGTCTCCAGCAACACGGAGATTTTCAGTCCTTTCGTGCTCCCTCGTTTCCAGAACAGGTACGGTACCGGTGATTACAATTCTTCTGAAGGTTCTATTACGCGCAGCTGGGGCAGCAAGCTCAACACTTCCAATTTCATGGGTTATAATCCGGCAAAGGATTATTTCCGCATGGGTGTGACAGGAACTGAAAGCGTTTCTCTTTCTACTGGAAACGCGAAGAACCAGACATATCTTTCGGCTGCAGCCGTGAATTCTATCGGAAATGTACCCAACAACGAGTATAACCGTTACAACTTTACTTTCCGCAACACCACCAAGTTCCTGAACGACAAGATGACTCTGGATGTTTCTGCAAGCTTTATCATGCAGGATGACCAGAACATGACAAACCAGGGTACATACAACAACCCTCTGGTCGGAGCATATCTCTTCCCTCGCGGAAACGACTGGGCCGATATCGAAATGTATGAGAGATATGACACGGGCCGCAAGATATACACACAGTACTGGCCTGTCGGCGATGCGGGACTGACAATGCAGAACCCGTATTGGATCAATTACCGCAACCTTCGTCAGAACAAGAAGAACCGTTACATGCTGAGTGCCGGACTTTCATATGAGATACTCGACTGGCTGACCCTTTCCGGTCGCGTGCGTCTCGATAATTCACACAACAAGTTCACCGAGAAGTTCTATGCTACGACCAATACACAGTTGACCGAGCAGTCAAATAACGGTCTTTTCGGACTTGAGACTTCGGAGGACAAACAGGTTTATGCCGATGTCCTTCTCGATATCAACAAGACATGGGAGGACTGGAGTCTGCATGCCAACGTCGGTGCATCGATTACGGACATGAGGAATGACATGTTTTCAAACAGAGGACCTATTGCATCGGACAATATACCCAATGTCTTCAATGTATTCTCTATAGACCAGAGTGCAATGGTCAAAAGCCAGTCAGGGTGGAGAGAGCAGACACAGTCAGTATACGCTTCTGCCGAAATCGGATTCAAGAGCGCATATTATCTGACCCTTACCGGCCGTAATGACTGGCCTTCACAGTTGGCCGGACCGCGTTCGAAGACCAAATCTTATTTTTATCCGTCAGTCGGTGCTTCCGTAGTGCTTTCGGAAATAATCCCGAACATGCCGCGGCAGCTTGAGTACATGAAACTCCGTGCATCTTTCGCCGATGTCGGTACCCCGTTCGACCGCTGGCTTGCGAATCCGCTTCATGAATGGCCTAACAAGGGAAATGCCTGGGCAACGGATACTACATATCCGGTAGAACTGAAGCCGGAAAGGACGCAGTCATGGGAAATCGGTCTCCAGATGAGATTCCTCGAGTGGTTCAGCCTGGATGCTACATATTACCGTACCAATACCAAGAACCAGACATTCTTCCCCGACATATCGACCGGTTCCGGTTATTCTGAGATTCCTATCCAGTCAGGTAATGTCCTGAATGAAGGTTTCGAGCTCGCTCTTGGTTTCGAGAAGCAGTGGGGCATTTTCAACTGGTCCAGCAACTATACATTCTCGACCAACAGGAATGAAATCATAGAACTGGCGGAGAATGCAATCAATCCCGTAACAGGGGAAAAGCTCAACATTTCTCTGATGAATATGGGCGGACTTGGCAATGCACGGTTTATACTGAAGGAAGGAGGTACACTAGGGGATGTCTATTCACGTCAGGACTTCGTCCGTGACAGCAACGGAGCTATCTATATCGATGCTGACGGTAAAGTATCCACTCGTACCATTGACAATCAGGAAGACTATATCAAGCTCGGCAGCGTGCTTCCTAAGGCAAACATGGCCTGGAGGAATGACTTCCGTATCGGCAACTTCAATCTCGGTTTCATGCTTACGGCCCGCCTTGGCGGAGTGGTATTCTCCCGCACCCAGGCAATGCTGGACTACTATGGAGTGTCCGAGGCCACCGCTACAGCAAGAGATAACGGAGGTGTAATGGTTAACGGTTCTGACCTTGTTGATGCAAATACATGGTACACTGCTATCGCCACCGGAGATGTCGTCCCTCAGTATTATACATATTCGGCAACCAATGTACGCCTGCAGGAGGCTTCCATAGGCTATACCTTCCCGCGTAAGATGCTGAACAATGTGTGCGAGCTGACCCTTCAGCTTGTGGGAAGGAATCTCTGGATGATCTATAACAAGGCTCCTTTCGATCCCGAGGCAATCGCTACTACGGGCAACTACTATCAGGGTATCGACTATTTCATGATGCCGAGCACAAGAAACTTCGGTTTCAACATCAGACTTAAATTCTAAGGAGGATCAATATGAAAATGAAAAAGATAACAAGAGGTCTTGTCATTGCTTCCGTTGCTCTTTCAGGTGTTGCATGTACATCCAATTACCTTGATATCAACAGCAATCCATACGGGGTGACTGATGATGAAATGCAGCGTGACGGGTATGCTGTCAGGGCTGCTCTGGTGGGAATGTCCAACGGGGTGATTTCTCCGGATGTGAACACCACACAGTTTACAGACTGTCTTCTGGGAGGTACACAAGGGGGATATCTTGCTGATGCAAAAGCAGACTGGGCCACTACCATCTCAAATTATAATCCTACCGACAACTGGACAAACGTCTTTATGAAGAGCGACAAGGTGATCCCTGTCATTTATTCCAATTACAGGATGCTCCATCAGGTGACTGATGATCCTGTGATTCTGGCTGTCGGAGATATCATCAAGGTTGCGGCGATGCACCGTGTGACTGATGCCTATGGCCCTATCCCTTATTCGAAGATCGGCCAGAACGGGGAAATCAATGTTCCGTATGATTCTCAGGAAGATGTCTATAAGAAGATGTTCGAAGAACTCAATGCGGCTATTGACGCGCTGACGCCGAACAGGACAAACAATTTCTCATCTTCCGCTGACGTTGTCTATGGCGGTAATGTGGAGAAGTGGATCAAATTCGCCAATTCGCTCAAGCTACGTCTTGCGCTGCGCGTCGTGTATGCTGACCAGCCTCTTGCAAAGGAAATGGCCGAGTCTGCCGTAAAGCATGAAGTCGGTGTTATGACTTCAAACGATGACAATGCCATGTTTGCTTCCTGGGGAACAGACGGTAATCCTATCCGCGTAGCCGTAAGGTACAATATGGCGAATTCCGCTGACCATACTTGCGGAACTTCAGGAGACTCGCATGTAGCTGCCGATATCATTTGTTACATGAACGGATACAATGACCCGAGGCGTGAGGCTTACTTCACGAGGTCGGAATGGTCAGGTTATGATTATGTCGGCCTCAGAAGAGGCATTACCATTCCTGCGGCGTCGGTATCCCATATGTATTGCGGACCGGTAATTGAAGTGAATGACCCTGTATACTGGATGAATGCTGCAGAGGTCGCGTTCCTGAAGGCTGAGGCCGTGGCTGTATTCGGGTTCGACATGGGAACTGATGCCAAAAGTGCATATGAAGAGGGTATCAGGCTCTCTTTCGACCAGTATGGGGTCTCAGGATATGCATCTTACATAGCTGATGCATCCAGCAGACCTGCATTGTATACTGATCCGGCAGGTTCCAACACTTATACCGGCACCATATCTGAAATCACTGTTGCCTGGGATGACAATGCTACTGCAGAGCAGAAGCAGGAACGCATCCTTACCCAGAAATGGATTGCCAACTGGCTGCTCGGCAATGAAGCATGGGCTGATTTCAGAAGGACAGGATATCCTCGACTGATCCCGGTCGCAAACAACAAGAGTACCGATCCTACCCTTACAAAGACCGGGGCCCGCAGGATTGAATACCCTGATGATGAGGCTACGTCCAATGCGGAAAATTACCAGAGTGCAGTTTCTACCCTGCTTGGCGGGGCTGACAATATGGCTACAAGGCTCTGGTTCGACTGCAAACAGAACAATCCTTCATACAATTAATGAATAACATTAAAATGAATTTGAATCATGATTATAATTCCAGGAAATAATCACAAGAGGTTGCTCGGTGCAGTTACGGGCGCGCTTCTGCTGACTCTTGCGGGCTGCTCGGAGTGGACAGAGCCGCAGAGCGTGGAGATCTACGAGCCGACCCTCGAGAGCCAGAATCCGGAGCTTTGGGCGCAGTACCTGCAGAGCCTTCGGGAATACAGGGGCAGCGAGCATAAGGTGATGATGGCGAAGTTCGACAATGTGGATGGAGCCCCTACGGGCCGTGCGGAGCACATCAACTGCCTTCCGGACAGTGTTGACTACGTCATCATGAACAATCCGGACAACCTTTCGGATGCTATGGTTTCCGAAATGGCTGAAATCCGCACGGAAAAAGGAATGAAGACACTGTATACGGTAAGCTATGATACAATAGATGACGAGTATGCTGCATATGTAGAGGAATGGAATGCCGAGCATGCCCCGGAGACAGGGGAAGACAGAGATGCCGATCAGACACCGGAAGAGCCGGCCGAACAGCCGCAGGCATTCGGGGAGTTCCTCGGCGAGCGTACCGACTATTACCTTTCACTGTGCGACAAGTACGGGTATGACGGGATAATTGCCGGCTACACCGGAGTCTTTCCTGGCAGCCTCCAGGAAGATGCGCAAGCGGAGCTTCTCGCAAACCAGACAGTCTTCTTCGACAAGATAAAGGCATGGAAAGAGTCTCACGGCCAGTCCCTGCTTTTCTTTGAAGGCATGCCTGTCAATATCCTGTATGACATTACGCTGCTTGATTCATGCGATTATATTATCGTGGACGCATCATCTGTATCTACAGCCGAGGAAGTGACATTTACTGTCATGATGGCCTTGCCTGAGGGATTTGCTGCTGAACGCATAATCATCGGCACTACAATGCCGTCAATGACTGATGATAAGGACGAGTCAGGCTATTTCTCCGCTGCGGATGGATCACAGATCTATGCTGTGACGGGAGTTGCAGAGTGGATGGTCAGGACTGATTCAGACATAGACAAGGCCGGTATGTGCGTAGACCATGCCCAGTATGACTACTTCGATGTCAACAAGATATATAGACATATCCGTGCCGCTATCGATACGATGAACCCTTCAATCTTAAATTAACGGAGGACAGTTATGCGATCAATGAAATCAATTATATATTCTATGACGGCAGCTGCGGCAGTCGTTTCACTTGCAGGATGCGGAGTGAATGATGAAAGCGAGCACCATTTCGACAACAAACTTTATATCAATACCTCGACTAGTACTGAAGAAATACTGTTCAAGGCTGCGAGTGAAGAAGTGACTGAATCTCGGGAACTTACCATAGCTACAGCCTTGCCGGTAGACAATGCGGTATCCGGACGTTTCGTGTACGAACCGGAACTGGCTGAAAAATATAATATGTCTTATGGACAGAAAGCAGAGGCTCTTCCTGTCGAGATGGTTGTGATTGATGAGCCCGAAGCTACAATCGTGTCCGGCAGCGTGGAGTCCGCTCCTGTCTCTATACAGTTCAAAGGTACTGAACAGCTCTCCCGCGAGAATATATATGTAGCACCAGTACATCTTGTAGATATCCGTGGGATAGACGCTCTCGGTTCAAAGACTGTAGTTTATTATGTCTTCAGAGGTGCTTCTCTTATCAATGTCGTGGCTGATATCGCAGAGAATTATTTTCCGATAAAATGGAGCAGCAGTGTCTCCGGCCTGAAAAGCATCACAATAGAGGCTCTCATCCGGGTCCGTGATTTCGGTACCGTAGGCGGTAAGAAAGGCGAAGCGATGAGTACGCTGTTCGGTATCGAAGGGTCATTCCTCGTCAGAATAGGTGACGCTGGCTTCCCTCAGAACCAGATACAGCTTGTAAATCCTAACGGGAATTTTCCGGCAGGAGACAGTTCTCTCGGGCTTCCGGCAAACGAATGGGTACATGTCGCTGTCGTTTGGGATGCGACAACAGGAGACAGGATTATCTACCACAACGGGAAAGAGATGGCGCATGACAATAATGCAAGCGGTTCTGTCAACTTGACATCGAACTGCTATATCGGATACGCATGGAATGACCAGAGGTGGCTTGAAGGCGATATCTCCGAACTGCGCGTCTGGAGCGTACAGCGCTCACAAGAAGAAATCTCCGCACACATTTACGAAGTGGATCCTGCCAGTGAAGGTCTTATAGCATACTGGAAATTCAACGAAGGTGCAGGAAATGAGATTACAGACCAGACAGGGCATGGCAACGATATAACAGCCAATTCGGATCTGAAATGGACAAACGTTTCTCTGCCTGAATAGATCATTAACATTAAGTATGACAAATATGACAAATAATATTTTCAAAAAGTATCTTCCGGCTGCCTGCATTCTCGGCTGTCTCGGCTTCATGGCCGTCTCCTGCACGGAAGCGATTGAAATCGGAGAAGTCGATGAAAGCCAGTATGCCAACGTAGGTGTGCTCAACGGTTATCTGAGAGACGCCGGGACAGGAAAGTCTGAAAATGTCATTGAACTCAGGGCTGACGACTACCGGACAGACATCGTATTCGGTCTTACCAAGACTCCTGGCAAAGGAGTGGATGTGACCCTAAGCTATGATGCTGATTATGCACAGACATATAATGCACTTCATCAGACAGACTACCCTCTGTATCCTCAGGAGCTTGTGGAAATAGAGGATAACGGACGACTTGTCCTCGCACCGGACGAGAAGACATCTTACGAACTCGGCATAGACATCTCTTACAGCGACCGGCTTGAAGATGACAGGACATATATCCTGCCAGTGAAAGCTTCTTCTGAAACGGAGGGTGTGAATATCGCGGAAAGCGCATCCCACAGTGTCTATCTGATAAAGAATTATCATAGTCAAAGCAGTGCATTCAAAGGGGATGATGCGGTGAAGACATTCCTGTTTTTTGAGGTAAACGACACAAATCCGCTGAACGCCCTGGAATTTGTCCTTGACAATGAAGAAGGCTCCCTGTTTTTTGACTATGTGGTGCTTTTCGCAGCCAATATCAACTACAACGCGGAGACAGGCCGTGTCTATGTATATTGTAATCCTAACGTACAGTTCCTCCTTGACCACAGCGAGGAATACCTGCAGCCGTTGCGCAAGCGTGGCATAAAGGTTCTCCTCGGGCTTCTAGGAAACCACGATGCGGCCGGACTTGCCCAGTTGTCAGAAGCAGGCGCGAAAGATTTTGCAAGGGAGCTTGCCGCAATCTGCGAGGCATACAATCTTGACGGAGTGAACTTTGACGATGAGTATTCAGACTCTCCTGATCTCAACAATCCTCTGTTTGCACCGAAAAGCACTGCAGCCGCAGCCCGTCTTTGCTACGAAACCAAGAAAGTCATGCCGGACAAGGACGTCACCGTATTTGCATACGGATATATGTACGGAACCAATGTCGTTGATGGCGTAGACGCTTCAGAATGGATAGATATTGTAGTTCCGAACTATGGAAGTTCTGCACGGCCTATAGGCAACCTTACAGTGAAACAGTGTGCCGGATTTGCTGCTGAACTTAATCTCATGCAATATCAGGCATCGGAATCTTCTGCCCAGAGGGTAGTTTCTGGCGGGTACGGATATTATATGCTGTTTGCCCTGTATGCTTCAGACGCCGCAACGACCAATGTTACAAAGAGGGTCTCACAGGTAACAAGCTGCAGCAATGTATGCCGCGGACTGTATGGTGTCCCTCTCAAAGAAGTGTCATACTATTATCCTAAGAACTCTACGGAAAAAGTGGATATCAACTGGATAAGTGAATAAACAGTCCAACAGAAAAATACAATAGAATGAAAAGACATATAATATTGATGCTCGGAGTGGCGGCTGTCGTTGCCGCCTGCTCCGACAGCATGGAGACCGAGTCCGGAGCAAGTTCGGTAGAGCTGTCTCAGGAAAGTATTGTCGCCGGCCCTGAAGGAGATACGTTCAGTATCACGGTGACAAGTTCCGAAGATTGGAGAGTTTCCGGAAAATCAGCAGAGTGGCTGACTCTGTCCGCTGATTCAGGGAAAAGCGGACAGTCGTTGGAAGTGACTGTGGAGCCTAACACAGGGGAAGAGTCCCTAATGGCAGAGTTCAAGATCTTTGCAGGTTCCGCCGTCAAGACTCTTACAGTACAGTCCGATCCTGAATACTATCTGGAACTGCTTACTGAAGCGGAAGCAGAGTTCTCATCAGACGGAGGAAAACTCAATGTGCAGGTAAATTCCAATATTTCCGATTTCGAAATCTCTTTTACGGGAGAAGCATCGCAGTGGATACACTATGAGGGTAATGAAACGGTTTTCGGCAAGCAGATACTGACCTTCACGGTGGACAAGACCGAAATCTACGTTCCGCGCGAAACTGATGTCACTATAACCGGGGCAGCGGACAAAAGTATCAGTCTGCATGTGTCCCAGGCGCAGCTCGACGCAGTACTGACTGACGAGACTTATATCAAGACAGGACTTGGCGAGACTGAAATCACTGTAGTGACCCGCTCCAATGTTGAGACGACATGCTCAACAGACTCATGGATTACAAGCGCTGGCGAGCCTGAGACAGGAGCTAAGGGAGAAGACGGCCTGACAGAACGGACTTACCGGTTCATTATATCGGAAAGCCCCGGAACCAGACAGGGACAGATACGTTTTCTGCAGGAATATACGAGTCTTCTGCAGATTACAGTCAGGCAGCAGGATCCGAATCCGCTATATGCTGACATAGAAGATGAGGAACTGCTTTCATGTCTTGCTGATTTCGGATGGCTTATCTATGATGAAGAGCTTGGAAAATATGAAGTCGGATATGAAGGAAAGATAGGAGAATCTCTCGCTATAACCTACAATGTTTCCGAAATATACGGACTCGGGATATTCCCTGCACTGACTACTTTGAATGTCCGCAACCAGGTTGTTTCCATTATAGACATTTCAGACTGTACGGGTATAGAGTCTCTCTCTTTGTCGAACTCATATAATATTTCAGAGATACATTTCGGCAAAAATCCTATGACGAGATTTGTGTTGTCCAGCAGCCCGTCAAGTTATTTCAATTATCTGACGTCGGAATCCTTGACTATATCTGGTGAGAATCTCGAATATTTGGACGTGCAGAGCAGCGCCAGCGGACTCCAATACTATGATAACTGTGCTACGTTAGACGTGACCGGGTGCTCTAATCTGGCTACTTTGATGGCAAGGCGTGAATATAGCGGATGGAGCGGATCCGTATGTCCGCTGAAGACTATCCGTATGACTGCCCAGCAGCAGGATATTGTTTTCGTAGACAAGTCTGACCAGACAGAAATAGAAATTGTCGACTGATGAAAGGAGACAAAATTCCTGGATAAGGAATACATATTCTCTTGAAATGAAAAGTTCCGGCGGATTGCAAGTCCGCCGGAACTTTTGTTGCGAATAATATATCTTTGGCTTCTCGCATAATTATCTCCCTCCTATCTTGATTCTGCAGGAAATGTCAGAAACATTATAGACTGTTTGCCTGATAGCTAAGAATAATAATTACATTTGCAATGAGAAAAGATCAAGTAAATGGCTGTTGGCCTGGTTGAGGCTTATTTTATGATTTACCCTTCAAACTACAGGAATCTTCTCGGCAGTGCGGAAAGTACCGAGAAGGCGATAAAATATGTCAAGGACATGTTCCAGGAGAATCTTTCCGCCCAGCTTACCCTTCTGAGGGTCACAGCCCCAATGGTGGTGCTGTCCGGTACGGGACTGAACGATGACCTGAACGGCGTGGAAAGGCCGGTGCGCTTCCCTGTAAAAAGCCTCGGGGACGCCGGGGCCGAGGTGGTCCATTCCCTTGCAAAATGGAAACGCCTTAAACTGTGGGAAATGGGGCTCCCTTCCGGCAGAGGTATCTATACTGATATGAATGCACTCAGGCCGGACGAGGATCTGGACAATATCCATTCCATCTATGTAGACCAGTGGGACTGGGAGAGGGTCATCACTCCTCGGCAGAGGAACCTCGATTTTCTGAAGAAGACTGTACGGAGGATTTATGAGGCTCTTAAAGTCACTGAAAACAAGATCTATGTCGAGTTCCCTCAGATAGAGCCTGTCCTTCCTGATGAAATCAGATTCATCCATTCCGAGGAACTGCTGAAGATGTACCCTGAACTGCCTGCAAAAGAACGTGAAAGGGCGATAGTGCGTAAATACGGGGCGGTGTTCGTCATCGGCATAGGCGGTGTCCTGTCAGACGGTACGGTCCATGACGGCAGGGCGTCGGACTATGATGACTGGAGCACATTGAACGGGGAGGGACCGGAAAATGCTCCTTACCGTGGACTCAACGGCGACATACTGGTCTGGAACCCTGTCCTTGAGGATTCTTTCGAGCTTTCGAGCATGGGGGTCAGGGTCGATGCAGGGTCGCTGCGCAGGCAGCTGGAACTGAGACACGAGGAATGGAAATCGGACCTGTATTTCCACCGTCTGTTGCTTTCCGGGGACCTCCCGTGCACTGTCGGCGGAGGAATCGGGCAGTCCCGCCTGTGCATGTTCCTTCTCCGGAAAGCCCATATCGGCGAGATCCAGAGCGCGATATGGCCGGAGGAAATGCGGGCGGAATGTCTCAGACACGGGATTTCGCTGATATAGGCAATTCGGTCCCGTGTTCACGTCATTTCTTTATGTTCCTGCGTTCATACCGCGGGGGATGCAATAGCAGGATGCGGAAGCATATTTATTGTAATAAATTCGTACCTTTAAAAATTTGAAAGGTCAATAACAGATATGGGAGAGTCTCCGCAAGGACGGTTATTTTTATATAGACAAGACTGCCAGAATATATGAATTGGCAAGGACCGGGTGATACTATTTCCCGAGCCGTCCGAGGCGATTCGGAAAGAGCTGTTCGATGGTCTTGCCATACAGGAGATGGAGAAGGAGTGAAAGGCGTATCCGATTCTTCATCTTGACCTGAACTTCTCGTCGGAGACCCGGAACATAGACAGGTGGATTGTAAAGTAAAAAGCTGTTTAAAACAGTTTCTAAAGCATTGGTACGGAAAATTTCCAAAACAGTTTCTTATCTTTGCAGGATGTTCCTGCAAAAGTGGCCGGAGCAGATATCGGAAAGAATTATATGATTACATCAGAGCAGATAAAAAGTCTACAGGCCAGGGTCGAAACCCTGAAAAAGTGTCTGGACATCGATACGAAAAGGCAAGAAGTGGAAAAGAAGCAGGCCCGTACTCTCGAGCCTGGTTTCTGGGATGACCCCAAGGAAGCGGAAAAGTTCCTGAAAGAGCTCGCCGCCGTGAAATTCTGGGTAAGCGGATATGACAGGGTGGCTTCCGAGTCGTCCGACCTCGATGTCTTGTATGACTTTGCAAAGGAAAGCATATCGGGGACAGCCGAAGATCTGTCCACTCCTGAGGAAGAAGAACTGGCGAAGGCATACCAGGCGGCCGAGTCGGATGTCGAAGCGTTGGAACTCAGGAACATGCTCGGAGAAGAAGGAGATAATCTCGGAGCTATCCTTACCATAAATTCCGGTGCAGGCGGCACAGAGTCGAATGACTGGTCGTCGATGCTTATGCGCATGTATATGCGCTGGGGGGAAAGGAACGGCTACAAGGTGACCGTAACGGATGTGCTTGAAGGAGAGGATGCCGGAATAAAGTCCGCCACCATACAGTTTGAAGGCGACTATGCTTTCGGCTACCTGAAGGCGGAAAGCGGCGTACACCGGCTCGTTCGCATATCTCCTTTCAATGCCCAGGGCAAGAGGCAGACCACATTTTCTTCGGTCTTTGTCTATCCTCTTGTAGACGATACGATAGAGATAGAAATCAATCCATCTGACCTGGAATGGGATACATACCGTTCCAGCGGAGCCGGAGGACAGAATGTCAACAAAGTGGAGACAGGAGTCCGTGTGAGGCATATTCCTACAGGGATAGTCGTAGAGAATACCGAGACCCGTTCCCAGCTGGACAACAGACAGAATGCCCTCCGTATACTTAAATCGCGCCTTTATGACCTCGAGCTGAAAAAACGGCAGGCAAAGCAGGCCGAACTCGAAGGCCAGAAGAAGAAGATAGAGTGGGGGTCGCAGATTCGCAGCTATGTCCTGCATCCGTACAAAATGGTCAAGGATCTCCGGACAGGATATGAAACATCGGACACCCAGGCTGTCCTGGACGGCGACCTTAACGGGTTCATGAAAGTCTATCTTATGGGAAATCACTAAACATCAACTATATGGAATTCAAATATGCACCGATGTTTCAGCTTGGCGAGGACCAGACTGAATACTATCTCCTCACAAAAGACTACGTCTCTGTGGGAGAATTCGAAGGCAAACCGATCCTTAAAGTGGCCAAGGAAGGACTTACGGCTATGGCCAACGCGGCTTTCCACGATGTGTCCTTCATGCTTCGTCCTGCACATAACGAGCAGGTAGCCAAGATTCTGCATGACCCTGAGGCCAGCGAGAACGACAAGTATGTAGCCCTTACTTTCCTGCGTAACGCAGAAGTGGCGTGCAAAGGCAAGCTGCCGTTCTGTCAGGATACGGGAACAGCCATTATCCATGGAGAGAAAGGCCAGCAGGTCTGGACAGGCTACTGTGACGAAGAAGCCCTTTCTCTGGGGGTCTACAAGACTTACACCGAGGAAAACCTCCGCTATTCGCAGAATGCACCTCTTTCAATGTATGAAGAGGTCAACACCAAGTGCAACCTTCCTGCCCAGATAGATATCGAGGCTACCGAAGGTATGGAATACAGGTTCCTCTGCGTAGCTAAAGGCGGCGGTTCTGCCAACAAGACATATCTTTACCAGGAGACCAAGGCTATCCTCAATCCTCAGACTCTGGTCCCTTTCCTTGTTGCCAAGATGAAGACCCTCGGAACGGCGGCCTGCCCTCCTTACCATATAGCGTTCGTAATCGGAGGTACGTCGGCTGAGAAGAACCTTCTTACCGTAAAGCTCGCTTCTACGCACTATTATGATTCCCTTCCTACTACAGGCGATGAGACAGGACGTGCTTTCAGGGATGTAGAACTTGAAAAACAGGTACTTGAAGAGGCCCACAAGATCGGGCTCGGCGCACAGTTCGGCGGTAAATACTACGCTCACGATGTGCGTATAATCAGGCTTCCGCGCCACGGGGCAAGCTGTCCTGTAGGACTCGGGGTAAGCTGCTCTGCCGACAGGAACATCAAGGCCAAGATCAACAAGGACGGTATCTGGATCGAGAAGATGGATGACAATCCTGGCCGTCTTATTCCTGAGGAGCTCCGTAATGCAGGCGAAGGCAATGCAGTCAGGATCGATCTTGACCGTCCTATGCCGGAAATTCTCAAGGAACTGACCAAATATCCGGTTTCTACCCGTCTGAGCCTTAACGGTACCATCATCGTAGCACGTGACATCGCGCATGCCAGGATCAAGGAGCGTCTTGACAGGGGAGAGGAGATGCCTCAGTATATGAAGGATCATCCTGTCTACTATGCCGGTCCTGCAAAGACTCCTGCCGGAATGGCCTGCGGTTCGATGGGGCCGACTACGGCCGGCCGTATGGACCCTTATGTAGACCTGTTCCAGAGTCATGGCGGCAGCATGGTCATGCTGGCAAAGGGTAACAGAAGCCAGCAGGTGACGGATGCCTGCAAGAAGCACGGCGGATTCTACCTCGGCTCTATCGGTGGGCCTGCCGCTATCCTTGCTCAGAACAATATCAAGTCTATCGAATGCGTCGAATATCCTGAACTCGGTATGGAAGCAATATGGAAGATCCGGGTGGAGGATTTCCCTGCATTCATCCTGGTAGACGACAAGGGCAACGATTTCTTCAAGACTATATAACGGAAGATCCGTATAGAATCAGGACAGGTGTTTTTCTGAACCGTTGCACCCCGTACAGGGGAGGACCCGCGGAGCGGGAGGGGTTCAGGAAAACACTTGTCCTATTATAGTTATGTTCTATAGACTACAGCATGATGCTGCGGGCTACTTTCTCTGCTGCATCCTTGCCTTTGAGGTATTCCACTATAGCGAGTCCGAAGTCGACGGCAAAGCCTGCTCCACGGGCCGTGATGATATTGCCGTCCACGGTGACGCCTTCTGCGGTAAAGTCGACGCCTTTTTCAATAAGGGCAGGCTCGAACCCGTCATAGCATGTCATTTTCCTGCCTTTAAGTCCCGGCAGCAGACCGAGTACGACGCTCGGGGCGGCACAGATGGCGGCAACGCATCCGCCTTCGCTGTAATGCTTCTGCATCATGTCCATAAGCTCCTTGCATTCTGCAAGATTGGTAGAGCCTGGCATTCCTCCGGGGAAAATCATGACATCCGAGGCACCGGTACCATCGGACTCTACGCTGTTCTTGAACTCACCGAAACTCATGTCCGTCAGGACATGAACGCCATGAGAGCTTTTCACACCGAGACTTCCGTTGATTGAAACCATCTTGA
Source organism: Candidatus Cryptobacteroides faecipullorum (assembly GCA_017694885.1). GTDB lineage: Bacteria > Bacteroidota > Bacteroidia > Bacteroidales > UBA932 > Cryptobacteroides > Cryptobacteroides faecipullorum. Next base: position 2,102 of record JADIMH010000045.1, on the reverse strand, counting down.
AATCCACGCCTCCGCGGTGAAGAATATCGCCTGCAGCCAATGCTTCGGTTTCCTCGAAACCGTCGGCAAAAAACATGTAAACTCCTTTCATGATAATTGGTATTATTGTATTTGAAGTGATTTCTTTTTAATGAATTTCTCTTCAGGCAGACTGAGCAGGACGGCCTTTTTCTCTTCCGTGCCGAGCCCTTTCGTATCGGTGTTGAACGGCAGGTTCCTTCTGTAATATTCTTCCACGGTACAGATTATCCTTGCAGGGTTGCCTCCTATTACAGTCCCGTCAGGGACAGAGTTGCATACGACAGAGCCTGCCGCTACCAAGACATTGTTCCCGATAGTGACGCCAGGCATTATGAGAGCGTTGCTGCCGATATAGACATTGTCCCCTATTGCGACTTTTCCGAAGCAGTCGAATCTTGGGGATATGTGTCTTGCCGCTTTGGCTCCTCCATGCGTGAAGATTTTTACATCCTTGGCAATCTGGCAACCGTTCCCTATCGTAATCAGGTAAGGCTCGCTGCTGCACCAGAACCGGGAATGGAACTCATTCCCATGTCCTGTATTTACTCCGGCTTCCCGGGCTTCGGATTCCATGGATGCGCTTTTCTTTCTGCGGAAAAGCTGTCTTAGCGTATGTTTGAACGATAACATTTATTCCGATAAACTGTTATAAAGATTCCTGCAAGCTTCTTCCAGCAGATCGAGTACCAGTTCGAACCCTTCGGCGCCCATATAATACGGATCGGGAATATAGGAAATGGAGTGTGTTGTCAGGTAGTCGGCCATTTTTACCACTTTACGCGAGTCTTCGACAGAAGGTGCAAGATGCATGAGGTCTTCGTAATTGGCATCATCCATTGCGACTATTACGTCGGAATCCAGGAAGTCCGTCATTTCCACGGGTCTTGCCTTATGCGTGAGCATGTAGCCGCGTCTTGCGGCCGCCTCTCTCATCCTCCTGTCCGGCAACTGCCCCTGATGGCCTGAATATGTCCCGGCAGAATCTACCTCGAATCCGGCGGCCGCGCCCTCGCTGTCTACTATTGACTGGAAAACGCCCTGAGCGGCTGGAGATCTGCATATATTCCCGAGGCAGACGAAGAGTATTTTGTGTTTATCGTTTATTTTCAAGATGTTACGTGTGTTTGTCTACAATATGGTTACAAAACTCATGACCCGGATCGATCAAGTTTTGCAAAAGTAGTAAAAACTTTTTCTATTCGACCCTATTTCATGAATGATTAGGATAGGACCTGGTGCGATTATTTTCATGTAGTGAAAATGACCGTTCATGTCACGGATACGGCTGTTCAGTCAGTTTTATTTTGATTATCGGAACGGCAATTTTATATTTACCCCGTTTTAAATTGCATTCTGATGAAAAAATCATTTTATGTTTTTCTTCTGCCCCTCCTTCTTTTGTCCTGCAGCAAAGAGGAGGATGACAGTCTTGAAAAAATCACCGATACTATAGTAGGACGGTACGTATGCAGATCTGCCACCATTCAGGGCAGGCTGCTGGACATTAACGGGGACGGCACGGCAGGTGACGACATGGTAGCGGAATTTGAAGGATTTGAACTTGCATACCAAAGAATCACGGAAGAGCCTGTAAGGATTTTCCCAGTCAAAGAGTATGAAACAGACGAATCTTTCCATATTGAAATCCCTAAACAACGTGTCGATTATGACAAAAGGTCCGGTAAATATATAATCAAGGATATGTATATCGGAGACAGCATGTTCATAGGCTTCAAATATTCAGTGGACAGGTCCGGGAAGATAAATACTGCCGCATATAATGAAGGTAACGGCGATGATCTTGGAGGTGAATATGACGATATGATTTACCTCATAGACTATCAAGGTAATTCCGCAAGATCCCTCACATTCGACCAGGAAGGCGGATTCGAGGCCGTAATTGACTGCACATGCTATGACTTTGCCACAGACGAAGTGGTGACCGTACCGGTCCTGTTTGTGTATGAAAGGGTTTCTTATTCTTTGGATTAGCATCGCGTCATTGACGGACATCTGCTGTCAGGCTGCAGACCGGGATAAGGAAATCGCGGATACCCTCGAAAAGTCCGTCGTCTACGCAT
>JADIMH010000044.1 GCA_017694885.1 Candidatus Cryptobacteroides faecipullorum | reverse complement strand
CCCACGACCTTTATTTCATTCTTGCCGGGAGAAAGCCGTACTTCGTTCCATGTAACGGTATTCAGGCTGTCCGCCTGCGTTTTCCCGCAGCTTACGCCGTTGACAAGCAGCTCGGCTTCAGAAAAATTGGTGAAGGCCCTGAAAGTCTGCAATTCGCGGGTGCGCACGCTGCAGCGCCGGTCTGCAAGATAAAGTACCGGGATGTCGTTCCGCCAGTTTGCCTGATAGAAATAGAAGGCATCTTTCCTTACCTTGCGGTCGAATGTCACCAGGCCTTTGTCATTGATTCCGGGCCTGTCTCCCTCCCTTCGGTGCGCGGCTCCGAAATCGAACATGTTCCATACGAAACTGCCCCAGACGAACGGGCGGGATGAAAGTTCCTTCCAGTTCTGTATATGGTACTCTGTCTGCCAGTTCTCAGGATGCCACCAGCTCGTAGGGTCGGATTTTACTACGGTATCCTGCTGGTGGTAGATGCTTGCGCCGGCCCCGTATTCGCTGATGGCGATACACAGTTCAGGCCGGGCTGCATGGGTGCGGTCGAGCCACCTGCCCAGGTCGGCAGGAGTCCCTCCGTACCAGCCGTCATAGCGGTTCCATGCTATGGCGTCCGTGACGAAATTCAGGTCTCCGTCCGTATTTGAAGCCGATGTCGTAGGCCTTGCAGGGTCTTCCTCATGTGCAAGGTCATTCAGTTCTTCTATATACGGGACAGGGTTGTCTCCGTGCATGGAAAGTTCGTTGAAAATGCCCCAGAGGCAGATCGACGGATGGTTGTAGTGCTGGCGTATGAGTTCGACAAGCTGTTGCCTTCCGTTCTCCTTGAAGGCATCCAGATCCACAAATCCTTTGTCCCCGTATCCTCCCGGGCCTACGAAAGGGATTTCCGCCCAGACGACAAATCCGTAGCTGTCCATCAGGTCATACATGCGTTCTGCCTGCGGGTAATGTGCCAGACGGACTGCATTCACACCCATTTCAGCCATGATGGCGGCGTCTTCTTCGTGATGTTCAGGCCTGAGAGCGTTGCCGATTTCAGGACGGTCCTGATGGCGGCATACACCCCGGAGCTGAAGGTGTCTTCCGTTCAGGAAAAAACCTTTGTCCGGGTCGATATGATAATATCTCAGTCCGAGAGGCTGCTCCACCTTGTCGATAAGTTCCCCGCCGGACCACAGAGAGACCTCTGCCCTGTATATGAAAGGGTCTTCCGTCCCGTTCCACAGGTGCGGGTCCGTAATTTTGAATGAAAGTTCCTGTGTATCATTGTCCTCCGGCTGTACCGATACTGCAGCGGAGGTTTCCAGTACCTGGAGGTCTCCGTCCAGCACCCTGACTTTCAGTTCGGCTTCCCTGACAGTTCCTGTAGAATTGCTCAGTTGTACCAGAGCCTTTACCGTTGCCGTATTCTCGTTTACATTTTCCTGGACAAGCCGTACTCCGCATGAACCGTGGTCCAGAAGGGAGATTCCGACAGGACCGGCAACTATCAGGCGGATATCCCGGTAAATGCCCCCGTAGAAATTGAAATCCCCTACAAGCGGCATTATTTCGAGATTCTCGGCATTGTTTACTCTCGCCAGGATGGAATTCACCTTGCCGTAGGCGACATTGTCGGTAATTTCGAATACGAACGCGCCGTAACCTCCTTTATGCTGTCCGATGTGTTTCCCGTTTACGAACAGGTCCGTTACATTGTTCGCCCCTTCGAAGCGCAGGTAAAGACGTTTTCCTTCCCACTCACTGGGAATCATGAGTTTCTTTTCGTAATTTCCTATCCCGCGTTTGTAATCCGGTTTGCCGGAGAGGGCGTCCTGTGCATTCCACGTGTGCGGGAGATCTACCCTCTGCCCGCTGTTCTTGTCCACCTGATGGGAGAATCTGAAATGCCAGTTGTCGTTCAAAAGGATGCTCTGACGCTGCGCGCGAACGTCCTGCAGCCAGAGTGTCGCCAGAAGAGCGGCAATAAAAAGTCCGGTTTTCATATTTCGTCTTGTCTCGTTATTGGTTATGTTTTCTTTTTTCCTGCAGGAATGACGACAGTCCGTCGATTTCATTCCGGTACTCAGGCATCTCCGATACGTTCCTGTTCTCGTCCGGATCAGTCTCATGGTCGAACAGCATTCTGGAAACGGCTTTTCCCGCCCTCAGCCATTCGGCATAGTTGAACCGGCTGTCTACGGCGTTGTCTCCGCCCTGCCACTGGATGTAGACGCGGTCTTTTGTCTCGGCATCAAGATCGTCCATCATGCAGGCGAAACTCGTTCCGTCGAGCTGTCCTTCAGGTTCAGGCAGACCGCACAGTTCGCATAGGGTAGGATACAGGTCCACGAATTCGACCATTGAAAAGGTCTGGCCGTGTTTTTTTCCTGGAACCCTTACTATCAGAGGAACATGGGTGGCCTTTTCCATCAGGGTGTGCTTGCCGAGGAATCCATGCTCGCCCAGATGCCATCCGTGGTCGCCAAGAAGGACTACGACGGTATTGTCCGCCAGTCCCAGATCTTCAAGAGCGTCGAGCACTTTCCCTATCTGGGCATCGACATAGCTTACGCATGCATAGTACCCGTGCTTGGCCTCTTTCAGGAAATAGATGTCATCCGGTTCGGTGGTCCCTGCGTAGGCATAGATCTCTCCGGAGTTCTGTACCTGGGGAGGGAGCCCTTCGGGACGGAACAAGTTGTCTGCGACAGGGATGTTTTCCCTTTCATACATGTCCCAGTATTTTTTCGGAGCGTTGAACGGCAGGTGCGGCTTCCAGAAACCGCATGCCAGGAAAAACGGTTTCCCTTTTTCTTTCAGTCTTTTAAGGTCTGAAATGGCTTTCATCGCGAGCTTGCCGTCATCATAGGCAGTATCCGGAACTTCGGCCCATTCGCAGAACGGGCCGCGTCCGTTTTTCGGGTTGACGCTTCTGGCAGACGCATCGTTCATCCAGAGTTCCCACTTGTTGTATTCCGCCCAATAGACGTCATATCCGTCCGGGTGAGTCCTGAATGGAGGTTCGCTCCATGTATCTGCATGGTCCTCTATATGATGGAAAACTTTACCGTCGGATACGGTATGGTATCCGTGCGATGTGAACCACTCTGAAACAGGTATGGCTTCAGGGCAGTCTACGCTGGCCTTGGCTGAAAAATCCACGAACCTGTCAGGGTATTTCGGATACATCCCTGTCAGAAGACTGGCCCGGGAGGCTCCGCTCACCGGAACATTGCAGTATGCGTTGCGGAACACTACTCCGGAGGAGGCGAGACGGTCAATATTGGGTGTCTTTATTTCCTCTACTCCGTAGCAGCCTAATTCCGGCCTCAGGTCATCGGCCATAATGAACAATACATTCATCTTTCCGATCTGGTCCTTTGCCTGGGCTGCTGCGGTGCATGCCATAAGCGACAATCCTGAGAAAAGAAAGGGTTTTATCTGCATAAATCGGTTCTGTGCAAACTTAAAAAATGTAAATATACTTAAAAATACCAAAGTCGGATATATGGAAAAACATTCTGTACCCGGGCAAGATCCGGGGAACCCGGACCTGCCTGCAAGTACAGAATGTTCAAAGTTCCGGTTATTCTTCAGTCCCGCCTGTCTTGTCCCAGCCGGGATTCTGCTCCAGAGCTTCGTTCAACACCAGATTGTTCAACGGAAGCGGGTACAGATAATAATGCTCAAGCCAGCCGGAAGGTTTTCCGAAATAAGCTCCATAACCGTACTGGGCATCAGCCGGAAGGGTATTCCCGTCTATATCCTGCAGCGTGAGGTTCCCGCCATAAACATTCCTGTCAATCCAAGCTCCCTGAGGGCGTTTGTTCAGCACAAGGTCGGCTATCTTCCAGCGGCGTATATCCCTGAATGCGAAGCCTTCACCCACGAATTCCAGGCGGCGTTCCCTGCGGATTTCCCACAGCACCGGATCTGCGGCCCTGTTATAGTAGCCTCCGGTCTCGAGAGCCGGATCCCAGCTCCTTGTTCGCACATGGCCTCGGCATAGTTCAGAAGGACTTCCTCATATCTGAAGATAGGGGCATCAGTAGTGTTGTCAGAGTTGGCCGTAGTGGAAGGGGTAGTGGTATTGTAATATTTCCACATACAGAAACCCATGTGGGTCTTTCCCCAGTTGGTGAAGTTGCTTGACTCCATCAGATTAGGCTGGCTGTTACATACCTGGCCTTTGAAATTCGTCATAGGAAGCCGCTTGGTCCCTGTCCATGAAGCATTGTCAGCGTCATCCAGCATCACCTTGTACTCGCTGTCTTTACTGTCGCTCATGTTTTCATTGTACGGAGGGACGATAGTAACGTACAGACGGCGGTCGCGGTTGCGGAACCTGTCATATTCCCTCAATCTGTCCTTTCCTTCTTCACCTGGAGCATCTTCAAACACATCACTGGTTGAAATCGGTTTCCCGTCAGAGCAGAGATAGCTGTCCACCAGGTCTTTTGTAGCTTCAAAAGTAAGCTCTCCGGTCCTTATGCGCCTGGTGTAGTTGTGCCCGAGCTCCCCGCCTGTGTACTGGCGGAAGAGGATGATGCTGGCCGCTCCGGTAAGGTCTTCTGAATTGAACAGGGCGTCATAGCTCGGATTGACGGAATACTTTCCGGTATTGATTACAGCCAATGCGGCATCTGCAGCGGCCTGCAGGTATGTATCGGCATCCTGGAGTCCGTGATATTTTCTCCACGTTCCCTCGAAAAGGGCGAAACGTGAAAGGAAAGTGTTGACTACATCGGTGTTGACGGTATTGTTTCCGTTCCCGCCTTCCCTTATGTCAGCGGCTGCCTGCTTGAGGTCGCGAAGGATGTTAGCTGCCACCATGTCGCGTGAATCCCTCGGAAGGGTATAGGACAGGGTGATGTTCTTGATGTTGAGGTATGCCCCGTTGAGTTTGTATTTGGTCTGTGTCAGACGGTTTGCGCTTGTATTTCCTGTGGCCTTTTCATACAGGCGGGGATAATATGCATCGGTATTTTCAGGCGTCCAGTAGTCCAGCTGCGACTTGAAGATGGTGGCATCGGCATCTCCGAAAGGCCAGAACAGGTTGCTGTCATTCCACATGTCCCTCTGTCCGACTCCCTGGAGAATGAAAGAGAAGCTGATTCCTTTCCAGCTGAGTCCGCCGGTGATACCGTACTGATAGTGCCGTCCCCTGTCACCGATGATCTTGCGGTCACCCGGGTCGTCAAGGGTATTGTTCCCGCTGTTGATCAGTCCGTCATCGTTGAAATCCTTGTAAAGTATGTCACCAGGCTTGGGAGTGTAGCCCTCGACTCTAGGAATGCCAGGGAGAAGGTTTCCGTCAGCATCGAAGTCGGCCTCAGTGTAGTAGCGGTCAGTGACGTATCCCCACTGCTCGTTGATGTTCTGACCTACATAGTAGTCGCTCAGAAGTCCTACCTCATTGTTGATCTTGGTGATGTAAGTGTTCCTGTCAGAGAGGGTGAAACCTACATGATAGGCTACCTGTCCGAAATGGTCCCTCCAGTTCACCTGGAGTCCCCATCCCTTGGTCCTGAGGTTTGCCACATTCTCCAGCGGTGCGGCTGCTCCGAGCACTGAAGGAAGCTCCACACCTTCGTCAAGCATGCCTTTGGTATCCCTCTGGTACCAGTCGAATATGGCATCGAACCTGTTGTCGAACAGAGCCAGATCCACTCCGAGGTTCAGGGTCTGCACCCTTTCCCAGGTAAAGTCGGCACTTACAAGCGACGGAGCGCCGACTGTGTATGTAGGCTTGTCGTTTACGATCCAGCCGGATTTTCCAGGCACCATTTCAGGGATATAGGCATATGCACCGATGTTCTGGTTGCCGATATTACCCCATGAAGCCCTGAGGGTCAGGTTGCTCAATACAGGATCGCTCCATTTCATGAAACCTTCCCTGGATATGCGCCATCCTGCGGAGAATGAAGGGAAGAAACCGAAGCGGGAATCCTTCGGGAACTTGGATGACCCGTCGTATCGTCCGCTTGCCGTCAGCATGTACTTCTCGTCGTATGTATAGTTGAGTACGAATATTTTGAATTTTCAGGAGTTGCCGTGTCTTCAATAGTAGGCGTACTGTCCTGCCCTTTCAGGAATGTCAGGATAGGGTTGAATGACTCTGCCTCATAGAAGTTCGTTTCATAGGTGTACTCTCCCACGACATTGAAATTCTTGAAAGGTTTAAGTGTGACACGTCCGGTGATTCGGGTGTTTTCCGTAGTGTTGGTCGAAGGGTATGAGAGCTGCGCCACATTATACGGAGTATTGTAAGGGTATGAAACTCCATCCTTTTCTCCGTATCCTGTCGGATGGAAACTCGGGAACCATATGGCGTAGTTATAAAGGTTGTTGTTCCCGAAAGAGGACTGCTCGGCCTTTGCGAACTTGACGTCAAGTTCCGGAACCAGCCATTTCAGCGCATCAGAGCGGATGTATGAAGACACATTGTATCTGTCATAGGAGTCTTTGTCGGTCACCAGTACTCCGTCCTCGTTCAGATAGCCGAATCCCATGCGGAGGATACCTTGTCGGTCCCTCCCTGGGCGGAGATATTGTGTGTCTGCTGTACGGACGAAGGGGTTGTCAGGTTAGCGGATTCCCCCCCACGCGTAGACTAAAGTAGCAGGGAATAGTGCCATCAAGGCAATCAGCCTGCTGATTCCAATGTTTTGAAAGAACATAGTTATTAATTTAGTGGTTAGTAAAAAGGCGGATAATACGCCAAATAAAATGTTTTTCAGTGTTTATGTCCGTTTTATATACTACCGCCTGCAAATATAATTGAATTTGCTATATATCAAATATCTGCCGCTTAAATTTCCGTAGCGGTATTGCATTTTTACTTATGATGTGTATCCTGTTGCGTGGAATTAATAAAAATATTATACCTTTGAAAGTTTTGACGGATTCCATAACTTCAAAAACAGACAGTCATGACCGATATGAAAGTTGTTACATTCGGGGAAATAATGCTGCGTCTGGCTGCGCCGGGGCACCTCAGGTTCGGCCAAACGCGAGATTTTTCCGCCACATTCGGCGGCGCCGAAGCCAATGTCGCGGTATCCCTTGCCAATTACGGGATTCCGGTTGCGTTCGTTACACGACTTCCGGAAAACGATATCGCACGCTCATGCGTAGCCGACCTTCGCGGATACGGGGTGGATACTTCCGGCATAGTCTACGGAGGGGACAGGATCGGTATCTTCTATCTTGAGACCGGGGCGGTCGCACGTGCAAGCAAGGTGATATATGACAGGGCGCATTCCTCCATGTCCGAGATACGTCCCGGAATGGTAGACTGGGACCGGGTATTCAGCGGGGCGGGCTGGTTCCATTGGACGGGAATTACGCCTGCGATATCCGAGAGTGCGGCCATGGCGTGTCTGGAGGCTGTCAGGGCTGCCCGGAAAGCGGGCCTGACGGTATCCTGCGACCTGAACTACAGGAAAAACCTCTGGAAATACGGGAAGTCCGCTTCGGAAGTGATGCCGGAGCTTGTGGAGAACTGCGATATCATCCTCGGCAACGAAGAAGACGCCTGGACCGTGTTCGGCATCCGTCCCGAAGGTTTCGATGCAAGGAACGGGAACGTGGAGGCCTCATCGTTCGAGTCAGTGTGCAGGCAGCTCAAGGAGCGTTTTCCCCGGGCATCCAGGATAGCGGTCACATTGAGGGGCTCTATAAGCGCCAGCCACAACACCTGGAGCGGGGTCCTGTTCGACGGGAGGAATTTCTTCCGCTCCAGACAGTATGACATTACACATATCGTAGACCGCGTGGGCGGGGGAGACTCTTTCATGGGGGGCCTTATATACGGGCTGCTGACCTATAAGGGGGATGACGGGAAGGCGCTCGAGTTCGCCACTGCCGCTTCATGTCTCAAGCATACCATATACGGCGACTATAACCAGGTGACAGTCAGTGAGGTGGAAAAGCTTATGGGCGGTGACGCTTCTGGCCGTGTCGCAAGGTAAAAAACACTTAAAACGCATATCATATGGCAAGATTCTCGAAACTTCAGGTCCTCGGTACCATAGCTTCCACGGGAATGGTCCCTGTCTTCTATCACAGCGACCGGGAAACGGCCCGGAAAGTGCTCTCCGCTTGCTACAGGGGCGGAGTCAGGGCGTTCGAGTTCACCAACAGAGGCGATTTCGCCCATGAGATATTTTCCTCACTGGTGAAATATGCCAGGGAAGAATGTCCGGACATGATACTCGGGGCCGGTACGGTAGTGGATGCAGGTACCGCTTCGCTTTACATGCAGTGCGGGGCCGATTTTATAGTGGGGCCTCTTTTTAACGGAGACGTAGCCAGGACATGCAACAGACGTCAGGTCCCGTATATTCCGGGCTGCGGCTCGGTATCGGAGATAGGCATGGCACAGGAGTACGGATGCGACATCTGCAAGATATTCCCTGCAGGCAATGTCGGAGGACCTTCTTTTGTGAAAAACGTATTGGCTCCGATGCCGTGGACGCGGATTCTGGCCACCGGGGCAGTCTCTCCCGACAGGGACAACCTTTCCGCATGGATAAAGGCCGGTGTCACGGCTGTCGGGATGGGGTCGAAGCTTTTCCCGCCGGATGTGATACAGGCAGGGCAGTGGGACATCATTTCGGAACTCTGCTCCCGTTCCTTGTCCATAATTGCAGAAAGCCGATAACATATAACCACAACTGACCGAATGAACACTGAACTTAAACCAGACGGCAGGATGACCGGTTTCCGGTGGGTCATCTGCGTCCTTCTTTTCTTCGCCCTCACAGTCAACTACCTCGACAGGCAGGTCCTTTCCCTTACCTGGGTCGAGTTCATAGCGCCGGAGTTCCACTGGACCAATGAAGACTACGGTACCATTGCCGGACTGTTTTCCCTGTTCTATGCCATCGGGATGCTGTTCGCCGGCCGTTTCGTGGACTGGCTCGATACGCGTAAAGGTTATCTGTGGGCTATCGGCATCTGGTCTTTCGGAGCCTGTCTGCATGCGTTCTGCGGGATCGCCACTTCCGGAATCACCGCCGGGAAATGGTTTGTGGGCTTCGAAGGTGCCAGAGAGGCCATTGCGGCCGTCTCCGATGTGTCCAAGGTCGTCAATGTCAGTGTGGCTCTCTTCGTCCTCGCCCGACTGGTGCTTGCCGTCGGGGAAGCCGGGAACTTTCCGGCAGCCATAAAGGCTACGGCCGAGTACTTCCCGAAGAAGGACAGGGCTTTTTCTACCAGCATATTCAATTCCGGGTCTACTATCGGGGCGCTGGCGGCTCCGATAACCATTCCTTTCATAGCCAAGGCGTGGGGCTGGGAAATGGCTTTCATTATAATAGGAGCGCTCGGCTTCGTCTGGATGGGGTTCTGGCAGTGGCTTTACAGGAAGCCTGCAGTAAACCCGAGGGTGAACAAGGCCGAACTGGAGTATATCATGCAGGATTCGGCAGAGGAGCCGGCCCGGGGGAAGAAGCTTTCCTTCATCCAGTGTTTCCGGTACCGGCAGACATGGGCGTTCGCTATAGGAAAATTCATGACCGACGGAGTGTGGTGGTTCCTGCTTTTCTGGGCTCCGGCATATCTGCAGTCGGTTTACGGCATGTCCTCCACCCAGGTGGCTCTTCCTCTGTTTGTCCTGTATATGATCACGATGCTGTCGATAGTCGGGGGCTGGCTGCCGTCATATTTTATCGGCAAGAAGAAGATGGACCCTTACGCAGGAAGGATGCGTGCCATGCTGATATTCGCGTTCTTCCCGTTGCTGGCCGTATTGGCGCAGCCGCTCGGGGCGTATTCATACTGGATTTCCGTAGTCATCATCGGTATAGTTGCTGCGGCCCATCAGGCCTGGTCCGCCAATATCTTCTCTACGGTAGGGGACATGTTTCCGAAATCCGCCGTAGCGACAGTTACCGGCATAGGAGGGATGGCCGGGGGAATGGCATCTTTCATATTCAACAGATGCTCCGGTGTCCTGTTCGACTATTCCGGGTCTTCCGGGATGGCGTTCATGGGATTCGAAGGGATCGAAGCCGGATATTTCATCATATTCTGCATCTGCTCGGTGCTTTATCTTGCAGGATGGGTGATAATGAAGCTTCTTGTCCCGAGATACAAGCTTATTGAAGTCAAATAAATACGTAATATTATGAATAATCTGTTCGATATAGACGGCAGGGTGGCCGTCATAACGGGAGGCAGCGGAGTCCTGGGCAGCGCGATGTCCAGGTATCTTGCTTCCCAGGGTGCCAAAGTGGCGATTCTTGCACGCAATGAAGAAAAAGGCAACGCGCTTGCCTCTGGAATCAGGTCGGAGGGACACGAAGCCATATTCCTTAAGACCGATGTGACGGACAGGGAGATTCTTGAGAAGAACTGTTCCGATGTGCTTGCCGCATACGGGAAAGTGGATATCCTTGTGAACTGCGCCGGAGGAAATATGCCGGGGGCTACGATACCTCCGGACAAGACCATCTTCGACATCAGTATCGAAGACTTCCGCAAGGTGGTGGACCTTAACCTTTTCGGGACGGTGATACCTACGATGGTCTTTGCGGAGGCCATGCTCCCTGCAGGGGGAGGCTCCATCGTCAATATGGCATCGGAATCGGCTCTCAGACCCCTTACCCGCGTTGTCGGATACGGGGCGGCCAAGGCAGCCATAGTGAATTTTACCAAATACCTTGCAGGGGAGCTGGCCATCAAGTTCGGCAATACTTTCCGTGTGAACGCCATGGCTCCCGGTTTCTTTATCACTGAGCAGAACCGCACCCTGATGACCAATCCTGACGGCAGCTATTCCGACAGGGCGAAGACTATTCTTGCCCATACGCCGTTCGGACGTTTCGGCCAGGCCGATGAACTTCTCGGTTCCCTTCATTATCTGGTCAGCGACGCCTCACGGTTCGTTACCGGTACGGTACTCGTTGTGGACGGCGGCTTCGATGCATTCTCAATCTAAACGGACCGGGATATGTATTTGGGAAAACAGACGTGGAGGTGGTACGGGCCTGATGACCCCGTATCGCTGAGCGATATCAGGCAGGCAGGGGCTACGGGTATCGTTACAGCCCTGCACCATATACCCAACGGGGAAGTGTGGACGGAGGATGAAATCCGCAGGCGCATTGACATCATACGTTCGGCCGGACTCGAATGGTCGGTGGTGGAAAGCGTTCCGGTCCACGAGCATATCAAGACCAGGGAAGGCAATTACCGTCTTTATATAGAGAACTACAGGCAGAGCATAAGGAACCTTGCCCGCTGCGGGGTGAACATTGTCACCTACAATTTCATGCCGGTCCTGGACTGGACACGTACAGACCTGGCATTCAGGATGCCGGACGGTTCCCTTGCGCTGAGATTCGAGAAGGCTGCTCTGATAGCCTTCGACATGTTCCTTCTGAAACGCCCCGGAGCGGAGGCAGACTATACCCCGCAAGAGATAGAGAAGGCCCGTATAAGGTTCGCCAAGATGTCGGAAGACGAAAAATCCGTTCTGATCAGGAACATCATAGCGGGTCTGCCGGGGGCAGAGGAAAGTTTTACGATAGAAGAATTCCGCAGCAGGCTTGAACACTATAGGGATATCAGCGCGGAACAGCTCAGGGACAACCTTATATATTTCCTGAACGGGATCGCCCCTGTCGCGGAGGAAGAAGGCGTACGTCTTGCCATCCATGCGGATGACCCTCCGTATCCTATCCTGGGCCTGCCGCGCATAATGAGTACGGAGGATGATTTCAGGAAAATCGCCGATGCGGTGCCTTCTCCTGCAAACGGACTTTGTCTCTGCACCGGATCTTTCGGCGTGCGTGAGGACAACGACCTTCCGGGCATGATGAGAAGGCTCGGTGACAGAGTCTATTTCGCGCATTTCAGATCGACCAGACGTGATGCGGAGGGCAATTTCCATGAGGCGGACCACCTGGAAGGCGATGTCGATATGTACGAGGTGATGAAAGCCTTCCATGAACTGACCGAGAGACGCCGTGAGGCCATACCTTACCGTCCTGACCATGGCCATCAGATGCTCGATGACCTGAAGAAAAAGACCAACCCTGGGTATTCCGGCATAGGCAGGCTCCGTGGTCTGGCCGAACTCCGCGGTCTGGAGCTCGGAATCGCAAGGTCCATGCTGGAGAAAAATGAATAACCGTCACATTCTGATAGGAACCGATTATGATAGACAAGAATTTTCTGCTTGAATCCGGTTATGCCGTCACGCTGTATGAGCGTTTTGCCTGCGGACAGCCGATAGTGGATTACCACAACCATCTGGATCCCCGTATGATAGCGGAGGACTGCCGTTTCGATGACATTACACAGGTATGGCTGGGAGGGGACCACTATAAATGGAGGGCCATGCGGGCGAACGGTGTGGACGAACATTTCATTACCGGAGGCGCGGACAGTTATGCCAAGTTCGGGAAATGGGCGGAAACCGTGCAGTATGCCATGCGCAACCCGTTGTACCACTGGACCCATCTCGAACTTCAAAGGTATTTCGGCATTACGGAACCGCTCAACCCCGGCAGCGCACGCAGGATATATGACAGGTGCAATTCGCTCCTTCGTGAGGACGGGTTCTCCGTCAGGGGACTGCTCGAAAGGATGAATGTCCGTGTGCTCTGCACTACGGATGACCCTGCCGATGATCTGAGGTGGCACAGGGCCATTGCACAGGACGGTACTTTCAGCATAAAGGTGCTGCCGTCATGGAGGCCGGACAAGGTGATGGCAGTCGAGGGAGGTGAGGAATATACAGGATATATTTCCAGACTGTCTGAGGCTGCCGGTTTCGAAATAAAGGACTTCCAGGATCTTATGCGTGCCCTTGATGTCAGGCGGAAATATTTTATGTCGCTTGGCTGCCGGGGGGCCGACCACGGTTTTCGGGATTTTCCTGACAGGGATTTTACCGATTCGGATCTGGAGGAGATTTTCAGGAAAGCCATGAGGTCGGAAAGAGTTTCTTCTGACGATGCGGAGACTTTCCGCAGCGGAATGATCTACCATCTGGCGAAAATGAACGCTGAAGCGGGCTGGGTGCAGCAGTTCCATATCGGAGCCATCAGGAACAACAATCTCAGGCTTCTGCGCCGGATAGGACCTGATGCCGGATGCGATTCCATCTCTGACGGAAAGGTCGCTTCAGGGCTGTCAAGGATTCTGGGCCGGCTCGATGACGAGGGCTGTCTTGCCCGCACTATCCTCTACAACCTGAACCCGAAGGATTCCGAGACGCTGATGTCTATGGCTTACAACTTCAACGACGGTTCTTTCCCCGGTAAAATGCAGTACGGCGCCGCCTGGTGGTTCCTTGACCAGATGGACGGCATACGCCGGCAGATAGAGGTCCTTTCGCACGGGGGACTGCTGAGCCGGTTTGTCGGGATGCTCACTGACTCGCGGAGTTTCCTTTCTTTCCCGAGACACGAGTATTTCCGCAGGATCCTGTGCAATATTCTCGGGGATGACCTTGAAAAAGGCCTGCTTCCGGAAGAAGAATTCGATTTTATCGGCAGGATGGTGTCCGATATCTGCTATTTTAATGCAAAGAAATATTTCAACCTTACATTATCGGAGGATGATGGACTATGAGCAAGGAAAAGCACTCCGGATATGCTCCGCCATTTACAGTGAGCTCCAGGGCAATCAGCCTTGTTGCCGAAATATCGGCACAAATAGAACGATACGCCATACGCATGGAGCAGGCGGACGGGCTACGCCTGAGGAAAGCCAATAAAATCAGGACAATCCACAGTTCTCTCGCTATAGAGGGTAATAAATTGTCGGAAAACCAGGTGCATGACATCTTGGAAGGGAAGCATGTAGTGGCACCGCTAAGGGAAATACAGGAAGTCAAGAATGCCATACGGACTTATGAGTTGTACGCATCATTGAATCCGTTTGACATGAAAGACCTTCTGAAAGCGCATGGCGTGATGATGGAAGCTTTGGTGGACAATCCCGGATGTTTCCGC
The DNA here is from genome assembly GCA_017694885.1 of Candidatus Cryptobacteroides faecipullorum. Taxonomy (GTDB): domain Bacteria; phylum Bacteroidota; class Bacteroidia; order Bacteroidales; family UBA932; genus Cryptobacteroides; species Cryptobacteroides faecipullorum. The sequence goes on along the minus strand of JADIMH010000044.1, from coordinate 6,124 downwards.
AGCGGTGGAGTCGGCGTATTTGAAGATGACAGATGCGTCCATCTTGCTCCCCCTCCCATGCGTGTACCGGAACTTATGGCGGATTTGTTCAGCTGGCTGAAGCATGCTCCCGACCATCTTCTTGTCCGCAGTTGCGTCTTTCATTATGAATTTGAATTCATCCATCCGTTCAGTGATGGGAACGGGCGTATGGGGCGGTTGTGGCAGTCTCTCATATTGGGACGTCTTAACCCGGTATTCGAGCATCTGCCTATCGAGAATCTGGTATATGCCAATCAACAGTTATATTATGAGGCGATAGAATCAAGTACGCAGCAGGCAGACTGCAGTCCGTTTATTGATTTTATGCTGAACGAAATCCTTAATGCACTGAAAAAGTATCAAGGAGAACCGCTGATGGCGGAGGTTCCTGATAAAGTTCCTGATAAAGTTCCTGATAAACTGAAGCAGCTGCATCCTGAGTTTTCAGATACGACATGGAACGTCCTTGAACATATTATGGAGAATCCACATGTTACTGCCGTTGAAATCGGAAACCGGATGGAGATTTCAGACAGGATGGTCAGAAAGCACATTGCCTTGCTGCGTAATGCCAATATTATCTGTCGGTACGGAAGCAACAAGAGCGGTTATTGGAAACTGTGTTTAATATTTTAACGTGAATTAGATGAACAAAACAATCGTATCTCTGGCCGTGTCGGCCGTTTTTATGGTATGTATGTCCGATGCCTTTGCCGCAGAGACTTCAGGATCATTCAACAAAGTCCCGTCTTCATGGAAATGGATTTCGGACAAAGAGGTGGCTTTCACCTATGACGGCACATATTCCGATTCTCTGGCATTTTCGGTAAATGCCCGCAGCGGCAAGATAAAAAAAGATATCAGCGCGCCTGAAAAGTATTCCGATTTCCCCCTGCATCCGGAAGGGGCTGTGAACCTTACTTATTCCCCGGATTCGACGAAACTGGCATTTACCAGGGATAATGACCTGTATGTCGCCGATATTGCAACGGGGAAGGAAGCCCGTCTGACATTTGACGGTACCGACTTGATTCTCAATGGGTATGCTTCATGGGTATATTACGAGGAAATCCTGGGCCGATCTTCCAGATACAAGGCTTTCTGGTGGTCGCCGGACAGCAGGAGAATCGGCTTTTACAGGTTTGACAATACCTTTGTGCCGCTTTTCCCTATCTATTCTCCTTTCGGCCAGGACGGGAAACTGAACAATACCCGTTATCCGAAGGCAGGGGAGAGGAATCCTGAGGTACGGATAGGAATGGTGGATGTGTCCGGCGTCTTCGGTCCGGGAAACGGAGGTGTCATAATTGCCGGACCGGACGGGGTGGTCGAGGACACGCCGGAGGCTCCGGAGATCGTATGGGCGGATTTCGATCCTTCGGAGGACCAGTATTTCGGGATACCGTTCTGGGGTGCCGACAGCAGGGAGTTCTATATCGCCCGTATGCCGCGTATCCAGAATACTCTCGACTTGTATGCGGTAAATGCATCCGACGGTTCGAAAAGACAGGTCTATCACGAGGAGTACAAGACCTGGATCGACTGGATAAATGCTGTATCGTTTACGGAAAAAGGTCTTTATATGGCCCGCCGCTTCGAGACAGGCTGGGAGCAGATATATTTCCTTTCCTATGACGGGAAGACTTTCCGCCGCCTGACAGACGGGGAGAACTGGGGTATCAGTATACTGCGCGTGGACGAGAAGAAGGGAGAGCTGTTCTTTACGGCACGTCGCGATTCACGGGTAAGGGAGACTCTTTACAGAATAGATCTCGGCAAGGGATTCCCTTCCGTCGGTGATGCCGGTGTCTGTCCGGCCGAAGCGCTTACCGATCCTGCATATAATGTTTCCGGAGTCAGATTTTCTCCTGACGGAAAATACTTTGCCGCATCATATTCGAATTATACTACCCCGACCAGAGTGGCTGTTTTCGATACATACCGTAAAGTGCCCGTAATGTCGGACCCGTCTGCGGAAGGGCTTCCTGTCTTCCCTGCCGGAGAAAATGCTCCCGAGGTATGTCCGGCCGCCCCTGTGGAGATCCAGGTGTGCCGGCAGAATGTAGTGGTTGATATGGCATACGAAAGGTATTCCCCTGAAGACTATGCACTTCCGCAGCTGATATGGCTCACGGCAGAGGACGGGCAGAAAATACCTGCAGCCATAGTTTATCCGAAGAATTTCGATCCGTCACGGAAGTATCCTGTCCATATGGATATTTACGGCGGCCCCGATTCTCCTATGGTGCGTGACAGATGGAGTACTCCTGGCGGGAACAACCAGTGGTGGTCGGATCACGGCATCATCCAGATAACTGCTGACGGAAGGGCTGCCGGGCATTGCGGGCGTGCCGGTACGGACCTGATATATAAGAATCTGACAGATGTACCTGTGGCCGACTTCATCGCCTGGGCCGAATACCTCCAGTCGCTTCCGTACGTACAGGCCGACAAGATAGGAGTCGAAGGCTTTTCTTTCGGCGGCACGATGACTTCCATGCTTCTTTTCCGTGCTCCGGAGCAGTTCCACTACGGTATAGCAGGGGGCGGAGTATATGACTGGAAACTGTATGATTCGCATTATACCGAGCGTTATATGGAGACCCCGCAGACCAACCCGGACGGCTACAAGGCTGCCTGTGCCCTGGAATATGTTTCCGGTTATCCGGTTTCCATCCTGAATGAAACGCATGGACTTTCATCGTCCCTTTCAGGTCAGGAGAAGTCTCCGTCACCTGTCATGCTGAAACTCACCCACGGTACCGGAGATGACAACGTCCATTTCCAGAACACCCTCCAGCTCATCGATGCCCTCCAGAAAGCCGGCAAGAGTTTCGATTTCATGATCTACCCTGACGGAATGCACGGCTACAGAGGCTACCAGGGGACCCACTTCCTTGCCGAGAACCGCGCCTTCTGGCTGCATTACCTGAAAGGGGAGTAGAGTGCTTGTCGCCCTCTTCCGCATATTTTCCCGTTCAGATTTTCTGGCGCGTATTCTGTCTTGCTTATGTGTCAACCGTCCTAATTCTGCGACAATCAACCTGTTGAATGTCAAATGTTTGTGTGGTTGCCTTTCTGGACGGTCCCGTCATGCGGCAGGGGACCGTCCAGATGCTGTTAAATACAAATGTCTGATTATTAGGTAAATACAAGGCGTGTGCCTCGGCAGGTTGTTCGGTTGCGCAATGCTTTTATTATATGAAAACCGTATGGCAAAAATCCACCAGCTCCGCCGCATGGCGGTCATAATAGCGAAACTGAGTGACGGCAGGAGATTGAAACCCTCTGACCTGCTGGACTCCGTCAGGCGATCCATGTCGGTGGTCGATGACAGGGACGAGGATGTTTCTCTCAGGACACTGCAGCGTGATATCGCTACTATTGACGAACTGTTCCACATAACCATAAAGTGTGATGCTTCCGGGTATTATCATGTCGCGGAGCGGGACGGCATTTCTGATGAGTATGAATCCCTGCTTCTTAATTTCGAACTGCTCAGCAGCATAGATTCCGACAGCCTTCTTCAGAAGTATGTCCTTTCAGAGCATCACCGTCCGGCCTTCAGGGTCGATATTTCAGAAGTGCTCAATGCGATAAGGAACTGCCATCCTGTCGAGTTCGACTATACGCTCTTCCGGCACGGAAATAAAATGATCCGCAAGTCGGTCGAGCCTTACTTCCTGAAAGAGTCGCAGCAGAGGTGGTATCTGGTCGGATATGACAGTGACGGCAAGCTGAAGACTTTCGGCATGGACAGGATTTTCTCTCTGTCTGTATTGTGTGACAGGACTTTCCGGAGGAAAGACGACATAGATATCCCCGCCCTTTTCAGGGAATGCTACGGGATATGGAATGACCCGGATATGCCGGTGGAGGAGATTGTCCTGAAATATGATGCCGTCGACGGTGCTTTTCTCAAGACCATGCCTCTGCACCACACCCAGGAGATATTGTCCGATACCGGGGAAGGAATCATAGTCAGGGTCAGGCTCCGCATAACCAATGATTTCGTGATGGCCCTGCTTTCCCGCAGCCGTTCCCTCGAAGTCATCAGTCCCCGGCATCTGCGTGAACGAATCCGCGATATCTGTGCCGCCGCCCTGGAAAGGAACCGGTAACGGTTCTTCTGGCTTAAGCCCTGCCTGGAGTTGCGCATATGGAATTGAGAGGGTTGCCTGAGGCTGCACACCTGGAATTGAGATGTTTGCATGAGTCTGCACACCTGCAGTAGGGTTATCTGTGTATCTCTTTGAAAACCAGTATGTTTCATAAGAAGGGCTACTCCAGGTGTCACACTTTTACGCACACCTTCAGTGGCGGATGTGCCCTGCAGGTGCCTGCAATGCGGTTTGGCTACTCCAGGTGTGCAGGGATATGCTACACCTGCAGTTGGAGACTTTATATAACGCGCTGGTTTTCAATAAATTTCTGGCTTATGCCTTTTCCAGGTGTGCAAAGCATCTGCCGCTTTTCCCTATTGACGACATGTTTTGTCGTCGGGAGAGATTAACTTTGTTATGCAAAAACCAATATCCGGTATAATTATGAAAGGAAAAGATCCATTGTCAGAGTTTCGTGCCAAATACATGATGAATGTGGCACAGCCGCATGAATTTGAACGTATGGTCTGCGAATATTTCCGTTCCAACGGGTATAAGGCGGAGATGACCCCTTATAGCGGAGATTACGGTGTGGATGTCTTTGCCGTCAAAGGAAAGGAGAAACTGGCCATACAAGCCAAGATGTATGGTTCGTCATCTCGTATGGTCAACCGTCAGGCAATGATGGAACTGTACGGTGCAGCGGCTTATTTCGACTGCACTGGAGCTGTCCTTGCAACAGACGGGCAGATCATGGCTGATGCGGTAAAAGTTGCAGAAAAACTTGGGATAAAACTCCTGTATTTGAATGCCGATACAGGAACAGGTCAGTTTCTCACCGAAAAATCACCGCTTCTGAAATTTGTTTCCTCTTCTTCGGGTGAAGTGAAAAGCGCCTCGGGAAAGAATACCGACTCTGTCTTTGACGAGTTGTGGTCAAAATATATCATGCCGTTGAAAGGCAGGACACTGGTTCGCAGCGACGGTAAGAGCAATGTCATCTGTAATGTCGATTGGGCTGGAGTAGAGCGCATTACATCAAATGGACGGCCTCAGAGAATAAAAATCGAGATATTCAGATATGCCGTCCACCGCATTTTGGAAGACGGATACGTCTATCGCACGGATATCAACCAGAATTATACGGGACGTGCCTCCTCTGGAATCGTACTGATACTTTCCCAGATTCCTGACTTTGAACTTCTGACCAGTCCGTCAGGCCTTAAACTCCGGGAAGGTTCGAAGTTGAAAAGCAAATAATCTTTCCTCAATACCCCACGGATGGTTTGTACAAATGTTCTTAGTTCCTGGGATAAACGATACAGACACTCATCACCGCATATCGATATGTATCATTCGATATATACCAGCGGTGTGGGGTATTGTTTATAGGAACTAAGGCTTGCCAGAGCCGCGATTCGATAAACTAATGACTCCACACTTGAACCGAATAATATTCTATATCTTTCTGATTATCAAATTATACATTCAATACTCATTGTAATTTGATACCGCAAAGTTCCCGGAATTTACAATGCTAATACCGGGATTTGAATGCTATTATAAGTAAATGCGCCGTTTTAAATTGCGCTTCTATATTCATTCGGCGTACACCCAGCCACTTTCTTGAACATCCGGCTCAAATGATGCGGATACTGGAAGCCGACTTCGTAAGCAATTTCGCTCACGGTCTTGTTCGTGCTTGCCAGCAAATCCTTGACGCGGTTGATAACGGTAAGGTGGATGTATTCGATGGCGGACTTGCCGGTTTCCTTCTTCACAAGGTCGCCGAAATAGTTGGCGGAGAAGTGGAGCTGGTCGGCACACCACGCCACGGAGGGCAGACCGATTTGCTCGGGCTTGTCTGAATCGAAGTAGCCGGTCATCAGTTCTTCGAAGCGAGTGAGGACATCGCGGTTGATAGCCTCACGGGTGGCAAACTGGCGGTCGTAGAAACGGAGGCAATGGTTGAGCAGGACTTCGATGTTGGAGGTGATGAT
>JADIMH010000043.1 GCA_017694885.1 Candidatus Cryptobacteroides faecipullorum | reverse complement strand
TTCTCGGAGACATTGCAATATGCTTCAAATAAGTCATTGTTCTACTTTGACCCTCCCTATAAGCCGTTGACTGAGACATCATCGTTTACCTCGTATGCAAAAGAAGGATTTAATGATGATGAGCAGAAGCGTTTAGGGGAATTCTGTGTTGAGATATCAAGGAAGCATGCAATGTTTGTTGCCAGCAATTCGGACCCTCAAGGCGTGAATCCTAAAGAGGACTTTTTTGATAAAGTTTACAGTACATTCAGTATCAGAAAAGTGCAGGCAACGAGAATGATCAACGCTAATCCGAATGGGAGAGGTAAACTTTCAGAAATAATGATAACTAATATTAGTCTATGAAAAGGGATTTTGATGAATGGCTTGCCGGTTTTCGGGAAACGATAGCTGATTACAAGTATTATGTCGACTTCGGGAAAGTTTATAACAATGTAGAGTCGATAAGAATAGAGTTGAATATCCTTAATTCTTTAATAGGAATCAAGGATATTGATACTGAGTTTGAGAGGATTGTGACAAAATATCCGGAAGTCCTTAAATGTATACCTATATTATTGGCAAAGAGAGAATCGGAGATTAAGGCGATGGATGCTGACGGAGAATTCTGCTATAATTTCCGGAAGCTTTCCTATCCATTGGAACAGTATAAAGTATTCATACGCAAGACAGGACTTTTTGATCTGATGGAGAACCACATCATTCATAATCTAATTGATTATGTTACCGGAGTTGAGACAGGTCTGGACTCCAACGGGCGTAAGAACAGAGGTGGCCATCTGATGGAGGGCCTGGTCGAAAGCTACCTTGTCAAAGCTGGCCTGGTGAAAGGAGAGACATACTTCAAGGAGATGTATATCCATGAGATTGAAGATAAGTGGAACGTGGATTTATCATCAATCTCAAATAACGGGCAGGCAGAAAAGCGTTTCGACTTTGTTGTCAAAGGTGCGGACAAGATATATGGCATTGAAACTAATTTTTATTCAAGTCAGGGCTCAAAGTTAAATGAAACGGCCAGAAGCTATAAGACAATAACTCTGGAGACGAAGGACCTTCCTTATTTTGAGTTTGTATGGTTTACTGACGGTAAAGGATGGAATACTGCCAAGCGTAATCTCAAAGAAACATTTGATGTGCTGGAGCATCTATACAACATCAAAGACCTTGAAAGTGGAGTAGTGGAGAGGGTTTTAATTTAGAGAATGCCAAGGTGAAAGCATACTATAAGTCGGAAGATAAAAACTTTACGCTATTGCAGGGAGATTGTATTGAACTGATGTCACAATTTGATTTCAAGTTCGATATGATTTTTGCTGATCCTCCGTATTTTCTATCCAATGGCGGGATAAGCGTTCAGAGTGGAAAAATGGTCTCTGTCAACAAAGGAGATTGGGATAAGTCCCGTGGAGAGGATGCGGATCATGCGTTTAATAGGGAATGGCTTAAGGCATGTCGAGAGAAACTTAAGAGCAATGGAACCATCTGGATTAGTGGAACGTACCATAATATATTCTCTATTGCCAAGAATCTTACAGAGTTGGGCTACAAAATACTTAACTGCGTGACTTGGGTGAAGACAAATCCTCCGCCAAACTTGTCTTGCAGGTACTTTACGCATTCAGCTGAATATATTCTTTGGGCACGCAAAGAGGCCAAAACTCCGCATTTCTTTAACTATGAGCTTATGAAAGAAATTAACGGAGGAACTCAGATGCGTGATGTCTGGACACTGCCGGCTATAGCCAAGTGGGAGAAAAACAGCGGTAAGCATCCGACCCAGAAACCTCTTTGCGTACTTTCAAGGATAATCCTCGCATCCACCCAGCCTGGAGCATGGGTGCTTGATCCGTTTGCAGGAAGCAGTACGACAGGAATTGCTGCAAATCTGCTTGGCCGCAGATATTTGGGCATGGATATGTGTCAGGATTTCCTTGATTTAAGCATCAAGCGCAAAAATGAAATAAAGGATCCAGTCAAAAGAGAAGAAATCCTACTAAAACTCAACAAACAATCCGAATTGTACCAAGACAAGGAAGTACGTGTCCTTGGCGAGGAACAAACCGGGTATGGCCAAGAATTACCGTTTTAAGAGAACTTTTCTGTACATAAGGTTGGTAAAATCAGGTATAAACAATTCTTTTCTGTCTCTGTACGCTCCGAATTCTGTGAACTAACCACTTGAGGTACAGGTGAGTTTTATCGATTAGTCGCTTTGAAGCTTCATATATTTTCGTAAAATAATGTGTAAACACTAAAATGCGATAGATACTTTACTTTTTATACGAGCAAAACATATCTCATGTCAAGAAACAGTAAAAGAAATGCCAGACTTGCCCTAGAATATCATACAAGAAAATTTAAGAACGGAGTAGTTTTTAGTAATAGTAAATAATACGGACATACAAGAAAATGGAAACAGCCGCATAGTTATTGACAAATATTGCATAAATTATTGTTGGGTAATTGAAATATCACTATATTTGCGGTAAATATAAGTCGATACAGAATGGGCTACAAAATTATAAGTGCAAAAAGATTTCAAACAAAGCTAAAGGCGACTGTACACAAGTCAGGGAAGCTTGGTTTTACAGATGCGGCTGCTAAAGAATTGGGATTTGCATCGAATGCAGAGCCATATGTCAAGTTTGCTGTTGACGAAGATAATCCTTCGATATTATATTTAATTAATGTGAAGGAAGGTGATGAGGATTCGTTTAGAGTGAATAAAGCGGGTAATTATTATTATGTCAACACTAGGCTGATGTTTGATTCTCTGCAAATAGATTATGTTAACGAGACCGTTATATATGATATGATTAAAGTTGAAGGAATGGAAAACGATGTTTACAGGATGAATAAAAGGACTACAAAAAGAGCAGAAAAGGAGGATAAAGATATGTAGTAAGGACGAGATGTTGACTATAAACAAAGGGGAGTCCACCGCCAAGTAACACTCCCCTAAAATTATCATCTGGTTGAAGTGATGATTCCCATAGAATTAGTCATTCTATGTGGTGATAATTTCGTACAAATGTACGCAAATTTATGGTTTTTCCAAAAAAAGCGTCTCTTGCGAAGATTCAACCCGTGGTCATGGCCATGAATTTAATGTTTAATTTAAGAACAATTAAAAATGAGTATTTTAAACAAAAAATTACGCCATTTCACAAACAATGTTTTAGTGCAGTCAATGACTTCACTTGAGAATGCTATTGCTGTACTTTCAAGAGACAATGAATATGTTGACAAGATTCTTGAGTGTTTTTCTGTTGACAAGACTAAAGAGAAAGTTATTCAAATAGGAAATGTGAAAAACCTTCTTGAGGATATTTTTGATCTGGATTCAATGGCAGAAAAGAAGGATTTGCGGGTAAAAGTTCGTGATATTGTTCTTGATAAGATGCTGGAAGATGAAGCTGCGCTTTTTACTCTATACGGTATCTCTGATTTGGATTTAGTCAAGAAATTACATGCTGACCATATTCAAGTGGAGAGTCGGTACTCGGCTAAGAATGATGTTCTTGAAATCCATAAACTCGGCAAATTCGCAAATTTTTGCAGAGACAATAAATGGTCTGATCTATTGGATTATATAAATGAATACATAAGGAATCACACCAAAAATGACGAGTTTTGCTCAGCGCGACTTATAAGGCCGATAGAGAGTGACAGATATCTGCTTCGTGCAGTTACATCAGATAAGGTATATCGGAATTATGGAATTAATTTTTCCGTGCTTGTTGCACTTCTATCTGTAAATAGATATGCGATTTCGACAAAATCAGATGTTTTTATTGACAATTATCAGATAGATGACTCACGAGTTTATCTGTCGTTTCGATTGGGAGCTCCTGTACGAATTAGCGATAATTTGGAGTTGTCGTTTAGTTTGATTCTTGAAAATGATGAGATTAAAGATTCATCTGTTTCCTTTAGCGGTGTTTTTCAACTTATGTACACTTCGGGAGGGAGGAATACCAATATCACTTTGCGGCCTAACACTTTCCACTATCCTGGCGAGATGTCGTATAATACAGATATGCTCACCTATACCCACAGCATGAGCGTAGAGAAAGTATACGATAAAATTAGCAATTTGCCACTTTATATAGAAAAATATGTCAGTCAGGTGGCGAAATATGCAAGGGCTATTATTGATATCAAGAATCCAAATGAAGTCAAAAGTTTTATTGTAGAAGCGGTTAGTAAGGCAAAAAAAGATGAATTTTCCAAGTATAAGGAGGATGTCTTGCGTAAGCTTGCGGCTATTGAATCCAATTCAATTTTTGATTTATTTGAGGCCTTGCGTAGTGTCGAAGAACTTTTTGGGGACGACATTGTTTCTCGGGAATATTGGCGCAAAAAATTGTTTACTCTTCTTTTTTCTCGTGGAAAAGACAGCGAGTAGGATTGTATGCAAGAGTCTGCTTCTAAATTGATTATATGAGCGGCCTTTGGATATTGTCAGTTTCTCTGGGAACAATTTGGGAACATTTGAAGAAAGATAAAAGAGGCAATTGTTTGAAGGCCAAATAATTGCCTCTTTTTGTGGTACCCGGAGCCGGGGTCGAACCGGCACATCCTTTCGGACATTGGTGTTTGAGACCAACGCGTCTACCGATTCCGCCATCCGGGCTGGTGCGGCAACGGACGGTAGAGCCGCTGCTGTGAAAATTGAAGTGCAAAGGTATTGTAATTTGACATAAAATGCAAGGCGTCTTTGAAGAAAACTTTAAAATAGGGACATGTCGGGCTGGTAAAAGCCTGGGCTTTGGCGTTTCTGATGTCTGTATGGCAATGCTGCAGGATAAGGTGCCCGGAATTTTGGGGTTTCCATAAAAACCATTATCTTTGCAAGGCATTTCTCTAAGACTTGAAATGTGTAATTGTGTGTTTATTTCTATGTTATGCCTTGAATTGGTGCCGTGAGCAGCGATTTGAGGTTTTTATTTTGCATGGCACTCTGCTTTTGAGTATTTTTGCAGGTTATGGACGAGAATACAGAAAAAAATATACTTGAAGACATTACCCGAAAGGAGTATGAACATGGCTTCGTGACGGATGTGGAGCAGGAGTTCATACCCAAAGGGTTGAATGAAGATATCATACGGCTGATTTCTTCCAAGAAGGAGGAACCCCTGTGGCTTCTGGATTTCAGGCTGGAGGCTTTCAGGAAATGGCAGAAGATGGAGATGCCGCATTGGGCCCATCTGGATATCCCGGAGATCGATTTTCAGGATATCATCTATTATGCGGCGCCCAAAAAGGACAGTGACAGGCCTAAGGAGATAGATCCCGAGCTTGCCGAGACGTTTGAAAAACTCGGTATTCCGCTCCATGAGCGGGCGGCTCTTGCCGGTGTGGCGGTGGACGCCGTATTCGATTCCGTGTCTGTCAAGACTACTTTCCGCCAGACTCTTGCCGATAAGGGAATAATATTCTGCTCTTTTTCTGAAGCGGTAAAGGAGCATCCTGATCTGGTACGCAAGTATCTGGCTACCGTTGTCCCGTCCGGAGATAATTTCTATGCGGCACTCAATTCCGCCGTATTCAGCGACGGGTCGTTCTGCTATATACCGAAAGGCGTGCGGTGTCCGATGGAGTTGTCCAGTTATTTCAGGATCAACGCAAAAGGTACCGGCCAGTTCGAAAGGACGCTTATAGTGGCCGATGAAGGATCGTATGTCAGCTATATGGAAGGATGCACTGCCCCGATGAGGGATGAGAACCAGCTCCATGCCGCCGTTGTGGAGATAATCGTGGAAAAAGATGCAGAAGTCAAATATTCTACTGTGCAGAACTGGTATCCGGGAGATGCGCAGGGACGCGGCGGTATTTTTAATTTCGTGACCAAGAGGGGAACATGCAAAGGTTCGGGAAGCCATCTTTCCTGGACCCAGGTAGAAACAGGGTCGGCTATCACATGGAAATATCCGAGCACTATCCTGAAAGGTGACAATTCTTCATCCGAGTTCTATTCCGTAGCGGTGACCAACAATTTCCAGCAGGCTGATACAGGGACAAAAATGATACATATCGGGAAGAATACCCGCAGCCGCATAGTAAGCAAGGGCATATCCGCCGGCCATAGCCAGAACAGTTACCGTGGGCTGGTAAAGATGCTGCCAGGGGCGGACAATGCAAGGAACTTTTCACAGTGCGACAGCCTTCTGATAGGAGACAGGTGCGGTGCCCATACTTTTCCTGTCATAGAAAATGCCAACAGAAGCGCGGTAGTCGAGCATGAAGCGACAACATCTAAAATAAGTGAAGACCAGCTGTTTTACTGCAATCAGCGCGGTATAGGCCAGGACGAAGCTGTAGGGCTGATAGTCAACGGTTACGCCCGGGAAGTGCTGTCAAAACTTCCGATGGAGTTCGCCGTCGAGGCCCAGAAACTGCTGCAGGTGTCGCTGGAAGGTTCCGTAGGATAGATTTTCCGTCCGTTTGTTTTCCGATAAGATGAAAGAGATAATCAACTATACGCTTTTTACCATAGGGGGCGATACATCGGTCTTGCTGATAGACCTTGTAACGTCTGTTCTGGGACTGACCTGTGTTTTCCTTGCAGGAAGGAACAGCAAGTACAATTTCTGGGTGGGCTATCTTTACACCTTTGCACTGTTTCTCATGTTCTGGAACAAGAACCTGTATGCCAGTCTTATCCTTCAGCCGATATCATTGGGAATAAACATACTGGGGCATTACCGCTGGACTCATCCCAAAAAGGATGAGGAGAGTTCGGCTGACCATAATGCCCTGAAGGTATCCATGTTGAGCTGGCCGCAGAGGATTTTGGCGGTAGCTTCGGTATTTATCCTTGCCGGAGTTTGGGGATGGCTGCTCAGCCAGCTTGGAAACAACTGGTTCCCGGGGGCTTTCCCGTCTGATCCGATACCGTATCTTGACGCCTGTGTGACAGTGCTGATACTTGTCGCTCAGTTCCTTTCGGCCCTCAAGAAATGGGACTGCTGGATAGCCTGGCTGTTGGTAAACGTGACCCAAATGGCGCTGCATATATCTGTAGGTCATGTTTTTATGCCTATTGTTTCGGGCCTGTACCTTATAAACGGAGTGGCTTCGCTTTACGGCTGGTACAGACTTTACAGAAAAGCGGCGTGACGAATCGTATACAATGAATAAAAAACAACTATATGACAGAAAACAATATTCTGCTGAAAATCGAAGGCCTTCATGCCAGAGTCGAGGACAAGGAAATCCTTAAAGGGGTGGATCTTACTATAAGGAAAGGAGAAATCCATGCAGTGATGGGTCCTAACGGGGCCGGCAAGAGCACCCTTTCCGCTGTCCTTGCAGGCAAACCGAATTTCACGGTTACTGAAGGTGCGGTGACTTTCATGGGAAAAGACCTTTTGAAAATGTCGCCGGAAGAGCGTTCCTGGGCTGGAATCTTCCTGTCTTTCCAGTACCCTGTGGAAATACCGGGAGTGACCATTACGAATTTCATGAAGACAGCAGTGAACGCCCGTCGTCAGGCAGAAGGAAAGGAACCGCTGAAAGCCGCCGAATTCCTTAAGCTTATGAAAGAGAAAATGGCTTTTGTGCAGATGAAACCCGAATTTTCCAAACGGGAGGTAAATGTCGGCTTTTCAGGGGGAGAAAAGAAACGCAACGAAATTTTCCAGATGGCAATGCTTGATCCGATGCTTTCGATTCTGGATGAAACTGACAGCGGACTGGACGTAGACGCGCTCAGGATTGTCGCCAATGGGGTGAACGCCCTGCATACACCTGAGAAATCAGCGATCATAATCACCCACTACCAGAGACTCCTGGAGTATATCGTCCCTGATGTGGTGCATGTGCTGAAAAATGGCAGAATCGTCCGTACGGCAGGAAAAGAACTTGTAGCGGAAATAGAAGAAAAAGGTTATGACAGCATCAACTGACAGTATGGACGCAAGCATGTCTCGGGTGGCAGTCGCTGCCGGTGAGACTCTGAACCGCTCTGTCGTTTTCGGCAAAGGGGATTCGGGAGAATATTCTCTCCATGTCGTCATGTCGCGGGATTCGCATCTTGATCTGTCTGTGGTGGTTCTCCCAGGGGCGGACTGCAGGGTAAATGTGCGCGTCGATATGGATGCTCCGGGAGCGGAAACATATATTTCGGGTATTTACCTTTGTCCCGGCAATGAAAATGTAAGTATCCGTACCGAGGTGAACCACAATGTCCATCACTGTACTTCACGCCAGCTTTTCAAAGGTATCGCAGGCGGTACGGCAAGGACCGGTTTTTATGGAAAGATAGTGGTGGCTCAGGATGCCCTGAAGACAGAAGCCTATCAGGAGAACCACAACCTGCTGATATCCGATTCTGCCAGAATGGATACAAAACCGCAGCTGGAGATATATGCCGATGATGTCAAGTGTTCGCATGGGGCTACTGTAGGACGCCTGAACGAGGATGAGCAGTTCTATATGCGCTCTCGCGGAATACCGGAGCGGGAAGCTGCAGTACTCCAGATGCTTTCGTTCGTTTCTCCGGTAATCGGCCACATTTCCGATCCGCAGACAAGGGAGAATGTTTCCCGGATAGCGGAGCAGGCTATCAGGTCATTCTGACCGAAGCGGAAAGAAACTTCCTGATAGCAAGTAGAATATGTGATACACCAACAGTCAGCCAATGCTATGATTACTTATCCTAATGTCAAGATAAATCTCGGGTTGAATGTTTTGCGCAAACGTCCCGACGGCTATCATGATCTTGAAACCCTGTTCTTTCCGTATCACGGGATTCATGATGTTCTGGAAATCGTGGCCGGGGATGACTATAGCAGGATCTCTTCGGAATTGTTTGCCAAATATGGGGGACAGGAGAATTCAGGCAGGATAGTCCAGGGCATTTCACCGGACGGCAAAGCCATGATTACAATAGCAAAAGAAGACGGAGTCGGATGGGATCCGCTTAAAGATCTGTGTATCGGGGCATACGGGATACTCGATGCTGAATTTGGCCTTCCTCCGGTGAAGATATACCTTGAAAAACTTTCTCCTGTAGGGGCTGGTCTCGGCGGCGGTTCCGCAGATGCGGCTTTTGCTGTCAGGATGCTTAATGAGATGTTTTCTCTGGGCCTGGATGACCGTAAAATGGCGGATTATGCTTCCCGTCTGGGAAGCGACTGCGCTTTTTTCATATATGACAGGCCGATGATTGGAGAAGGGAGAGGGGAGAAGCTGACCGGATACAGTTTCAACGGTATCAGGATTCAGGAAGATGATGATGTTTCATGCGGCTCCGGCAGTGAAGATCGGGATACTTATGTCCTGAAGGTCGTTGTTCCTGAAGGTGTCCATGTTTCAACGGCTGATGCATACCGTGGAATTGTCCCGGCCATACCTGAAATCCCGCTTAGGGACGCTCTTTCCATGCCGGTTGAAAAATGGAAAGACTGTCTTGTAAATGATTTTGAGAGGACAGTATTCGCTGAATATCCTCAGCTTGAAGCAATAAAGGGCTCTCTGTACGGGTCCGGCGCCGTTTATGCCTCCATGTCGGGCAGCGGGTCGGCGCTTTTTGCACTATATCGGAAATGACATATTGAATTTTCTTTTTTTAATGTTTTGTGAATTTTAATAAAAAAAAAGAACATTAAGAAAAAGAAAACAGTGGCGAAGTCCCGATATCCGCGGCCGGATATTTCGGGGCTTTTGTTTTTATGGCTTCCTTTGCTCCGGAAATCAAAATCAGATTCATTATGGAATATCGAAGTTTTGCAGAAGGGGTGCCGGGAGTGCTGGCGTTGTGTGCCGGAGTATTGATGTGCGCGATGTGCGGAAAGGATGCAGACTGTCCGGACGGAGGGAATCATGAGGAGGTGCCGCCTCCTCATTCCGATACCTTATATGTTACGGGAGTGGAATATCCGGCAGGCTATGATTGGGTGAAGGATCCGGAATATGGAACGGTTCCATGCCGTCTTTTTCTGGAAAAGGAAGGGGAGAGGATAGTCGAAATCCCTGTTGGTTATTCTTATGAAACGGCTTCAGATCCGGATATGCACAGGTGTGCGAAAGGGCATCTGTATACTGATTATTCCACGGACAGCGAGACTGTAATAAAAAGGGACGGAGTCGAACTGTTCCGTTATCCCGGCAGGGAAATGATTTCCGGCTTTTATGTTTCGGACAGTACCGATGTATATACTTTGGGACAGCCCCGTTCCGGCGGATCAGGTTTTACTTTCAGGCGAAACGGAGAAGTCCTGCTGGATGTTCCTTCAGGATGTGCAGTCTCGGATATCAGTGAAAAGGACGGTCGGTTGTATCTTGTCTATAGAACCGATGCCCTGTCTGACGGATCCGGCCGGGAGAGGCAGGGATATTATATTTACGCCGATGGAGGGAGTTCTCTCCTTGCGGGGATTTCCTCCAATGAAGAAATCCTGCATGCCGTCGTGCAGAACGGGCAGCCTGTCTGTGTGCTCGGAGGTACGGACGGAAGCCCTTCCGGTTCGGAATGTTTCTTTCGGAACGGTACCCGGTATGCTATCGAAACGGAGGGCTTGGGTGCACTGGTATATTGCAGGATACTGTATGACGACGATGATGTGTTCCTTTCAGGAGTCTGCCGGAGCGCGGTCAGCGGGGAGTGCACATATGCGGTATGGGACGGATACGGGAAGCATATGTACTCGTTGGCGTCCGGACAGCTCCCGTTCTATTCGTTTGCCTGCAGCGGGAATATCTATGATTTTACAGGCCAGGCAACTTCCTTTGATGACATGACATGCCATATGAACGGAAAACAGCTTTATTCATACGGCAGAAACCTTTCCACGTATGGCAGCAGGCCTGCCGCAGTGTGCAGGGACAGCCTGTATTTCATATTTTCGGACAGGACGGAACGCAAGCAACCTTATGTAGCCGTACAGGACAGGCTGACTGCAGGCGGTTTCAATGGCTTCTATACAGGTGTATCGGCATGGTAGCTTTTTACTTTCGCACACCGGCCCGCATACCGGGGAACATGCAGGTTTGGGTTCCAGCCATTATATTTTGCGTCCTTTCGTGTATGAAGACAGGTTATCATGATGATGGTCCCGAAGATATGGTCCAAAGTCCTGACCGTTCAGAGTCGCTATATGTTACCGGAGTAGAGTATCCTTCCGGATATGACTGGTCATCAGGAAAATACGACAGCACGACGGCATCGCTGCTGTTCCTTATGAAAGACGGGAAAAGGATTCTGGAACTGCCTGCAGGAAAAGGATACGGCGTATCGGACGATCCGTCGAGACACCGGTGTGTCGGCGGGCATCTTTATACTGATTGTCCGGACGGGACGGAAACCGTTGTCAGGATGGACGGTACGGAACTTTTCAGATATGACGGAAACGAAAGTATAGTATCATTTTATGTAAAGGAAGGTATAGTCTATACTCTGGGTATTCTGAACTACGGGCCGGAAGGCCGCCTGGCGTTCAGGGAAAACGGAAGAGTGCTTTATGAAACGGACGGCTGTCTCATATCTCCTTTATACGATGACGGGGAATGGTGCTTTTCGTATAGCCGTTCGGGGAAATGCAATATATATTACGGCGGAGAGATCATTGAACCTGAAATCGGCAACGGAGCGGATACGGTACTGTTTGCCGGGATATACGGAGGACGGCAAATATGTGTAGCCGGATCATCCGCTTCCGGAACTTATGCAGTCTGCGCTGACGGGGTTTCGTTTCCGTTGCAGACATTCGGATATGATCTTATCGGACAGTGCAGGATACTTCAGGGACGTGACAGTCTGTATGTTTACGGTGAACTCAACTATTCTTACGACAACCTTATGTCCCCGCATGTATGGTCTCTGGACGGCCGTCTGAAATGTTCGGCATCGCAGTATAAGCGATCGTTCTTTACGTTTGTA
The DNA here is from genome assembly GCA_017694885.1 of Candidatus Cryptobacteroides faecipullorum. Taxonomy (GTDB): domain Bacteria; phylum Bacteroidota; class Bacteroidia; order Bacteroidales; family UBA932; genus Cryptobacteroides; species Cryptobacteroides faecipullorum. The sequence continues at coordinate 15,955 of JADIMH010000043.1, read as the reverse complement.
GACGGGAATGACATATACGGTTTTATAGGTAACCAGGAATATTCCCCTTCCATTACCTGTTTCAGGAACGGAAATGAACTTTACAGTTACGGTTCCGGACTGGATGTCATGGCAGATCCGGCAGCTGTCGTGCTGGAAGGGAATCTGTATTTTATATTTGTCAAGAAAAGAGGAAGACGGAGTCCGTGCATAGCTGTAGACTCTGCGGTGACGGAATACGGTTTCAACGGTTTCTTTTCAAGCATTTCCGCATGGTAGTTTCAGTCTATTCTTCCCACCATATCGTACGTGAAAGGTCAGGATTCACCTGAATATGTACCTTGAGCGTTTCTTCAGGCAGCAGTTCTTCGATATTTTCAGGCCATTCCATCAGGCAGAGGTTGCCGCTGTAGAGATAGTCTTCCAGTCCGATGTCGATAGCTTCCGAAAGTTTGCTTATCCTGTAAAAATCGAAGTGGAAGACAGTCTGTCCCTCAGAGGTGAGGTATTCATTGATGATGGTGAATGTCGGGGAGCATACGGGATCGGTTACTCCGAGGCATTTGCATAAAGCCGTAGTGAAAGTCGTTTTGCCTGCACCCATAGGCGCATAAAAGGCTATCAGCCTGTGTGTCCCGATTTTCTTGAGAAAATCCTCAGCGGCCCTGTCGAGGTCGCTGAGGCTGTCGATATGTATTTCTATGCGCTGCATTATCTTACGTAGCTTGTGAGTACCTGCATTCCGGTTTCTGCCGGAGTGAATGTAACGCCCTTGCATTCTGCCGGGATCAGTACGGTTTCTCCCTGATGCAGGCTCACTTCATTGCCATCGGAGTCTTTCAGTGAACCCCTGCCGGCGATGCAGATAACCACTAAGAATGAATCCAGATCCGTAAGATCCTTTGTTACAGGTTTTTCCATATCGTAGAGCGATGTGGTGAAGTAACTGCAGTCTACCAGTACGTTCTCCTGGTCCTTTACTTTTGCATAACTTGTCTTGTAGTCCGGATATACCGTGTAGTCGATAGCTGCCTTTGCAAGTTCCGTATGAAGCTCGCGCGGCTTTCCGTCGAGTCCTAATCTTCCGAAATCGTAAATCCTGTAAGTGATGTCCGATGTCTGCTGGATCTCGGCGATGAAAGAGCCGGAACCGATACTGTGGATACGGCCTGCAGGAAGGAAGAAAACATCCCCCGGCGCTACCTTGTAATCATGGAGCACATCCGTGATAGTGTGGTTGTTGACCCTCTGCTCGTACTCCTCGGGGGTAATTTCCTGCGTGAGTCCTGACATAAGATGTGCGTCCTTGTCAGCGGCTACGACATACCACATTTCGGTCTTTCCTTTTGACCCGTTGTGTCTTGCGGCTGCAAGCTCGTCATTCGGGTGTACCTGGATGGAAAGATCCTGTTTCGCATCTATGAATTTGATCAGCAGCGGGAACTGGTCTCCTGTCCTGCTGTAGTTTTTCTCGCCTATAAGCTTTCCTTTGTACTCATGCACGAGTTCGGTGATGGTCTTGCCTGCGAATTCACCGTTCGCCACGACAGACTCATTGCCTTTTACTCCTGAAAGTTCCCAGCTCTCGCCAATGTTGTGCTGGTCGGTGGTAATTTCCTTGAAAGGAGCGATTTTCTCTCCTCCCCATACGAGGGTCTTGAGTATCGGTTTGAATTTAAGAGGATACATATTGATGGTTTTGAATTATTTGTTTTTGTCCAGCTGGTTGAGGGCGAACGCATAGGCCCCTAAAGAAATGGCTTTGCTCGCTCCGAGTTTCGAGATGGCTACGCCGATACGCTTCTGCGGGTCGTAGACTACTTCCCGGTCGCTTCCGTAGACTTTCAGTTTTCTCTGGTCTCCTTTTGCAAATTCTTCGAATTCAGCGTCATTGTCCAGGTCGTAGACTTTCATTTGCACTCTGTTGAGTTCTTCTCCGGCGAGGGTGTGCATCTTGCTCCGGAGCTCTTCCAGCAGGCTCGGCATGATGTACTTCTTCGCTGCGGTGATTCCTCCGCCGATGACTATGAGCCCGTCTATGAGGGTCACGGCAGTGGCCATGGCGTCTCCGGCTACGCGTCCCATCGTCTCGAAAGACTTTTTGGCCGCTTCCTGGTCTCCGGCCCTTGTCCCCTCGGCTATGTCGAATATGTCCTTGGGTTCCAGTGTACTTTCATCGCCGCTGAGCTGTCTGTAGACCCTTTTGACAGCTCTGATCGATGCCCCGTCCTCGACAATGATGTCGTGGTTGTCGGAATGAGGCAGGCAGAAGGTCTCGACGCAAGAGTTGTCTCCGCGGTTGAGTTCGCCGTTTATGACCGTACCGATGCCGAGTCCGGTGCCGAAAGTATATCCGATAAGGTTTCTGTACCTTTTGGAAGAACCGGCAAGCTCGAGTTTTTCATTGATTTCCGGCAAAAGTCCTCCCAGAGCCTCTCCGTATGCGTAGAGGTCGCCGTCATTGTTGATATAGACCGGAACTCCGAATTCATTGCTCAGATATGGTCCGAGGGCCACTCCGTCCCTGAAAGAAGGAAAGTTCGGGAGATATCCCCCGATGATTCCGTTAGGGTAGTCTGCCGGTCCTGGAAATGCGAAACTGATAGCCGAAGGCTGTTCATTTTCCTCTTTGAGTTTCCACACCACTGTTCTGAAGCCGGTTACCATTGTTCCCAGACAAAGGTCCAGGTCAGCTGCATTTGACGGTAAAGTGATAGGGTCGACGATGAATTTGCCTCCCTTCATTGCGCTGAAGACCATATTGGTACCTCCTGCGTCCAATGTCAGGACGACGCGCGGGTCATTAGTGTATTTTGCCATATCGTTATTATTATATATATGTTCTGAACAATCCCACAAAGATAAGCAATATGCTCAATAATCCCAATAACGTGCAATTCCTTGCCAATATTATTATATTTGCATAATGCTTCGTCTGTACCGGAGCAGGAATTGCCGGAATGAAAGATATCTTGATAAATGGGCATGAAACATATGCCGGACACGTTTTTTTCAGGCCATCGCTTGATGACCTTCCGGGCCTTCTCGGAAAGGAAGGCCCTGTATTCATCATATATGACAGGAACGCCGGTGCACATGCGGGGAAAATAGCATCGCTAATGCCGGCAGTATCGGAAATGGCGATAGACGTATCGGAGGATTCGAAGACGCTCTCTTCCGTTGCCTGCATCTGCGACTGGCTTCTCGGGTGCGGGGCGGACAGGAATGCCGTACTGTTGGCTGTGGGAGGCGGAATCCTTACTGATATGGCAGGTTTTGCAGCTGCAATATACAAGAGGGGAATCAAGGCAGCGTATGTCCCGACCACCCTGCTTGCACAGGTGGATGCATCGGTGGGAGGCAAGACGGGCGTCAATTTTTACGGATACAAGAACATGCTCGGGGTGATACGCCAGCCTGTGTTTACCTATATTTGTCCGGAAGTCTTGACGACTCTTCCTTATTCCCATATTCTGGAGGGGGTGTCGGAGATGGTAAAGACCTTCATAATCGAGGATAACGGCAATTACCGGAAGGCTGTCGGCCTGTTTTCCGGAATCTGGTCCTCCCCAGACAGGGGAAATGCTCTCATTTCTTGTTCCGATTCCGTTGTCGGGCTCGTGTATGAGTCGGTGAAGGTCAAGTCCGGAATAGTTTCCATGGACCCTTTTGAACAGGGGGAAAGAAAGAAACTGAATCTGGGGCATACTTTTGCCCATGCGATAGAGTGGTGCGACCATAGTATTTCACATGGCAGGGCTGTCTCTGCCGGATTGGTATGTGCCGCACGTCTTTCTGAAAAAGAAGGCTTGTGCCGTCCGGGACTGTCTGCGCGTCTGGCTGAGGATCTTGCCGCGTGCGGACTTGACACGGACCTTCCTTTTCCCGCAGACATGCTGAGGCCTGCTATGGTCAAGGACAAGAAGGCGGAAAACGGGAAAATCGGCTTTGTCCTGATCCGTGATATCGGGAATGTCGAAATCGTTCCGTTGTCTGCCGATACGGTGATAGAAACGTTAAATGCTTGCTGTTAGATATGATTTGCACTACTATACATAACAGGTCCGCCGAGGAGGCCCTACGCCTGCTTTCCGGTTGCGAGATGGCGGAAATACGGCTTGACAGCTGTCCGATGCCGGCCGCAGAGATACAGGAATGCTTTTCTTCCGATGTACCGCTTGTGGCCACTTGCAGGATGGCTTCACTTATGGAGGCTGATCCTTCGCTTACGGAAGCGGCTGCCGCCGGAATCTGCGAAGAACGGCTGATCAAGGCAGCGGTCTCCGGGGCCAGATATGTGGATGTGGAGATAGAGGCGCCAAAGCAGATGTCCAAACGGATAGCATTGGCTGCCAGGGAAAACGGTACCGTAATGATAAGGTCATACCATGATTTTTCCGGGACCGGCTCCATGGAGGAACTGAAGGATATGGTGGCGAAATGCAGATATCATGACGGGGAGATAGTCAAGGTGGTGACTACGGCTTTGTCCGAAGACGATGTCCGCAGGGTACTTTCCCTGTATGATATTTTTGAACCTTCAGGTCTAATAGCTTTTTGTATGGGGGAATACGGCAGGGAATCCAGACTCGGGTGTCTGAGACTCGGAGCCCCGTTTACATATGCCGCTCCGGACGGATCTCCTGCGGCCGCTCCAGGCCAGTGGCCTGCCGGGGAAATGCACAGGGCCGTATATGGCACCAGGCGATTCATAGGCTATCCGCAGCATGGTGTCAGCGCTTCGGACACGCAGGCCTCAAGTATCAGGGTGCCGTCTTCTAAAAGCTTCACCCAGAGAGCGATAATAGCAGCGGCTCTGTGTAACGGAGAGTCTCGCCTGAGACACTATTCACCCTGCGGGGACAATGAATCCGCAGTCGCGGCCGCCCGAAGTCTCGGGGCGGAAATCACCCTTGACGGCGATACTCTCGTGGTGAAAGGAGGAGGACTGGAAAAAGCCAGGGCATGCATCGGCGCGACGGGGACGCTCCACGTGGGGGAATCCGGCCTGCTTACCAGGCTTATGCTTCCCATAGTCAGTTCTTTGGTGCCCGGACCGGTATCCTTGACCGGAGAGAAAACCCTTTCCGCGAGAATCCTTTCCGGTGCGGATGAAATAATGGGAAAATTCGGGGTTGCGGTTTCCGGATCCGGCGGGGAATGCCGAGTGCCGCTGAAGATTGAGGGCAGGCTGACTCCATGCCGGACTGAATTTTCCGGCGCAAGCGGTTCCCAGCTTATATCCGGACTATTGATGGCTCTTCCTCTGGCGGAAAAGAATTCTTCTTTTACTGTTCATGATCCGGTAAGCATTCCGTATATGTTCATCACTGTAGACATCCTTAAAAAATTCGGCATACGGATATCTGACGAACTCCTTGGCGGGGATGATTTCATGCTTTCCGAAGGCAGCTGGGATTTTTGCAGCGACATACTCTTCAAGGTGAAGGGTGGTCAGCGTTACAGACCCGCGGAATTCGATCTCGAAGGAGACTGGAGCACTGCGGCCAACTTCCTGGTGGCCGGAGCTGTATTCGGCAGGGCGGTACTGTCAGGATTGGACACGGGGTCGATCCAGGCGGACCTGAGCATTATGGATATTCTTATGGATGCCGGTGCCAGCCTGTCGCAGTATGACGGCAATGACGGGGACATTGCCGTCCAGCGTTCTCCGCTCAGGAGTTTTACGACCGATGCATCGCAGTGTCCGGACCTGTTCCCGATCGTGTCTGTCCTGGCGGCCTTCTGTCAGGGAACGAGCATGATAAGCGGAGTGAGGCGCCTTGCCCACAAGGAGAGCGACAGGGGAAAGGCCATACTCGGGATGCTCCTGCAGATGGGGGTAGCTGCAAGAATAGAAGAAGATACGCTTATAGTTGAAGGGCAGTCCCTCGCCCAGAGGATACTGACGGGGCGGCTGCTCAAAGGCGGTAAATACGATACATATCATGACCATCGGATGGCTATGGCCCTGACTGTGGCTTCTCTCGGAGCGGAATCTCCGATAGAACCGGATGACAGGCAGTGCGTAGCCAAATCCTGTCCGATGTTTTTTGAACTGTTTGACAAGTTGTGCCGTGCCGGTTGTAAACCGGAATAGGCATTGATACCAAGACGTTTATGTTATGAATACTTTCGGCAAGAATTTCAGAGTATCTGTTTTCGGAGAATCGCACGGAACCGGAATAGGAGCCGTAATCGACGGCGTTCCGGCAGGGATTAATATTGCGGCAGAGGATTTCATGGAAGACCTTTCCCGCAGGAAAAGCGGAGCCAAAGGTACCACGCCGCGCAGGGAAGACGATGTCCCCGAGATACTTAGCGGGATTATGGCGGGCTATACCACCGGTGCTCCGCTCGCGGTCCTGTTCCGTAACGGGAATGTACGTCCTTCAGATTATTCCTTGTTCAAGGAAATGCCGAGGCCGGGTCATGCCGATTTCGTAGCCGGTATGAAGTGGCACGATTTCAATGATCCCAGAGGAGGGGGCCATTTTTCCGGAAGGCTTACACTTGCTTTGGTGGCAGCAGGGACCGTGGCGAAAAAAATCCTGAATTCCGCTTATTCCGCAGATGTCCTTTCCGGATATGGTCTTGCACAGTTGCCGGAAGAAGGCTCCCGCCTGTTTTCCGTAAAGGCCTCTCTGGTAGAGGTGGGCGGTGTCCCTCTGTCTGAGGTTGAAAGGCCGGGTGTCACCGACCCGACCGTTTTATGGTCCGGCATACTTGATAAAGCTATGGCAGAGGGAGATTCTGTCGGAGGAATAGTAGAATGTACCGTCGGGAATGTTCCTGTAGGACTCGGAGAACCGTTTTTCGATTCGGTGGAGTCACTGATTTCACATATCGTCTTTTCCATTCCCGGAGTCAGGGGCATAGAATTCGGAGCCGGATTCAAGGCTGCCGGAATGAAAGGTTCTGAGCATAATGATCCTATTGTTTCCCCTTCCGGCATGACTTCCGGCAACGGGGCCGGAGGTGTCAACGGAGGCATTTCCAACGGAAATCCGATAGTATTCCGGGTAGCATTCAAGCCTACCTCCAGCATCAGGATGACCCAGTATACGTGGAATTTTACTTCAGGTAAGATAGAGCCTCTTGATATCCAGGGCCGTCATGACGTCTGCTTCGCTCTCCGCACTCCTGTAATTGTCGAGTCCGCAGCCGCCATTGTCCTGACGGACCTGCTCCTGTCGCTGCGCTGATCTGCTGTTGAAAGAACGCTCCGGATGCCGGCTTGTCCGATTTTAATTATAGGCCACGAGCCTGTCGACCGGTACCTCCAAAGCTTCCTTTAACTGGCTGTCATATCTGAGCCTGACCTGTATTCCGGCTTCCTGGTAATAATATCTGACCGCTATCTCTTCCTCGATGAAAGGAATGATTTCATCCTTCTTCAGGCGGATAAACCTTTCCTTGTCCATGTCCAGGGCCTTGCCGAGTGCATCCAGCTCCCGGGAAACGGCTTCGGTAAGACCGTCCTCTTCAATTTCTTTCTTCATCTGGTCGAAGAGGGTCTTCGCACCGCTTCTATAGTCGAATTCCTGTGTCTTCGCGAATTCTATGAAATCTTCGAAATCGGCATCCGAGAAATGGAATCGGTCAAGGGCCGGAATGCTGTCGTGTTCGCGGACGAATTTCAGTACGTAAGTATCTATGATACCTGAAAGTACCAGAGAATATACCAGTCTGCTGTAAGTCGGTGATTCTATCTTTATGTCAGGAGTGATTCCTCCGCCGTCCCGGACACTCCTCCCGTGCAGGGTCTTGAATTCATGGGTCAGGGAATCAGGTATATGTCCTACGCTTCCGTCTTCATTCCTGTGGCTGTAGTCGATTGCCTGTACGCATCTGCCGCTCGGAGTATAGTATTTGGCTGTAGTGACTTTAAGCTGTCCGTTATATGCTGTCGGGCGGATAGTCTGGACGAGCCCTTTCCCGAAAGTCCTTTCGCCGATGATGGTCCCGCGGTCCAGGTCCTGAAAAGCCCCTGCGACTATTTCAGAGGAAGATGCGGAGCCGCTGTCGACCATTATGATGACAGGCATTGCGGTATCTACAGGCTCCGATGTGGTCTTGTACTCCTTGTAGGACTGGGGATCCTTGCCCCTGGCGGTTACCACCAGAGAACCTTTCGGTACGAAAAGCGATACTATATTGATCGCTTCAGGCATCAGCCCGCCTCCGTTTCCCCTCAGGTCCAGTACCAGGCGTTTCATTCCGGCTGCCTTCAGTTTCATGTATCCGGCCTTTATATCGCTGGAAACATTGTCGGTAAATCCGCTTTGCTTTATGTATCCTGTCGTGTCATCGAGCATTCCGGCATATTCGACATCGGGTATATGGATGCGTTCCCTCACGATGGATACGTCGAGAGTGTCGCCGCTGCGAAGTTTCTTTACTTTGAATGTTACGGCAGTTCCCGGTTTGCCCTTCATCTTGTCGCTGCTCTGGGCCGCTTCGAGCCCTTTGGTAGGTTCTCCGTCTATGGCTATGATCTCGTCTCCGCATACCAGGCCGTTCTTGTATGCAGGGGAATCCTTGTACGGCTCATTGATCACTACATTGCCGTCTTTTTTCTTGTAGATGATGGCGCCGATTCCTCCATATGTCTTTGACAGCATCATCTGAAGGTCTTCATTCTCTTCCTCCGGTATATATATGGTATAGGGATCGAGATTCTCGAGCATGGCGTCCACTCCGACGCGCATCATCCTGTCTACTGGAAGCGAATCCACATAGGAACGGTTCAGTTCCTTGAGTATTGAATTCTGGATTTCTACCCATTGCCCCAGCTTGAAACTTTTTGACTGGCCGAAAGCCGCTGATGAAAGGAATATTGCAGCCGAAACTGCGTAAAAAAGACGTAAATATTTCATTTTTAATAAAAATTTATCGGACAAGCCTCCTAAACAAAAGCCAAGCCACAAATTTATGAAAACTATCAAAAACTTTTTTACCTTTGCACCGATTTTTAGAGGAAAGAATAAAGCAGTTGTTATTATGAAGATTGTATTTGCAACGGGCAATAGCGGAAAACTGCGTGAAGCATCAGAAATTCTGGGCAAGGGATTTGAGCTCGTTACCCCTGCACAGGCGGGCGTTACGGATGACGTCCCTGAAACCGGCCTTACACTGAAGGCCAATTCGATAATCAAGGCGGAACATATCTGGAACAGCTGCAAGTGCAGTTGCTTTGCGGATGACACAGGTTTGGAGGTAGCTGCTCTCGGCGGTGCGCCTGGAGTGCATACCGCACGGTATGCAGGCGAGGACAAGGATTTCGACAGGAATATGGACAAGGTGCTCCATGAACTCGCAGTGCTCAGGACAGAGTGTTCCATGGCTGAGACCCTTGGCCTGAAGATGAACAGATTTTCACGCCGCGCCAGATTCAGAAGCGTGATTACCCTTATATTGGACGGAGAGAAATATTTCTTCGAGGACATACTCGATGGAAGCATTGCCTATTATAAATCCGGCAATGGCGGTTTCGGTTATGACCCTGTCTTCATCCCCGACGAGTATCCGGGAAAGACACTTGCAGATATATCGGAAGAAGAAAAAAATGCCATTTCTCACAGAGGCAAGGCCTTACGGGCAATGGCGGCATTCCTGAACAGCAGATAGCATATGACTACAGTAACGGAGCTTATCGTCCTTCATCATACAAAGACGGGGGACAATTCTGTCGTTATACATACCCTCGGCAGGGATTTCGGAAGGAAAAGCTTCTTTGTCAGAGGTATCGGGAAAAATGCCCTTACTACGATGCTGCTGCCGATGAATATTCTCGAATGCGGGATTTCGGAAAACCGCAGGTCGGACCTGTTCACGGCAAGCAGGCCGGTCATGGTATATCCGCTTGCCGGCATAAGGGACAGTATGTTCAAGAATTCCATTACAATGTTCATGAGCGAGGTCCTTTACCGAGTGCTGAAGGAAGGGACCGAAGAGCCGGGACTGTATGCCTGGTGCCGTGAAAGCATTCTGCTCCTCGATGCCATGGAGTCGGATTTCAGCAATTTCCATATCCGGTTTCTGCTTGAGCTGGCTTCCGCCCTGGGCTTCAGGCCGTCTTCGGAAGACATAGCCCCGTTTGCAGGCAATCTGATGCCGGTTATAGACCGCTTCATCAAAGAACCGTTCAGCCGGACAATGCTTATCCCTCTGAACGGAAAGACCAGGGGAGAAATCGCGGAAGCCGTCCTGAAATACATCGGATACCATATGGAATCACAGCTGAATATCAATTCCCTTAAGGTCCTGCATGAAATCTTATGTTAAGAATTGATTAAAATCGGGTATGGAAACAGAAAGAATATTTGTCTCTTTTGTATAAATATCTAACTTTGCGCCCGATATATCGCCGAGATTTACTTTATATTTATATTACCACTTATGAAACAAACAGTTAAATGTGTTTTTGCCGCTTTGGCGGCATTGTTTGTAGGAGGGGGTATTCTTTTTGCTCAGGTGACGACGTCATCTCTCAACGGTCTCGTTGTGGATGAGGCCGGCGTCCCTGTTGTCGGAGTGGCAATCCTGGCCACACATGACCCTTCCGGTACTGTCTACACGGTGATTACCAATGAGGATGGCCGTTACACTATCAACGGTATGCGTTCCGGCGGTCCGTATTCCGTTGAATTCTCCTGCCTCGGATACCAGCCTATGATCTATACGGATGTGACTCTGCAGCTTGCTGAAACATATAGCCTTAATGTGACTATGAAAGAGGATAGCGAAATGTTGAGCGAGGCTGTAGTCGTGGCGTCTGCAGCTTCAAAGTTCGCTGCAGAGAAGACAGGTGCCTCTACCAATATCTCCAATTCCCAGATGACCGCTCTCCCTACTGTCAGCAGGTCAATCGATGATGTCACAAGGCTTTCCCCTTACGGCGGCAACGGCATGAGCTTCGCCGGTGCTGACGGACGTACCGCCAACTTCACTGTCGACGGTGCGAACTTCAACAACAACTTCGGCCTCAACGACGGGCTTCCTGGAGGCGGCAGCCCTATATCCCTCGATGCCATCGAGGAGGTGCAGGTGGTTATCTCGCCTTATGATGTCCGCCAGACCAATTTCATCGGAGGAGGCGTGAACGCCATCACCAAGTCAGGTACCAACACCTTCAAAGGTACTGCGTACATCTACCACAGGAACGAGAATATGCGCGGAAGCGCTGTTGAGGGAGAGGATATCGCCGGAGCCCGCGACAGGGACAGGACCACTACATACGGATTTACGCTCGGCGGCCCTATCGTCAAGAACAAGCTCTTTTTCTTCGTAAACTACGAGTATTCCAAGATACCTACGGTGGCGAACCGCTGGAGGGCTTCCACAGATGGTGAAGGTGACGCAGATGCTTATATTTCAAGGACAACAGTCGATGACTTGACAACAATCTCTAATTTTGTCAAGGAAAAATACGGTTATGATACCGGCTCCTTTACGGATTTCCCGGCTGATGAGAGCAACCAGAAGATACTGGCACGTCTGGACTGGAACATCGCTGACAACCATCATCTTGCCGTGCGCTACAACTACACTCTGAATAAAGCCTGGAATTCTCCTAACGCTTCTTCTTCAGACTGCGAGACCCGTACTGTATATGCCCGTATGTCAGAGTATTCGATGTCTTTTGCCAACTCGATGTATTCTATGGACAACATCGTGCATTCTGTTTCCCTTGACCTGAACAGCCGTATCAACGACAACCTTTCGAACCAGCTCCTCGCCACGTTCTCCAAGCTTGATGATGTCCGCGGTACCAATTCGTCGGTTTTCCCGTTCATCGATATTCTTGACGGAACTGGCACTATCACTCCTTACATGTCACTCGGCTATGAACTTTTCACTTATAACAATGGTGTACACAATACTGTAGCCAATGTAAAGGATGATATTACCTATTATGTAGGTACCCACAAGATTACCGCAGGTGCCAGCTATGAGTACCAGATGGCCGACAACTCCTATATGAGGAACGGAACCGGATATTACCGTTACGACAGCATGTCTAACTTTATGAATGGTGCAGTTCCTGAGACAGTCTGCCTTACATATGGCTATGACGGTGAGGATGCCCCTGCGGCAAGGGTGCGTTTCCACAAGGTGGGTGTCTATGCCCAGGACGAGTGGAACCCTAACGACAAGTTCATGCTCTCTTACGGAGTACGTCTCGACGGGCTGTTCTTCAGCAACAAGGACATCATGACCAACAACGCGATTCTCGCCCTCGACTACAACGGCCGCCATGTCGATACCGGCCTCTGGCCGTCAGGCAAGATCTCCGTTTCCCCGCGTGTCGGATTCACATGGGACATCTTCGGTGACAAGAGCCTGAAGTTCCGTGGAGGCACAGGCCTTTTCTCCGGGCGTATCCCTCTGGTGTTCTTCACCAACATGCCTACGAACTCCGGCATGGTACAGAACAATGTCAAGATACAGGTCGGGGACCCGCTTCTTGAGAATTTTGCCGGTGGTATCATAACTGACAAGGATGAGATGAAGAACTTCCTCAATAGTCTTGACCCGGAGAAGTTCCCTCTGACAATATCCCCGGAAGACGGTGTAGTAGGCTCTTCATTTGCAGCCGTCGACCGCAAGTTCAAGATGCCTCAGGTATGGAAGACATCTGTAGCCCTCGACTACGCCTTCCCGACATCATTCCCTATGAGCATTTCCGGTGAGTTTATCTTCAACAAGACTGTGAACGGTGTCTGCATGACCAACTGGAACGTGATGCCGGTAGACGGTTTCGTACGCCTTAACGGCCCGGACAACAGGCCTATGTATCCTGAAAACCATACTTATACCGATACGGATGCGTATGTGCTCACCAACACCAATAAGGGCTATGGCTATTCCGCAAATGTGATGTTCAATATGAGTCCGGTAGAAGGCCTTGACTTCACTGCATCATATACACATCTCGTTTCCAAGGAGCTTACCGGAATGCCTGGCTCTGATGCATCCAGCGCATTCACATATGTGCCTACTGTGGACGGTCCAAACAATCCTGTCCTCCACAACTCCCAGTATGTGACTCCGGACAGGTTCTTCGCATCCCTCACCTACAGGGACAAGTGTAACAACACATTCAGCCTGTTCTACGAGACATGGAGAGGCGGGTACAACTACTCTTATATGTATGACGGGGATTTTAACGGTGACGGTTACAACTACGACGCCATCTATATCCCTAATACCAAGGACGAGCTCCAGTTCGTTTCCGATGATGACCGTGACCGTTTCTGGGCATATCTCGAGAACGACAAATACCTGAGCAGGCACAAAGGGGAATATGCAGAGGCTTACAGCGTATACTCTCCGTGGGTGCACAGGCTTGACTTCCACTATTCGCATGACTTCAAGGTAAGGATAGGCAAGACTTCCAACACCCTCCAGCTCAGCGTGGATATCAAGAACCTCCTGAATATCTTCAATTCTTCATGGGGAGTGTCAAAGCAGATGAATCCGAATCTTAGTTCGGGCCGAATCCTTACATGTGATCACATAAATGCAGATGGAGTACCCGTATTCAGTACAAATGATGCTGTTTCGGCTACTACCCCGACATGGACTTATTATCATGATATCGGACAGTGCTGGTATGCTCAGGTAGGCATCAAGTATATGTTCAATTAACCTGAAAAATCTGGAAATATGAAAATTACGAAAATAATGGCAACTGCCGTTTCCGGCATAGTCCTGTTGGCAGGTTGCACACAAGATTATACGCTTTCATCGCTTGATGAGATACAGCTTTCCGAGACTTTCATCAGCATTCCTGCTGAGGGCGGTACTGTAAAGGTCGAGCTCAATGCGGAAGTGGATTGGGCGTTCGAGAAAATTTTTGAGACGGAAAATGAGGTGAAGGATGAAGAGGGGAATACTGTTTATGAAGACCATGAAGCGGTGATGGTGTATTCTGAAACACCTGCATGGCTTACAGTCAACCATCTTTCCGGAACTGCCGGCAATACTGTCCTTGAATTCACTGCGGAGAACAACAAGTCTGTCGGCCGTGAAGATAAGCTTATCATAAAGGCCGGTGACAAATACCAGAATCTTACTGTAAGGCAGGGTGAAATAGAGGCTGCTGTCGCTACTGTCAAGGATGTGTTTGACGGTGTAGCCGGTCAGACGTTCGTTGTGACCGGTACATGTACGCGCATCACCAGTACAACATACGGCAACTGGTATATGAAGGATGACTCTACTGATGAGGAGCTTTACATATACGGGACAGTCGATAATACCGGAAATTACAACTGGGACAGCTTCGATATCGAGGTCGGCGATAAGGTGACAGTGAGGGGCACAAAGACTGTGTATAATGGAGTGGTTGAGTTTGAAGATGCGAGGTTTGTATCAGTGGAGAAATCCCTTATCCAGGGTTTTGACAACAAACTGTTCATACCGGCTGACGGAGGAGAAGTAACGGCAAGATTCCTTGTAAAGGGCGGCAGTATGGAATATGAGTTCCCTGAAGATCTCGGCTGGGCTAAAATCAAGGAGATAACCACGATAGCTCCAGATACTACAGCCGTGGTATTCTCTGTTGAAGCTATGCCGGACAAATTTGCGACAAGAAGGGCAACCGTGACTTTCGGCTCTGCCAACTCTGATGGCAGTTCTGAATTCGGAGTAGAACTGGTGCAGTATCCTGATGCTACGGAAACGATGCAGGGCGTCTTTGACCGGATTGGTGCCGCTTCTTCTGCGGTTACTGTGGATGGCGTTATTGCTGCTACATGTACAGAAGGTTTCCTGCTTTCAAAGGACAATGACCTTATATTTGTCAATGCCAGCGAGTTCTATGATACTGTATACGGAAAAGTCGGGGCGACAGTAAGAGTGTCAGGCGTTGCGGAAGAGGATTATGATGGCCCGCGGATCGGTTCCATTGAATTTGTTGAAATCGTGAATGCCGAAGGTACCTACGAACCTGGTACGCCTGTAGACATTACCGGGACTATCGATGACATTACGGTAGGAGATGACGGTCTGTATGATATTACTTATTTTACAGCAACAGGCTATCTGTCGGATCCTTACCACAATCTGAACATTGCCGGGGCATCGACACAGCTCGCGTTCTATGGTAATGAGTCGGATGATTTCGATCTTGATGCTTATTGCGATTACTGTAATAAGGATGCTGACGGAAACAAGCTTTCCACTCCGAATACTATTAAGGTCACAGGCTATTATATCAATAGGCGGTCTTTCGGATTCAATTTTATTGTAACCGGGATTGACCCTGCCTTTGACGAGGAGTAATACTCTTTGACATTTACATTATTACGGCCATCTGTAAAGGTGGCCGTTTTTATTGTATCTTTGCAGACGTTCTTTATAGATTGTCATATATGAAATACCCTTTCTACATTATAATTCTGCTGGTCCTGGGACTGGTGTCGTGTTCCGGACAGCAGGGAGAATCAGTCACATACGAGATCAAACCCAGGGAGGAGCTTCCCGTTGACGATGACAGAGGCTTCACGAGGATTTTCCTTGCCGGGACCATCGACATGGGAAACAGTGTGGACTGGCAGGCGCAGCTGAAAGAGTATTTTTCAGGGAAGGAGGGCAGGTACATATTGTACAATCCCCGCCGCGGCTCATGGAACGGGGGAGCGGACGGTGAAATGGAGTACCAGGTGAACTGGGAGCTGGAGCATCTGGAGAAGGCCGACATCATCATTATGAACATCCTCGGGAGCAGCAAGTCCCCGATAACCCTTCTGGAGATGGGGCTGCATGCCCGCTCCGGGAAGCTGTATGTCGCCTGCGAACCTTCATTCTACCGCTATGACAATGTACGGATAACCTGCGACTTCTACGGCATCCCCCTCTACGGCTCTTTAGAGGAGCTCCTTCAGGACCTTCCTCTGTGACCGCACCGCTGTTTTTTGCATTTTTTTCTTCTTTTTATGCTCCGGAGGTGTATATTTGTATGATTTTG
>JADIMH010000042.1 GCA_017694885.1 Candidatus Cryptobacteroides faecipullorum | reverse complement strand
ACATTGTATCAAGCAGTTGAAGACCGGAATAATCGGGATGAGGTCGAACAGGATGGTCCATATAAATGTGTTTCCAGTAATGCATGGCTTGGAGCCGGCTACTACTTTTGGGATACTAATATAAGATTGGCTCATTGGTGGGGAAAGACTGCATACAAAGGAAAGTATATGGTTTGCCGTATAGATTATACCTGTGATTATGATGCTGTGTTTGATCTGGTTGGGGATATGGCTGCTCTTCAGCTGATGAAAAATACTTTCGATTTTCTTAACAGTATAGGGAAACCATGTACGGTTTCCGGTGTAATTGAATATCTTAAGAGAAAGACGGATTTCGGGATAAAATACATAGCCGTCAGAGCCAAGGACGAGAAATTTCCCGAGCAAGATGACAGGATATTGTTCATCAGTGGTGACAGACCATATTTGAATCTTAATCCAAGGATACAGTTGTGTTTCTTTGACAAATCAGTATTCAATGGATATGAATATTTATCCTAATGAATATGCAACTGTAGTCGACATGACTGATATGACTATCTGACTTTCTGTCTGACAGTCTGGATTCTCCGGTCACCAGGCCAGGAGTGGAATTTCTACAGCCGGGATGTGCGGGGAACGATAAAGGCGCAGGCCAGGACGGCAGTGGTGAAGGCGACGGCTATATAAATATAATTCCCGGTCACGAAGTCGCGGATGGAAGGGACCATGAAAACAGCGGAGACAATGCAGAGCAGGACGGCTGCCGCACCGGCGCCAATGGCAAGAGCCGTCAGACGGTTCCGCCTTTTGATAGAACGGACGACAGCCATGATGGCCCTTATATCGGCCTGTTTTTCCTCTTCGCTGCGGCCGGCAAGCGATGCCGGTACGGGAAGCTGTCCGATCTGGCGCACCAGCTCGGCCATAAAGGCCTCGCTGCCGTGCACTTGCGGCATGTTCTCCCGGATAAACCTGCGTATTTCCTTGTCTTTCATTCTGTTGTTTTTACTGTCAGACTATGGTCTGGAGCGGTTTTCTAAAAAAGCCTTCAGATGCTGCCTGGCCCTGGAAAGATGTGACCTAACAGTCCCGGACGGCATCCCGGTTATGGATTCTATATCCTTGACGGACTTGTCCTCCATATAAAACAGAAGAATCACTGTCTTCTCTGCCTCCGAAAGGTTGCCTATAGCCAGATACAGATCCTGATGTCTGAACCGGGAGGAAGGATCGGCGCTTTCATCCGGCCTCCTTGCGTACTCCTCAGACAATTCTTCCCCCTCTGTCCGCATTACCCTGGACTTATAGTCATAGAAGCAATTATAGGCAATCCTGAAAAGCCATGTCGAGAATTTTGCCCGGCCTTCGAAACGCTCAAAAGACATATAGGCCTTCAGCATGGCCTCCTGCGCCAGGTCATCAGCCCGGAATGAATCCCCTCCGCAAAGCGCACAAAGGAATCTGCGCAAAGATTCCTGCTCATGGTCGAGCTGCCGTATGAACTGATCCCTGTCCACTGCTCTCCGGTCCTATATCTCTTTCTCGGAATCCTTTCCTTCTGACATAAAAGCGTTCTCTTCAGCCTTGATTTCAGGTCTCATCCATTTCCTGCCGACAAAGAAAGCTGCCAAAAGTCCCGCCCCGACAGCAGTCATGATTCCTCCTGTTATCACAAACCCTTTAGGATCATCCGCAAACGGTCCTCCGACAAGCATCCCGACCCCTATAACGAACAGGACCATTCCCCATGTCAGCTTATTCAACAACTTCATTTTCAAGGTTTTGCCGTTTCCGGAACCAGTAAATAAAGCCGGATCGATTTCCTGACCGTTCTCTACCGCTTTCAGAAGGACATCGGTCTTTCTGTTGATTTCATGCTCTTTCGATCTGAATACTATGCCTGTAACCACAATCGGCATAACCACGCATAATCCGGTAACTATCAGTACCGCAGTCCAATCTACCATAATACACTGTTTTTACAATAATCCGAAGATACCATTCTCTTTTTCTTCCGCCAGTTAGACTCCGTTCCGGACAGGAATGTTGCAGGAAACAGTGAAAGACCCGTTACTCCATCGGGACGATGCTTATCGCAAAGCCTCCGCCGCGGGCCATCTTCATCTTCAATGTGGTCTTGGAAGTCACCTTTTTGGATGAAATCTCATAAGCCTCAGGATTGGTCCGGTAGTCGGCGTCCGGAGCATCGGCATATATTGTAGCCGTATACTTCTGTCCCGGGGTCAGGAAATCAAGGCTGAACTCCACCTCGCGGGCGTTCTCGTCAGTCACGCCGCCGATGAACCACTTTCCGCATGTCCCGGAAACAGCGCCAGACGCTCCGCCGGACATACAGTCCCCGCCGCACTCCTTGGCCCTGCGTGCGATGACAATATAGTCACCCGGCTCTGCAAGAAGATAACGGCTCTCTGACCAGTCCACAGCCACATCCTTGATGAACTGGAACGCATCCATGCGGGCCTGGTAATGCTCGGGCAGGTCGGCAGCCATCTGCAAAGGAGAGTACATGGTCACATAAAGGGCGAGCTGGTTGGCTATCGTAGCGTTGACATGCGAATTATTCCCCGGATTCAGCTTGGAGATGTCCATCATGAAGATTCCCGGAGTATAGTCCATCGGACCGCCCTGCAGACGCGTGAACGGAAGCAAAGTCACATGGAACGGCCTGGTGCCGCCGAAAGCCTGGTACTCTGTACCGCGGGCGGACTCGTTGCCGATAAGGTTCGGATAGGTCCTGCACAGGCCGGTAGGGCGCACGGCCTCGTGGGCATTGACCATGATATGGTGCTCGGCGGCCTTCTTTACCGCATACAGGTAATGGTTGTTCATCCACTGTCCGTAATGGTGCTCTCCGCGCGGGATTATGTCACCTACATAACCGCTCTTGACGGCATTGTACCCGTACCTGTCCATAAGGGCGTATGCGGCATCCATATGCCTTTCATAGTTCCGCACTGAAGAAGAAGTCTCGTGATGCATCATAAGGCGTATGCCCTTCGAGTGCGCATAATCGTTCAGCGCCTTGATATCGAAATCCGGATACGGGGTCACGAAATCGAAAACATAGTCCTTGGAATTGCCGAACCAGTCCTCCCAGCCGACATTCCACCCTTCCACCAAAAGCTGGTCGAAACCGTTCTCCGCGGCAAAATCGATATAGCGGCGCACATTCGCATTGTTGGCACTGTGGCGTCCTGTAGGCTTTGCGGCAGCATAGTCGGTCTGGCCGAGTTTCACGGAACTGAACTCGCCGGTATAGGCCCAGTCGCCCTTGCCGGTAATCATCTCCCACCATACGCCCATGTATTTTACAGGTCTGATCCATGACACGTCCTCGTATGCGCACGGCTCATTAAGGTTCAGTATAAGCCGGGAAGCGAGGATGTCGCGGGCATCGTCAGTCACCGTCACAGTCCTCCATGGGGTCTTGCAAGGAGTCTGCATATAACCCTTCCAGCCGTTGGCGTCAGGAGTAAGGTGCGACACGAACACGTAATTCTCGTCATCCAGATCCAGATGCATGCAGGAATAGTCCACCAGCGCGGCCTCGTGGATATTGATGTAAAGGCCGTCATCCGTCTTCATCTGCAGGGCTGTCTGGACGCCTGTCGGGGAGAACGGGGTCTGTGAAGAGTTCGGGGTAACGGCCGACGGCATCAGGGA